>JAFWQC010000002.1 GCA_017509245.1 Clostridiales bacterium | reverse complement strand
CTGGGTGATCAGCAGGTTGTGAGATTATCTGAAGATATCTCGGATTTTGACAGCAACATCAATCTGTCATCGGTTACCTGCCCGAGTTACGTTAAATCAAAGGAAAGCTTAAAGCAGTTTCCGTATTTCGTATATCCCATTGCAGGTCTTTCGAAGCTGAATCCTACGCGCGTCGATATCATGACTGCAAACAGGAAGAGCGAGGACAAATTCGTTCAGAGAAGGAGGGCTCTGAAATGGATCCTTCCGGCAGGCGGATTCCTTCTTTTGCTGGTCATGACATATGCGGCTTTGTTTACTATTAATTTTTTGAAACAGCGTGAGCTGAAAGAACTCAACAGGATAAACAGTGAACCTGCTACTGTTGCGAACGTTAAGAGATACGAGCAGATCACGGATGTCATCAAGGCTGTAGGCAGCAGACAGGGCGGACTTAATCTGCTTCATCAGTATCTTGATTCATATCCGATCCCTGATTATGAGGTTAACAAGCTTATCAGCAATTCAGCTGAAAAGTATGGGGTAACCGTTATCTTCAATTCGTATAATGCCACATCGGGTGTTTTCAGTATTACGGCCCAGTCTGAAGAGGTTGAGAAGATCAACCAGTTTATTGCAGACCTTATGAAAATGGATACATTCGAGAAGATCGACTACACAGGTTATACCGCCATCAAAAACAGAAGAGGCGAAAGCGGATGGCAGATAAACGTGGTCTGCTCGCTTTCGGCGCGCAAGACAGAGTCAGAAAAAGCGGATAAGGAGGCTTGATTATGAAATTTGATGCATCTCTTAAACCGCAGGATAAAAGGACTATCGGAATCGTTCTTTATATTGCAGTAGTGGCACTGTTTAGCTGGTACATGATAAGGCCCGCCATCATGAGAACAATAGAACTTAACGATAAGATCAAGACAGCTGAGGCTACAAGGCAGGAATACAAGATGAAGACACTTCAGCTTGGAACTGCTGAAATCCTTTACAACAAAGCCGTTACGGACATTAATGCGTCTACCAAAGATTTCTACGATGTAATGGACAACTCCAAGATCGAGAAGATGGGTACGTCTTATATCTTAGGTTACGGGCTGACCCCTGTGGATTTTGCTGTAGATATAAGAGACGGATCCTATATTTCTGAAGCTCCTTATACATTCGCCAAGATAAAGAAAACAAAACAACAGATCAGCGCTCCTGCTATCGATACCGGCACAACGGTTAAAGATTCATCTGCTTTGGCTGCTTTAGACGTTAAGTCACTTCAGACATATTACTCTCAGGCCATCGCCGGCGTTACCAATACAAAACCGGCAGAGGTTCAGTATGCAAAAATTACGATGGTCGTTCAGGGCCCTCAGGATAAGTGCCAGACATTGATCAACAATATAACCAAAAAGCCTTCAATCAGAGTTACAGGCTTTACATGGGGTGACGCCAGGGAAGTCTGGGTTGAAGATGAAAAGGGCAATAAGACCCTTATGAATCCGGAGTACAAGGAATTGAAGATCAATCTGTATTTCTATATGACCGATAAACCGCAATTTGAAAAAGAGGCATAATCATGGATAACAACGCTCAGGCCAGCAAGATTAGAATAGGTGACCTGCTCGTATCGGCAGGTTATATCACCGAGATGCAGCTCAAAGAGGCTCTTACTATCCAAAAGGAGTCTCAGGGCAAGCGTGTCGGTGAAGTCCTTCAGGATTTAGGATATGCGACTGAAAAACAGATACTTACTGCTCTTGCAGACCGACTTGGTACTGTGCTTATTGATATCTCAACATATAAGATCGATGTTGAAGCCGTAAAACTGATCCCGAAGCAGATGGCAGAACAGTACATAATGATGCCTGTTGCCAACAATGAAGGTCAGATCATTCTTGCAGTTAACGATCCTCTCAATCTCTATGCCATAGAAGATATCAGGCAAACTATCGGTATGCCGGTCGATACCGTTCTTGCCCAGTTAGAGCCCTTGAAGAGTGCGATCGAATATCAGTATGCTGAGATCAAGGCTAAGGCAGCCGCTGAAACGGCAAATACCAACGCAACCGGTTTGGACGTTGATGAACTCGTCATCGATACCAGTGCCGGTGCAGATGATGCGCCTATCATCAACCTTGTTAACTCGCTTTTGGACAAAGCTTTCTCAGATAACGCTTCAGATATCCATATCGAACCGTTTGAGCGAAACGTCATGGTCAGAATGCGTATCGATGGTACGCTTCTTGACTACATTACGCTTCAGAAGAACGTTCAGGATTCGCTCGTTGCCAGAATCAAGATCATGGGCGAGATGGATATCGCCGAGCGCCGTATCCCCCAGGATGGTCACTTCAGAGTAAGGATCCAGGGACAGATCGTTAACGTCCGTGTTAACGTAATTCCTACCGTATTCGGCGAGAAGGTCGTTATGCGTCTCATCATGTCAGTCGTTGAGATCGACCATAACGAGACATTCGGTATGGCTGATGATGCATTTAAGAAGTTCTCTGAGATGCTCAAGATGCCTAACGGGCTTATCTACATCACTGGCCCTACGGGTTCAGGTAAGTCTACAACGCTTTATAATGCTTTGGGTTCACTCTCTCATAAGCAGATCAACATCAGTACGATCGAGGATCCTGTCGAGAAGAACCTCCCGAGACTTAATCAGGTTCAGGTTCATCCCCAGGCGGGACTTACATTCGAGATAGGTCTGCGTGCCCTCATGCGTCAGGACCCTGACGTAATCATGGTAGGTGAGACGCGTGATGCCGAGACTGCCACGATCGCCATCAGAGCGGCTATTACAGGTCACCTAGTACTTTCTACGCTTCACACCAACGACGCGGCTTCGACGGTCGTAAGACTTATTGACATGGGTTCTGAACCATATCTGCTGTCGTCAGCTCTCGCAGGCGTTGTAGCGCAG
>JAFWQC010000098.1 GCA_017509245.1 Clostridiales bacterium | reverse complement strand
TAACTGTAACGACCTGCGTCTTAGGATGAATTCCTTCTTTCATTTTACCTTTCACCTCTCAATCAAAGATATGACGCGTAACCCTAATCTCACGTATGTCATACCGGATTCTTCGTGTTAGCCTTGCTATATTACTTGAATAGTATGCGGTTGTCAATCGGTTGCAAAAGATTTCTTTACGGAAAGGACAAAAGACTTGTTGCTCGTGGTCTTCTCCATAAAGCTGATGACAGCATTGGTAGCCGTGATCGTGTCTGCTTCCGCGATCCTTCTTCTGATGAGCCATACAGCGTCGAGTTCTTCGGGTGTAAGCAGGAGATCCTCTCTTCTGGTACCGGACTTGTCGACTGCGATAGCCGGGAAGACTCTTCTGTCAGCAAGCTTTCTGTCGAGAGTGACTTCCATGTTGCCCGTTCCCTTGAATTCCTCGAAAATAACCTCGTCCATCCTGGAACCGGTCTCGATCAAAGCTGTTGCAAGGATCGTAAGGCTTCCGCCGTGCTCGATGTTACGGGCTGCACCGAAGAATCTCTTAGGTCCGTAGAGTGATCCCGGATCAAGACCGCCCGACAGGGTTCTGCCGGTGGGGTTGATCGTAAGGTTATAAGCTCTTGCAAGTCTTGTCATGGAGTCAAGAAGGATTACTACATCCTTGCCGAGCTCTACAAGTCTCATCGCTCTCTCGAGAACGAGCTCCGTTACTCTTACGTGATTCTCGGGGCGCTTGTCAAATGTCGAGTAAACGACCTCACCCTGGATATTCCTCTGCATGTCCGTAACTTCCTCAGGACGCTCGTCAATGAGGAGTACGATAAGAACGCAGTCGGGATTGTTTGCAGTGATGGAATTTGCGACCTTCTGGAGGAGGATCGTCTTACCGGCCTTCGGAGGTGATACGATCATACCTCTCTGGCCCTTACCGATAGGTGAGAAAAGGTCGATGATCCTTGTGGAGATATCTTCCTTATCAGTCTCAAGATCAAGTCTCTCGTTAGGATAGATCGCTGTAAGGCTCTCGAACTTAGGGCGTCTTCTGATGTTCTCATAATCGCCTTCTGTTACGGGAATACCGTTAACTTCTGTTACACGCTTGAGCGGTGCATATCTGTCCTTGCCTCTCTTCGGAATGGCAAAACCCTTGATATAGTCGCCCCTTCTAAGGCCCATTCTCTTGATGAGCTGCCCGGGAACATAAGCGTCTTCCTCACCGGGGAGGTAATTGTTTCTGTGAACGAAGCCGCAGAAATCATTCTTGTTGCCTTCGTTGTTGTTGATGGCAAGAACGCCTTCGATCTCGATCTCAACAGGCAGGTTCTGCTCGGGAGCTTCCTCCTCAGCCTCAGCGGGTGCTTCCTCAACCGTTTCAACGGTCTTTGTATCCTGACCCGGACCGAATGTTATCTTTCTTCTCTTGGATCTTCCGTGCTTGCCCTGACCCTGGCCCTGGTTCTGACCCTGTTCAGCAAGCTTGTTCTCAGCCTTTGCCGCTGCAGGTGCCTCAGTCTTAGCCTCAGCGGGAGCTTCCGCCTTTACTTCAGCAGGTGCCTCAGCCTCTGCAGCCGCTGCCAAAGCTTCTACGGGTGTAGGTTCTGCAGCTTTTGCTTCCTCAGCAGGAACAATATCCTTCTTAGAGGATCTTGTTTTTCTTGTCTTTGCCGCAGGCTTCTTCTCATCCTTTGCGGAAGCTTTATCAGCCTCAGGAGCGGACGCTTTTACCTCAGCAACTGCCTCGGCAGCCTTTTCAGGTGCGGCTTCCTCTGCCTTGGCCTTTGTCTTTCTGGATGTCTTTGCAGCGGGCTTCTTCTCAGCCTTCTCGGCCTTTTCTGCCTTATCAGCCTTGTCGGCTTTCTCAGCTTTGTCAGCCTTCCCGGCCTTAACGGCCTTAGCTGCCTTCTTTGCCTTAGGCTCAGCCTTCTTTACTTCTTCTGTTGTCTCTTTCTTGGCCACTTTCTTCTCCTCTTCCTTCTCGGCCTTGATCATTGCATCGGCCAAGTCGTTAGTCTCGAACCTTGCGGTCCTGCCTACATCGACGATAAGCTCATCTAATGACTTTTTGTTCTCTGTGCTCTTCATCGGCTCAGGAACTGACACAGGCTTTGCAGGGACAATGTCCTCGGTTAAGTCAACAGCAGTGACATCGCCGATATCCTTGGCACCTGTAATTGCCATAATGAGTTCGTCTCTTGTCTTCAATTCTGCTTCTTCGGGAGTGAAATCTCCGAATGCAACGGCTATCTGTCTTAAGTCAGAATCCGTCTTGGAATTAAGGTTGTCTAGTTCGTCCATAAACGCCTTTCAAATATAAAATTCCGTTTGAATTCCCGCAATAATCCTATTAATCGAAAAAATACTGCTAAAGGGATAATCTATCAACTAACTTGAATAAGAAATATCAATCAAAACGAATGCGCGCCAAGTATTACCCTGACGCGCATAATATAACATTAGTAATTGTTTCAGTCAATCAGATAGCGGTCTTTTGCCACAAATCAGTTATCAGATAATGCGGCAAACTTATCCATCATGTCGAGCGCCTTACCGGTTCCGATAACAACGCAGGATACAGGGTCCTGAGCAAGGTATACATCGATACCGATCCTGTTGGAGAGCATGTGGTCAAGACCATAGAGCATAGCGCCGCCGCCTGTCATTACGATACCTCTCTGTGAGATATCAGCCATGAGTTCCGGAGGTGTTCTCTCAAGAACGTTGTGAACTGCCTCAAAGATCTGTGTGATAGGCTCTTCAAGAGCTTCGAGCATTTCTGTCGAAGATACCGTAACTGTTGAAGGAAGACCCGTGATGATGTTTCTTCCCTGAACGTCTAATGTAAGCTCCTCATCTCTCGGATAAGCGCAGCCGATCTCGATCTTGAGCTTTTCTGCCGTCTTCTCACCGATGAGGATGTTATGTCTCTTTCTTACATGCTTGATGATGGCTTCGTCGAACTTGTCGCCTGCAACCTTAAGAGATGCGTCAACTACAGGCTCGCAAAGTGAGATAACGGAGATGTCCGTCGTACCGCCGCCGATGTCAACGACCATTGAACCGCAGGCCTTAGTAATATCAATACCGGCGCCGATTGCTGCAGCGATAGGCTCTCTGATAAGGAATACGTCCTTTGCACCTGCATGACGGCAGGCATTCTCAACTGCCTGCTGCTCAACGGGTGTGATTACCGAAGGAACACATACAACGATCGTAGGCTTGAAATATGTAGCACGGAGGCCTGTGCAGACTCTGCCGATGAATGCCTTGAGCATAACTTCAGTAGCTCTGAAGTCAGAGATAACGCCTTCACGCAAAGGTCTGATCGCTTCAACGATTCCGGGGGTACGGCCGAGCATGAGCGAAGCTGATTCACCTACTGCCAGAACCTTACCTGTCTTACTGTTTACAGCAACAACCGAGGGCTCCTTAAGAACGATACCCTTACCTCTGATGTAAACAAGAACGCTGCTGGTGCCTAAGTCGACACCGATTTCCATGCCTAAACCCATGATTTCACCTCATATATTCGAAAAACGCCGTAAAGGCGCGCAAATGTCTGTAAAAATTCAATTTATTATCACATTCAAAAATCCAAAAATCAATGACGCGACGCCCTATTTTAAGTGACATTCTGATTTCAATTTGTGGCGATTTTTCGGCATTTTCGCGAAAACCGTATCCGCAAATGAACCGATTTAATTCTCTTCTGCTACTTTCAAAATTACTGTAATTTTCAGATACATCGGAGTATAATTAGTTGTTCTATTAAAAGAAAGGAGTCTTTCAGTATGAGTTATTCTATTGAGACCGACAAGAAGTGGCAGGCAAAATGGGCAGAGACAGAGCTCTACAAGTTTAATCCGGATGCAGAGGGCAAGAAGCTATATTGCCTCGAGATGTTCTCCTATCCTTCCGGCGCTAACCTCCACCTGGGTCACTGGTATAACTACTCGCTGACCGACTCCTGGGCAAGGTTCAAGCACATGCAGGGCTATAACCTTTTCCACCCCATGGGATTCGATTCATTCGGACTTCCCGCTGAGAACTATGCGATCAAGACGGGCATCCACCCCAAGGATTCAACGCTCAAGAACATCGATACGATGGAAGGCCAGCTCAAGGCAATGGGCACAACTGTTGACTGGGATTATGAGATCAAGACATGCCTTCCCGATTACTACAGATGGAACCAGTGGTTCTTCATCGAACTCTACAAAAGAGGCCTTGCTTACCGTAAGAACGCACCTGTTAACTGGTGCCCTTCTTGCAAGACGGTTCTTGCAAACGAGCAGGTAATCGACGGCACATGCGAGAGATGCCACTCCGAAGTAGTCCGCAAGAACATGACGCAGTGGTTCTTCAAGATCACAGACTACGCACAGGAGCTCCTTGATGACCTTCCGAAGCTCGACTGGCCGGAGAAGACAAAGAAGCTTCAGAAGAACTGGATCGGCAGATCCGAAGGTGCACAGGTTGCTCTCTATGTAGAGAAGGACGGCGAGCGCCTTAAGGATGAGAACGGCAACCCCATGAAGCTCGAAGTGTTCACCACAAGAGTCGATACGTTCATGGGTATCACATATGTAGTTATCGCACCTGAGTCAGATCTTTGCGCAAAGCTTACTACTGACGAGTGCAGGGATGCAGTTGAGGAATACAGAAAAGCAACCGCAAAGGTCAACGAGATCGACCGTATGTCCACGACACGTGAGAAGACGGGCGTATTCACAGGCGCTTATGCGATCCATCCTTTGAACGGCAGAAGAGTTCCGATCTGGGCAGCGGATTATGTTGTTGCAGGTTACGGTACCGGCGTCGTTATGGCGGTTCCTTCACACGATGAGAGAGACTTCGATTTCGCTCACAAGTACGGCCTTGATATCATCCGCGTTGTCCAGCCTGAGAAGGGTGTCGATTCAGAGCTCCCTTACTGCGATAAGAAGGGTTATCTCACAAATTCCGGCGAGTTCGACGGCATGGAGATGCACGATGCTCAGAGGGCTATCGTTGCAAAGCTTGCAGAGATAGGCATGGGCGAATGGAAGATCAACTACAGACTCCGTGACTGGCTCATCTCACGTCAGAGATACTGGGGAACACCTATCCCGATGATCCACTGCCCTTCATGCGGCGTCGTTCCGGTACCCGAAGAAGAGCTTCCTGTTCTTCTCCCTTACGACGTAGAGTTCACACCTGACGGTGAGAGCCCGCTTGCAAAGTGCGAATCATTCATGAATTGCAAGTGCCCCAAGTGCGGCGGCGATGCAAGACGTGACCCTGATACGATGGACACATTCGTTGACTCTTCCTGGTACCAGTTCAGATATCCTGATAACAGGAACGACAAGGAGATGTTTTCCAAGGACAAGATCAACAAGTTCTGCCCTGTAGACAAGTATGTCGGCGGCGCCGAGCACGCATGCATGCACCTGCTCTACGCAAGATTCTTCACAAAGGCAATGCGTGACATGGGTATGCTCGACTTCGACGAGCCCTTCACAAGCCTCGTTCACCAGGGAACTATCTTAGGACCTGACGGCCAGAAGATGAGTAAGTCCAGAGGCAACACCGTTGCACCTGACGACTATATCAGCAAGTACGGCTCTGACGTATTCAGAACTTACCTCGGATTCGGCTTTGCTTACATCGAGGGCGGTCCGTGGTCCGATTCAGGTCTCCAGGCTATCGTTAAGTTCTTCAGAAGGATCGAGACATGTGTTGCCGAGAGCACCGGCATTGCAGCTTCACTTCCCGCTAAATCCGATATGACATCTGCCGACAAGGAACTCAACTTTGCTGTCAACTACGCTATCAAGAGCTCCACGGCTGATATCGAGAAGTTCCAGTTCAATACTCCTATCGCTCGTATGATGGAACTCCTGAATGCAATCACCAAGTACGGTCAGGATGCATCCTGCAAGGCTGAATTCAAGAGATATGCAACAGAGAAGCTCGTATTGCTGCTTGCACCCTTCGCGCCTCACTTCACAGAGGAACTCTGGTGTGAGACACTTGGCAACGGATATTCCGTATACAACCAGAAGTGGCCTGAAGTAGATGAGAGCGCACTCGTTAAGGACGAGATCGAGATCGCAGTCCAGATCAACGGCAAAGTCCAGTTCAAGGTCAACATCCCTGCTGAAGCTGACCAGGCTGCTGTCGAAGCCATCGTCAATGCAGACGAAAGACTTGCAGGCGCACTTAACGGCAGATCGGTCGTCAAGTTCATCTACGTTAAGGGCAGGATCGCAAACATCGTAGCGAAATAATTTTCGGGCGCTCGCGAAAAATAAACTCCGGGAAGGTTGCCTTAGACAAGGCAGCCTTCCTTTTTGTTATTCATCTTCGAATTCTTTCTGATGCTCCATAAAAAAGTTGTAGAAATATCTGACATTTTCAAGTTCCGTCCAATCAGATACTTTAAAGTCTTTTGAATCCAGATTGTATATCTTCGCAATCAGTGTTCCGAGCATGAACGGGGAATGCGTTGCAATAATGAACTGGCACCCGAGTAACCTTGCCATGTCATTCAGTTTCTGCGCAAGCCTCACCTGATTTGACGGCGACAAAGAGACCTCAGGTTCATCCAGAAGATAAAGAGCATCAGGTTTTATGAATTCATCAAATAACTGAAATGCGGTCTCGCCGTTCGAGTATTTCTCCTGAGCAAACAATACATTCTCCCGAAGTTTTCTTCCGGCATTGGAATCCAGAAACCCGCGTGCTTCATTAGGGTTCATCCCGTCAGTTACCAGGCCATATGACAGGCACTCTTCAAGAACCGACTTTTGCTGGATTTTCTTGATCTCATACAGAATATCCTCACTCTTGATATATCGGCTGTCATAAGGAATGGCTTTAAGCTTCCGGCCAAATTCATCAGCACCGGGTTCATATGTACATTCGGATAAAAACATTCCGCAGTAATCTTCCATTCCATAACGGTTGGGTGTGGCGTATTCTTTTCCTGTTAAATTAAGTTTGTTCGCGATCTGGTTGAGCAGTGTGGATTTGCCTGAACCGTTATTCCCGTACAAGACTGTTACGGGCTCGAAAAAGAACACCATTCCTTCCCTGCCTCTGAAAACGTTATACGGGTATATATTCGGACATGATAAACGTTTTGCACTCAGTCCGAAGTTCTGTAGAAATACCATTTCATGCCTCCTTGACCGTTTAAGATATCTGATGAAAACAATACTACTACAGATGCAGGGTCAATAATGGTACAGTCGTTATCACAACAATTCCTCAAAATATTTATATATTCACAACGATTTAAAATGTCAGGTGTGATAGAATAATATCAATAATTCTTAATAACTGGAGGCTGCCCATGGACTTTAAAAGTTTTGTTGACATGATCGATGTAATGACATGCATCATTTCTGTTGAAACAAAAGAAGATGGTTCATACGGCGATATCAGGATCGTCACGGGAAACGCTCCCTACATTGCTTCCATCGAGGTAATCGATGAATCAGCACCCAGGATGCTTTCGGATAAATTCGTTCCGAACAGCCTTTACCAGAATTACTTCCCGAAGGATCTGAATTTCGAGGATTTCTGCTACAGATGTGCCGTTTTAAAGCAGCCGATGCATACTTATGTGCATCCCGAGAGATACGATTTTTGGTTCAACCTTTACATGGTTCCTTTGCAGAGCGAAGGCAATATCCACTACTGCACATATTCACAGATACTGACCAAGAGCGCTGACAGCGAAGAGATGAGCAACACATCTTCCGCCTCAACGGCTTCTGCCGTTCTCAACACCTGCATCAAGTTAAGGGGCGCAACAAACTTCCAGCACACGATGGACGAAGTCATTTCCGATATCAGAAAGATCTGTGATGCACAGTCGTGCGTAATCCTGCTCACAGACAACGAAGCCGGCACATGTTCACTTCTCTGCGAATCACGCAATGAATATTCAATGCTCGAGAGCATGCATGGCATTGTTAATGACGATTTCTATAAGCTCACCCTCTCATGGAAGGATACGATCGGCGGCAGCAACGGCCTTATCGTTAAGAACAGGAATGACTGGGAATACATCAAAGAGAGAAATCCCGCCTGGTATGACTCACTTACCGAGAAACATGTAGACAGCCTTGTGCTCTTCCCTCTTGATGTCGGCGATGAGACATTGGGTTACATCTGGGCATGCAACTTCGACACCAAAAATGCCGTCAAGATCAAGGAAACTCTTGAGCTTACCATCTACTTCGTCGCATCCGAGATTGCAAATCACAAGCTGCTTGAAAGACTCAAGATCTTAAGTTCGATAGACATGCTCACCGGCGTTCTGAACAGGAACGAGATGAACAACAAGATCGACAGCTTAAGGAGCAATGCAGACAGTTCGCTCAAAGGTATCGGCATAGTATTTGCAGACTTGAACGGCCTTAAGAGAGTCAACGATAACGAAGGACATGCAGCAGGCGATCTGCTCCTCAAGAATGCTGCCATAATCCTTCAGAACGTCTTCATCGGAGATGAGATATACAGGGCCGGCGGAGACGAGTTCATGATCTTCCTTTCCTTCACATCAGAAGAAGACATCATCGATAAGTGCAATAAGGTAAAAGTTCTGTCAAGACACTATAAGAATGTCTCTTTCGCACTCGGCTACAGTTACCAGAATGATTCGTCTGACATAACCAACGCCTTAAAGCTCGCTGATGAACGAATGTACGAAGACAAGGACAAATACTACGCTGAGCACCCCGAATTCAAGCGTTAAACAGCGTATCATAGATAGTCTGCGCCGCTAACCGGGATCCTTCAACTGAAGGATGCCGCCTATCCTCATAATACAGATCGATTTCCGGATGCTCACGGATATGAAGCCACCATTTTTCTCCGACCGGAGCAACTTTACATCCGTACTTATCCGCAAGTCTTCTATATCTTGAAGACATCTCTTTCTGAAAAGCCTCATTGTCTTCTTCAGTCCAGGTCATAAAAAAGCAGGCTTTTGAACGGATCTGCTTTATCCATTCCATTATCCTGCCTGTAGCTTCTTCCATGACAGAGAACTCACCCATAGGGTGAGCCACATGCTGAAGGATAATATAATCGTAATCACCGAATAGAATATTAAACCTGGTCTGTTCATTGTCCGCATGATAATCCAGCCCCATACCGCCCTTCGTAAGCATGGTTACCTGCATATCAACACCGTTTTCCCTGCATATATCAGCAAAGAGCTTTGGCATGTCGTTAAAATATGTGTGGCTATTGCCAATAAAAAGAGTTCTCATATACTATTTATGACCTTTCCCCAACACTCACTTGAGCTTCATTTTTCAGATGAATTATGAGTATCTCCCTCTGTTACTATAAGCTTTCTCTGAAAAACGGGAAAAGCATCAAAATAATAAGAACCGGCATATCAGTCAATGCACTTACCAGATTAGCAGTAATTGCGTATAGGATGTTTCTCCTGACCGATACAGAGCCATCCTTTCTGATCAGCTTTTTGCTGTACCAAACCGCTTCAATAGCCGTTATCACGATTTCTATTGCTACCCATACCCCGGGATAGTGATCGATGTTTCCGGATATATACCAAATGATGTTAGCTGTATTAAGAATGATCTGCGTAATAATGTTTATAGTGAGAAACGGTAAGATATTTTTCTTGCGGAAGAGATTAAATGCCAACAGAATTAATCCTTCATTGAGCAATGTAATAAAGGCAAAGACAAAAACCCAGGGAATACAATTTGTATACACGCCTATATATTTTTCTTGAATCGTATTAGAAGCAAAATCATATATCATTTTCGCCGAAAATGCCTTCTGCGTTACAGCCGGGCTAACTTTGACTGTGCCATCCAACGTAACAATCATGATCTTATAGGTGCCGGGAAAAGATTGATCGTAAAATCTGTATTTATGAGTTTCATTAGATCGAAAAAATAACACATTGAAATTACAAAACAACCGGTATCCTTCTTCATCTTCATAATCATTAATAAACTGGATTACTTCGTTTTCTCTATCACTTAAATAGTCTTTGTAACTATACTCGTCATGGCGGCTCCAGCCATTAGTCAGCAAAGCAATATAGTATTCATCAGCAGGTGCATTAACAACTGTAACTTCACAAGAAGGCTTGGGGCCAAAATCCGCATTAACAACCGAAGAAAAACTAATGACAACGACTAAAACAGACATTATCATTACCAAAAAACGCTTATAAAGATCTTTATCAGAAAAAGTCATATCATTTATCCCCACTTTCTAAAAACACAAAGCAAAACTTGATCTACTTTATATTGTTCTGACTAATTTCCAGGTATCCTAATTCAGTTTGTTTATTCTAATCCTTCGGCGGGTTGAAAGGCTCCTTGACCCAGTCCTTGCCATTCCAACCGTAAGCACTGTTAAATGGTGCTTCGAGATATGCCAGAATGTCAGGTTTCAGATTACAGATAGTGTTTAAGCTTACTATCACTGTATTATCCGGATTATTTACATAATCATCAGGTTCGTCGCCTTTGAAGAATCTCCAGCCGCTGTCCGGATGATCGGGATCACCCTTTTCGCGGTACATATATCCGATACCGTTCTCATAGGCAGCTTTGGTAATAAAACACGCCCTGTTGCCGGGATAGATCTGTGCCCATTCACGTTCTTGCGGTCTGTACCAGGAGAAGTAATTCCAGGCAGCATTTTCTTCAAAGAGATTGGAAACTACTTTTTTCTGAATATCCAGGAACGGATCGATTTTCTTAACACCATTTTCAGCGGCCATAAAATATACCGCTCCGCACAGATAAGACAAAGCATATTCCTTAAATGAGTGATAGAACGCCTGAGCTTTGCAGACAAAACGGTCAACTATCTCATTAAAGTCCTGATCGCTGATGATTCCGGCTGCAGCTGCGATCCTGCACAGATTAATGTATTCACTGATATCCCAGGCATAGAAACCATGTTCCTGAACGAGGGGATAGAACGCTTCCGCATCTTTCAAGCATGATTCAAAGCCAGCTCTTCCCT
Source organism: Clostridiales bacterium (assembly GCA_017509245.1). Lineage (GTDB taxonomy): Bacteria > Bacillota > Clostridia > Saccharofermentanales > Saccharofermentanaceae > Saccharofermentans. Next base: position 27,432 of record JAFWQC010000098.1, on the reverse strand, counting down.
GCGGATTAAGTTCATTCACATCAAAGAGCGGAGCTTTCTTCCAGAATGTCATGAACTGTTCGTAGTGAACACTTGGCATGAACTGGTATCTCTGATAGTTGATCAGATCGTCCTTTGTCTTGATACGGAACATACGATCAAGAAAAGCTTTGACCTCATTCGCTTCCTCAGCGCTGCAATGGTAATCCTCATCCTCATTCATGTAGACAGGAATACCCGGCACTCTGCGCGCAGCGGAAGGAGTGGACAAAAGTCTCGTAAACTGCGCTCTTGTAGGCTTTACTGCACCTTCGCGTTCCCCAGGGATCGAGTCAATAAATTCTTTAATGCTTTTTGCCTGGATATCCAACATAATTCATACCTCCGGATAGCAATCCGTTTTAGATGCTGCCAGACCTGCCTTACGCAACAGGATCGCGGTGATAATCCGTAAGATCAGAACCCAGCTTTTTATAGATCTCTACTACGGATGCTTTATTCGACAGCGTCTTAAGTTCGGAATCTGTCATACCGATAAGTTCTACGAATTCAACTTTTCCGTTAGGCGTATCAATTGTATTTACAGATGTGTCAGAGATCGTTATAAAACCGGTGATGTTGGATTCCTGATCAGCATCCATTCCGGTCTGCTGCCCTGTGCGGATAAACTCATCAGGCAGGAAGAGCTCTCCTTTGTTGTACGTTATTCTTGCAATGGCCTGAAGTATTCCGCAGATATTCTTCAGTTCCCTCTCCTCATCCTTAAACTTATATTTTTTGAGCTTAAGGGTCATCTCATATCCATAACCGCTTATATCCTTGTTATCAGTCTCTTTTCCGTATATCTCTGATAAACCGAACGTGACAAAGTGCCAGTAGGAACCGCCGTCGTAAATGCTGATTCCGTCCAAGGGATCATTACCGCCCAGAGACCATTTGACCAGTGTCCCGTAATGCTTCGGGTTAGTCTGTCCGGGATATGCTCTCAAGAACTCTTTCTCGATCGCAGTCCAACCGTCTGTGTTTGCTTCTACATCAACTTCAGGCTTGGTCTGTTCAGGTTCCTTCTTTGCCTTGTCTTTCTTTTTGAATAAATCCGATAATCCCATAGTTTTCTCCTTTTCTGTATTTTTACCTTTTATCCGTTTAGGACAGGATCTGCCCTTCCTCATATTTTATCTGTTCCATAAGTGTATCGCGGTGCTTGATCTTCTCTTCAGCAGTCGGGAATCTTTCATCAAGCTTTGTTATGAGTGCGTATATGAAACTGCCGCTGTCGCTTTCACCGCTTCCTGCGCCACCAATGTCCTCGCCGCTTTCCATAATATCTCTTTGTTTCTTAGGCGGCTTGTTGACACCATAGTCGTGCTCTCTTACATCCGGACGCCTTACAGAAACACCGTTGTCATTGTAATACGGATTATAGTAACGGTCTGACCGCTCTGCCAAAGTGAAGAGATCGGCAATAAGATGAAGGTTCGCTGAGGCTACGCTTGAAAAGTCCCTGTATGGATTTGTAACAGCACTCCTGTACTTCACCCTTATGTCATCCATTTCCTCGAAAACATCGAACTCATAAGGATTTTTTGCCTCTTCCATCGCCTTTTCCCTGCGGAAGTTTTCCATGTCCTCCTTATCCATTTGCGAAAATGCCGACGGGCGCTTTGGGGAAGGACCTGTATTTTTCCGGTAAAGTGCATTCATATCTTTAATTGATAATCCATTTATCATCAGGTTGAGGAAACAGTACTCCACCATATGGACCACCAGATCATTCTCTATGGAATCAAGGTCAGTTGCCAGTTTTTTCATCTCATGGCGCGAAAACAGCATCTTTACAGCGCGGGCGCCGGAAGAGACCTTGTTAAGAAGAGCTTCCGTATCCCTTACCTGGTAGCAGCACAATACATCAATGAGATCTGCTTCAGGACCAAATTCATCATTGCCGATTCTCGTCAAAAGAACGCGTGCTTCGCTGTAACGTTCGTCCCTGAAGTAAGTCCTTACGTCAGCAAGTCTTGCCGGTGGCTGATATTTGTCAGTATTCTTTTTTGCTCCGAATGAAGAACGCGGGAAATCACTTTTCCCGGCAGGTGCGGGTATTCTCAGTCTCTTCTCGACTATTATGATCGACGCTTCATTCTCACCGATCATCTCAACGGATATCTTAGTAACCTTGCAGGAGAAAGAATCCCTCTTTTTCTTAACCGTCTCATAGGCATCATCAAGCTGCTTTTCAAACTTAAACTTCCCAACGGTCATGTGCGGTTCATATTCAAACCCAAGGTCAAAAGACTTGAATTCATTTGCATAAAAGATATCGTGGATCTTTTTGAGTGTTCCTCCGCCTGATATTACATCGAGCATAAGCCAGTTGCCGGCAGGGCCTGAGTGCTTGGAAAATCCTTTAAGGATAATGTTGAACTGTGGAATCTCCTTAAGCCTTTCGTCCAGGATTTTGGACAATTCCTCATCGCTCATATCGGATTCAAAAGGAAACACGAGCGTGATATGAGGTCTGACAAGCTTTGCAAGCGGATCAAACTTTTCCCTGATGGAATCGATCACGTCCATATTTTCAAATTCAGGAAAGATCATTATCGTTCGACGACTCATAGCACATCACCCTTTTTGATTTCCGCCGATGCCCCAATTTTCGAGGGGCGGCTCATTAATGACAATAAAAACATCACCCGGATCAATGGATAATCTGCTGCCGAGATTATCCGTGATCTTTTCTATCACCTGCCCCTTCTGTTCTTTTGTCCTTCCGGGGAAAATGGTCAGTTCGATTATCATGAAACTGTCAGATTTGAACGAAGGGAATTCAAAATCGTTTTTGTCGTACTCTATTATCCTTTGGAATCTGTCCCAATCTTCGATGTTTATCGCATCCACGAGCGCGTCGTGAATGCATTCAAGGACTTTTTCCTTATACTCGGGACTTCTTCCCTTGAGCATTTCCACTCTTACCAGCGGCATTCCGTTTATCCCCCTTTTTCCCTATTTCTTTTGCGTTGTATCCAGGCTTTTCTTCTTCTCCACGCCGATCAGGAACTGTCTTGCGACCCTGAATTCATGATCCAAGTGCTTCCGGTTGTCCAGAAGCGGCTGGAGTTTTTGCTCTACTTCCTTGACACTGCTGTTTACAGCGGTTTCACCGTAGACTTCCGTAATTACTCTTACAGGCTGCTCCTCAGCTTCACGTTCAGCCTCTTCCTGCTGCAGATAGAATTGCTTTCTCTGTTCCGAGAGATTAGCCATTCTTGCATTAAGAGGATTGATCTCATTCTCGTTTTTGCAGTAACGCTCTATGACACTTACGACTTTTCTGAAAGAGGCAAAATAATCCATGTCTTCTTCATCAGCATGTTTCATCGCCTCTTCTATCCTTTTGTAGAGCTTTTTGATTCGAACTTCGGACATGAAATCCGTATCTATCTCGATTACGTTCTTCCACTTTCCGGCACATAAGATACGTCCGCGGAAAGCCTTGAAATTCTTCGGTTCGCGCATAAGCACACATCGGTACCATATATCCGCTTCGTTAAACTCGCCGAGCTGCACGGACTTATCAGCTTTTTCCATCGCGTCCTTGTTGAACAGGATCGAACTTCCGAAAGCAACACCGCAGAAATTGCATCTGTAGATGTTGTATTCCTGATCAGGTTCCAGCTGGGCGCCGCACTTTGTACAGATAACTGTTTTCGCGTTTTCCATATCAGTTACCCCCTAAAGCCGCGCCGGAATCGAAAAGGTCGTCTTCCCCGCCGTCCTCAGGCTCCAATGCCGCGAGCGCGTTATACGCCTCTTTATATTCTTTCTCGATTGCTTCTTTTCTCGAAAATAAAGCATCCTGACGATCGTAGACCTTTTTGAGCCTGGCCCTTATGACCGCTTTCTTCTTCTCGTCCTTCCTTTTGATAAGAAGCACCACGCCTGCAATGATTCCTGCCATTACTGCTCCTACAATAATTGACCAAAAGAAGCCTAATATGACATAAGCTATGCTTGTAAAGGCCACAGCCATAATGACCATGCCTATCAGTTCGGAAGTGGGATTATACGGTTGATTATACGGTTGATCATCCGACAGATATGAAGAAAGGATCGATCTTATATCCTTTATCGAGTCCAAAGCGGCCTCATTGTACAGTTCGCGCTGTCTGTCAACATTCGCTATCCTTTTGAATTCGTTTTTGGAAGCGGCTGTGCTCTTATCAATCATGCCGAGTATTCCGTCATACTCTTTAGACAGAGCAACCATTTGTGCAAGCTTGCTGAAATATGGCTGTTCATCCTCTCCCGCACGCTCTTTTACATCCTTTATCGAGCTTTGCATCTTATCCTGAAAACCGGATTTGATGCTTCCGGGTTTACGCAGAGATTCGACTGACTTGAGATTGCCGTCACAGAGGACAATCCCCCTCAGAGCTTCGAAATTCTGAGGATAGCTTTCAAGTATGGTGTTGAACTTCTCTTTTGCCGCGGAAAACTCCATCTGACTCATATTGATCTTCACGTCATTTATGAGCTCATCGTGATGCATCTGGACATAATCATAAGCATTGCCGCAGAAAGGACAATCGTATACCTTATGATTTCTTTCAACAGTGAGGGCACCGCCGCATGTTGAGCATGAATAACTGATCAGTTCTCTCATAATTCATCCTGTAAGCTGTTCAAGCAATCCGAAAACCTATCCCTAATGTTATTAATATACTTCAAAACACTTTGTGGTGCTATAATATTTTTATCAAACTATTATGGGAGGTATCTTATGGATATTGATATCAACAAGGCAAAAGACATAGCTCAGGATGCATTGGGAAAAGTAGCAGCTGACGATAATGCCAAGAAGATTGCTAACGATGCTATCGATAAGGTAGAAAAGAAAGTTGGCGTAGATCTTCCCGATGTTGACGCACTCAACACCCAGTTCGGAAAGAAGTAATATTCCGTATCATCTTTGCTGATAAACCAAAGGGGCTGCCTCAAAATGAGGCAGCCCTTTATTTGTCACCGCTACTATCACCCATCCATCCTTCATGATGCCTTTGAGACAGCCCCTTTTTGCAGATTAAGAATGAGGCTTTTCGGGCATTCAAAATCAGAATAAAGACTATTTAAAATGCCAGATATGCATACTGGCTATACTCGGATTAGCCTTCTCCCATGAACCGCCGTTCATTCCGATAACATAGTGATACCAGGAACCCGTCTCGTCATCGTAAAGCACCCATCCTGTCTCCTCAAACCAATATACCCATATCTCCGGTCCAATCTGATTGTTCAGGTAAAAATGGCACCCGGTATCAGGATCGTAATAGTTTTTCTCTTCATAAACATAGAGGCATTTTCGAAGCGGCGGTGAATCCATACTGATATTGCATTGTTCTCCGCTTCCGCCGATATAGACATAATCTCTGCCTAATTCCTTGCCATCGTAAGGTTCATTGATGTGCCAGAGATGGTAATTACTGTATTTATCCGGAAGATCCGTCCACTTATCATTTTCTGTATTGATCTGCCAGGCTTTTGTCTCATAGTCGTATCTCAGCCAGCCGCCATCCGGGTAATCTGAAGATACTCCCGAGAACCAATACTCCCAGACACCAGGTCCTTTTTTGTCCATATAACGCAAATGGCATTTGAGCTCTTTGCAGTAGTATTCTCTTTTGCTCTCATCCCATTCGAACGTTCCGCCTGCCTCACTGATATATATCTTGGAACGCAGAGAACCTATCACGGGTGAATGCACGATATACGAACGTGCATCCGGCGGAGTCGGGGTAGGGATCCCGCCTTCATAATCGCTTACAGGCACATAAACGACCTCACGTTCCGCATTCTTCTTTGCTCTGCCGACAATAAGCCCTGTAATGATAATTGCAAGCACGATCACAGCAGCCGATATAGCAATAATACCGCCTAACGAATATGTTGTGCCGTAATCATATTGAGAACGTCCTCCGCTTGGTCTTTCTTTAAATACCGGATTTGAAGGAACCGGTCTTAAGTGGTCGTCATAGATAGTCTTATCCGGAATCTCGTGAAGAGTTGCGCCGCAATTAGGGCATGAATTCAAAGCACCGGATACCCACTTGAGTTTGATCTGTGTTCCGCAGAAATCACAGCAGGCAAGCGTCTCCAGATTTTTTCCTGCTTTGATGACTACCCTCTCATAAAAGTTTCCGCGCTCATCATAATATCCGGCTTTGTACTCTTTTCCTGTATCAGGATCTTTATAGCCTTGAGGCAGGAAAATATAGTCATGCCTTTTTCCTCTTATCAATGAAGAGGAATACTGAGAGTCCTCATATCCCTTTGGCTGATTAATACGCGGTCTGGGATCGATTTCCTTAAAAGTTGTCCGCATTTCTTCCGGCCTGCGTCCGCTGTCACTGCCGCTCGAAAAACCGCCCTTATCAGACGAAGTATTCTTATCTGTAGTCATAATACCGCTCCCCTATTCACCTTTCTGTACCACACCCAAACAGCAAACCCAATATAAATATATAGCATCAGATATCTTATTGGAAGTATAAGGTAATTGACATACATCTGGTTTATAGATAATAATTCAATTGTTGGTTGCGGCAGCATTTTTGGGATATATTGGGGAGGGGTTCATATGAACTATGTTTTATTGTTAGTGGCTGCTTTTTTATTCTTCATTCTTGACCGCAAGATAAGGTTCGCGGTAATTCCGGGAACAGTTGCAACGGTATGTGCATGGTGCAGTCTGATCTATAACTATTTTTACACGGCACCTGCCTTATCATTCGTTCCGGTCGGCAGTTTCAGCGTTATAGACCAAGTCAAACCTTTTTCATTGCTTGCACCTTTAGATGCAACAATACTCTATTCTGCCATTACCGTAATGCTTTTCGCGGTTTTCGGAAAGCTTATCGGCAAAATCATTTTCGATGCGGCCGTGGATGAACTGAAGGCGCAAAAAAAGGCAAAGGCCATATTCCTTATTGCATCGATAATCACCGGTGTCACAAGTATTCTGTATTTTGTTTTCGATGCTCTGAAACACAACGTCGGACGCAATTACGCCTACGTAAATTTCATGAAGTTTTATGGTGTATCCCTTGTAACACCTATCGCTAACAGGGAGAAGGTATTTGTTGTTATATATATCTTACTGATCATAATGAGCATTCTTTGTATCGTGCTCATCAACACAAAGCTTGCTTCATTCAGAACGATCGCCTCTCCGTCATCAGAAGGCGATGCGCCAGTGAAGAAAACTTCCGGGATAAATGCTTTTGCCATTATCGGACTATGTGTTTCCTGTGTCGGAAACATAGGTTTCCTGATCGTTGATGCCGCAAAGAAGAAAGCTTCCTATGATGAGACCATGACATTACTCTTTATGAAAAACCTTTACAATATCATGATCATTATCGGAATGATCTTCATAGCAGCAGGAGTAAATAAACTGATCCGCGGCAAGGGTAAAATGCCGGCTGTCATTCCTGTAATATCAGCTGCAGTTGTCATAGCTTCTTATATAGCCATGTTACTGATTTCTATCGATACAATGAAATTCCTGACAGCAGTTATGAGTGGTTCTGACATACTGTTATCGATGACCGGACCTTCCTTCGTCGGGAAAGGACCGTCATCAATCGTTAATGCACTCACCTTTTTGCTCGTTTTGCTTTGCGCGGGATCTGTTTTCCTTATCATCAGCCTTATAAGATCTTCAGCCAAAAAGGAAGATTAAACATCTGACACAACGCATATAATAAGTGCCGTTCACTTCGGGTGAGCGGCACTGTTTTTATTTACCGGAGCTTTCCTTCTTTTGATATGATTGCCTACGATCTCCGAGACGTCTGAGATCGTCATGAACGCAGATACATCAGCGTCGTTTATTATCTTCTTAATGGCCGGCACTTCGACTCTCGTTATTACACAGTAAAGCACTGTCTTTTTGCCGTTAGATACCATGCCCTTACCTTCCATCTGCGTGCATGTACGGCCGAGCTGCGAATAGATCTTATCAGCAATATCCTTACCGTGATCTGTAATGATCATTACAGACTTGCCCTGCTCCATTCCGTTCTCGACGATATCTATTATCTTCGATGTGATGAAATACGTAAGAAGCGAATAGAGCGCTCTGTCAGGTCCGAAAAGGAATCCCGCAACCGCATAGATGATTATGTTGAAGAACAATACGATCTGTCCTACAGAGAATTCCATGTGGTGCGACAAGAGCATCGCTACGATCTCTGTGCCGTCCAGGCATCCGCCGTATCTTAAGATGAGGCCTACGCCGATACCCAGCAGGACGCCTCCGAATACGACTACAAGGATCTCCTGGTTCGTAACTTCCTTCATATGTTCGAAAACACCGAGGAAGCTTGAGAATACGATCATTGCATAGATCGCCTTTATAAGGAATCTCTTTCCGAGCCTCCTGTAGCCCAGGATCATGAAAGGGATATTGAGAACGATAGTAAGCACACCCAAAGGCCATCCGGACAACTGGCTGATTATCATCGAGATACCGACTATGCCGCCGTCCAGGATCGTGAAAGGTACCAGGAACTCTTCGAGTGCGAACGCAGCAATAACGGCGCCCACGGTTATCATGAACAGAGGTGCTATCCACTGCTTGAAGACGTACTCAAAGGTTATCTGTTTCTGCGGTTTATGATGTCTTTTTCTTGTTTCCGGCATGATCTGTTTTCGATTATAAAAGTAATAGGCTGCCCGGTTAAAGGCAGCCTACACCTCAGTTAGTTATTTCTTATTTTTGGCGGTTGAAGTTGATGAGGCATCCGTCAAGGATTATCTGGCGCTCACGGTCTGTGAGGTCACCAAGAGTCAAAGTGAATTCCTTTGTCTCATTGCCCTTGATAGCGATTGCCTTGATCGTATCAGCCTTTGTCTCGACTGCGGTTCTGATTCCCGGGAAGAGAATGTAATCGAGGTTAGAGAACGGGAGGTCGCCCTTTTCGATGATGAAAGGGAGCATACCCCAGTTGATGAGGTTAGATCTGTATCTCTTCGTAGCGTACTCGTTAGCAATGTTAGCCCAGCCGCCAAGAACCTTCTGGCAGGAAGCAGCCTGCTCTCTTGCAGAACCGTCACCGGGCTTAACTGCGAAGATTACGGAACCGAATCCGATAGACTTTGTATCGCGGTGCTCGAAAGAAATGAGGCTCTTTACGACCTGCATTACATCGTGGAGACCTTCAACTGCTTCACAGGGCTTCTCGCCTGCAACAAGCGCTGTCTCAGCCTTCTGGATGTTCTTAGCGCGTCCTACGTACTCAGGATCCTTACGGGAGAGTGTGAACTCGGCAAGGCCAAGAGGGTTGGATCTGTAAGAAGATGTCTCACCTGAAGGGATAAGTTCGTCTGTTGTTGTAACAGGATCGTGGATCTCAGATACTACCTGGAGAACGAGGTTCTCAGGAAGTGCTTCCATCTTCGGCCAGTCCTTGATGTTAGGTCCGAACTGGATCTCTGTATTGGGATCAGCAACACCCTTTGAATCGAAGACTCTGTTGGAATAGATCTTGCTGTCGAATGTATAAGCATAGTTATTGAACTCGCCCGTGAACTCCGTAGCAGGTGTGAGGAAGCCCTTGTTTGCAGCTGTTGCAGCAATGGATCTGGCATCCATGAGAGCAACTGAAGAGATCTGGCCGCTCTGTACCTTTGAACCTTCTCTGTTCGGGAAGTTTCTTGTGGAGTGACGGATAGAGAACGCGTTATTGGCAGGTGTATCACCGGCACCAAAGCACGGTCCGCAGAAAGCGGTCTTAAGTATCGTACCTGTCTCGAGGAGCGTAGCAGCAACGCCGTTCTTAACGAGTTCCATATAGATCGGCGTAGATGCAGGATATACGGACATCGTGAACTTGTCAGAGCCAATATATGTACCCTTCATGATGTCAGCAGCAGCGCAGATGTTCTCGAATCCGCCGCCTGCGCATCCCGCAATGATTCCCTGGTCAACAAGGAGCTTGCCGTCTACGATCTTGTTCTTCAGTGAATACTCGATCTTGTCGCCGAAAGAAACCTTCGCCCTCTCCTCTGTCTCGTGGATCATCTGCTCAAGGTTAGCATTGACATAGTCGATCTCGTAAGCGATCGAAGGATGGAAAGGCATAGCGATCATAGGCTTGATCGTCGCAAGGTCAATTACAACCGCACCGTCATAGTAAGTAACATCAGCAGGTGCAAGCTTTTTGTAGTCGCCCTTTCTTCCGTGGATCTCGAAAAATTCCTCTGTCTTCTCATCTGTCTGCCAGATCGAAGAAAGGCATGTTGTCACAGTAGTCATAACGTCGATGCCGATCCTGAACTCTTCAGAAAGGTTTGCAACGCCGGGACCAACGAACTCCATTACCTTGTTCTTAACATATCCGGACTTGAACACCTTGCCGATTATAGCGAGTGCGACGTCCTGGGGACCAACGCCCTTCATAGGCTCGCCAGTAAGATAAATAGCGATAACGTCAGGCATCTTGATGTCATATGTCTGCGAAAGGAGCTGCTTAACGAGCTCAGGTCCGCCCTCACCCATAGCCATTGTACCGAGCGCACCGTAACGTGTATGTGAGTCAGAGCCGAGGATCATGCCGCCGCATGTAGCGAGCATTTCTCTTGCATACTGGTGGATAACTGCCTGATGAGGAGGTACATAGATGCCGCCGTACTTCTTGGCAGCCGTAAGGCCGAACATGTGGTCATCCTCGTTGATCGTTCCGCCGACAGCGCAAAGGGAGTTGTGGCAGTTTGTAAGAACATAAGGGATCGGGAACTTCTCAAGTCCTGAAGCCCTTGCTGTCTGGATGATTCCGACATATGTGATATCGTGTGAAGTCAGCTTGTCGAACTTGATCTTAAGCTGCTCCATATTGCCTGATGTGTTGTGATCTTTTAAGATGCCGTAAGCAATGGTGCCCTGCTTAGCCTGCGCCTTGTCAGCTGCCTTACCGGTCTTAGCTTCAACTGCTTCAGCCGCACCTGCCTTATCTTCAATAAGTTCTGCGCCGTTAATGAGCCAAGCGTCATTCTCGAGTGTTGAAATCATAATATCTACCTCATTCTTACTTAAATTACGCGCATTATTATAGCAAACATTCGAGAAACTTGCTTGCAATATCACCACACAAACAGCCTTCGAAAAAGTATATTTTCTTGTCGGTTTTTTGCGACAAAGCCAACAACTGAGCCGACAATTACCATACAATGCTCCAAAGCTCTACAGGATTTGTCGAACTTTTCTCCGAACGTGAACATAAAACCGACAAGATGTTAAAAATAAACCTGCAATTTGTATGATTTTTCCGACAAGGAAATATAGTTTTCAAAGGCATTATTCTGGTGCTGAAGAGCACTAAAAACAGTGGGCTTTCAGGAGCAACAACTGAAGATTTCGTATGATTACAAATGTAAACACCAACCGCAACCGTCCATGCTTGTTTTACAGATCAGTCTTATGCCGTCAAGGATGCCTTACGGCACATTCTTGCGAATGCTTCGTCCTTGACTGCAGCGCCTGATCTGTGTTGGGTGTTCAAGGCCGGTTGCGGTCATTGGCGGTTATGTAATGAAAGCCATCAACTGATATGCTGATTCCGTATATTTCCGGAAACATATGAAATACGACACCTACAAAACTGACTTTAATAGCCGACAACAAAACCGACAAAACCAACATCAAACCTGCAAATTGTCGTCTGTTTTATTTGATAACCGACAAGACATCCTACAAAACTCCGCAAACAACCGACACGAAACTATACATTTTGAGAACTATATTTTCCTGGCATTTTTAAATGCAGGGCGGGCTTGCCACGTCTTAAACACAAATAAAACACCTGCAAAGCCCTTGCAGTCAATGGGGCCTTCAAGGCCAGGCGAAGCCGTCCATTGACGGCAGGGCTTGCAGGTGATATTTGATCTGCTCCAATTATCTGCCGGCTTTATTTTCGAGCACATAGAAACAAGGGCCGCAAGAAGCAGCCCCTGTCTTAACTTAGTTTGTTGTTATTTCAATGAATATGGTGATTTAAGCCCCAGTTTATTGCAGAATTTTTTTACGCACTCATCGGTTTTTGTTACATCATACATACTGTAGACCCAGATTACCGTATCGCCTTTCATGTATATTCCTCTTGCAAAACCAACTTCAACTTCAGTAAACATGTCCGGCGTCATATCTGCTACAAAATCGACTGATCCCGATTGCATACCAACGCCAGAAAAATCAAGGGGTTTGGCTACTTGGGATTTGGCGGTTCTAAGTGATATTACGTATTTTACGCCGTTCTTTTCGCCTTCTTCGGCATTACTCAGTGCATTGGCCTGGTAATCATAAATCTTTTGGGCGGCTTCTTCGTCCTTAGCCTTAAACAAAAACACATGTGACATGCTGCCCACCGGATTATCATTGGATGGAGTTGAAGTTTCAGCGCAGACAACGGATTTCTCTACGCATGCCTCAGGACCGAAACCTAATAATTCGTAACACATAATATCGGCCTGTTCTGCGTCTTTTGAAGTATAGTAAACTGAAGCGTCATTTTGGGGACCTGCCCATACAATGCCGAACTTATGATAATCCGTGCACTCTTCCATGCCATACTTCTTGGCTATATTAATGAAGTTGTCCGATGTATATTTGTTAGAGGAACAACCTGCCAGACAAACAACAGCCATCAGGGCTGCAACTGCCTTCAATGCTTTATTTTTCATAATGATCCACTCCTGTTATCTCAATGTGTAAGGTGATTCAAGACCTAAGTCTTTGCATACTGTTTCAACGAGTTCGTTATCACAATCGCTGTAGCAATTACCGCGGATGTAGATTACCGTGTTTCCTTTTAAGTATGCACCGGAATAACTGTCATGAGCAGGAAGACCGCCGGCACCGATATAATTGATCGAATATTGTATTCCGTTCTTGGTTCCTGAGATCTGATCGTGTAATCCATTAGCCTTTGCTTTCTCATATATTGTCTCGGCCGAAGACTTATTCTTTGCAGCTATATAATAAATATAGTTCAAGCAAAGATAATCGTCACCTTCACCCATCTTCCATTCTATACATGCAATGAACTCGGTTGCGCCGGAATCAGCCTCAGTGCCAAAAAATGTAGAACATAATGTATCGGCTTTTTGATCCTTTCCGACATAATAGTACGATTCATCCTCGCCCGTGCCGCCGATCAGCCTTAAAAATTCACGTGAATCCGTGTATTCCTTCATGCCGCAGCTCTCAACCGAATTTACGAATTTCTTTGATGAAATACCTGCTGAGCATCCAGCCAGACATACAACAGCCATAACAGCAGTTGCTGCCATAAACAACTTACTCTTCATTGAATTATTCTCCTTTATTCCTATCTCGCATCCCCAAACATAAGCGAATGCCTTATTCCTCAAGCATATTATATATTTCAGCGTTTATTCCAAACTATACAAATTGGATATACAGAATATACAAATCGGAATTATTGCAAAAATGATACAGGGACCGCATAAAGCAGTCCCTGCACTGTTCAAAGTTCAAAGCAATTGCTTGCCTTCTTTTATTTGTTAAGTCTAGCCTCGAGTGCAGCCTTCTGGTCTTCATAGCCGGGCTTGCCGAGAAGAGCGAACATGTTCTTCTTGTATGCTTCAACACCGGGCTGGTTGAAAGGATTTACGGCGAGGAGATAACCTGAGATACCGCATGCCTTTTCGAAGAAGTAGATGAGCTCACCTAATGAGTATGCTGTCTGATCGGGCATGTGGATCAAGAGGTTCGGAACCTTACCGTCAACGTGAGCAAGGATCGTGCCCTGCATAGCCTTTGCATTAACTTCGTTCATGTCCATGCCGGAGAGGAAGTTAAGGCCGTCGAGATTTGTCTTGTCGTTGGGGATCAAGAATGTTCTTCTGGGCTGGTCGATCTGAACGACTGTCTCATACATGATGCGTGCGCCATCCTGGATGAACTGACCCATGGAGTGAAGGTCTGTAGTGTTGTCTACGCCTGCCGGGAAGATACCTCTTCTGTCCTTACCCTCAGACTCACCGTAGAGCTGCTTCCACCACTCTGTCATGAAGTGGAAAGAAGGCTCATAGTTTACCATGACTTCTGTTGAATAACCGGATCTTAACAGGCAGTTACGGACTGCTGCATACTGATAGCAGGGATTCTCGGAAAGAGGAAGCTTCTTGTAAGCCTTGGAAGCGTCTCTTGCACCCTTCATGAGCTCTCTTATGTCGATGCCTGCAACAGCGATAGGAAGAAGTCCTACAGCTGTAAGAACGGAGAATCTGCCGCCTACGTCGTCAGGTACTACGAAGCTCTCGTAGCCTTCCTTGTCAGCTAAGCCCTTAAGAGCTCCTCTTGCTTTGTCGGTTGTTGCATAGATCCTGTCCTTTGCACCCTTCTTGCCGTACTTGTTCTCCATGTAAGCACGGAGGATACGGAAAGCGATGGCAGGCTCAGTTGTAGTGCCGGACTTTGAGATGATGTTGAGGGAAATATCCTTGCCTTCGATGATGTCCATCATGTCCGCAAGATATGTAGCGCTGATGGAGTTACCGCAGAAAAGGATCAGGGGGCTCTTTCTTACCTTCTTTGATGCTGCGTTTGCAAAAGAGTGGCCTAAGAGTTCGATTACGGCGCGTGCACCTAAGTATGAACCGCCGATACCGATAACGATGAGGACGTCAGAATCTCTTCTGATCTTCTGAGCTGCCTTGCGGATACGTGCGAATTCTTCTTTATCATAATTTGTGGGAAGGTCGAGCCATCCGAGAAAATCATTTCCGGGGCCGTTCTTCTTGTGAAGCATATCAGAAGCGGCTTTAACCTGGGGCTCCATTCTAGCGACTGCCTCTTCACCTCCGATAAAATCGAGGGCGTTCTGGTAATCAAATGTAATCATTATGTTTTCTCCTTACGGGTTTTTCAAAAATCATTCAGAGTATACACCCGTAAAAACCTCTTTTCGAGTATAATTAAGCGTGGAATTATTACAAAAAGCCACGAAAAATCTAAGGAATACAAGATGTCTGATATTTCTATCGCGGAAGCGAAAATTCAAATACTTTATCTCGTGGACCGTGCGCCCGGAGTAAGCTACCATCTCCTGATGTCAAAGTGCATGGAGTCGCTTTATACGGACTTTTTCACGTTCAGCAGGTCTTATGAAGAGCTCATATCGGGAAATCTCATGGATAAGAGCCAGTCTGCCTCATTTACCGGCGATGCCGTCGGCTCAACAGAGAATCTGACACTGACTGACGGAGGAAGAGCCGTTCTAAAGGATCTTGTATCTTCACTTAGTGCCCCTCTTCTTTCACATCTCGAAGAGGCTGCATCAGAAGTAAAGCGCGAGATGGAGGCTAATTCGGTAAGCCGTGCTTACATTGAACCTGCTGAAAACGGAAAATTCCGTGTGATCTTAAGCTATTCAGGCGACGACAGGCCTTTTTCAGCCACTGTCACTGTTGATGACGAAGTTACTGCCAAAACGCTCTGCAGAAAGTGGAAAGAGAACAGTTCAAAGGCTTCTGAACAGCTTATCAATTTTATAAAGGCCGACTGACCGTCAGCTCTTGTGAGTCACCTCAATTATTATGAATTCCCCGGGCTGGAGGATATGACGCAAATGTTCATTTCTTGAGGTCTTCTCGTTAATGAGCCTGCCATTGTCATCGTAGAAACGCTTTATAACGCTCTCAACGCGTCCAAAACCTGTGTCGTTGATAAGGAAGCTCTGCTGTGTGTTTGAAGAGTTTGCGATCACTATGTAAGACTTGTTGCCCTTGCTAAAGCATGCAGCCGTGACATTGGACATAAACTGATCGATGCTTGCCGCTGATTCAGGATCGAGCGGTTCCCTGAAATCGATATAAAGCTCATCAAAACCTGTAAAGTCTGTCGTAAGTCCGGAGACCGTCACCATGTTTATAAAGCTCTTATCACCGGTAAACATGCCGCTTTCGGTATATTTTGAAGGCACGAAGTTTACCGAGGCATCGAAAAGGAACATCTCGGCATAGTCAGCCTGCGTAGTCATTATCGCGGAAATGATCTTTGCACAGTTGCTTCCGTCCGTATCCAGCGTATTTATGTATTCGCCGGAATTGTTGCCTGATACGACATGCGGCGACTTGTACTGGGCAAGAACATAACTGGTATTGATGTTATCGATATATGTAGCTGAGCTGTCATTTGCGATCAGCTTTACATCCATGGTGTGGTTATCGGCATCAGACATCATGGTACCGCCGTCGTAGACCATTCCGTCCAGGAATACCGTCTTATCCTTGATGTCGCTGAAATATTCAGACTGGGTAAACATCGAGATGACGTAATTGACGTAAGAAGCCTTCTGAATATCACTCTTGAATACTTTGCCGCTGTCCTTGATCTCGATATAGAATCTCGTGAACTGCCTGCTCCAGGGAAGTGCCGTACCGTTGTCGATCCTCTTGCCGCCGTAGTCCGATGTCAGGGAGCCGCAAATATACTCCATGAATCTGTCGATATCACTCTGGTTTACATAAGGACCGATAACGATCCAGGGAGAAGATCCGCACTGTTTTACGAGTCTTAAGCTGTCCTCAAGAGAATTGGTTACAGACTGGGCTGTATGGGTATTTAAAGCTATATCATAAGGATCGTTGTATTCTGCTCTGCTCGACGTATTTGACACATCTCTGGACACAGAATCCGCACTCATGAGATAGAGTGAAGACTCTGCATATCCGGAACTGCCGATATTCAGGTTATTAAGCCTTAAAGCATCCGGTTTTCCCGATGCAAGGGTATCTGAATAATACTGGGGAACACCTGCAGTATCGTAACTGTCAGGACCGAGATAGATATCATCGACAAGAATATGACCCGTGCCCTCAAAAGCAATGTTGAGCCTTATCTCACCTGCATCTGCCATCTGGTCCGTAACAGCGAAAACATAGCTGTAACGCTTGTAGTTGCCGCCGATCTGAGTTAGTTCAAAGCCATATCTGCCAAACCCGTCGCCTTCTACCCAGCAATACACTTTGTCAGGCACGCTGTCTGAAAGAGCGTAAAGGCTAAGACGGTAAAACGTTCCGGGCATGAAATTATCCCTTGCCTTGCCCGGCAGAGACTGCGTCATCGCATGGACGCCGTTTCCCGAACCGGAGATCTTGGCTCCGTTCCTGCCGCTGTATGCTCTGTCTGCAACTATGACATTAGTGCCGTTGCCATAAACATCCCAGGCGAATTCATCAGACACTGCCCACGGAGCTTCTCTTGTATCAGAAGCCGATACGGCTCCGCCGGCCGCTTTTCCGGCGTGGCCCATGATAAGGATGTCGTCAGCAATAATATCGACACCCTCAAGATTGCCTTCCACAGAGAATTCCGAAAGGATCTGTGATTTAAAGATATCCTTGCCGGAATCGTAATAAACCTTGTCACCTGATATGCCTAAGATCTTCTCGATCATTATGTTTTCCGAATTAAGGAATGCTGATTTGCCTGTGGCAAGATTGATCGCAAATGCTTTCTTATCAGCGGTTCCGACGATGATAAGACCCGAATCGGTAAGATAAGCAGATCCTATTCCGGCGCCTGCGGATTGCGCAATCTCGTTTTTCACGACAAGATAACCTGAATCAGTCGGGCTTACGATAACGGCTCTGGAATTGTTGATGATGAAACAGAAAATTCCGTTAGCGGCACAGCTCATTGGTGCCATGTCATCACAAAGCCAGTCAGAGCTTCCGGTGAGATTGAACACGGTTCCGTTGGAGGATGAATAGATCTCTCCTTTTTTATTTGTTGCCATGAATTTCGTGCCGTCAGAGACGAATGCAGTGATCTTCGCGCCGGGGATCTTTGTTAAAGCAACCTTTCCGTTAGTTATGGTAACTATCGTTCCGTCGCTGTAGCAGACCGCAAATGTCTGGCTGTTACAGCCGGTTCCGCAAAGTGATGCACCTGAGCCGTTCTGCTGCGCATCGTATACGAGGGCATAATTCTTAGCGTCCTGTGACATATATACCGAGCCGCTCAATGCAACGGCAACAACACCTGAATCATTGGAATCAACCATGGCAAATCTTTCGTCACAGTCGACGATACCCGTAAGCTGGCTGTTCGTTACTTCGTAGATAAGTCTTCCGTTCTCCGTTAAAGCGATAACCGTGTTGCCGTAGAAAGTAAGATTCTTTATGCGGTCTTCGTCCCAGAGATCCTTCTCGTCCTTTATCTCGCTCAAGACGCCTAATCTGGCAGGCTTGAAACCGGTTACTGTTCCGGTGAACTTCTCGCTCATGACGCCTTCACTGTCGATCGATATGATCCTTGCAGTATCACCGGCACAGGTGGTAGTGTTATAACCTGCATTTGCAACCGCGTCGGGAGTAAGGAATATACTTCCTTCGGAAGCTCCGGCAACGAGCATGCTCGAGTAATCTACGGAACTCTCAAAAGAAGCGTCTCTTACAAGATTGATGTTGGGGATAACGTCACAGTTTATTCCCGTGCCTCCGAAAACATCCCCTGCCCTGTCATTCGTAACAGCAACTGTGCAGAGCTCGGATCTTTGTCCGAATACTCCGACATAGCCCAGAACACCGAGCGCCATCATGAGCACGAGCGCAACGACTACCATCGCCACGGCAAAACGTGTCCTCTTGGTAATACCGAACATCAGACGGCCGTGTTTCTTCATTGCTGTGCCTCGATTCCGTCACCGGCGGACAATTTGATATCTTCACCCGAAACAGGTGATCCTTCAGGCATGTTATCCGAGGATGACGCTGACTCAGCCAAAGCCTTATCTTTCTTACGCTTGGCACTTACAAGATAAGCCATCAAGAGCACTGCAACGGGCATCAACATACATGATGCGATATTTACGACCTGCATAAATGAATTTCTTATCTCTTCGGATATTCCGAAATACTCGATGGACATAAAGCTTGCCACGCCGGAACCGAAGATGTTAAAGATCATATGAAGGATGATGGAAGCAATAAGGCTGTCAGTAAGGTAATAGCAGGCAGCTATTATGAGCCCGCACACCAGTGCATAGCCAATGTGTATATCGCTTCCGTGCATTAAGCCGAAAACAACTGCGCTGATGAGAACGGATACCCATGGGCCGAACCCTTTCCGGAGCTGGCCAAATACAATGCCTCTGAAGACAAGTTCTTCGGCAACCGGAACTATAAAACAGAGAGTGAAGACATAGATTATCGAATCCCATACGGGAACGATATCCTGGGAAACATCAGAATATCTGTCGACTGCCTCCCTGTACTCTTCCACTGACTGCCTGAGTGAATCTATATATGCCGATATCTTGTCAGCAACGATAATGTAAGTAGTTACGAATCCGAGCATGCCGAAAGCAATGACTATCAGGGCAACGACCTGATCCGCACCGAGTTTCTTAATCTTTATCAGAGGCTTTTTACTGAAAGACGAATCCAGTTTGGCTAGCAGGAGCATTCCGGCGGCAGTCAGAACGGTAACAAGGAAATTGAATACTCCCCTGTAGATCTCCCTGTCGATGTTGAAGAAAATAAACACCAGGATAAGAGTGTATTCGATAAAAAGGAAAAACAGCAGCCCGAAAGCTGCTAATGAAAACGCTTTAAATTTTTTAAGGGCGTTCTCCTTGAAAGTCATCTTACTTCAGCTCTTTACTTCTGATCTCCGGATGCTACTCCGTTCTTTGCTCTGGTCTCCGGTGCCTGTGAACCGTAATATCTTCTCATAAAGAAAACGAATGCTCTCTCGAGTTCTTCACCGTCCTTTATCGAATAGTAGACCCTGTCACCATTCTCCCCTATAGCCGTGCGCATGATGACCAGTTCGGGTTTTGAATGGCTTCCGTCGTCAGGCACGTAATTATACATAACGACATATTCGGTCTTCATGAGCGTGAACGAATCAATGCGCGACAGATAATAATCCTTCTTCGAATAAGGATCGCGCATTACGATCAGTTCATCACTCCGGCTCTCTTTAAGATGCTCGCCCGCGAGTTTTGCCTTGCGATCCTTCTCAAGAGCGATCTTTTTCTTAATTCCGGACGGTCTGTTACTCGTTTTCTGATTCTTCATCGTCACCGTAAAGCTCTTCGCAGAGCTTGTCATAGTAATCGTAGATTACCTCTTCCTCTTTCTCGGGAAGATTCTCGAGCAATACCTCTCCGTCCTTATCGACAAAGCGCATGATCACATATGCCTGGATCAGCTCGCCGTCTTCATCCTTCTCATCAGAGTCGATGATGAGGACAACATATGTATTGCCGTTAAAAAGAAATGTGCTCTCAACAATGGCCTTAGTGGTCTCGCCGGTCTCCTCGTCCTTGAGTTCTATAACTCTGTCGCCCTCGTCATCCAACTGTGCGATAGCATCGATAAGCTCATCCTTGGGACCGATCTCATTAATGTTGTTATCTTCAGACATGTCATTATCTCCTTGGTTTAATGCAATAATTATAATATAGCTTCAGAGATTTACTATAGCATATTAAGGTAGTCCTGAAGAATTATCTCCGCTGCCACCTGGTCTATGATCTTCTTCTGCTTCTTGGCCTTCATGTTGCTCTCGTGAAGATATCTGGACGCCATGACTGTCGTAAAACGCTCATCCTTGTAGACCGGCTCGATGCCGCATCTTTCCGCAAGGCTCTTTCCGAACGCTTCAGCCTTGTCCTGTGTCTCGGATCTGGTACCGTCAGTTCTGGCCGGACGGCCGAGCACGATGGCATTTACGCCCATCTCTTTTATGATCTCGCAAATGCGGTTAAGTGCCCATTCGGGATCTTCACCATTCCAGTTAACTGTCTCAATGCCTCTGGCTATTACTCTCAGTTCGTCAGATACGGCCACACCGATATGTCTGGTGCCGAAATCTATTCCCATTACTCTTCCAGGTGCGCTGCCCATATGTGTTTCCTTTCGATTCCTGACAAAAAATAAGGCGGCATAAGCCGCCGTTACCGCTTATACTGTGGTATCTTAAACCCTTTTACAGTCTGGAGCAATAATCGTTGATGATGACCTCGAGAAGCTCATCTCTGTCGATACGCTTGATGAGACCTCTTGCACCCTTGTAATTGGTGATATATGTAGGATCACCGGAGATGAAATATCCGACCAGCTGATTAATGGGGTTATAACCCTTCTCCTTAAGAGCGCTCAAAACGTACGACATCAACGCATGTACGTCGGCCGTTCTGTCACCGGATAGATCAAATTTGCAAGTGTTGCTGTCCACAAGGAACCTCCAAACGAAGTAATCTTCGATGTTTTTATTCTAACACATACATTAGCAAAAATAATTAAGAATTAATTAAAATATTTCAAAAATGCTTGAAATCAGGTCGTTTCAGGATCAACTGCCCATACGCTGCTCTCGAAAAATACCTCCCCGGATAAGACCCGGAGAGGTATTGTCAGTCTCGGATTCAAAAGTCTTCTTTAACTGATGATGTCATCTGTTATATCTGCCAGTCGCCGTCGAAATCTTCTTTGGTACTGGTAACGATTACATCTTCTGCGTCAAAGATGATCACTTCGAACTTACATTCTTCGTACTCAAATCTTTCCATCATTATCCCTTTCTTTATACTGCATCCTGGCATTCCTTAGCAAAGTTGTAGTAAGCTTCGGCAAGATTTACCATGGCCGGATTAGTGTTAGAGTTTTTGATTGCCTGGAGATAGGTATAGATACTATATGTACCGCTTGCCGTTCCGATCTCAAAATCGAATGTGGAATCGTAATTCGTATAGTAGAAACCGTTATTTTCCGGGCCCTTGATGACGTATACATAGTATGCGCCGTCGCTGAGATTCTCATCAGCGGCAATATATATCGGATCAGCGCTTCTGTAGGTTACTTTAAGCTCAGGGGCAGTGTCACCTAGCTTGCTCTTCTTGAAACGGAGCTTAACATCCGTTTTCGAGAGCATGGAAACTGTACCACCGGCATAGAGTCCGTCAGTATCGTTAAGGGTAAACGCATTTCCGGTAAGTCCGTAGGATGCTTCAGTATTTACATAGTCAACTCCATAAAGCGTAGGAAGCTTATCGGTGTTGATATCGAACTGTACCTGGGCATATCCGCCAAAGTTGATGAGAGCCTTTGCTACGTCCTTATCGTTAGTCTGGTAATTGCCATTCTTGACTGCTTTTGCATAATCCTCGATCGTTACAGCCTTAGCCTTATACTGTCTGTTTGAACCCCCAATTGTGTAATCCAGAGTTACTGTTATAGGAGCTGTCATGCAGGCAGACTCAACAGGGATCCTGAAAGTGTAATTATCTCCTGAAGGCTTAAAATCAGCAGTAGCATATGTCATTGTGACGTCCTTCTTCTCTCCGCTCTTTTTATATGAATACTTGGCGGTTGCTGTGACGTCTGAAATATCTGCCTGGCCTAAGCTGATAGTAGTCTCAAGTATGATCTCTCCGCCCGCGACCAATCTGTAACCATCTACCTGGGGCACAGTGTTGGTCAGCATGATATATCCGTTCTTTACAACCGGCTCATAATCACTGTCATCACAGAAGAAGCTCGTCAAATCATAAGAATTGCCGGAAGTATTAAAGAACTTCATTGTCCTGGTATTTGTATCAGAGGCGAATCCGATCTTTGCATCAGATGAAAGTGCGCCGCTTAAAGAGATCGTTACTCCGTCAAAGAAGTACAGATTATTCCTCTTTGCGTTGGCAGTACATGTATTATTCTCGATCCTCGGGCTGCCGCTGATCTTCATTACAGGGCTGACATTGCCCTTGGATACTGCAAGACCGCCGCCGCCGTTACTGCCGGTACCGTCCGTGCAGGTATTATTCCTGATTACACCGCCGTTGATCTCAATGTCACCTCTAAGTGCCCTGACACCACCGCCCTGGGTCTTAGCTGTGTTACCGGAGATCTCGCCGCCGTTAATGACCAGTGATCCTCTTATGGAAATGCTCTCATCAGGTTTATATTTCGGTTTACTTGATGCGTGAACGGCAATACCTCCGCCGCCCTGGCCAGCTGTGCAGTTGGTTATCTTTCCGCCATTCATTGTAAACGAACCACCGTTGCCGACATGAACAGCGCCGCCGTCATCAGCAGCCTTAAAGCCTGAGATCGTTCCGCCGTTAAGAACCAGGAAGCAGCCATTCTCGACCAGAATACAGCCTCCTCTTCCCGTATCTTTACCAACTCCGGTATCATTGATCCAGTAGTCTGTATTACCTGAACCGGTATAACCTTCACCGGTGGTAATGAGTCCTGCAGAGCCGGAATCCATGATCGTAAGGGAAACACCCGTAATACGTGTCATAAGAGATCCAGTGCCGTCTCCATCGCTTCCTCTTACCTTACCGAGCACATAAAGATTCTCGCTTCCGACATAAGTGATCGTATGACCGTTAAGATCGATCGTAATATTCTGATCCGCAGTCTCAACATATGCGCAACTAGTTACGGTAATATTTTCTACAAGAGCATAAGTGCCTGAAGTAACAGGCATTTGATAACCATTATTGTTGATATATTGCTGATCGACACCTATCGCTGCTTTTGCCGGAACGGGTTCAATTTCCGGATTAACCGGCTGATCAACAGGCTGATTTACGGGCTGATCCGCACCCTGAACCGCAGGCTGATCCGCACCCTGATCTACAGGTTGTCCTACGGGCTGTTCAACCGGCTGAGCATCTTCCTGTAATGCAACAGGAGCCTCCCCACTCTGGTCGTCTCCGTCAATGTCATCTGCTGATACAGTAAATGAGAATAAACTGAAGACCATTGTCATGGCACAGCATGTAGCAATAACTCTGGTAAAAGTCTTCTTCACGTTAAAAATCCTCCCTTTTCGAGAATCTATAAAACAATATTTACTAAATTATTTTATACTATTCGGGGCGAATTTTCACATTCTTATCACATTTTTTTACAAAAAAGCAAAAAATAGTATGAAAAAATTAATATCTGTCACTTCAATTTGATAAAACAATTCTCATTCTCAGAACCGGTAATAACGCCTTTGACGAACTCTCCTTTTGAGATATTTCTGCCTTCAAGAGCGGCAAATGTCCGTATGTAGTTGGCCGTGTATCCTTCGGCAGTCAATTGACCGTCTTTTTCAGTGATCTTCTCAACAAGGATCTCAGCTTCGCGGCCTGTCATTGATGAGGCAAACTCAGCAGCGAGCTTGTCTGACACCTCAATGAGCCTCTTTGCGCGTGATTTTCTTATACTCATGTCCATCTGAGGCATCGAAGCAGCCTTTGTGCCTTCTCTTTCCGAATACGGGAAAACATGGATCTTGGCAAACTTGAGTCTTTCGGCAAAAGCGATGGTCTCTTCAAACTCTTCTTCTGTCTCTCCCGGGAATCCGGTAATGATGTCAGTAGTCAATGACATATCCGGGAACTCAGATCTTAAAGCATTTACCCTGTCCTCATATTCGGATGTCGTATACTTCCTGTTCATGCGCCTCAGCACAGTGTCAGATCCGCTCTGAAGCGACATATGGAAATGGGGGCAAAGGTGCTTAAGTTCCTTAAGGCCTGTAATGAATTCAGGCGTCATTGACTTCGGTTCCAAAGAACCAAGCCTTAAACGTTCGATTCCCGGGACCTGATCTATCTTCTTAATCACATCAAGAAGCGCTGAAATATCCTTTCCCTGATCTTTACCGTAAGAACAGAGATGGATGCCGGAGACGATTATCTCCTTAAAGCCGCTCTGTACAAGGAATTCAGCCTCTTTTACACATGCCTCCTCACTTCTGCTTACAACTCTTCCCCTTGCAAAAGGAATGACACAGAAAGTGCAGAAGTTATTGCATCCGTCTTCGATCTTTATAAATGCCCTGGTGCCTTCAGGAGACAAGACCGTACCGAAGTCATGGTATACATCGGTCCTGCTTACTTCAGGTCTTTTGTGGCCGGTCTTATGCTCGAGAGTCTTCTTTTCGCGGTGCTCGAAAAATTCCTCGACCCTTTCCACCACAGTATTCTTTTCGCGCGTTCCGATAACGATGTCGGCAGGGACTTCACCGTCTTTAAGCTCAGCCGAGCAGCCCATAGCAACGATAACGGCATCCGGGTTATTCTTGGCCATTCTCCTTAACATCTGGGATGACTTTCTGTCGGCTTCGCCGGTTACAGAACAGGTGTTTACGATACAGACGTCAGCGTCTTCCGGGGAGTCCGCATTTTCGTGCCCATTATCAAGAAACAGACGCCTTGCGGCATCTGTCTCATATTGGTTGACTCTGCATCCTAATGTCAGAAAATAGACTTTCATTACTGTCTGATCTTGATGTGTGTCTCTCTAAGCTGCTGTTCTGTTACTTCGCCGGGAGCGCCGCAGAGAAGATCCTGTGCATTGCCGTTCATCGGGAATGCGATGACTTCTCTGATGTTCTCTTCGCCTCTTAAGATCATGATCATCCGGTCTACGCCGGGAGCCATACCAGCATGCGGCGGAGCGCCGAACTGGAATGCACTGTAGAGCGCGCCGAACTTGGTCTTGAGCTCTTCTTCGGAGTATCCTGCGATCTCAAAGGCCTTCTTCATGATGTCGAGGTCGTGGTTTCTTACAGCGCCGGATGAGAGCTCGATTCCGTTGCATACGATGTCGTACTGGTAAGCGAGGATCTCTTCAGGCTTCTTTGTATTGAGTGCTTCGAGGCCACCCTGGGGCATGGAGAAAGGATTGTGAGTGAAGATATACTTCTTTGTCTCATTGTCCCATTCATACATAGGGAAGTCGTTGACGAAGCAGAATCTGAATGCGTTCTTCTCGATGAGGTCGAGTCTGGCGCCAAGCTCGTTTCTGATCTTGCCTGAGCACTCATTTGCACGTGCCTCGTTATCGGCGATGAAGAAGATCGTATCGCCTGCTTCAAGGCCTGCCAGATCCTTAAGTTCAGCCTTCATTTCATCAGGAATAAACTTGTCGATAGGTCCCTTGTAGCTCATGTCCTCAAGGACTTCGAGATAGCCTAAACCGCCCATTCCGAGGTCATCCTGCGCGAACTTGAGCATCTTCTCGTGCTGGCCCTTGGAAAGCTTTGCGTGAACGTTGATAGCACGTACTGTCTTGCCATGGAAAGCCTTGAATGTGCATCTGGAGAAGAACTCCGTAACGTCGATAATTCTCAAAGGGTTTCTGAGGTCCGGCTTGTCTGAACCGAATTCGAGCATTGCCTGCTTGTAGGAAATAACCGGATAAGGTGCAGCTGTTACCTGTGCGCCCTCGGGTGCAAACTTCTCGAATGCAGCTGTGAGGACTTCCTCGCCTGCTCTGAAGACGTCTTCCTGTGTAGCGAAAGACATCTCGAAATCTAATTGATAGAACTCTCCGGGTGATCTGTCTGCTCTCGCGTCCTCATCTCTGAAGCAGGGAGCAATCTGGAAATACTTATCGAATCCGGATACCATCAGGAGCTGCTTGAACTGCTGAGGTGCCTGCGGAAGCGCATAGAACTTGCCCTTCCACTTTCTGGAAGGAACGATATAGTCTCTTGCGCCTTCAGGTGAAGAACTGGTGAGGATAGGAGTCTGGATCTCAAGGAAGCCCATCTCTGTCATCTTCTGTCTTAAGAACGCGATGACATTAGATCTGAAGATGATGTTGTCCTTAACCTTCTGATTCCTGAGGTCGAGATATCTGTACTTAAGTCTTACGTCTTCCCTGATCTCCTTAGACGTCATGATCTCGAAAGGAAGCTGGGTATATACCTTGCCCAGAACGTCAACTGAATGAGCCTCAAGCTCGATCGTGCCGGTAGCGATCTTGGGGTTGTATGTCTCTTCGTCTCTGTGCTCGATCTTTCCCTGAATGGAGATGCACTCTTCCTTAACAAGTCCGTCAAGAAGAGATGTGTCACGCATAACGACCTGAAGTGTACCGTACATGTCTCTCAGATCGATGAAAGAAACGCCGCCGTGGTCTCTGATGTTCTCGATCCATCCGCAGACTCTGAGTTCCGTACCTACATCCTTCTCGGACAAAGAACTGATGATCCTGTCTCTGTATTGATTAGCCATATTCCGATCCTTTCTCCGGGGACCGATCCCCGCATTTCATTCCTGCCGTGAGTAAAACGCCCGGCTTTGCATTCCCTGCCGGGGCACAAACAAAAACGCCCCGAACTTAAACTCCTTTAAGTTCAGGACGAACAAAACATGTCCGCGGTGCCACCTGATTTACTTCGCGAAACGCGAAATCTCTTTAAACCGTATTGCTGCTGGAGCTGTTATTCGCCGCCGGCCTCTTTCCGCTCTGCCTTTCAGCCCGGGGGCAAAGCTCTCTGAAGGCGACATACCGTGGCTACTGGGGTCTCCGTCATCGCATAATGCGTAATACTACATCAAACAAAAGCACGTTGTCAATAAACTTTTTATCTTCTTCCTCTTCCGCCGCCTCTGCCGGATCTGCCGCCATATG
>JAFWQC010000097.1 GCA_017509245.1 Clostridiales bacterium | reverse complement strand
GAATTTTTATTCTTTGACAGTTCAGTTTTACGATGCCAATTACAGTATTGCGGAGTTCGATGAACAGAACAACATTTTTTCAAAATACTGCGATATTATCAACCTTTTCGATAATACGATTAAGTTTCAGCTGACCTTTGAGAATCAGAATCGCTCAAAGGACAAGCTGATAAAGACTATTCAGATACCCGAACAGGACGATGACTTCAACGATATTCGCTCGGAGTACAGCAAGATGCTGACCGACAAGCTGATGACAGGCTCAAACGGTCAGTCTGCCCGTAAATTCCTGACATTCGGAATTGAGAGTACAAGCTATAAGTCGGCAAGGTCTAAGCTGATGAGCATTAAAAACGACATTATCAAGGGCTTTAAGGCTTTTGGTGTGGAAGCGGAAATGCTCGACGGCAAGGCAAGGCTTGAAGCGATGTACTACGCTCTCAACCCGTACAGAAGTCAGCATTTTATCTTTGATTGGGACAGTATGCTCCATGCAGGCATGGACACAAAGGACTTTATCGCTCCGCCGTCCCTGAAATTCAACAAGTCTGACTTTGAGATCGGCAGTGCTTACGGCGCTGTGTGGGGCTTAAATATCCTTGCAGGCGAACTGTCGGATGAGATCCTGAAAGATTTTCTGGAAATGCAGAACTTATTCTGTATCAACCTTCACGTTGAGCCGTTAGACCAGATCGATGCACTCAAATTCGTCAAGAAGAAGCTGACGGCGGTTGAAGCTATGAAGGTCGATGAGCAGAAAAAAGCAAGTCAGGCAGGATATGACACGGATATTCTTCCGCCTGCTATCAAGATGTACATTGAGGACATCGACAAACTGCTTGCGGACTTAAACAGCAAGAACGAGCGTCTTTTCCATATCTCGATCAGTATCAGGGCTTACGCAAAGAGCAAGAAGTCACTGAAACTGCAAGCAGAAATGCTCAAGCGTATCTGTCAGAAGAACAACTGCACCATGTTCCCCTACGATTACAGACAGGAGCAGACGCTTGTCTCCACACTCCCCATTTGCTACAACGCTGTCCCCGTGTCAAGGGAAATGCACACAAGCGGTATCGCTATTTTTGTGCCTTTCACTACAAAGGAACTTTTTCAGGACGGTCAGGCGACATATTACGGAGTGAACACGCTTTCGGGCAATATGATTCGTGCCAACAGGTCACGGCTCAAAAATCCCAACGGACTTATCCTCGGCACACCGGGCGCAGGCAAGAGTTTCAGCGTAAAACGTGAGATACTTGACTGCTTTCTGACTACCACGGACGATATTATCATCTGTGATCCCGAGGGTGAATATTTCCCTCTTGTATCGGCGCTCCACGGACAGCTTATCCGTATTGCCAGCAACAGCGAACAGCATATCAACCCTATGGACGTTACCATTGACGATTACCTTATGAGCAATCCTATGGAAGTCATCGCTGACAAGTCGGATTTTCTTATCAGCCTGTGCGAGATCATCGTGGGCGGAAGGTACGGTCTGACAGCCGAGGAAAGGTCTGTTATCGACAAGTGCGTTCAGCGTATATACAAGAATTTCATCGAAAATCAGCCGTCTGTGGAGAAAATGCCTTTGCTTTCGGACTTACAGCATGAACTGAAAGCTGAGGGCGATGTGGCTCTGAGAGTG
>JAFWQC010000096.1 GCA_017509245.1 Clostridiales bacterium | reverse complement strand
GCTGAATTGGGATTTTTACTTCCTGTTTGTAAGAGTAACTTCTTGTGAGACTTTTTTTGCAAGAGTAACTCCAAAAATCGCACCTTGAAAACAGAATTAAGTTTTGCAAAAACAGCCTAAATCGGAAGTTTCTATTACAAGGGTAGCATTTAGTTTTACAAATGCCTTGTAAACAAGGTTTACGAAGTGGTACTCTGTTCCTGAGATCAGTCTTTTTTGCATGCAAATAAGAAGTCGTCGCTTCGTTTGCATGTTTGCAATGGAAACTTCCACTTCGTGTCATGGTGTATTTATCAGGAGACGGCTTAGTGTTAGTTTTACTTCAACAGTTCAGGTTTGAGAATGATCTCATTAGCGGGAATAGTCTGCATCGTCAGTGCTGAGGCTACTTCCTCACCGTAAAAGAAGCTGAACAGTTGATGGGCTGATCGATTGTTCAGCTTCTTTCTTGTGTAAGAGTTGATATGGTTCATCATCAGTTGCACCTTGTCCTGTGTTAAGGCTGCAAAAGATGTTCCTTTCGGCAGGATACGCCTTATAAACTCGTGTGTTACCTCAATACTTCCCTTCTGGTCGGAACGCTGCGGATCGCAGTAGAACACGTATGTTCTGCGATTACCTTCAGCATCGAATTCAATTGCGGTCGGATCTGTAAATTCACTGCCACGATCTGTCAGAATGACCTGGAACATCTTGCAGAACTGTTCCCTGCCAAGGCGCCTGTAAAGATCATTGATGATATCCGTCACGGATCTTGCTGTATTGGCTTCACGTAGGAATGCCAGCATACAGGTACTGTTTCTAAAAAACAGCGTCAGCAGTACTTTTGTTGAATCACGTTTGCCTTCGACCGAGTCCATCTCAACTACTGCATAATCAGGATGTTCTTCCATAAAAGCAAGGAAATCCTCATAAGTCCTGCCAACATGACATTTCTTATCGACTCGAACCGATTTCTTGGCCTTTCTCTTCTTGTAACGGACTTTTCTCGGAAGGTCCAGGTTTCCAACAGAGAGAACGCCAGCATCGATGTAGTTGTAGATGGTACGTTCATCGACCATGATCAGATCGGCATTATTAACACATATCTGATGAATCGACTGTCCCTGCTTGACAAGGGGACTAACGATATCGTCAAGCCTTGTGAGTTCCTCCGGCGTAAGGTCTATTCCCTTCCTTGATTCGCTCCGCGTGTTCTCATAGGCCTGCTGGGCTTCCTTAGCATCATAGACCTGTTTACGAAGGGTACATGACCTGATGCTGCGGCAAGCATTGCAAACGTAAGGTGCTTTCGTTAGTGTCTTGCATCTTTCTTCGACAAAATCAAGACACACATCATTGCACTTGGAGCACCCGGCGCAGTATGGTTCATAATGCCAGGCCATACCAGCGGGTAAACATCCTTCCTTACACAGTCCGGTCTTATCGCATCTGTTCCTCTTGGCACAGGGGTTAAAGCCTCTTGACCTAGTCCCAGTCTCTTTTACAGTCAGATGTGCTTTTACTTCTTTTGAAATGGTGGAAGGGTCCTTGCCTATAACAGCAGCTATATCAACGAAAGAACGTCCCTCTTTCAGTGCCTTCTGAATGGCAATGCGGTCATCGAGTGTCAGGTGTTTGTTATAAG
Source organism: Clostridiales bacterium (assembly GCA_017509245.1). Taxonomy (GTDB): domain Bacteria; phylum Bacillota; class Clostridia; order Saccharofermentanales; family Saccharofermentanaceae; genus Saccharofermentans. Next base: position 186 of record JAFWQC010000096.1, on the reverse strand, counting down.
ATGACATATTTATCCTCCTTATGACAGCCATCTCCTGACACTGTTGAAGTACCTATATTTTGGCATAAAAAAAGAAGATAGTCTCCTCGCAAGACTATCTTCCGCTTAAATCTTTGCAACACTTACTTCTGTTTTCAAGGTAACATCAAATCTTGGAACTGGAATTTAAAATTTCAATTGAGTATC
>JAFWQC010000095.1 GCA_017509245.1 Clostridiales bacterium | reverse complement strand
GAAGTTACACCCTTGGAAACAATGACCTTTTTGATATTCTTATAATATTCTTCTTTTTGTAACCAAGGCGCTAACTTTTCAGAGTCATTAGAATAATCGTACATAGCGCCTTTACCGGAGATTGTTAATACGCCCTCATCACTTATTGTCCAGGTAAGGCTCTTGCCGCATTTGCCTGAAGCAACGGCATTTAAAGCTTCTTTCTTATCTTCAGCTTCAGCAGCCGGCTGCTCAGAAGCTTCAGCCTCCTCAGCCTCAGGCTTTTCAGCTGCAGGATCCGTCTCCTCTGTTTCGGCAGCTTCCTGCTTTTCAGTTTCTGAAGGTTTCTGTTCTTCTGTTTCGGCAGGCTCTTCTTTTTGCGTTTCCTCAGGTTCCTGTTTCTCTGTTTCAGCGGGTTCTTCTTTCTGAGTTTCCTCAGTCTCCTGCTTCTCGGTTTCCTTTACGGAAGGCTTCTCAGTCTCCTTTACAACAGGCTTTGAAGTCTCTTTCGTTTCCTGCTTCTCCGTTTCTACGGTCTGTGTCTCCTCAGGCGCAGATGTCTCATCAGCCATTACCGAAACCGGTGCCACGACCATTGACATGCACATCGCTGCAGAAAGCAACACAGACATTGCTTTGAACTGTTTCATATCAGTTCCTCCCCTTTATTTCTTAACTTTGATTTTTTTACCACAGTTCTTCTTTTTGAAGATCTTCTTGTACTTCTTAACTTTAGACTTCTTGACCTTTACCGTCTTGACCGAAGATCCCTTCATGGAGTTCTTCACACCTGACTTTGTAAGCTTTGTGGTCTTCTTAATCTGAACGGTCTTAAGGCTTGTGTCAGCAGCAAACGCAAAAGCTCCGATCTTTGTGAGATTCTTGGATGTGATGTTGAACACTTTAAGCTTCGGGCACTTTTCAAAAGCTCTTGTGCCTATGGACTTAAGTCCTGCGCCGCCTGTTACGGATTCAAGACACCGGCAGCCCGAGAAGGCTTTATCTTCGATCGAAACAACATTGGATCCGATTACGAGTTTCTTTAAAATGTGCGGTATGGAAAGCACCATGTTTTCTGCTGTCTGTATGCTTGTAACTTTGTATTTGACACTTTCACCTGAATCGGATCCGTAATGTGTAACAGCATTGGGGATCACAAGTGTTTCAACAGTAGCACCAAATGATTCCAAAGCAACTGTTCCTGTTCCGTCCAAGGCAGGATTAAGCACTTTATAGCTTGTTAAACCCATGCCGTCAAAGATTTCACCTTTTGTACAATAATCATGGACAACCTTGTTCAGCTTATCACTGCAATATGAAAAAGCATTGCTGTTTGTAAGCGAATCCTGATATTGGCCGATCCAGACGTAGGCAAGTTTTTTGCAGTTATAAAATGCATTATCACCTATGCTCGTAACGGTTAATGGAACTATAAAAGATGTAAGGCTTTGGCATTGTTCAAAAGCCTTTTCACCGATAGTTTCCAATCCGATACGAGGCAGTGTGAGAGTTTCCAATTGCGAGCACTCCGAAAATGCCTGACTGTCTATAGTTTTTACGTTAGCGGGAATCTTAATCTCCTTCAAGCCGTCGCATTTGTAAAACGCATGGTTTGCTATGATCTTTAATGTACTCGGGAGCGATACGCTTGTCGCGTTTTCACACCAATAGAAAGCGTAAGATCCAATCGCAGTTACTCCATTGGAAACAACGATCTTCGTGATCTTTTGATAATAATCCGCTATCCAGGGCGCCAAAGACTTATCGGAATAACCGTACATGGAACCTTTACCGGAGATCGTTAATACATAGTCGTTACTTAATGACCACTTCAGATTCTTACCGCACTTTCCTGAAGCTATGGCATTTAAAGCCTCTTTCTTATCTTCAGCTTCAGCAACAGGCTTCTGCGAAACTTCAGTTTCCTCAGTCTCAGGCTCCTTCTCTTCTGATGCTTCCTGCTTATCAGTTTCAGCTGGCTCTTCTTTTTGAGATTCTTCAGGCTCCTGCTTCTCAGTTTCTTTTATAGAAGGCTTTTCAGTCTCTTTCGTCTCCTGCTTTTCGGGTTTCTCGATCTGTGTTTCCTCAGGAACAGATGTCTCATCAGCCATTACCGTAACCGGTGCAATGATCATAGACACGGACATAGCCACTGAAAGTATCGCAGAAGTTACTTTAAGCTTTTTCATTTCAATCCTTCCCCTTTCCTTATTTCTTGACTTTAACCTTTTTACCGCAATTGGACTTCTTGAAAAACTTCTTATACTTCTTGATCTTCTTTTTCTTGACCTTTACAGTCTTAACAGCTGATCCGCAAAGTGATCCCTTGACCCCGGCCTTTGTAAGCGTGGTTGTCTTCTTTATCTGAAGAGTCTTAAGGCTTGTGTCGCTGGCGAACGCATAAGCGCCTATCTTCGAAAGATTCTTGGATATGATGTTGAAAGTTTTAAGCTTCGGGCAGTTTTCAAAGGCTCTTGCTCCGATCGTCTTAATTCCTGCTCCGCCTGTCACGGATTCAAGGTTAATGCAGCCGGCAAAGTCTTGGTCAGCTATGTTTACGAGATTTGCTCCGATGACAAGAGTCTTCATGGTCTTATTGCCCTTAAACAGACCATCCAGCACCTTCGTAACCCTGTATTTAACTTTGTCGACTGTAATATATGCCGGTATGACTATTCTTTCCGAATCCATATAACCGACCATCTCGACAGTTCCGGTTCCGTTTATCTGAGGATTCATTACCATATAAAGGGCATTTCCTGCAATTACATCATCACCGTAGGCCAGATAAGGATATATCTGCAGATTAAGCTTACCGCAATTTTCGAAGACGGAATCCGTTATCTTCTTGCTCATGGTTTTGCTTATCCATACATCTCCGAGATTAGTACACTCAGCAAAAGCCTGGCTGTCGATAAGTATTACCGACAACGGAATATTAAAACTTGTCAGACCGGAGCATTTGTAGAAAGCCCTATACGCAATGGATGTTACGCTCGAGATCGGAATCTTAACGGTCTTAAGTTTATTGCATTCATTGAAAGCATAAGTACAGATCGTTTTGACACTTGCAGGAATGGTGACAGTGGTAAGTTCGCTGCATTCTGAAAAAGCATAAACACCGATCGACCTCACGCCATTGGGAATAACAATGCTCTTAAGATTTTTACAGTCCTGAAAAGCATAACCGGGAATACTTGTCACTCCGGAAGGAAGCGTAACTTTAGTAAGAGCTGTTTTAGAAAAAGCGTATTCGCCTATAGTCTTTACGCTGTTCGGAATAACAATACTGGTAAGATTGACACAACAAGAAAACGCGGCGGTTCCTATCGAAGTTACTTTTCCGGGGATCTTTATACTCGTTAAACTTTCGCAGGAGTAAAAAGCCGAATCACCGATAACCTTTACTTTGGCTGGAATCGTTATCTTCTTGAGTTTATAGCAGTCATAAAAAAGAGACGGACTGATCTTTGTTACACCTGAAGGGATATTAACACTGACAAGATTTTCACAATCAAAAAACGCTGCCTCACCAATCGAAGTAACACTCTTCGGGATTACTATCTTTGTAAGGCCGTAGCACTCCAAAAATGCAGCAGTACCGATGCTCTTTAATGTGCCGGGAAGCGATACGCTGGTCAGATAGTTACATTCAAAAAAAGCACCCTGACAGATCGTGGTAACGCCTTTATAGATGATGACTTTCTTTATATGGCTTGAATAACTCTTCCAGGGACATTCTGTTTTTTCATACATGGCGCCCTTACCCCAGATCTTCAGTGTGCCGTCTTCAGCCAGCGAAAACCTGACGCTTTTGCCGCACACGCCTGAAACAAGTGCATTGGCAGCATCAGCAAAATCCTCATCTTCAAATTTGGGTTCTTCTGAAACTTCCGGTTCTTTTTCTTCGCTTTCCTGCTTTTCGGACTCTGAAGGCTCTTCTTTCTCTGATTCAGCAGGTTCTTCCTTCTGAGTCTCTTTAGGCTCCTGTTTCTCAGTTTCACTTCCAGAAGGCTTCTCCGTCTCTTTCGGAGCGGGTTTTTCCGTTTCTTTTGCTTCCTGCTTTTCGGTCTCTTCGATCTGTGTTTCCTCGGTCGCAGTTGTCTCGTCAGCCATGACCGTAACCGGTGCCATGACCATTGAAATGCACATTGCCGCTGAAAGCAGCGCGGAAGTTACTTTGAGATGTTTCATGATCTCCCCCAACTTTATATAAATAATAAAAAACACCAACGCAAAATAGTTTACTACTGCGGGCGGAAAATTACACGCATATTACAGATTTGCCCCGTAATTCACGAAAATAAAAAGGGCCGCTCACATGAGCAGCCCCCCTTGTCGTTCTTATCAGGTTTTATTTCTTAACAGAAACCTTTTTGCCTGAGTTCTTCTTTTTGAAGATCTTCTTAAACTTCTTGACCTTGGACTTCTTAACCTTAACAGTCTTGACGGAAGAGCCTTTGAGAGAGTTCTTAACGCCGGACTTTGTAAGTTTTGTTGTCTTGTTGATCTGAAGTGTCGTAAGTGCAGTATCTCCGCTGAATGCGAAAGCACCGATCTTCTTGAGTGACTTGGAAGTAATGCTGAAGACCTTAAGCTTCGGGCACTTCTCAAATGCTTTCGAACCGATCGTGGTGAGTCTGTAGCCGCCTGTTACTGTCTCAAGTTCAGGGCAGTTAGAGAATGCGCCATCGGCAATGGTCAGAACATTGTTGCCAATGCTCAATGACTTCATGTATTTCAGATCATATTTGAGATTATCGATCCTTACAACTTTATAAGAAACGTCCTTATAAACGATTACATCCGGAATGACTACCTTGTCAGCAGCAGGATTGATCACGGTGATCGCTACTGTACCGTTTCCGTTGACCTCAGGATATACAACCTTAAATCCGAAATTACCTTCAGATCCCTCTTCGCCGGGATCAGCATAGGAATAGATCGTGGGCTTTCCGCTATCAAGCTTATCGCAGCCATTGAATGTTCCCGTTGATTTTGCAAAAAGCTTAGCGGAAATATAAGCTTCTTCGAGGGCTGTGCATCCTTCAAAAGCAAAGCCGCCAAGTTCAACAACTGACAACGGTATCTTGAAACTCTTAAGACTTGTGCATTTGGCAAAAGCCCTCACACCGATCTTGGTCAGACTTGCAATCGAAACATTGAAAGTTTCAAGGCTTGTGCAGCCTTCAAATGCATAATCACCGATCGTCTTAACACTTACGGGAAGTTTAACGCTCTTTAAACTTGCACATTCTTCAAAAGCATAATTGCCGATGCTCTTTACACTGTTAGGCAGCGTGAGACTCTTAAGACCGGCACCGCTGAAAGCACCCGTGCCGATAGATGTAACCTTCTTCGGAATGGATATACCTGTAAGTTTCACGCACATGCTGAATGCACCAATGCCGATTGACTTAGTCTTCTTGGAAAGCTTAACACTTGTCAGATTCTTGCATCCGAAGAAAGCAAGATTACCAACTGTAGTCACCTTTTTGGAAATAGTGACTTTCTTGATCTTTGCAGCGTATTTAAACCAAGGTGCAGTGGTTACGAGATCCTTTCCGGAAATCTTACCGGTATAGTTCTTCATGGCACCCTTACCGGTAATCTTAAGCACACCCTTCTTGCTCAGAGTCCACTTAACCTTTTTTCCGCACTTGCCTTTAGCCAGTACGGCGTCAGCAGCTTCATCACTGTCTTCGTCTTCAACTGCCCTGTCTTCTACTGCTTCTGATTCTTCAGTATCGTTCTCTTCAGCAACTTCTGCAGTCTCTGCCTCTGCAGGTGCCTGCGTCTCGTCAGCCGTAACAGGTGTCATGACCATGGAAACGCACATTACGGCAGCTAAAAGAGCCGATGCAACTTTAAGATGTTTCATTTCCTACCCCCTTTAATTTTATAGTGATTTTGAAACAACATTTGTTAGTTTACTATTATTCGGGCCAAATTCCACTAAATATATAAATAAACTTGCAGATTTATTGCATAAATAAGGGCTGCATTTTTCAGCAGCCCTCATAATGATCAGATCAGTCTTATTTCTTGACCTTAACCTTCTTGCCGACGATCTTCTTCTTGAAGATCTTCTTGTACTTCTTAAGCTTCTTTTTCTTGACCTTAACAGTCTTGACAGAAGAGCCTTTCAGAGAGTTTCTCACACCGGACTTAACGATCTTGATGGTCTTTTTGAAATTCAGAGTTGTAAGTGCTCTGTCGCCGTTGAATGCAAGCGGACCGATCTTCCAGAGTGTCTTTGAAGTGATGTTGAACACTTTAAGCTTGGGACATCTCTCAAACGCTTTGGTGCCAATGACCCTGAGTCTTGCGCCGCCGGTTACTGAGACCAGTTCAGGGCATCCTGCGAATGCTTCATCATCTATTGAGACTACATTGGCTCCGATGACCAGATACTTCAGTTTACGCTGATTGTTAAACTGACTTGTCCATCTGGATATTTTGGTAACTTTATATTTAACGTGATTGGCTTCAATGACAGCAGGTATCACAGCCTTCTCCAAATTAATGCCGACTGAAATCAGATCAACAGTACCGGTTCCGTCTATGGCAGGATAAGATACTTTGTAAGAAAAATCTCCCACCGTAACATCAGAGCCAATGGGCAAATAATCCTGATAGTTGAAAGCTCCGGAGGGAACACTGCTGAATGCTCCGGTTGACGCATTATTATGCTGTGTCTTGGTTATCAAAACCTCAACAAGACCTGAACAGCCATTAAAGGCATAATCACCAATGTATGTGACCGATAAAGGAACGTTCAGATGAGTAAGCTTCGAGCAACCATCAAACGAACGCTTGCCGAAAGAATTCAAACCGTAACCCGTTATGCCAAGCGTTGCAAGCTTTGAACATTTGGAAAAAGCAAAGTCTCCGATAGTCTTAACACTGACCGGGATCGAAACGTCAGTCAGCCCAGTACAATTGGCAAATGCATATTCACCGATAGTAGTAACACCCTTGGGAATGGTAACCTTTGTTAATTTGCTGCAG
>JAFWQC010000094.1 GCA_017509245.1 Clostridiales bacterium | reverse complement strand
GCTGAGAGGGTCGAACTTAGAGTCAGAAACCATGTTGTCGACCCAATTGCCTGTCTTTTTAAGGGGCTCTTCAAACTCGAGGCTGTGCACCTGTTAAGAAGACAGCCGGCAGACCCGCAACTAAGGCAAAGACTGTGGCTAAGAAAACAACAACCAAGACAGCAGCTAAGACAGCAAAGACTGCAAAGCCGGCTGCCAAGAAGCCCGCTGCAAAAGCTCCCGCCAAGACTGTTAAGAAGGCTGCTCCCAAGAAGACCGCACCTGCACCTAAGCGTGCACTCGGCAAAGGCCTTGAAGCAATGCTTTCCGTAAACGGCATTCCCGCATCCTCAGGTGATTCCGTAGTTGAGCTCAAGATCAATGATATCTCACCCAACGAAGGTCAGCCCCGTAAGAACTTTGATGATACTTCTCTTCAGGAGCTCGCTGCTTCCATTGCTGAGAGCGGCGTTATCCAGCCCATTATCGTTCAGAAGAAGAACGGCGGCTACAGGATCGTTGCAGGTGAGCGCCGCTGGCGCGCTGCACGCCTTGCAGGCCTTACTGTAATCCCTGCAATCGTACGTGAGCTCTCTGACCGCGAGACGATGGTACAGGCGCTGCTTGAGAACCTCCAGAGAGAGGATCTCAACCCCATTGAAGAAGCATATGCGATGCAGAACCTTCTTAAGACTCATAAGCTCACTCAGGAGCAGCTCGCGAAGAAACTCGGCAAACCCAGGGCTACGATCGCAAATACAATGCGTCTCGTTAACCTCGATGATTCCCTCCAGGAGTTCATAAGGCACGGAGACCTCTCTGAGGGCCACGCTAAGGTCATCCTCAGCCTTAAGGATAAGGAAGACCAGAGAAAGGCCGCAGACGTCATCCTGGCGAAGGAAATGAACGTCAGACAGGCTGAGGCTTACGTAAGGAAACTTCTCGAGGCTAAAGAGAACCCGGCTGTCAGCGAACCCGTTGAACTTCCTGATGAAAGAGTAGTGCTCAGCGTTAAGGAATACGAGACCAAGCTCAAGAAGCAGCTGGGCTCCAGAGTAAAGCTCAAGCTCTCTGACAGAAGCGTAGGAAAGGGCAAGATCGTAATCGAATATAAGGATTACGACGACCTCGACAGACTGATTTCAATACTGGGTTGAAATCTTCCGTTGATTTATGTATACTAAAGTGCCGTATGGGAGACCATGCTGCACACGGAGCTGTATCGAAGCGGTCATAACGAGGCGGTCTTGAAAACTAGTTGACCTTCGTTAAGTATTTCGATACAAACCCAATAAAATAGGGCATTGGCGGACTTCATCACTGCTCGGAAACTGGTAATGTGTCCCCAATGTGTCCCCAGTACCTTTGTACTGGTGCGATTGACAACTGAATAGCAAAAGCCTGGAGCTGTATCGAAGTGGTCATAACGAGGCGGTCTTGAAAACCGTTTGCCTTCACGGGCACCAGGGTTCGAATCCCTGCGGCTCCGCCAATCAAAAGCCTGCAGACATTGCGTTTGCAGGCTTTTTGCATTTAAATTTTCTTTGAATTTGGCAAAGAATCTTGCCCGATAGGCCCCCAAGGTGTCCCCAAAAACTTATGAAGGATTGTGAAGACTTTACTTATATTGGTTTTAATTTGCCTTAATTGACAATGACAACAAGTCTGAGTATAGGCTGTTTAGGAACTCTTCAAACGCCTTACGCTAGATCAGTCTCTTATTGCCATTCCATAAAACAAATATCTGTGTAAGGAAATATGAATTCCATTGTGCGATTTTGGTACAATTTAGGCGTTAGACGATAAACTTTTAATTTTCACGCTAAGGAGTAGGGTATATGAAGATTGCGAATAACATAATTAAAGAGCATTTGAAGAATGTGTACTTCTTATGCGGAGGCGCATATGGCGGCAAGACCACTATGGCTAAGCTACTTGAAGAAAAACATGGATTCATAAGATACAGGCAGGGTGACCACGAAGATGAGTATTCCTTGATCGTAGATCCCAAAGAACAACCTGCTATGGGACTAGATAGAAGCTCTGATTGGCATGGCTATTTCGCTCAACCACCTCGCAAGTATGCGGATTGGATGAAAGCATCTCTTCAGGAAGAAGCAGAATTTACGATAGCAGATCTTCTTGCCATACCACGGGATAAGAGGGTGATTGTG
>JAFWQC010000093.1 GCA_017509245.1 Clostridiales bacterium | reverse complement strand
GTTGACGGCATGCGTGAGCGCGGAATAGACCTCTCCGTATTCCATTTTGACTGCTTCTGGATGAAAGACAGCCACTGGTGCAATTTCCTTTGGGACAGCGAGATGTTCCCTGATCCCGCAGGTCTCATCAGAAAGCTTCACGACAGAGGACTTCGCGTATGCGTATGGATCAACCCTTATATCGCACAGGAATCTGAAATCTTTGATGAAGCCGCATATAACGGCTATCTGATCAAAAAGACTGACGGAAGCGTATGGCAGACCGATCTCTGGCAGGCCGGCATGGGCATCGTTGATTTTACGAACAAGGATGCAGCAGCTTGGTACCAGGACAAGCTCAAAGCGGTACTTGATACAGGTGTCGACTGCTTCAAGACAGATTTCGGCGAGAGGATCCCCACGGAAGGCGTCGTCTTTGCTGACGGCTCGGATCCTTTGAGAATGCATAACTTCTACACGTATCTTTATAACGATACTGTTTTCGAACTGCTCAAAATGGAAAGAGGCCTGGGAGAAGCAGTCCTTTTTGCACGGAGCGCCACAGCAGGCTGCCAGAAGTTCCCGGTTCACTGGGGCGGCGACTGCCATTCTGATTATCCTTCAATGGAACAGACCATCAGAGGCGGACTTTCGCTCATGCTCTCAGGATTCTCTTATTGGAGCCACGACATTGGCGGTTTTGAGGACAAGTCCACTCCGGACGTTTACAAGCGCTGGGCTGCGTTCGGTCTTTTGAGCTCACACAGCAGACTACACGGCAGCACATCCTACAGGGTACCGTGGAACTACGATGAAGAATCAGTTGATGTACTGAGGCACTACACGGAACTCAAGAAGTCTCTGATGCCTTATATCAACACTGCGCGCGAAGAAGCTGAAACATCAGGTCTTCCCGTCATGCGCCCGATGGTGCTTGAATTCCAGGATGATCCGGTCTGCGCTTTCTTAGACAGGCAGTACATGTTAGGAAAAGACATTCTTGTTGCTCCCGTTTTCTGCAAAGACGGAACCGTGGAATTCTATCTGCCAAAAGGCAATTGGACTTCAGTTGACGGCAAGGACACACGCGTACTGGAGAACGGAAAGTTCTTCAAAGAGCAGCGCGGCTATCTTGAGATGCCGGTCTTTATCAGATCTTAGTCCTGAATACTTTTCCGACCATTTCGTTGAGTTCTTCGTTATCATTACCTGCGCAGTCGTAAAGAGCCTTAAGGAAATCTTTTGTTGAAGCGTTCTTAAAGGCGTTTCTCTTTACATAACCGCGGATAATTCCGTGGAACTTTTCTCTTCCCAATATCTCTTCCATCTGATAGAGAACGGCTTTTCCTTCCGAATATATCAGCCTGGTATAGGACATGTCATCTGCGAACTCGGAAAATGCAGCGTCTAATTTGTCTTTATCGTTCCAGTTCTTAGTAATGCTGTGCTCATTCTTACTTAATCCGTATTTGTGATTCTTCTCCTTTTCTCCGCCAAGATACTCGTAATAAACTATCTCGGCATATGAGGCTAAGGATTCGTCGAGCCAGGGTTCAATGCCGGAATTGCTTCCTACGATACCCATAAACCACTGATGTGCGATCTCGTGACAGAGCACTGCATCGAGCTGGTCGAAATCCTCGTACATCTTTATATTACTATGGCAAACATAGTCAGCGATGAGAACAAGATTCGGATACTCCATTCCGCCGGCTGCATTAGGTGTAATTACTATATCCAGTTCTTTATAAGGATATTTGCCGAAAGCCTCACCAAAAGCTTTTAAAGAATTTTCTGCTGAAGCAAAAGCGACATCGCTCACAGTACTCATGTCTTTTTCCGGAGGGTTTTCCTTGTTATAGAAAAGATTAACTATGACTCCGTCACAATTCCTCTGTTCATTCGCGAAAGACTTGCTTGCGCAAAAAACAAAGTCTCTCACACAGGCAGCCTCAAACTTGTAAGTAAGCTTTCCGTCCTTGGGTGATGAAAGAACCCTCTCACCTGACGAAGCAACCTTATAATCATCGGGAACCGTAAGTCTTACTTTGTAGTTGGATATCTCAGAATAAAAGCATTCTCCAACCACAAAGTATTTGGCATGTGACCACTTACCATCGACATACTCGGCAAGTATCGGATAGAAATTGGTAACGTTGTAGATGTTGTTTGCAAGACCGAATCTGTCAGCATTATTAGGAATCTTAGTAACGAAATCGTAAGTCAGCTTCATTACGCTGCCGGGTTTCAAGGGCTTCTTCAGTTTCAGCCAGATAACGGAAACATCATCCTGATCACGCTCAACTTCTAGCGAACCTCCCCTGCTGTCCTTGACATTGTTGATCTCGGTTATGCCGCCGCCGCTCTTTTCCTTTGATGCATACACATCGGCCTTATCAAAAAGTGAAGGATAATCCCTGAGGCAGAGTTCATTCCATGGATCAGTCGAATCATTATAGAATTCAATGACTACGTGTCCGCCGACGGTCTGTGCCTCTGTATCAAGCACGAGATCCATCTGATATTCGTACGGTTTCTTCACCGGAAAATCAATGGTACAGCCCGCTTCCGGAATGGTAACCTTTTCCGTATTTTCAGGCGGAATCTCGACTTTGCGGTCAGAGGCAGAACATGCCGGCACGGCGAGCATGCATAAGAACATAAATGCCGATACGGCAGCAGATAAAAACTTTTTCATTTTGATCACCCTAAAAAAATAATTTATTTTGAACTCTCTATTGTGGATTCCACAGTTACCTGCGGTGGAGAATCTCCTTTATCGAAATTGCCCGTTATTCCGTCGCCCGTATTCGGGACGAAAGCAGAATAGATGACATCACTTATGAAGAACACAAGAAGAACTGCCTCAATGGGAATGAGGATCTTATTCTGAGCCTTTCTTATGAGGTTATCGAGAAGCGGTGCAAGCACATAGATAAATGCCATGCCTGCGACACCGAAAACAAACAGGCCCTCAGCGCAGACTCTTCCGTTGATGTTAAAGAAATATCCGGAATAGTCCCACCACTTCTTATTGAAGATTGCTTCCAAAGCCCAACCGCCGAAATACTCAACTACGCCGCAGAGTATGACCGTAGCGAGAACATGCAGTCCCGGCCTTCGCCTAAGCGAAAACAGGAATATCAGAACGATCAGTCCGCCAACGCCGTATATGGGCAGCCATGGTCCGTGAAGAACGCCGCGGTTGATGATCTTACCCTGCTGCACATAGTAGAAAAACAGTTCCCATACCCAGCCGAACATTGCAAATATAAAGAACAATGCGACAAGCGAAGGCACCGAATAGTGGCGCATGTAATGGATATGGGCAAGGGATTTGAGTTTTCTCTGCTCGGGGATCGGAGAAAGCCTGGAAGGATAGATCTCACCTTCAGCCTCTTTCTTATATGCAAGGAGCTGAACCCTGCGTTCCTCATTGGACTCATATGCCATCTCATCCTTGGTATTCCAGAGGACCACGCCGAAGTGATCAGCTATGAACTTGTTCCTGCCCTTTAAGCCTTTAAGCGAATACTCGCCGGCTGCGAGCTCATCAAGAACATCCTGATATGCATCAGTAAGGCGGTTACTGTCAGCCTTGACGAACAGATAGATGTCGTTGAGCTGCTCAGATCCTTTAATGCCGTTTTGGATCGCCGTTTCTCTTACCTTCGCATAGAACTCTGAATGAACGCAGAGCCTGTAAGGATTGGTATAGAGTATGCCGCCGACGCCAAGCGTAATACCGCCGAACACATACCAGCCGAAGAGACTTAAATGAACAAGGAAAAGCTTCCATTTATTGCCCTTCATCATTCTCCAGGAAAGCTTGAGGGCATCAATGGTCTTGATATCAGGATTCTCAGCGATTATGAAAGGCACGAGGAAGAATCCGAGTCTGACAACCGGATAAAGGAAAATGGTCAGTGACGAAAGCACTTCTATCATCCACAGAAGTCCCATCGTAACCGAAGACCTCGCCCAGCGCTTCATTCGTATGAAGAAAAGGAATCTGGATGCGGGAACCTTCTTATATATCCTTCCCTCCATGAAGATCCTTCTGATTATCGCAACAAAAAGGTTTCTTACAAACAGCCAGTAAACAAACGAGACCATCGCAAGCACTGCGACAATGGCGATATGCGCAGCCGTCGGATCACCGACAACACTGAGGACCGTTGAATAAACATGCGAAAAGAACGTATCGCCGGCAGCGTAATCGATTATCTGATTCAAAACGCCCTTGGTCCTTCCAAAAACCTGCGAACCTTCAGGAGTCGTTATCTTCTTATTGTAACGTTCAAGCTGTCTGGTAACGGTATCAAGGAAAAGATCGGCATCCTGATCCATCGATTCAACGCCTTCCCTTACCTTCTCCTCGGTTTCATCGTCAATATATTCACCGCTTGTGTTGAAAGCATAATCGATTACCTTCGTACGCATGTTGATCAGGTAGTCTGACGTAATGAACTCCGCCTCCATGACCAGAGCCAGAAGACATGCGAACACATAAAGAAAATAGTGATGCCTCAGGTTATTCCTGGCATCACGCTTGATCATTGAGATCTTAAAATCACATTTGTTTTTGGTGTTTTCCTGCATGAGTCTATATTAACAAAAGAGGCCTCTCCGTCAAAGGAGAGGCCGTGCTAATTCTTTTGGAACTTTGATTACATTGCGGTGTATCCGCCGTCAACAGGAAGATTAACGCCTGTTACGTATGTTGTAGCGGGAGAAGCAAGGAAGCAGATAGCCGTATCAAGCTCACCGTCGTTGCCGTATCTCTCGAGAGGGATCATTGTTCTTGCATTAGCCTGGAAGAACTCTGAATCGAGTGTTTCCTTGGTAAGAGGGCTGTAGAAATAGCCCGGGCAGATGCTGTTTACTGTGATGCCGTACTTGCCCCACTCTGAAGCGAGAGCTCTTGTAAGGTTTACAACGCCGCCCTTAGCTGCGTGATAAGGAGAAGCAGGAGCTACCTTATTGCCTACGAGACCGTACATGGAAGCAATGTTGATGATGCGTCCGAACTTAGCGTCGATCATGTATTTCTTTGCAACAGCACGTGCAAATCTGAATGAACCGAAGAGGTCGATGTTGAACTCGTTCTCAAACTGCTCGTCAGTAATATCTTCTGCCGGAGCAACAGCGCCTGTACCTGCATTGTTTACGAGGATGTCGATCCTGCCGAACTTAGCGAGGACTTCATCAACAGCAGCATTTACAGCTTCTGTATCAGTAATGTCGCACTTGATTGCGAGTGTCTTAACACCATAAGTCTTCTCAATGTCAGCTGCAACTTCATCAATAAGATTCTGACGGCGGGCGATTGCAACAATATCGCATCCCTGTCCTGCCAGAGCTTTTGCCATCTGAACGCCGAGTCCTGTGGAGCAACCCGTAACGATTGCAACTCTTCCCTTGAAATCGAAAATGTTAGCCATACCCATTACCGCCTTCTTTAGATTTTTTTGCCCGGAGCCTTCCTAACTCCAATAAAATTATACAAAAGACTATTTGCCGTGATTAGTTGAAAACTTTTGAAAAATGATAAAAAAACAGCCTTCAAGTGATGTTTCCGTTAAAAAATCGTCTCGTTTGTTTAGATTTCTTTCAGAATGATTTTCAATTGAACGTTAATCGGGTTTATGCCCTATGAAATGATATAATGGTTTTACAAATCTTATTTGACCGGGAGGACTATTCCATGAAGTTTTTTAAAGGCAAGTGCGGAACCGTAGTAACCAAGCTTTTTGAAGCTGAATGCCAGGGAGGCCCTCTTGAAGAACTCATCCCCAATACCACAGATGCTGCCGGCGAGAAGCACGTTCCCGTCATCTCCGTAAACGGACAGGAAGTCACCGTTACAATCGGTGAAGTTGCTCATCCCATGATGGATGCACACTACATCACTTTCGTTGCGCTTGAGACCGACAAGGGTGCGATCATCAGACAGCTAAAGCCCGGTGAAGAACCCGTTGCAAAGTTTACCGTTGCTCCTGACGAGAAAGTCATTGCTGCATACGAATACTGCAATCTCCACGGTCTGTGGATGGCAAACGCTTAAAAAGAAGCGGCATATCACTGATGCAGAAAAAGGAACTGACAGACAAAAGCACTCTCACCAAATTCGAGCTGGCTTTTCTCATAGTGGCAGCAACGGTTACGATAACCGTTGTTTCCACCTGTTCCCCTTTATATCCTTTCAACCCGTGGGATGACGCAAACTGTTTCTTTACTCTCGGACGCGGCATCATTCACGGAATGGTACCTTACAGGGATCTTTACGAGCAGAAAGGTCCCGTTCTTTATTTTATCTATGCTTTTGCGGCACTGATAAACGATAAGTCCTTCATCGGAGCATGGATAGTCGAATGCATCACGGCTTCGGTCTTTGCAGTCTATTCGTGGAAGATAGCGAAGCTTTTTTCAGAGCCTTCCAGATTCTGTCTGGTCGTAACCCCTCTTTTTCTCGGCCTTACATATTCAACCGGACTCTTTAATTTCGGTGGCAATGCCGAGGAGCTCTGCTTTCCTTTTCTTACTGTCATCCTGTATATAGGTTTGCGCGCAATAGTAAATTCAGACGCTCTTCCTACCAATAAAGATGCAGTAATATGCGGTCTTATCACTGCCGCACTGTTCTGGGTCAAATACACATTCATGGGTTTCATTGCAGGCTTCTGCTTATATATTCTCGTCATGTCGATCAGGCGGAAAGCTTTTGCAAGGCTTTGGTCTCTCATTTGGAGATTCATCGCAGGATTCATCATCCTTTCCATTCCCGTGCTTATCTATTTCATTGCCAACAATGCACTAAACAGCTTATGGGAAGCATATTTCTATAACAACATCTTCCTTTATCAGAACACAAAGGCTTCAGGCATTCTGGCAATACCGGTAGTTAAGAACATCTACATTCCTCTCTACTGCTTATTTGCACTCTCATGGAGCCATAAGCTCTTCGGTTTCATGATGCTCGCATCTGTCATCTCAATGTTCTTCACCGGAAAGAAGCATCTGAAAAAGGTCCTCTTCCTCTTTGCAATTACTTTTGTGATCTCAGTGGGAGTCGTTTTCTCAAAGAATACGTTTATTTATTACTATCTTTATATACACGCGTATTTCTTAAGTTTTGTATTAATCCCTTTAATAAAGTGGATCAATCTGCTGACCGTGAAGTTCAAGCAGAACAGTTCTTTCATAAAGGTAATAACGGCTGCTTTTGTCATAGTCTGCTATGCGGTAACTCTTCTTTTAAACAAGAACCTGTATCTTTTGGCGCAGCCTAAGGAGTACCTTGCTCAGTACCGTTATGCCCAGGTCATCAACAGCACGCCCAATGCCAAGATCCTGACCTATGACATCATGGATGCAGGGTTCTTTACAGCCGCAGGAGTTCTGCCTTCGAACAGATTCTATTGCTATCTGAATATCGAACAGACTTATCCGGCAATACTCGAAGAACAGAACAGACTCATCAGTGAAGGATACTATGATTACATCATCACTTACACGGACCGCGAATACAACTGGAACAACTACAAGCTGATACTTGAAGAAAGCGACGATTACGTCGACTACAACAGCAAGAAAGTAAAATTCTCCTACAGGCTCTATAAAAAGATTTAAACCACCTGGAAAATGTAGCACTTGAGATACTGTGTCTCAGGCACGCTCATCAGCACGGGATGGTCAGGAGCCTGTCCCCTGGCTTCAACAAGCCTAAGTGAAACACTTGCATCCTTTGCAGCAGAAACAAGCATCCTGCGGAAAAGATCATCCGTCATGAAATGCGAGCATGAACATGTGGTGAGGTAACCGCCTCTGGGCAGCACCTTCATTGCTCTGAGATTGATCTCCTTATATCCCCTGCCCGCAGCTTCTACCGTCTGTCTTGATTTAGTGAAAGCCGGCGGATCGAGGATTATATAATCAAATGAACGCTCTTTTCTTTCTGCCATTCCGGTAAGAAGGTCAAAGACATCTGCGCATACAAAATCCATCTTCCCTTCAAGGCCGTTTCTTACGGCATTGGAATGTGCCATGTCCACGGCCTGCTGTGAAATATCTACACTGGTAACATGCGATGCACCCGCAAAAGCGCAGTTCAATCCGAAAGAACCGGTATGAGTAAAGCAATCCAACACTTTTCTTCCCGGTGCAAGCTTTGCGGCCGCAGCCCTGTTATACTTCTGATCCAGGAAAAAGCCTGTCTTCTGGCCTTCAGCCACATCGACAAGATATCTGATGCCGTTCTCGGTTATCTCTGTGACTGCAGATTCAGGAACAGGACCGAATGCTTTATACCAACCCTTTTCAACGGGTAATCCTTCCTTCTCTCTTAAAGAAAGATCGTTTCTTTCATATATGCCGCTGATATTTACGCCGCACTCTTCAAGGCTTTCCTTAAGCGCACGGTAAATGTCATCCTTTATGAGTTCGATTCCGAGACACGCTGTCTGAACCGAAAGAAGATCCTCATATCTGTCAACGGTAAGTCCCGGAATGAAATCAGATTCGCCGTGAACAAGCCTGCAGCATCTGAAATCCTGCTCAGGAAGTATCTCTCTGCGGTAACGGACGCTGTAGCTTACGCGCCTTTTCCAGAATGCGTAATCAAACTGATCATTTGCATTCCTTGAAATGATCCTTACACGGATCTTTGAACCTGAATTATAAAAACCGGTACCCTGCCAGCTGTTGCCTTCAAAGCAGTCAACAAGACAGCCGTCCGAAGGATCTCCTTCAACCGACCTCACCTCATCCTCATAAACCCAGGGATGACCGTTCTTAAGGCCGCCTGCAGCCTTAGAAGTTATTGATATTCTGGGATACTTTCTTTCCTGTTTCATTAGGCCCACGGATCCATTGTCTTGGGGATCCTGATGTCTGCCAGGATCATCTCTTCTTCGATAAACCACTCACCGGTGGAAGCCTTAAGCCTCATCTTCATAAGTCTCGGAGAATCTGCTCCGGATGACCTCATAAAAACCCTTACCCT
The DNA here is from genome assembly GCA_017509245.1 of Clostridiales bacterium. Lineage (GTDB taxonomy): Bacteria > Bacillota > Clostridia > Saccharofermentanales > Saccharofermentanaceae > Saccharofermentans. Next base: position 3,095 of record JAFWQC010000093.1, on the reverse strand, counting down.
TCCGTTCTCTTCTGAAGCAGCATCCTTCTCAGGAGAAACGGTATAAGGCACTGAAGGCGTATAGTCATTCTCGGGTGATGTGCCTGCGAAATAAGATCTTACAACATATTCCTTGCCGTCAGAGAGCCTGTCCTTTATAAACTGCTTCTCATATTCGGAAACACCGCCGGGACCTTTCAGAAACTCAAGCATGGAAATGGCCAAAGCCGGATCATCCTTGTAATTCATCATTGCAGCGACAAAAAGAGCTGCTCCGAATTCAGGCTCCTTGAGGCTGGCTTCAGGCAGAGCCTTTAATTCATCCAGTGTCGCAGGGATCCTGTCAAAGCTTATGGTCATCTGGTAATCCTCCCGGAAAGCATTTTAGAAGATTATAGCACAGTGAGACTGATGTCCCGCCTTACTCATTCTCATCATCATTGTCAGTCTCAGCGGGCAGCAGACCGTCATCGAGCTCCACCACGCTGCGCAAAGCCTTGTTGACGGCGTTGGCTCTTGTAGTCTGGAGCTTATCGAGATTGTTGGTCGCAGACTCAAGGCTGTTCCTGACCTTCTGAAGCGCTTCATCATATTTCTTGAACTCGGTCTTGACCTTACCAAGCGTGATCTCGATCTCATGAGACTTCTTCTCAATAGCAAGAGCCTGATAATAGTTGGTAACCGTACTAAGAATTGCCAGCAACGTGTAAGGTCCGGCTATGGTGATCTGAAGCTGATTGAGTTCATCGAGCAGATTGAGATTTACGACCTCGGAATACATTCCTTCAAAAGGAACAAAGAGAATGGCATAAGGCGTTGTGTTGGGAACGCTTATGTACTTTTCCCTTATCGTCTTGGCATCGTCTCTGATCGCATCGGCGAAAGCCTTCTTAGCCTTGTTTATGGAATCCTTGTTCCCGCTGTCATATGCGTTGAGCAAAGTCTCATAACAGTCCAGATGGCATTTTGAGTCAACCGGCAGATAGAAGAATCCGTTTCCTTCACGCTCAGGAAGTTTGATGGCGATCTCAACGTGATCGTTGGAATTGGGCTTTGTCGCAACTTCGGTATCGTACTGCTGAGGCGTAAGAACATCCGCAATTATCTGTTTGAGCTGGATCTCACCCATGATGCCGCGCGTCTTAACGCCGTTGAGCGTCTTCTCAAGACTTCCGACCTGAGTTGAAATGCTTTTAAGCTCACCCATGCTCTTCTGAAGTTCGGTCATCTGGGTAGTGACGCTCTTAAAGCTCTTCTCAAACTGCTCGTTGAGTGTCTTGTCGAGTTTCTCACTGACAGTCTCACGGATCTTGTCGATCTGCTTGTTATTCTCTTCACGGAGAAGATTAAAGCTTCTCTCCTGCGTCTCAGTCAGTTTGTTGAGGCGCGTTTCAATTGTCTTGTTGATGGTCTCAAAGCTCGTGGTGAGGAGTTTGTTGTTCCCCTCGAGCATTGCCTTGTTATTCTCACGGTCTTCCTTCATTGCAGAGTTGATGGTCTGGTTCATGGCCTCAAACTCTTTCTTGTTAAGTTCACGGATACCGTCGATCTGCTTCGTATTCTCCTCACGAAGCATCTTAAAGTTCTTGTCCTGTGTCTCAGACTGATTGCCGAGACGGCTTTCAAGTGCCTTGCTGATATTCTCGAAATTGGAATTAAGCAGCTTGTTATTGCCCTCAAGCGTCGTATTAATGGTCTCAAGGCTCTGCTTGTTGACCTCGCGCATCGCGCCGTTCATCTCTTCGTTATGCTTTCTTGTCCGCTCCTGCTGATCGTTCTCAACGTTGGTAAGATTCTGTTCCATGGTTGAGATACGCTTCTCAAGCGCATCAGTGACAACGTCGGAATAATCGACCTTGCTCTTCCTGCTGAGACTTAAAGCGATGAAACATATAACTATGCTGATGATAAGGGTAACAATACTGACTATAAGAATGCCTAATTCCATTTTCTTTCCCCTTTTGCGGTTTATTCCATTTTATTATAAGTCGGCTATTTCACGAAAAAGTCCCATTAATGGTGCCGATTAAAATGCTTCCCCGGCAGACACACGGAGAAAGTCTGCCGGAGAAGCCGGGATCAAACTGCATCAGGCACTGAGCGTGTTATCAGTCTCAACGACAGGGATAACAGAAGCGCTGAAACGGTCAAACTCTTTCAGGACCGCCTTTACGTGCTTGGCGCCAAGACCTACGGCAGAGCAGCACTCGCTGACTGACATACCGTAAACGCGGCAGTATACGACAACGGAAGCCTCAACAAGACCGTGCGTAGCGGCTGTCATTGAAACAGCTTTCCAAAATGAATCATTAAAAACCTTATTCATGCCGTATTTCCTCCTTAGCAGTATTCAGCCAGTGATATGTCAAAACGTTCAAGATAGTAGTTCCTTACACACTCACAGAACTCACGGATATATCTCCTTACTGTCCTGCTGTTGTAGAACTCAAGATCAGAGATCCTGTCTATCGTTATGTTTCCGGACAGATAACGCAGAGCTATCCTGGATTTCTCACTTCCGGTCTTCATGGAAGCGCAGTTAAGAGCATCATTCCAATGACCTTTGATCAGCATATAATCCGCTCTGGCCTCCTGATATCCGTTGGCTGCCATCGATGAAGTCAGATCTTCGATCGCCTTGCTGCGAAATGCCAGATCTTTAACAGTACAATTAAATACTTTCATGTCTCTTCCTTTCATCTCTGTTCTTTAAAGACAGCCGGCTGAAACAGTACAAAGAGGGTTCTTCACCACACGCCGTATGCTTTGACGCAAACAGCGGGTTCAAAGACCGGGGCATCACTGCCCTTGATTCAGACTGTATTCAGTTTTACGGATGTCATACTGCGGACTGCAGCATGTGCCTCACTCTACCGGAGCTATCCTTAACGAACTAAACTGTAAACTTACTGATAACCAAAAAACTAAACTCTTCAGAAACGTCAAATAAACCGACAACAAAAAAATCAACCAGACGTTTCCCTTAACCGACAGTTACGAAATGATAAGCTCCTTTCTGAAGTTTTGAGTTCAATATACCACTACTCGGATTAAAATCAATAGAAATTCGAAAATTTGTTCCTACAATCTGTAGTTGTTTTGCGTGACATTTTTGC
>JAFWQC010000011.1 GCA_017509245.1 Clostridiales bacterium | reverse complement strand
GGGCACTTGAGACAGCAGGCCTCAGAGTCACAATGATCAAGGATGTAACACCGGTTCCGCACAACGGATGCCGCCCTCCTAAGAGAAGAAGAGTTTAATCTTCTCACGGCAGAATACTTAGTATAGAAAAGAGGACTATAGCAATGGCTAGAGAAATGACACCTGTCCTTAAGAAGTGCAGAGCCCTCGGTATTGAGCCTGCTTTCTTGGGAGTAGAGAAGAAAGAGTCCAAAAAGCACGGTGCATCCAGACCCCGCAAGATGAGCGAGTACGGCATGCAGCTTAAGGAAAAGCAGAAGGCAAAATTTATTTACGGCGTTCTCGAGAAGCCTTTCAGAAATTATTTTGAGAAGGCTCAGAAGCTCAAGTATGGTACAACCGGTGAAAACCTCATGATCCTTCTTGAGACAAGACTTGATAACGTTTTATTCAGAATGGGTCTCGCCCGCACAAGAGACGAGGCTAGACAGATCGTAAGCCACAGAGAAGTTAAGGTTAACGGCAAGATCGTTAACATCCCTTCTTATGCGGTTAAGGTTGGCGATGTAGTTGAGATCAAGGAGAAGGCTAAGGCTTCCCAGAGATTCAAGGACATCATCGAAGTAACAGGTTCAAGAGCAAATCCTTCTTGGGTAGAGGCTGACAGCGAGAAGCTTAGCGGTAAGATCCTTGCAATGCCTACAAGAGACCAGATCGAAGTACCTGTAAACGAAGTTGCTATCGTCGAGTTGTATTCTAAGTAATAACATCCGGACAGCAAGATTAGAATAATCTAGGAGGATTAAACATGATGGAAATCAGCCAGCCGACCGTTAAGTGCGTTGAAACCAACGAGGATAAGTCCTACGGCAAATATACCATCGCCCCGCTCGAGCGCGGATTCGGCACAACACTCGGAAATTCTCTCCGCAGAGTGCTTTTGTCTTCGCTTTCCGGCGCGGCAGTAACATCTATCAAGATCGAGAAGATTAAGCATGAGTTCTCCACTGTTCCGGGTATTATTGAGGATATGACAGAGATCATCCTTAATATCAAGGGTATCCGCGCAAAACTTCATAACGAGTCCAACATTGTCAGCATCAGTGTCGCTAAGGGCAGAACCGGCGAGCTTACAGCAGGCGATATCGTTCACGGACCTGAAGTTGAGATCATGAATCCTGACCACGTTATCGCTCACCTCAACGGCAGTGATGACGTATTCATGGAATTCACACTCAGCAAGGGTAGAGGATACAACACAGCAGAGCAGAATAAGCCCGCTAAGCAGGTTATCGGTGTAATCCCGATCGATTCCATCTTCACACCTGTTAAGAAGGCTAACTACAAGGTTGAGAATACCCGTGTAGGTGCAAGAACAGACTATGACAGCCTCACACTCGAGGTCTGGACAGACGGAACAATTGATGTTGACGAGGCACTCTCTTCAGCAGCAAATTGCTTGATCGAGCATCTTAAGTTCTTTACGGCTCTCGCTGATACTGATTCAGCTCCGAGCTTCAAGAACATCGAAGAGAGCGGCGAGCACGATTCAAAGCTTTCCGGTGTTATTGAGGACATGGATTTCTCTGTACGTACATACAACTGTCTCAAGAGAGCACAGATCAACACAGTAGGCGATCTCGTTGCACGTTCAATGGACGAGATGATCAAGGTAAGAAACCTTGGTAAGAAGTCTCTGGAAGAGATCATCGAGAAGCTCGAAGAGATGGGTCTGCACTTAAGAGAACAGGAAGATTAAGCTTTTTTAAGCAGGAGGATATAAGAAATGCCTAACAGAAAATTTGGCCGTGCTTCAGATCAGCGCGCTGCTATTCTGAAGAATCAGGTCACAACATTGATTATAAACGGTAAGCTTGAGACAACAGTTGCAAGAGCTAAGGACATCAGCGCTATCGTTGAGAAGCTCGTAGCTGCTGCAGTCAAGGAGCAGGACAATTACACAACCAAGGAGATCACGGTTTCCACAGCTAAGCTTGACAGTAAGGGCAGAAAGGTTCTTAAGACAAAGACTTCCAAGTACGGACGTAAGTACGAGGTAGTTGACCGTGAAGTTAAGACAAAGACAGTTCAGGTTGACAACCCTTCACGTCTCGCAGCAAGAAAGGCCATGATCAAGTGGGTCAACAAGAGCCACGATGCTGAGGGCAACATCATCAATCCCGTTAACAAGATCTTTGATGATATCGCACCTAAATATGTCGGCAGAAACGGTGGTTACACAAGAATCATCCGTTTGGGCGCAAGACGCGGTGACGGCGCTGAGATGGCTATCCTTGAGTTCGTGTAATATACACAAACTTAGGACAACATAATTAATTGTTAATCATTCACGGGGAAAGGTTTACATCTTTCCCCGTTGTCTTTAAAATGTTCCTACAAAACATAAATAAGAGGTAATACAATTGCCGGAAGATCCGAACAGGATAGTTGTAAGTGATGTAAGCTTCTCATACGATATATCGGAAGAAACATCAGGAAAGGCGCCAAGACGTGCTCTTGACGGTATTTCCGTCACTATCGAAAAGGGTTCCTACACTGCTATTCTCGGAAGCAACGGCTCCGGCAAATCCACACTTGCCAAGATCATCGACATCCTTGAAATTCCCGATGAGGGACGCGTTATCATTTTCGGCAAGGATACGGCTGATGATTCGCTATTCTGGGACATCAGATCTAACTGCTGCTGCGTCTTTCAGAATCCCGACAACCAGATCGTCGGAACCATCGTTGAAGAGGACGTGGCATTCGGCCCGGAGAACCTGGGCATTCCCAATCCCGAATTAAGAGAACGTGTCGACCAGGCATTAAAGGATGTCGGTCTTTATGAACTCAGGCACAGGGAGACAACAGCCCTCTCAGGCGGCCAGAAGCAGAAGCTTGCGATAGCAGGCGCGCTCGCGATGCGCCCGGATATCCTTATCCTTGATGAGGCAACGGCAATGCTCGATCCTTCGAGCAGGGACGATTTCCTTGAGCTCGTCGAGAAGATGCGCACGGAAAAGGGACTTACCCTTATCACCATAACCCATGACATGACAGAAGCGTTAAGGTGTGACAAGCTCGTCATCGTAAATAAGGGCAAGGTCGCAATGGAAGGCAAGCCTGAAGAGATATTCCTGTCTGAAGATCTGTGGCAGTATGGTCTTAAGAGACCCGTAAAATTCAATTTCGCATTTGAGATAGCGAAGCTTACGGGAAATACTTTGTGCGCCGAAGATCTCAAGTCTGACGAGACGCTTATAAATGCACTTTTAAAGATGCTGAAAAAGCCTTTGACACAGGTTCCCCAAATAACCTGGGAAGAGGAAAAGCCCAAAGCGGAAAAAGAGATAATCATGTCCGTCAAAGGTCTTTCCTATACTTACGACGGAAGTGATGTTAAGGCAATAAACAACATAAACCTTGATATAAGGAAGGGAGAAGTGCTCGGTATCGTAGGTGAGAGCGGATGCGGAAAGACCACATTGATCTCGCACATGAATGCCATCTTCAGACCCGTTGAAGGCGACATAATAATACACACCAAAGACGGTGACCTGTCCTGCAAAAACAAGAAGGACACCATGAAGATCAGACAGAATGTCGGTCTTGTCTTCCAGTATCCGGAATACCAGCTCTTTGAAGAGACGGTTTATAAAGACATCGGTTACGGCCTTAAGAAGATGAAGGTGTCTCCCGAAGAACAGGCGAAGATGATAAGGCAGGCTGCCCAAAAGGTCGGTCTTACCGACAGGGAGCTCGACGCAAGCCCGTTCGAACTTTCAGGCGGCCAGAAGAGACGCGCGGCAATGGCAGGAGTTCTTGTAATGAACCCGGGTATCCTTGTGCTCGATGAACCTGCGAGCGGCTTGGATCCGCGCGGAAGACACGAGATGTTCTCGATAATAAAGAATCTGCGTGACAGCGGAACCACGATAATCCTCGTATCCCACAACATGGACGAGGCAGCGGTCAACTGTGACAGGATATGCATTATAGACGGAGGAAAGATCAGAGCTGTAGGTGCACCAAGGGAACTGTTCCTCAGAAAGAGATCGGAGGAACTGGGTATACAAAGACCCAGGATCACGAGATTTTCGAGCGCGCTTAAGACAGAGCTCAAGAAGATCTATCCGGGAATAGAATTTAAGAGAAGGTATTTCGACCCTGCAAAGGAAGCTGCTGCGGTCGTGGATACGGTTGTAAAAGCAGGTGGTGCCGGTGTTCAGTAAAGTAAGTCTCGGCAGATATTATCCTGCTCATTCATTCCTTCACGAAACAGATCCGAGGATCAAGACGATCCTTTATGCCGTATATCTCATCGCGATATTCATGATAAAGGAACCTGTGGCGATCGCTGTTCTGGCAGGCGTCATCCTGCTCCAGCTCATCATGGGAAAGATCACGCCGGGGATACTGTGGTCCACGGTAAAGCCGATGCTTCCGCTGGCGCTCTTCATCTTCGTGATAAATGTCCTTACGATAAGGGAAGGTGAAGTCCTGTTCTCCTGGAAGGTGATCACGATCACGGGATATGGCCTCGCGCGCGCGGCGATAATGTCAGTAAGGCTCATATTCCTCATCATATCGACGAGTATCCTTCTGACGCTGACGACAACGCCTCTTAAGATGAGCGATGCTCTCGAAAAGCTTTTCGCGCCGCTCAAGATATTCAAGATACCGGTTCACGAGATGGCAATGATGATGTCAATCGCACTGAGGTTTATCCCGACGCTTGCAACCGAGACAGACAAGATAATGAAGGCACAGCAGTCAAGAGGCGCCGACTACGATACCGGAAGCTTCATAAACAAGGTCAAGGGATACATAACCGTCCTGATACCGCTGTTCGTGTCGAGCTTCAGGCGAGCCGATGAACTTGCTGTCGCAATGGACGCGAGATGCTATAAGGGCGGCGAGGGAAGGACCAAGCTCAATCCTCTGAAGATGACCGCAAGAGACATATTGGCGGGGATCATGTTCACATTGCTCGCGGCACTCGTTGTCGCCATAGAGTTCTCTTTGAGATAAGACTTGCCCTGTGATAGAATTCAGGGTGCTATTAATAAGCGAAAGGTTGGAATATTTGAATGAGCTATTATTGCGGAATCGACTTAGGCGGCACTAATATCAAGGCCGGCATTGTTGACGGAGAAGGAAAGCTTCTTAACAAACTGTCGATCAAGACTAATGCTGACAGAGCAATGGAGGAGATCATCCATGACATGGGTCAGCTTGCAGTAGATGCCATAAAGGACGCAGGATTAGAGATCAAGAATATCGAGTGCATCGGTATCGGCTCTCCCGGAACTCCTGACAACGACGAGGGACTCCTTGTCTATTCAAGCAATCTGCCTTTCAACAAAGCTCCGATGAGAAAGCTTATCAGGGAAGTCGTTGATCTCCCCGTATATATTGATAACGACGCTAACTGCGCAGCAATGGCTGAAGCTGTTGCAGGCGCGGCAAAGGGTGCTAAGGATTCCGTTACCATCACTCTTGGAACAGGTGTCGGCGCAGGCGTTATCGTTAATGGCAGGATCTTCTCAGGATTCAACCAGGCCGGCTCCGAGTTCGGCCACACTGTCCTCGTATCCGGCGGCGTTCAGTGCGGATGCGGCAGAAAGGGCTGCTTTGAGCAGTATGCTTCCGCTACGGCTCTCGCAAGAATGACAAGGGAAGCTGCTGAAGCAAATCCTGATTCACTCCTTAACAAGGTCAAGGAAGACTTCGGTGAGTGGAATGCCCAGATTGCTTTCGTCGCAATGAGAGACGGCGACAAGGTTGCAGAAGAAGTCGTTGACAGCTACACGGATTATCTTGCTGACGGTCTTGCAAATGCGATCAATGCATTCATGCCTGAAGTCCTCGTCGTAGGCGGCGGTGTCTGCAATGAAGGCGATCCGCTCCTTATCCCGATGCGCGAGAAGACAATGTCACGCCCTTACTTCGGACCCGGAGTTCCGAAGACACGCATTGAGCTCGCACAGATGGGCAACGATGCTGGCATCGTAGGAGCTGCCATGATGGGCAAGTCCTGCATCGACGACGGCAAAAACGGCAAGTAATGTTCATATGCCGAGGATAGCCTTCATCTCAGAATTTGACGGCACTGATTTTGCCGGTTTCCAATCGCAGGTGAATGCCAGGGCTGTTCAGGATGTCCTTGAGACGGCGCTTGCCGCATTATACAAAACAGAGATCAGACTCACGGGATGTTCCCGCACTGATGCCGGTGTGCACGCAAGGTGCCACTTAAGTCATGCGGATGTCCCGTTTGTTATTCCCGAAGATAAATTCCCTCTTGCAATGAATGCACTGCTTCCCGACGATGTTGCGGTAAAGAAGGCTTTCTATGTTGCTGATGATTTCTCCGCAAGGTTCGGCATCAAGGGCAAGCGCTATATCTACAGGATCTATTCTTCTCCCGTGAGAAGTCCTTTGCTGGACCGCTATGCGTATTACTGCCCTGTTATGCCTGATGTCTCGAAAATGAAGACTGCGGCCGAAGCCTTTGCCGGCGAGCATGATTTCGCGGCCTTTTGCGCTGCAGGCGGAAGCCAGTCGACAACCGTAAGAAGACTTTTCGCTGTCAAAGTGGAAGCAAAGGGCGAAGACCCGTGCATGATAGAGATCGAAGTATCAGGCGAGGCGTTCCTCTATAACATGGTAAGGATAATCGCAGGCACGCTGCTGTACGCCGGACAGGGCAAGACAGACCCTGATGATATGGAAAGCATAATCGCAAGCGGCGACAGAAGCCTTGCCGGAAAGACGCTTCCTGCCAAAGGCCTGACACTTGAAGAAGTGTTCTTCTAAGCGGACAATCGTTCCCTGACTTATTAATAAAATAATCTTAAGGTGATATAATTAATTAAATGCGGGCCGGAATACCCGCATTAATTTAAGAAAGGGAGGATTAAGCACATGAATATCAGTTGGTGGATAATATGGCTCGTTATTGCGGTCGTCATGTTTGTCATTGAGGCAGCTACGACCGGACTTGCAACACTCTGGTTCGGTATCGGCGCGGTAGTCGCCATGATCATGGACCTTTGCGGTGCATCTGTTGCTTCACAGATCATTGTTATGGCAGTTATTTCAGCAGTATGCTTTGCTGTCTGCATGATCTGGATAAGGCCGAAGCTCGAATCGCTTCGCAAGAAGAATATCCAGCATACCAACGCGGACAGGCTGATAGGGAGGGAAGGCGTCGTCATTGTCCCTCTGAATGCCACTGAGGGAAAGGGCCAGGTCAAGATTGACGGACAGATCTGGAGCGCAAAGGCTGACACCGACATTGCAGAAGGTGTCAGGGTAACCGTCAGATCAATAGAAGGCGTTAAGCTCGTAGTCGAGATAACAGCATAAATGGAGGATAGTATTATGTCAGCAATTATTGCAGGAATTACACCGGGCGGAATTATAGGAATCGCAATCGCAATCATCATTGTTCTTTTGCTCATTTTGCCTAACATCAAGATCGTACCTCAGGCAGCTACATTCATCATCGAGCGTCTCGGTACTTACAGAACAACATGGGAGACAGGTTTCCATATCAAGGTTCCTTTCATTGACCGTGTTGCAAAGAAGATCTCACTCAAGGAGAAAGTCGCAGACTTTGCTCCCCAGGCCGTTATCACAAAGGATAACGTTACAATGCAGATCGATACTGTTCTTTTCTATCAGATCGTTGACCCTAAGCTTTATACATACGGAATAGAGCGTCCTATCGTAGCTATCGAGAATCTTTCCGCTACAACGCTCCGTAACATCATCGGTGACCTGGAACTCGACCAGACACTTACATCAAGAGACATCATCAACACAAGAATGAGAGAGATCCTTGACGAGGCTACGGATCCGTGGGGCATCAAGGTAAACCGTGTTGAGCTCAAGAACATCATCCCGCCTAAGGAGATCCAGGCAGCGATGGAGAAGCAGATGAAGGCTGAGCGTGAGAAGAGAGAAAAGATCCTCATCGCAGAAGGTGAGAAGGAATCCGCAATCAGAGTCGCAGAAGGTGAGAAGGAAGCAGCTATCCTCAGAGCTGAGGCTAAGAAGCAGGCAGCTATCAAGGAGGCTGAAGGTCAGGCACAGGCTATCATCGCAGTACAGGAAGCTACGGCTAAGGGTCTCCAGATGATCAAGGATGTCGGTGCTGACGACGGACTTATCGCGATCAAGGGCCTCGAGGCACTGGAGAAGGTCGGACAGGGTGCATCCACAAAGATCATCATTCCTTCAGATCTGCAGGGCATAGCAGGACTTACAACAACAATTAAAGAGGTAGCAAAATCCTGATAAAGATATCAGGTTTTCAGGAGGTACATCGTATGGATTACGGTATGTGGAATGACAGAACCAACATGAGTATGCTCACGGACTTCTATGAGCTCACCATGGCAAACGGTTATCTTAACAGCGGCAACAGGGACAAGATCGTTTATTTCGATATGTTCTTCAGAAACATTCCCGAGAACGGCGGATATGCTGTTATGGCAGGTCTTGAGCAGGTAATAGATTACCTCTCCAGCCTCAAGTTCTCAGAAGATGATCTGTCTTTCCTTAAAGACAACTATCATTTCAACGATGAGTTTATCGATTACTTGAGAGGATTCGAGTTCACATGTGACGTCTGGGCTATCCCGGAAGGAACTGTCGTATTCCCCAAGGAACCGCTGGTCAAGGTCAGAGGACCTATCATCCAGGCACAGCTCCTTGAGACTGCGCTCCTTTGCACGATCAACCATCAGACACTGATCGCAACAAAGACCGCAAGGATCGTAAGAGCAGCTGAAGGAAGACCTGTCATGGAGTTCGGCGCACGCCGCGCACAGGGATTTGACGCGTCTGTTCTGGGAGCAAGGGCAGCTTATATCGCAGGCGCTGCAGGCACATCCTGCACTATCTGCGGACAGCAGTTCAACATCCCGCTCTCCGGCACAATGGCTCACTCCTGGGTAATGCTTTTCGACAACGAGTTCGAAGCATTCAAGGCATATTCACTCGCATATCCTGACGGTGCTCTTCTGCTCGTCGATACATACGATGTTCTCCGTTCCGGTATTCCGAACGCTATCAAGTGCGCTAAGGAAGTTCTTGAACCCATGGGCAAGCGTCTCAAGGGTATCAGGATCGACTCCGGAGACCTTACCTACATGACACAGAGCGCACGTAAGATGCTCGATGAGGCAGGCCTTACGGACTGCAAGATCACAGTATCCAACGCGCTTGATGAGTACCTCATCAGAGATCTTATCAGCCAGGGCGCATGCATCGATTCGTTCGGTGTAGGCGAGAGACTTATCACTTCCAAGGCAGAGCCTGTTTTCGGAGGCGTTTACAAGATCGCTGCTGTTGACGCAGAAGACGGAACGATCATTCCGAAGATGAAGATCTCCGACTCCGTCGGCAAGGTCACAAATCCCTGCAGCAAGAAGATCGTAAGATTCTACGACAATGCTACGGGCAAGGCTTTGGCTGACGTAGTAATGGTCGCTGACGAGGAGATCCCGAACGGTGAACCTTATGAGATCTTCGATCCTGACAATACATGGAAGTCCAAGGTATTGGAGAACTACAGAACCAGAGAGATCATGGTCCAGATCTTCAAAGGCGGCAAGCTCGTTTACAACAAGCCCACTATCGGCGAGATCCGAGCATACTGCACGACAGAACTCGACTCACTCTGGGATTCCGTTAAGAGATTCGAGAATCCTCATAACTACTATGTTGACCTCTCACCTAAGCTCTGGAAGATCAAGGATGACATCCTGAGATCCTACAGAAGAAGATAAGGAGAATTAATTCAAATGGCTAATCCTATTGTTACCATCCAGATGAAAGACGGCGGCATCATGAAGGCCGAGCTCTATCCGGATATCGCACCTGCAACCGTAAAGAACTTTGTGGATCTTGCATCCAAGGGCTTTTATAACGGCCTGATCTTCCACAGAGTCATCTCCGGATTCATGATCCAGGGCGGTGACCCTGAGGGAACCGGCATGGGCGGTCCCGGCTACAGCATCAAGGGCGAGTTCACGGCTAACGGTTTCAGGAACGACTTAAAGCACACCAGAGGTGTTCTTTCCATGGCGCGTTCCATGGATCCTGATTCTGCTGGCTCACAGTTCTTCATCATGCATGCCGATTATCCTTATCTTGACGGTCAGTATGCTGCTTTCGGAAAGCTCATCGAAGGCATTGAGGTAGTTGATAAGATCGCTTCCGTAAAGACGGATTACAACGACAGACCTTATGAGGATCAGGTTATCGACTTCATGACTGTTCAGGTCTGATAAACAGCAACAGTACTTACGGCGGGTTCAATAGGAAGGTATATGAAAGAATTAAAGCAGATAGGGGACAGCTCGAAGGGCAAGGCTTCAAAGTCCAATACCACGAAGCGGTCTCCGCGTGATACAAAATACGTCACGCTGTCCTATCCATGGCTTTTCACTTTTATCATCCTTTTCCTGACGATCCCGCTGTTTATTTTTTTCCTGGGATACCTGCGTCTGGCCGTCGGCATACCGCTGACGCTGATCTTCGCGGGTATCGTTTTTTATGCGGTCTCAGACTGCCTTAACAATGCTGAAGGCAGGAAGCTCGACAGGAGCGATACCGACATTAAGATCCCGGTATCCTATCTCATAGGCTTTGCCGTAACGGCACTGGCGATCTCGTTTGTATCCGGCGTCGGCGAGTATATCTACACGCTTCAGGATCACCAGTTCAGGCGCGCGATATTAAGAGATCTCATTAATTACGATTGGCCCGTCATCTACGATTATTCGACCCAGACCAATCCCGAGGTAGTACAGATTTTCGGTATCGCGGCAGGCAAAAGGGCATTTTCCTATTATTTTCTCTATTGGATGCCCGCTGCACTTGCAGGAAAGGTATTCGGATTCGGGTTCGGTAATTTTGTACTGTTCATCTGGAATTCCATCGGGATATTCCTGTCGCTCATTACCGCAAGTGCCGTAATTAAGAAGTTTACGGCGTGGGTGCCGTTCTTCTTTGTTTTCTTCTCCGGCCTTGATGTGATTCCCAACATCGTTTATTCGTATACGGAATACAGCGGCTGGCGCTGGTTTGAAGGATATTTCACGTCAATGTCCTATGTCAGCAACTTCAGGGAGCTTGCAAGTGTTTATAACCAGATGGTTCCTTGCTTCCTGATAATGGCAGCACTCCTTCTTGCTTACAACACGCGCTCTATGGGCCTTACGGCGGGCATTCTGTTCGCTTATTCCCCGTGGGCCGTATTCGGCATCCTGCCCCTGGTGGCAGCGCTCCTGTTCGGCAAAAAGCACAGGGCATCCAAGTTTTCCAGGACAATGTTCAACACATTCAGTCCCGTAAACATTGCATCAGCGTTTCTGCTCCTGGCCATATTCGGAAGCTATTACACATCCAACGCCAACGCCGTCGGGTATAAGGGCTTTGCATGGACGTTCTTCGATAATCAGGTCCTGTTTATCCCTGCTTATATGATCTTTATTGCATTGGAAGTCCTGCCCTTCGTCATTCTCCTTTACAAGCGCGAAAAGAAGAACCCCGTATTCTGGGCTGCATTTGCTTCGCTTCTTATCATCCCGCTCTATCAGATCACGGAGAATAACGACCTTTCCATGAGAGGATCCATGCCGGCACTGTTCTTCTTCTGCATCCTCTTAAGCGGCTTCATCGCTGAAGTAATGGATGAGAAGAATACCCCGAAGACCAAAAAGGGCTGGATCAAGTCCGCTGCGATCATGCTCACGGTCATCCTCATGACATTCACGACGCTTTTGAATCTGTTTGTCATCTTCGGTTCGATCATCACGGGTGCTGAGAGCGATATTGAGGACATCGGATCGTTCGGCAACATCAACAAGGCACAGTATGCCGAAGTCATTCAGGAACAGTTCTATGCCGAAGGGTATGAGGACAGTTTCTTCTACAGGTATTTTGCGAGATAAGGGAATTTTCGCGCCCGTGTCATGATGCTGTTTCCGCAACCGCAGCATGAATAACATTTTCACGCCCACCGCATAAGGTCCACCATCAAAATCCAACTCCGAATCCAACATTTTGGGGCAAAAAACTTGGATAAAAAGTTGGATTTTGGCAAAATCCAACTCCACGTCCAACATTTCAAGGGTAAAAAGTTGGATAAAATGTTGGATACAGTAAAAACAACTTCATGCTTAACTTTTAGGGCAAAAAAGTCGAGCATCGGCGAAGATTACTTCAAATGAGAAAAAGGCAGTTTGCATGCTGCTTAGCAAACAAGGCGGGAATTCTATTTCAAACAACGCCTTTTGATTTATCAATCCTTGGATTCTTCAGAAGTTATGTAGATCGGTCTTGCCTTGGATTCTATGTAGATTCGTCCGATGTATTCACCGATCAATCCGAGTGCCATAAGGATCAATCCGCCGATGAAGAGGATGAAGCAGAGGAGTGAAGGGTAACCCATGATGTTTACATCAGTCCAGAACCGGCCGATTATTGCTCTGATGAAGTAGTAGAGCATATAAGCAAATCCTGCGAACGCAAAGAAGAAGCCCATATATGTAGCAATACGCAAAGGTGCAGTGGTAAATGCAACAATGCCGTCGATTGCATATCTGAAAAGCTTCCAGAAGCTCCACTTTGTCTCGCCGGCAACACGCTCGACGTTCTCATGCTCCACCCACTTGGTCCTGAAGCCGACCCAGGCAAAGATACCCTTTGAGAATCTCTGGCGCTCCTTAACGCTTAAGATGGCATCAACGACTTCGCGCTTCATGAGGCGGAAGTCTCTTGCGCCGTCAGCGATCTCAACGTCGCACATGCGGTTGATGAGTCTGTAGAAACGGCGTGCGAACCAGCTTCTGATCTTGGGTTCGCCCTTGCGGGTAACACGTCTTGCTGCAACGATATCGTATTCGCCGGAATCCAAGTCCTTGATCATCTCCGGGATAAGTGAAGGGGGATCCTGCATATCGGCATCCATGATGGCGATGTAGTCGCCCTTTGCCTTTTCCATTCCGGCATACATTGCAGCTTCCTTGCCGAAGTTTCTTGAGAAGAAAATGTACTTAACGCCCTTGTCGTTTGCCGCGAGATCACGGATTATCTCTGCGGTCTTATCGCGGCTTCCGTCGTTTACGAAAATGAATTCATAATTCCTGTCGGAAGTATCGGATTTGCGCACATCGCAGAGCGCTTCATAGAGAATAGGGAGGGAACCCTCTTCGTTATAGCAAGGAACGATCAGACTGATAAGCATTAGAAATCCCCTCCGGCATAAAAGACTTAATTCATTATATCATTCGCGAAAATATATAACAGAGAAGGTATTATATCCCCAAGCAAGTTGTATTATATCGTTCGCTGCGCTCCGATATAATGCGCAACCCGCAACCCTTATTTGCCGGAAGCTCGTTATTTGTCAGCCCCGGAGCAAGCTCCGTTCTGACAATAACTCACTTCCTTGCAAGCAAGTTGCTCGTTTTTGTATTATAATCAAAAAGTTATTATGTATTAAGAAATATGGTCAGATAGTATGGTCAGAGAAAGGGCGGAACAATAATGAAAGAGCTCTCAAGTCTTGACAGTAAAGCTTCCGGTAAAAAGGAAGTCAAACCACTGCTTAAAACTTCGGCCCGCTCAAGCGGAAAGTCCGATATCCGCCCTTTAGTAACTTTCTTTATCACTGTTGCACTTTACATTACGGCAATGCTTTTATGCAACAAGTATCCGTTGGGCAAATATACTTTTCTCCACAGCGATCTGAGGGCGCAGTATGCTCCGTTCCTTGCTTTGCTTAAGAACAAGATCGCCGAGCTGAATTCCATTCCGCAGGGTTCGTTCCTGTCCTATCTTTCATACTCTTTCAAGTTGGGACTCGGAAAGAATTTCATCGGAACATTCGGATATTATCTTGCGAGCCCGTTTAACCTTATCTACCTCTTTATCGATGAGGCGCAGATCGATCTTACGGTCCTTGTTATCGTTACTCTTAAGCTCAGCCTTTCCGCATCATTTATGTGCTTGTTCCTCGGGAGCAGGACAGAGGATAAGAAGACCCGCTGGCCCGTGCTTCTCGGCATTATGTATGCATTCTCGTTCTATTCACAGACATATATCTTCCAGATCATGTGGCTTGACGGATACATGCTCCTTCCGCTGATCCTGTATTTTACGGAGAAGTTCATAAAGAAGCAGAACTATGCAGGGCTTGTTATATCGCTCCTGGTATTGTTCATCTCAAATTACTACATAGCATACATGGTCGGAATCGCATGTTTCCTGTACCTGATCATAAGAATGATCGCGCTGAAAATTCCTGTTAAGCAGGCGCTCGGAACCGGCATCAGATTTGTGCTTGCGGCAGGTTTTACCGCGCTTATCACTGCGGTAATGCTGGTGCCCGTCGGTCTTGATACGATAAGAAATGCAGACCAGACCGTGTCGACAAGAGGAGAGGATGTAATTACATATAATCCGCTCACTCTTATCCACATGATGCTGCTGGGAGAACCCGGAGAGTTCTCTGACATACTCTCGGGCAATTACCCGTTCCTTTTCATAAGCCTTCTTGTATCATTGCTGCTTTTGGTATATTTCATCAGCCCGGTTTACAAGGGAAGGGAGAGAAAGATCCACGCTTTCTGCCTGCTCGGAACACTCCTGTCAACGGCGGTCTATATCATCGATAAGGCATGGCAGGTCTTTGATGATCCGAACTGGTTCTGGCACAGACATGTATTCGTATTCCTTCCGCTGTTCCTTGTCATCACATTCAGGGTATTGGCGAAGATCAAGGAAGTTAAGAGATTTGATATCGCCAAGGCAATGTTCATCATGTACGGCCTGGTCATAATCGACTGTTCATTCGGAACATTAAGGGGCCACTCTGAAGCGACGTTTGCCAACATGATCCTCATAACCGTTTATGCGGCTATCATGGCAGGGTTCGGAATCAAGGAATGGACCAACCAGCTCCGAGACATGCCGAAGATGCTTGCACCGATACTGGCCATGATAATTGTTTTCGAGCTCCTGTTCGTCGAACCGATGTATTCTTCAGGAATCCAGTGCATGACGCTTTACGGCGGACCTGCAACGGAATACAGCGATTCGATAAGAGCCGAGATGGAATACGGTGCCTACGCGAAGAACCTCTCAGTTCAGACAGGTGCTTTCAGAGCCGAGAGCGAGCAGGCACCGGAGTATACGGAAAAGTATTATGTTGACGAGGGCAACGCGTTATATGGCAACTATAACGGACTGTCATTCTTCAATTCCAATTCGAATAAGAAGATGCAGCGCTTTGTAAAGCAGCTCGGACTGCCCGCCAATTACAATTATTTCGCAGTAGGTCACTCCTTTGCCTGTCCTTCCGTTGACGCATTCTTCTCGATCGGATCGGTTGCTGCAAAGAGAGACCTTTCGTTCTACCGTTTTGACGGCACCGATTCTTATGATGCAGGGTTGAAGTTCTATGCAAATGAAGACGTGCTTCCTCTTGCATTTGCCGCAGATAAGGGCGCCATGAATTACGATTTTTACAAGCTCGAAAAAGATGCGGACGAGAAGAACTACTACATGCTCCACAACGAGTGGTACCGTTCTATGTTCCCGGAACAGTTCGAAGACGATTTCTTTATTGTGATCGATGAGAATGTGACAGGTGCACCGAAGATAACGAACGGCATCTCCTTCAACAAGAGCGAATACATGACTAATGAGACGTTCATCAACAGGAACAAGCCTTCCGGCAGCACACCGGTTAAAGCGGATTTCGATGATCCGCTGGGTCTTGAATCTTCCGTTGCAGGACAGCTCAGGGACAACATGACAACGCTCTACAGCGAGAACCAGAATATCCCGATCGCCGTCGAATATGAATTCGAGGCACCTGCCGAAGACGAGATATACTGTGCTCTCGTTACCGGAAGGATCCTTGACGGTACTGAAGTATATGTTAACGGCATCAGGATCAGCGATTTCTCTTCGACCACATACTATTCCCAGATCTTCCGCGTCGGAAGCTTTAAGAAGGGCGAGAAAGTAAAGGTCTCATTCCTGTCGGACGAGAAGAGCTGGTCTTATCTGAACATCAGATTCGCATGCTTCGATGCTGAAGCCTTCTCAACGCAGTTTGCCAAGGTCGACAGATCAAAGGTCGTTACTGATGTCGTATCTGACGGCTTTGCCAAGTTCAACATCAAGGGCGCTGCTGAAGACGACATCGTCATTACGACCATCCCTGAAGAGGACGGATGGCAGCTTTATATCGACGGCGAGAAAGCCGATCACATGGTATATCAGAATGCATTCATCGCGTTCGATCCCGGTGAGGGCGACCACACTGCAGAACTCGTGTTCACGGCACCCGGACTTAAGCCCGGAGCGGCTGTTTCCGCGCTCGGAGTTGTGCTCCTTGCCGCATTCATCTTTGTTGATAAAAAGCGCTCGAAAATGAAAGAAAAACAATAAGCGTTTTAGTATTTTAAATTGCAAATCAGTGCTTTGGAGGTATGAGACATGGACTTTATGAAAGAGTATGAGATGTGGAAGTCTGATCCTTTTTTCGATGAAGGGACAAGAAACGAACTTGAAGCAATCAAGGATGATGTCAAGGAGATCGAAGACAGGTTCTACAGGGACCTCGAGTTCGGCACCGCGGGATTAAGAGGCGTCCTCGGCGCAGGAACGAACAGAATGAATGTCTATACGGTTGCCAAGGCTTCCGAGGGACTTGCCAAGTACATTCTCTCCGAAGGTGAAGAGGCAGTTAAGAGAGGCGTTGTCATCTCCTACGATTCAAGGCACTTCTCGCCTGAGTTTGCACAGATCACCGCGCAGGTCCTTGCTGCAAACGGAATTCCTTCAAAGCTTTCAGACGAGTTACGACCGGTTCCGGTCCTCTCTTTCTCCGTAAGATATTTCAAGGCTTTTGCAGGTGTCATGATCACCGCATCCCATAACCCGTCAAAGTACAACGGCTACAAGGTCTACGGTGAGGACGGCGGACAGGTACCGCCCGAAGCAGCTGACGCAGTACTCGCAAACATTTCAGCTATCTCTGACATCAGGACAGTCAAGCTCATGGACTTTGAGGAGGCTAAGGCAAAGGGCCTTGTAACTTCCTTCGGACCTGAGATCGATGAGGCATTCACAAACATGCTCAAGAAGCTCGTTGTAGACCAGCAGGCGATCGATAAGCAGGCTGACATGAGCATCGTATATACACCTTTGCACGGAGCAGGCAACAAACCCGTCAGAAGGATCCTCGAGGCAGTCGGATTTAAGAATATCCACATTGTTAAGGAGCAGGAGCTTCCTGACGGTGCTTTCCCCACGGTAAGCCTTCCCAATCCTGAGAACCCTGAGGCTCTTTCGATGGCGATCGAGCTTGCCAAGAAGACCGATGCTTCCCTGGTATTCGGCACTGACCCTGACTCCGACCGTATCGGAGCAGCAGCAAAGGTCATCGAGAATGGTGAAGTAAAGTATAAGTGCTTCTCCGGCAACCAGATGGGCCTCATGCTCCTGGATTACATCCTTGATTCAAAGAAGCAGCTCGGCACGCTTCCCGAGAAGTCATTCGCTGTAACGACGATCGTTTCATCCAAGCTCGTTAAGAGCATATGCGACTACTATGGCGTAGAACTTCAGGAGACATTAACAGGCTTCAAGTTCATCGGCGAGAGGATCAAGTTAGACGACGAGTTCGGCGACAAGCACTTCCAGTTCGGCTTCGAAGAGAGCTACGGTTATCTCTCCGGCGTCGACGTCCGTGACAAGGACGCTGTTGTTGCCGCAATGCTCATCTGCAACATGGCAGCAGCTTCCTTCGAGAAGGGCGAGACTTTAGCTGACAGACTTGACCACCTCTATGAGAAGTACGGCTACGGCATCGAGCAGACGATCAGCTGCACACTCGAAGGCAAAGAGGGTATCGAGAAGATCGGCAAGTGTATGGTGGAGCTCAGGGAAGAGCTTTCCGGCTGCAAGAATCTTGCTGAGGCAAAGAATCTCCTTGGCGGTGCTACGGTTACAGCCGTACGCGACTACAAGGAGTCCAAGCGCTACGATTTCACTGAAGACGGAGTAAAGGTCTCAGAGATCACGCTTCCCAAGTCCAATGTTCTCCTCTATGAGCTCGGCGGCAATAAGGGAATCGACTGGGCATGCGCAAGACCTTCAGGCACAGAGCCCAAGCTCAAGATCTACATGGGCGTTTACGATTCTGACAAGGCAGCGGCAGAGAAGTCCTTTGAGACAATCAAGGGACAGGTTGAAGGATACGTCAAGTCAAAGCTTGATTAAAACTTCTCAACAGTTGGAATAATGTATTCATAGACAGCCTTGGCAAAGCCGAGGCTGTCATAATTTGTGGTGATAAACCCTGCAGCCTTCTTGGTGTTCTCGGTGGCATTGCCCATGGCTATCCCGTAGCTGGCGTCAGCGATCATGGGGATGTCGTTGTCGGAGTCGCCGATCGCAAATGTAGCTGTGGAAGGTATCCCGAGATACTCTGCCAGGTCGAGCAAAGCCCTTCCCTTGGTAACTCCCTTGCACATTACATCGAAAAGATCGATCCCCGAAGATACGAGCTCTAAGTCAGGGTCGCGGGATAGCATATCCACGACCTCTTTGTCCGGCCTTATGAGCAGGATCTTGTTAAAAGCCGGTATCCGCTCCTGTTCCGGAAAGCTCCTGTCTATGTCGATGATCGGCGCCTGTTTTGCGGGCTCTACGCCGACATTGTAGCCCTCGACAAAGAATTTTCTGCTCGACTCGGGGCAGAAGAATATGCCCTCATCCGAATAGAGGGTGGCATCGGCCGAATGGTCCATGAGAGATCTCAGAAGCGAGCGTATCTTTGAGTCTTCAAAATCCTTGGAGGCGAACTGTTTTCGCGCTTTGGCATCGAAAAGGGAACCTCCGTTGCTCGTAATGACCGGCACCTCGATCCCCAGATCTTCGGCGAACTTGCCGACGAGAAAAGAGGAGCGTCCGGTGGCTATCGTGAAGGCGATACCGGCTCCTTTAAGCGCTCTTATGGCTTCTTTATTCCCTTCCGGGACGTCCTTGCCGGGCGCAAGAAGCGTGCAGTCCATGTCAGCGGCAAGCAGTGCTTTATATTTGATATTCATAATTTCATATGCTCCAAATAGGAATTATAATCGATTTTACAATATTGCCTCGAAAATACCTCTAATTTTTTAATAATATATGCTTTTTGTGTGGTTGAAACTTACCCTAACTATGTTTATCATTGGGTTGGATTTCAAAGTATATCTTTGTATAAAAGAGGGTTTAGAAATTATGAAGAAAAAAGCCGGTCAGGCTTCGAGCTATAGCAGGGTATCAGAGCCTAAGAATAATCAGCTTGTCCCTGTTAATAACACTAACAAAGTAAGAGTCTCCAACAGTGAGGCTTCCAAGGTCGTGCCCGCTAAAGCACCTTCAAGAACAGGCAGCAGCATTTCAAAGAGCACGGCAAACAGCTCGCAGGCCAAGAGTAATTCCAAGAAGAGCAGCAGCTCAAAGGGCAGCAGTTCCGTTAAATCAACGGCAAGAGCTGCAAAGCATTCGACAAAGCGTGCCAAGTCAAAGGCGAAGGGCGTAATAATCGCGGTATCCGTTATCGCTGCACTGGCTCTTATCGCAGGAGGAGTTTATTACTACCTCTATTCCACAGGATACTTTAAGCCCACGATCGAAGTTACGATGGCTGACGGATCCTCAAGGAAGATCAAGGTCGAGGAAGCTTATGCAGAACTCATGACGGACAAGTTCTTCGCTGGAACCGTTATCGACGGTATCGATGTAGGCGGCATGACTGTTGACGAGGCATTTAATGCAGTCTCAACATCTCTGCCTGATAAGCCTCTTAAGATCGACATCAAGCTCGATCTCGAAGGCAAGAAGTTCCCGGTGGATTTCTCCGATGCTTCTTTCGAGTACAACACAAGAGAAGTTGTTGAGGATGCATTTACAAAGTTCAGACCTCTTAACGACACTGATCTCGCACAGCTCACAGAGTGCTATAACGGTATGGAGCAGCTCAAGAATACTCCCCAGGAGTATGAGACAGCTTATACGGTACAGATCGACGGCGTTTCCAAGAAGGTTCACGGAATATTAGATCCCCTTATCCTTGAATATGCTACTGTTCAGGATGCAAGGATCGAGGAGTTTGATAAGGAAACACGCACATTCACGATCGTTCCCGAGCAGGTCGGTTATGTTCTCGACATCGACGGAACAGCTGATGAGGTAAAGAAGCTCTTTGATTCCAAGAAGTATACCGGCGTCGTTAACGTTCCCACAGTCCTCAAGGAACCTGAGGTCACAGAAGCGATGCTCAACGAGGAGTTCGGTCTCATCGGCGAGATGACGACAAAGTGCTCCAACAATTCAAACCGTAACAACAATATCAGCAAGGCTTGCGAATATATTAACGGAACTATCCTTGAGCCCGGTGATAAGTTCTCATTCAACAAGGTCGTTGGACAGAGAACTTATGACAGAGGCTTTAAGGAAGCTAACGTTATCCTTGGCGGACAGTATGAGAAGGGTTTAGGCGGCGGTGTCTGCCAGGCAAGTTCCACTCTCTTCAATGCGGTAGCCAAGTCTGACCTTAAGGTCATTCAGCGTAACAACCACGCATGGCCGTCAGATTACGTTCTCACAGGCTGCGATGCTACGGTCAACTGGCCTGACCTGGACTTCCAGTTCGAGAATGATAGCGATTTCCAAGTAATCATCTCCATGTGGTTTGACTGGTCTGACTTGACAGTCCATGCAGAGATCTACGGCAAGAAGTTCCCTGACGGACAGTACATCAAGCTCGAGAGCAACATCATCAACACCGTAAAGGCCGGAGCTAACGAGTATGTCGAAGACAAGACCATGGAAGCCGGTAAGAAGGAGACCATAAGAGCTGCTCACGACGGTTATACCGCAAGGATCTACAAGGTCTGGTTCGATAAGGACGGCAATGAGATCAAGCGTGAAGAGTATTACACAACTTCTTACAAGGCATGGGGTACGCGTATCAAGGTAGGCGTTCTCAAGGCTGACGGCACATATGCTGCAGTTAATTTGGAGACCGGTGAACTTACGGATCCTACGGCAACTCCTACACCTACACCAAGTGGAGAAACTGTTACGCCGACAACTGCTCCGCAGCCGACAGCACAGGATACTCCGACGAATACGCCGACCACGGCACCCGAACCGACTAAGAGTTCCGGCGAAGGCGGTGAAGGCGGCGGCGGAAGCGGTGAAGGCGGAAGCGGCGAAGGCGGCAGCGGAAGCGAAGGCGGAAGCGGCGAAGGCGGAAGCGGCGGCGAGAACGTATAAAGTCTCCGGCTGACCAAAGCGGAAATAAAAATGCATTAACAAGAGCCCTTTTCGAGATGAAGAGGGCTCTTTAAATATATATAAAAAATAAACTGTTATTTTTTCTGTTTTATGTCCCCATTATTACGCAAATGGGTTTATAATTATTCAGTTATTTATAGTAGATACTTCTGTGCACAGATGTAACTGCAAAGAATTTTCCAAAGGAGATCAAGTTTATGGCAGAACTGACAAAGAAAACCATGGACGGTAACGAGGCTGCTGCGTATACTTCGTATGCATTTACTGAGAACGCTGCAATTTACCCGATCACACCGTCCTCGCCTATGGCTGACCACACCGATCAATGGGCTCAGCAGGGCAGAAAGAACATTTTCGGACAGACGGTTAACATCGTCGAGATGGAGTCTGAGGGAGGCGCTTCCGGTGCCGTTCACGGCTCACTCGCTACAGGTGCTTTAACCACAACTTATACCGCATCACAGGGTCTCCTTTTGATGATTCCTAACATGTACAAGATCGCAGGCGAGCTTCTCCCTTGCGTATTCCATGTTTCCGCAAGAGCTCTCGCTGCTCACGCACT
>JAFWQC010000010.1 GCA_017509245.1 Clostridiales bacterium | reverse complement strand
TATACTATTACATTCTTATTATAACTGCTTCGAGATTATTTTCAATAGATTTGTTCACAATTTGTTAAAAAAATTAACAAATAGATAAAAAAAGCGGGGAATTGCTTCCCCGCTAGTTTTTAGTTAGATCTCAATGATTAGCTGAGCTCTCTGTCGATCTCTGCACGTACAGCAGAAATTGAGCTGTTGTGTGCTGCGATGGAAGAAGAAGCTGCTCTAGCCCTCTGGAGATATGTACCGATACCGAGTACGAGAACCGCTGCAAGGATAACGATGATAGCGATAACGAGTACCATTTCTACGAGGGTGAAACCCTTCTTTGACTTCTGAATCTTCTTCATTTTGAATTTCCTCCTGTAAGGTTTATTGAGTTTGTAACTGTAGTATAACACGATTGTGGAGAAATGCAATAGGTTTTTTCATTTTTTTTCAAAATTTCGCCACAATTGCATTTCTCCCTTTCAATCATGCAACTTTAGTTAACGTAGCTGCCTTCTTGCCCTTGGCCTTCTTCTTGGTGTTCTGCTTTGTGACCTCAAGAACTCTAGGATCCTTAACGTTAAAGAACTTAGCAAGGCCACCCTTAGCATCGACTTTCTGGCTGAATGCAGCATTAGCCCAGTAAGCAGCGAACGGTCTTTCAGAACCACTTTCAAAGTTATTAAGTACATAACCGTTCCAAAGGCTCTTCTCGTTCTTGACAACATACGGGAATCCAATAAATCCGCCGGATGTATCAACGTTAGTATCACCTGTCCAGTATGTGTAACCAGCCTTGTTGTTATCAACTGAAACACGATTTGTGAGTACTGTTCCATAGAAATCAATGTCAGCAGTCAATTTAAAGTAACCATTGGTTGAACTTACTGCAAGATTGGTTACCTTGATGCATCCGGGATTTTCTTTGGACATCTTTTCCAATCCCTTAAGGAACTCATCATAACCCTTTGCTTCTGCATATTCCTCTTTGCCCATCATGCCGATAAGCTCTTTAGCTTTTGTCTTAGCATCCTTTTCACCTTCAGCAGGCTGGCCAATAGTATCAGGATTACGATTGTATGCAGGAATGACGTAACCGTCTGTTGAAACATAATTTACTTTAATTCTTGTACACTGAAGTGAATCCGGGCAAGATGTTCCATCTGCATAAGATATTGGATTACAAGAAACATCCTCCGTTGCAACATCTACCATGTAAGGAATTCCAGTTTCTTCAAAAGTCTTAAGAACATACTGCATAAGGCACTCGTTCTCAAGCTTGTCGATAAAAGAAAGCTCTACCTTGGAAATTGACTCATTAAGCTGCTTGATCTCATCTGTCGTCTGAGCAACATTTGCCTTGAGCTGGTTGAGATAGTCTCTCCTCTTTACCAGTTCGTTATACTGCTGCTCAAGCTGAGCATATTTGTTATTTAATGTTCTGATTCCGAGAATATAGCCGAGCAATATGAGGATCAACAATGAGATTACATATATTCCGGTTTTCTCACGTGCGGATAAATTGTTCATCTATGATACCTCCCTGTTACTGCGCAGGCTGTGCCTGAGCAACCTCATAATAAAGGTTGATCTCGGTGTTGCCTTTTGCCGTTCCACTGAATGCATGAGCTGCTTTTATGCTTGCAAGGTTGTCTGCACTCACTTCAACTCCGTCAACAGTAACTCTGACGAGGTTGTATGTTACACCGCCGGATACATAAGTATCAATGCCTTCTGTGTAATTATATTCAGAACCTGCAGCATATTCTGTGGTCTCAACACCAGCAATGCTCTGAATGGAGGTACCGTTGAGGTAACGTCCAATTGAAATATAAACCTTTCCAATAAGCGTTCCTGAAATGTCGAATGAATAGTAAGTATTAAGAGGCAGTACATCACCGGTCTTGTTGTTATAGAAACCATCCGCGCTTGCTATCGATGTTGATTCAACACGGGCAATCCTCATTTCAGGTCTTGATGTAAATACCTTGGAATTATTAAGCATATTGACCATGTCAACAATGCTGTAATAACTGAATGAATAGCCATTGTACTTCAGTAATGAACCATCAATTGAGTAGTTTAATACATAAGAATCGCTGGGGATGCTCTTTGCAAGGATTCCGGGAATTTCCATCGGAACCGTTGCTACTCTATCAACAGTAGTACGCATTGTGGTTAATGCGAAGTAATAATTGTTCTTCTGATTGAGTTCGTTCTGAAGTTCCTTTGCCTTTTCTTCAAGTCCGGCATAATCGGGACCTGCAAGTTCAGCTGTAATAGCATCGATATCCTGCTGCTTCATAAAGTTTCTGACAGCGAGGTAACCGATCAATCCGAGTACGATAAATACTACAAGAATACCGCCTACCATTGCGTAACCAAGCATTCTTGCTGCTCTTGCCGCGTTGGCCGTGAACTCCCTGAAGAAGTTCATGTCCTTCTTGGCAAGTAATTTCTTATTAATTCCGCTAGCCATGAATTACACCCCTCCTTTAATCATTACGAATCAGCGCACCACAGCAGTTAACAAACTGATGCAGTTCGAAGTTCTTGGGTCCGATGACCGTACTGAGTGTTCTTAAAATCTCTACCTGAGTACCAAGCTGACGAGACAATTCCTTGTCGATCTTTTTGTAGCCTGCACCGGAACCATAAAGGAAGCATGTGCTGATGGTATCGATCTTATACTTTGAAATTGAGAACTGAGCTGTACGGGAAACAGCATCAACAAGGCTCTTGAAGTATGCGTTAACAGCACTCTGGAGAGCAGGTGTGTTGGAAACTGTCTCGTTCCATACATCGATATCCTCGATCGGTACGCTTGCTGCAGCATCAGATGTTGTGATGCTGAGACGTCTTGCGAGTGAAGACTGCTGGTTTGTACCCTGCAGCTTCTTAACGGAATCAGCAACCTGACGGATGTTGGAGTGACCAAACTGAAGTCTTCTTGAAAGAACCGGGAAGCCCTTGTCAAGAACCGTAACGGTTGTTGTTCTGCTTGAAAGCTCGATGAGGAGCAGTGTTGACTGGTTGATGTTTACGTTGCCGTTGATGATACCCTGTGAGAAGAGCTTTCTTACTGCGTTAGGGTTCATGTCGAGAGCTGTAGGCTGAAGTTCCATTTCCTTAAGGAATTCACGGAAATCCTTAATGGTGTCTGTAGGAATAGCAGTTGCTCTGATCTTGAGCTTATCTGCATTTGTTTCTTCATCCTTTGTTGTGCCGTAAACGATATAGTCGATAGAAAGGTCACGGTTTGTGCCCTGTCCGATTACCTCGTACTTAACCATATCCTTGAGCTGCTCTTCCTTAGCGATAGGAAGCTCTAAGTCTCTGGTATGAACGAAAGCGCCCTCTGTTGTAAGGATGCAGCTCTTGTTCCTGATTCCGAGTCTTGCTATGGCGTGCTTAACTGCCATTACGATGCCGAAAGAGTCTGCAATAGCACCGTCGTTGATAGCATCTGTCTCAAGAGGGATGATACCTATTGTGTCGATTGAAACGTTCCCGGACTTCGGGTTGTAATTTCCGACAGCGATCTTGAGGTCAGAGCTTGAGCAGTCGATTACTAATTCGGATCCGCCTCTACCTATTGAAAAATCCATCTGTTTTCTCCTTTCAAATACTGTTCCTTAATTACATGATCCACTTAGCCATCGTGAAGATAGGCATTGCGATACCGCCAACGACTGTTCCTACGATGATAGCAAGGATGATGATCATAACAGGCTCGAGAGCAGCCGTCATCTTTGCGGTTGCGGCGTCTGCTTCATCTTCGAAATAATCAGCAGCCTTGTCGAGTATCGCGTCGAGTGTACCTGACTCCTCACCGATGGAAACCATTGCGTAGATCATCGGCGGGAATTCCGTTATACCTCTGATGGATTTTGAAAGAGAAGCACCTTTTCTGATCTCGGTTCTTGCTTCAGCAAGCTTCTTCTCCAAAATAACGTTATCAAGAGATTTCTCTGTGATTTCAACCGACTGAAGAACAGAGATACCTGACTTGAGAAGTGTGGAAACCGTTCTTGTGAATCTTGCAGCAGCATTCATCGTTGTGGCTTTACCTACAATAGGCATTTTGAGCATGAGATAAGACCACTGCTCAGCACCCTTATCGGAGCTCTTCCACAGTTTGAAACCGTAAACGATCAATGCAACTACTGCAATGTAGATATACCACCATGTAGTGAGTGATTTTGAAATTGCAAGAAGCGCTCTTGTAAGTGCAGGGAGTTCACCGCCCAAGCTCTTGATCGTATCACCGATCTTAGGAACGAGGAACGTAAGAAGTCCGATACTTACTGCGGCTGTAAGTCCTGCAAGGATCTTAGGATAGACCATCGCGGATGAAATCTTGTTCTTGAGTTTTGCAGCCTTCTGGAAGTGCTCTGCCAGACGTTCCATAACTTCGTCAAGACGACCGGACTCTTCACCTGCAGCGATCATACTGATCATGATGTTAGGGATAACACCCTTCTGTTCCCTAAATGCTTCAGAGAGTGAACGTCCTCCCTGAACCGATTCGTAGACGTCACCGATACACTTTTTAGCTTTCTTGCTTTCAAGCTGCTGATAAAGCATATCGAGTGCTCTGACTACCGTAATACCTGCTG
Organism: Clostridiales bacterium; assembly: GCA_017509245.1. Lineage (GTDB taxonomy): Bacteria > Bacillota > Clostridia > Saccharofermentanales > Saccharofermentanaceae > Saccharofermentans. Next base: position 1,312 of record JAFWQC010000010.1, on the reverse strand, counting down.
ACAGAAGCGAGGCAAGCTGTCTTGTAATAAGGACGAGATCCTTATTCTTAAGCATAGGGCTGCCGATGTTGATGTTGGCAATACCAGCTCCTCTGTCAAGAGCAAGCGATGATATGTATTTTCCGTCGGTCTTAAGTTTACGAGTAGCTTCGCCGATGGAAGCTGCTTCGATTATACCTTCAGATTTTTTACCCGCAGCATCAATTACCTGATATCTGAAATTAGGCATTAATCTTTTTCCTCCTTATTTGAATAATATGCAAGCGCAAATAATCAGGTATACTCCAAATCACCGAACAGAGGGCTGTTCGAAGAACCAGGGTTGTTGATAAAACGCTTAAGATCATCCTGGGTATGGCATCTTTCAAGAGCCGTATCCCTGGAGATAATCTTTCTCTTTACAAGCTCGGCAAGATAGAAGTCGAGCGGGCACATTCCCTGCTGAAGGCTCGTAGCGATCGTACTGTCGATCTGATATGTCTTACCTTCACGGATATTGTTCTTGATAGCGTCATTCGTGATCATGATCTCGAATGCAGCGCATCTTCCTCCGCCAATCCTCGGAACAAGAGTCTGACAGATAACGGCGTTAAGAACCGCAGAGAGCTGAACTCTGATCTGATCCTGCTGATGAGGCGGGTAAACGTCGATGATACGGTTTACCGTGTCAGCTGCGGATGATGTATGAAGTGTTGAAAGAACAAGGTGTCCTGTTTCTGCTGCGGTGATAGCGGTACTGATAGTATCGAGGTCACGCATTTCTCCGACGAGGATGATATCCGGGTCTTCACGGAGAGCAGCACGGAGAGCGTTAGCGAATGAAAGTGTATCCTCATGAACCTCTCTCTGGTTGATCATGGCTTCACCATGCATGTGAAGGTACTCGATAGGTTCCTCAAGTGTGAGAATGTGGCACTTCTTGCATGTGTTAACGTGACCGATCATTGCAGCGAGTGTTGTAGACTTACCTGAACCCGTAGGGCCGGTAACAAGGATTAGTCCTCTCGGTGCCAGTACAAGTTCCTTGAACTTGTTGGGAAGACCCAGCTGTTCGCATGTAGGGATCTCATTTGTGATCGTTCTTGCTGCAAGAGCATAAGTTCCACGCTGCTTGAATACGTTGCATCTGAAACGGCTGTAATCCTCAACGACATAGGAGAAGTCGATTTCGCCCCTCTCGTTGAGATACTGCTGTCTCGACTTGTCTATCATTGACTTGCAGAGATACTCTGTGTCAGCAGCTGTCAACGGCTGATTGCCCATCGGCATTAACATACCGTCGATTCGAATCATCGGAGGCAATCCGACAGTA
>JAFWQC010000092.1 GCA_017509245.1 Clostridiales bacterium | reverse complement strand
TGGTGACCCGTACGAGAGTTGAACTCGTTACTCCGCCGTGAAAGGGCGACGTCTTAGCCGGTTGACCAACGGGCCTTTTATGGTAGCGGCAGTGGGATTCGAACCTACGACCTGCCGGGTATGAACCGGACGCTCTGGCCAACTGAGCTATGCCGCCATAAAAGTTGCTTTGAAATTATATCTACTCATAGTTTCAAAGTCAATAGAAATAAGAAGAAAATGCAATTAATGATTGCGCGAAAACTCACTCCCTTCAAACACGGATTATTTCTTACGTGAAGGTTTCCCTTTTGCGTGAGCAATTATTAGTTGCGCGAGCGATTCCGCACAAGCGAAGCGCGGAGGACCCAAGCGAGCGCAATAAATAATTGCGAATGATTCCGCACAAGCGAAGCGCGGAGGACCCAAGCGAGCGCAATAAATAATTGCGAATGATTCCGCACAAGCGAAGCGCGGAGGACCTAAGCGAACGCAATTAATAATCGCGGTTATTCATTTTCCAGTTCTGCCACTCCATCTCCACCCTGTGGCGTTCGGCGAGGAAGATCCTATTGTTGAGATCGGCCGCTTTCCTGAAGGCGCGCTTTTCGAGCGTCCTGGCAATAAGCATCCATGCGCCTATGAGTGCCACTATTCCGGCAAAGACGAGGGCAAGCGCCAGCCATCCGTATTCATAGGTGTTGACAAGTTTGTAAGATCCGAGCGTCGTTGCGGGCAACAGAGACGGCATTATCTCCGTTTTTGCCGTGCTGTAAAAGACTGTGGTAAGGATCAGCATTATCCCGAAACACACGAGCATGATTATAAGCGCTGCCTTATAGCGCCTTTGGGAGAACTTGAAAAGACGCGGTATCTTCTCGTACGCCTCGTTATAAAGGAAATTGAAATTGTCATCATTCTCGAGTCTCATGCGATAACAATAGCACGAACAATTTCACTATAAAAGAATTTGTTAAGTGGGATGGCTCAAAATGAACGGGACATCTCTTCTTATTTTTTAATCAATTACAATAAACTGCTCTCTATTTTAGGTTCATTTAAGGTTGTGCATTTAACATAAAGCCATAAACGACAGTGAGGTCTGATGAAATGTCTTATCAAAATGTTTTCGAGAGATATGAACTCAAATACTTCCTGACGGCATCTCAAAAGAGATCTCTTTTGGAAGAGATGAACGGAAGGATGAGTCTTGACCGGTACGGCAGGACAACAATCCGCAATATTTACTACGACACGGATTCTTTCAGGCTTATAAGAGATTCCCTTGATCACCCGGTCTATAAAGAAAAACTGAGAATAAGATCTTACCAAAGAGCAGTAAGCGAAGACATGGTCTTCGTTGAGATCAAGAAGAAATTCGAAGACGTTACCTACAAAAGGCGTGTTGCCATGACGAAAGCATCAGCAGAAGACTGGATAGATAAAGGAAATGTTTTTCCGTTCAGGTCACAGATAACATCGGAGATAGATTACTTTCTTAAATTCTACGAAGGCATAAAGGCAAAAGCATTTTTAAGTTACGAGAGAGAAGCTTATTCAGACGGACGGAATGAGGAATTAAGACTGACATTAGACGAGAACATCCTGGCCAGGGATACTGATCTGGATCTCGGCAGCGACATCTGGGGGACTTCACTTCTTCCCTCCGGCATAACACTTATGGAAGTTAAGATACAGGGCGCCATGCCGGTTTGGATGGCAAGGTTCCTAAGCAGAAACAGCCTTAGTAAGGTTACTTTCTCAAAGTACGGCACATATTACAAAGACTGCCTCAGGGCATGTCAGATCACAGAAAGGAGCTTGATCTATGCTTGATCTTTTTGAATCCATCATACCTTCAACAGGTATTACACCTTCGATATTTATCATCCTCGTTCTCATATCTCTTGTCTTAGGCAGCATCATTGCCCTGATTCACACATATAAGAACGATTACACCAGAAGCTTTGTCATGACACTGGCGATCCTCCCTGCTGTCGTTAGCGTCGTCATCTTGATGGTAAACGGCAACATAGGAGCAGGAGTTGCAGTTGCAGGTGCTTTTAGTCTCGTAAGATTCAGGTCTGCTCCCGGAACTGCCAGAGAGATAGTCGCGATATTCGTTGCTATGGGCTTAGGACTCATCCTGGGGATGGGCTATGTCGGATACGCTGCCCTTTTCACGGTCCTGATCGGACTTGCCATCCTCTGCTACTCGAGATTCGGTTTTGACGGCAAAAAACCACAAAGAAAGAATCTTAAGATTACTATTCCGGAAAATCTCGATTATTCGGATGTTTTCGATGAGATCTTCGAAAAGTACACATCATCCTACAAACTTAAGCAGGTAAAGACCAGTAATATGGGATCACTTTTCAAGCTCAGTTACGAGGTGGTCTTAAAAAACCTTTCCTCAGAGAAGAACTTCATAGATGAACTCAGGACAAGAAACGGAAATCTCGAGATATCTGTATCTGAATATGAGACACATAATACGGAACAGCTTTGACGGCTTTCTCATCCTTAACAGGAGGACCAGGCAATGAAACACTTTAATACTGAACAAAAACTATTTGCAACAATCATTATCTGTACTTTTGCCATATTGGTATTTGCCGCGTGCTCGCTTAGCTCTCCGCCTTCCTCCGTCAAAGAAGAGAATGATCCTTCTGTGACGATAGATAAAACAACTTTAACGGAAGCATTCTCTGAAAAAGACGTTGAGGTCATCTACAATGACAGCGAGGCTGAAACCTTAACACTTAACGGAAACAGTGCCGTTTCTTCCTCATCTTCCGTTAAGATCGACGGCTCCATAATTACTATCAGATCAAAAGGCACATATGTGATCTCCGGAACGCTTGATGACGGCTATATTGTTGTCAATGCCGGTGATACAGATGATGTAAGACTCGTTTTCAAGGACGCAAGCATTACATCTTCCGATTATGCAGCTCTCTACTGCCTTAATGCCGATAACATATACATTACTTTAGAAGAAGGCACACAAAACCGGCTTATTAGTTCGGGAGAATTCGATTCGAAGGACAACAACAATGTCGACGGTGCAATCTTTGCCAAGACAGACATAACGATCAACGGATCAGGTTCACTTGAGATCAGGTCAACAGATCACGGTATAGTCGGTAAAGACGATGTTACCATCACAGGCGGCAGTATTACCATTACAAGTTCGGGAGACGGCATCCAGGCTAATGACTCGGTTGCCATTCAAAATGCAGTCATAGGCATCACCTGCGGCAAGGACGGTATCCAGTCTGATAACGAAGACGATATCTCCAAGGGATACATTTATATCTCATCCGGCACAATTGACATAGCTGCAGGCGATGACGGTCTAACGGCATCATCTTCACTTCAGATAGATGACGGCACTGTCAATATCACAAAATCCTACGAAGGAATCGAAGGCCAGAATATTGAGATCAATGGCGGAAAAATATCCATTGTATCTTCTGATGACGGGATCAATGCAATATCGGCATCATCTTCAGGAGAAATGATGCAAACAGACGGCGCAAGCACACTTAATATCAACGGCGGAGAGCTCCATGTCAGAACCGAAGGCGACGGCGTGGATTCCAACGGCACATTTGAAATGACAGGCGGAACACTTATCGTCATGGGCCCGACTTCAGGTGCGAACGGTTCTCTTGACGTTAATGGAAGTGCTTTAATCACAGGTGGAACAGTTATAATGGCCGGAGCTTCCGGTATGGCAACAAACTTCACGGGAGCATCACAGGGAGCCATACTCATCAGCGTCGGCAATCAGTCTCAGGGTTCTGAGATCTCTGTTAAAGACAGCTCAGGCAATGTGATTCTGGAGATTACGGCAGAAAGCTCTTATCAGTCTGTCCTCATAAGCAGCCCTGATCTCATTAAGGATAACAGTTATGTGGTTACTTGTGGCACTTATTCTGAGACGATCACGCTGGACGATAATCTCTATGGTTCGGGAATGAGCTTTGGCGGTCCCGGCAGCGGAATGGAAGGTTTTCCGGGAGGCAGACCTGACGGCGGAAGACAAAAACCTTCAAATTGATAAAAGACTGCAGCCGCGTTTTGCATCCGGTTTTAAATACTAAAGGAGTTGCCTCTCTGTGACCGATGTCACTTTTGAGACAACTCCTGTTAAGTTACGATCCTAAAATCAGGAATTACTTGAGCTCGAGCTCAGCGCCGCAACCATCAAGCTTCTTCATGAGGTCATCAGCCTCTTCCTTAGAAACGTTCTCCTTGAGGGCAACAGGTGCCTTCTCAACGAGTTCCTTTGCTTCCTTAAGGCCCATACCAAGAACATCCTTAACTGCCTTGATAACGCCCATCTTGGAATCGCCGAAGCTCTTGAGCATAACTGTGAACTCTGTCTGCTCAGCAGCTGCAGCTGCGCCTGCGCCAGCGCCACCACCTACTGCAACAACTGCTGCAGCGGAAACGCCGAATTCGTCTTCAATAGCCTTCTCAAGATCGAAAAGCTCGATAACTGAGAGACCCTTAATTTCTTCAAGAATGCTTGTAACTTTCTCACTAGCCATTTTAAGTATCCTCCTATAAAAATCTAGCTAATTACTCTGCGGGTGTTTCCGCGGGTGCTGCAGCCTCTTCAGCGGGTGCCTCTGCGGGCGCCTCCTCGGCTGCGGGTGCTTCTGCTTCAGCTGTGGGAGCCTCTGCTTCAGCGGGTGCTTCTTCTACTGCGGGTGCTGCTTCCTCTGCTGCTGCAACAGGAGCTTCGCCACCCTCTTCCTGCTTCTTCTCTGCAACTGCCTTTACGAGCATAGCGAGCTTCGTAAAAGGGAAAAGCAAAGTATAAGCAAGCTGTGTCTGGAGTGTTTCCGGATCCGGTACCTGAGACAGAGCAATAACTTCGTCAATGGAAGCTACCTTGCCGTCAATGATGCCGCCCTTGATCTCCATGGGCTCAATATCCTTGCTGTACTTAGCAAGAACCTTAGCAGGAGCGATGATGTCATTAGAGTATCCTACAGCTGTAGGGCCCTTGAATACGTCATCAAGTCCTTCAAAGCCAAGCTCTGCAAATACGCGTCTGAGAACTGTGTTCTTGATGACCTCGAACTTAACGCCTGCCTTACGAAGCTCTGCACGCATTTCTGTGTCCTGAGCAACAGTAAGTCCGCGTGTAGCTACAAATACATAAGTTGTAGCGCCCTTCAAAGCAGAAGTAAGCTCTTCAACACGCTGCTGCTTAGCTGCCAGAATCTTTTCACTGGGCATATTGGTTTTTTCCTCCTTATTTTATTTCTATTAAAAACCCCCCTGGGTAACCTGACAGGTAAACCAAGGGGGACGAATTAATCCTATATGAACTAACTGGTTCCTTCCTCGGCCGGCCGCCCGTTCAACGGACATTTCAGAAATCATATTGCAATGACTTCACCTGCTGTCTTTGGCAGGAAAGGTATTTAATTGTGGTTAGTTAGAATTAAGAGAACTTTGTAGCGTTGATCTTAATTCCGGGGCCCATTGTAGCTGCGATTGAGCAATTCTTAATGTACTGGCCCTTAGCTGCTGCCGGCTTAGCCTTTATGATAGCTTCCATCAATGCCTTAACGTTATCTTCGATCTTCTCGGGGCCGAAAGAAACCTTGCCGACGGGGCAGTGAATGATGTTGGACTTGTCGAGTCTGTACTCGATCTTACCGGCCTTAACTTCGTTAACAGCCTTTGTAACGTCCATGGTAACTGTGCCGGCCTTAGGGTTAGGCATCAATCCCTTAGGACCCAAAACCTTACCTAACTTACCGAGCTTACCCATCATGTCAGGTGTAGCAATGATGACGTCGAAGTCGAACCAGTTCTCTTTCTCGATCTTTGCTACCATATCGTCATCACCAACATACTCAGCGCCTGCTTCCTTAGCCTCTTCAGCCTTAGGACCCTTAGCGAGTACCAAAACTCTCTTTGTACGGCCTGTACCGTGAGGAAGAACTACGGCACCTCTGACCTGCTGGTCAGCGTGTCTTGAGTCAACACCGAGTCTTACGTGAAGCTCTACAGTCTCATCGAACTTAGCCTTACCTGTCTCGCAGACAAGCTTAGCTGCTTCAGAAGGATCATAGAGTACGGATCTGTCTACGAGCTTTGCGAGCTCAGCATATCTCTTACCTTTTTTCATGCTCTATTCTCCTTTCTTAGTCTTTCTTTACAACGATTCCCATGGAACGTGCTGTGCCTGCAACCATTCTTGCGCAAGCTTCTACATCAGCAGCGTTAACGTCGGGCATCTTGATCTCAGCGATCTTGATGCAGTCTTCCCATGTAACTGTTGCAACCTTCTCTGTGTTAGGTCTTCCCGAAGCCTTCTCGATCTTAGCGGTCTTCTTAAGAAGTACCGGTACCGGCGGAGTCTTCGTGATGAACGTGAAAGAACGGTCTGCATAAACTGTAATGATTACAGGAATGATGAGACCTGCGTCCTTAGCTGTTCTCTCGTTGAACTCTTTGACAAAC
>JAFWQC010000091.1 GCA_017509245.1 Clostridiales bacterium | reverse complement strand
TCAGAGAGATTCCCTGATTAACGGAGGCCAAAATGTTTTCAGTTTTCGACACCGATTTTGAAAGAACTGACAGACTGAAACATTTGAATCCGTGTTCCTGCCCGAAGTGCGGAAAGGATCTTCTTCAGAAGGCAACCGTCCGCGACGGCAGGATAGTGAATTCCGGCATATGGATCTGTTCCAACGGCTTTTGCGGATTTCGTATTGAGACAGATTCAACGGAAATTTCGTTATCACCGCTGGAATTCTAGCGTGTGTTAAGTTTTATAATATAATGAACAGGCAGGATTGGATGACAATCCTGCTTTTTTATGTATAACATATCTCATGACATACTGACGACATATCGTTCGTGTAATATGTTGCCAGGGAGGAAATTATGCCTTATAGATTACTGATAGTTGAAGATTCACCTGAACTGCTCGAAGCCGTGAGCGACTTTTTTCTAGAGGAAGGAGCTGGGCTTTGGGAAGTGGTGACCGCATCTGACGGAAATGATGCACTGGCCAAGGCTACCGGCGGATCTTTTGATCTCATGATCTTAGACATAATGCTTCCCGGAGCCAGCGGGTTTGATATCTGCAAAGCGGTCAGAAGAAAGGACGATTGTCCTGTAATCTTCATAACCGCCTTAGGCTCAGAAAACAGCATCTTAAAAGGTTATGAAACAGGCTGCGACGATTATCTCGTGAAGCCGTTCTCAACAAGGCATCTCTATGCAAAGAGCCTGGCTCTGCTCAAGCGCGCGAAAGGCGGTCAGGTCAGCGAAGAGATAAGATGCGGTGATATTACGCTGAATAAGAAGACCATGCTCGTCAAAGTCAAAGACAGGGAGATACAGATCAATTCAAGAGAATATTTCCTTCTTCTTTTTCTGATCGAAAACAAGGGCTCTGTTCTTACCAGGAAGAGCATCTTAGAGCACGTATGGGGTGACGATCTTGATGTCAATGACAGAGTCGTAGACAACACAATAAGAAGGCTCCGCGAGAGTCTGGCTGAGGCGGCGGGTCAGGTCAAGACGGTGATCGGAAGAGGTTACCGCATATCGGAGGATTAAAGAAATGAAAACACGAAAGGGAAAGATAAAAAAGCCTTCGTTCGTGGCCTCGTATTTTATAAGTTCAGTCATCTGCCTGGTGATAATGGGAGTGCTGGGATTATTTGTACTTATTTATGTCAATCATGGTTATGAGACTGAACTGGACCGGTTCGATAAAATGTATGACAGCTCGCTCGGTTATTGGCTTGAATATGGGCTCAATAAAGAAGAACTTACTAAAGACGATATTGCAATCATCAAGTGGTACATGTTGGACATTTACAGTACCACCGGCTGCCGGATATATGCCACCGGATATCATTCGGATAAGTTTGCTTATGCTGACCGCAGTAAACAGGAATTCGATCTGGATACCTCCAAAACGGCATTGCTGAGATATGTTGATGAAAACAAGAACGAATATAACATGATCCTGGCAGACAATAAGTATCTCCAGTATTTTGCAACACCTGAAATCGAACGATTACAGTTT
>JAFWQC010000090.1 GCA_017509245.1 Clostridiales bacterium | reverse complement strand
GATAAGGTCGGCTGCGTCACATGCATGAGCTCTGCAGCATGGGACATGTTCTCTTCTCTGGCAACTGCAAGAAAGTAGCGAAGGTTCTTTATCTCCATCAGGCACCCCTTTCTATGATATTCCAATACGGCATATCACGATATTCATTTTATTCATTAGCGCACTTCACGGCAACCCCTTATACTGATCTTGTAAGGACAAAAACAGTTTTAGCGGAGATCAGGTTATGGACTTGAAAATGATGATCGACAGTCTGTATGAAATAGGATTGACTGATGAACAGAAAAGAACGGCAAGAAAGCTCTATGACATGGGTCAGAATGCGGAACTTATCAGATATCTTAAGAAGTGCCGGTGCGGCCTGATCGATGAGATGCATGAGAGCCAGAGGAAAGTTGACCGGATGGATTATCTGATCCGGAAAGCAGAGAAGGAAACAGTATAAAAAGCCACGGAGGTTTATAACGATGAAAGCAGAAGATATGAAGCTGGTAACAGAGTGGGATAAGACATTTCCCGAGAGCGATAAGGTTGATCACAGCAAAGTAACCTTTGTGAACCGTTATGGAATAACGTTAGCTGCAGATATGTATGTACCGAAGGGTGCAGAAGGAAGACTTCCGTCGATCGCGGTAAGCGGACCCTTTGGTGCGGTCAAGGAGCAGTGCTCAGGCCTTTATGCCCAGACCATGGCAGAGAGAGGGTTTATCACGATAGCATTTGATCCCTCCTATACCGGAGAGAGCAGCGGCGAACCCAGATATATGGCATCTCCCGACATCAACACTGAAGATTTTATGGCAGCAGTGGATTTCCTCTCTCTCAATGAGAAAGTCGATCCTGACAGGATCGGAATCATCGGCATCTGCGGCTGGGGCGGCATGGCTCTTAATACGGCAGCATTAGATCCGCGTATTAAAGCTACGGTCGCTTCGACAATGTATGACATGACCAGAGTTAATGCAAACGGATATTTCGATTCTGAGGACTCTGAGGAAAAGCGTTATGAGAAGAAGAAAGCTCTGGCTGCACAGCGCCTTGAAGACATAAAGAACGGTACTTATAAACGTGCAGGCGGATGCCTGCCGCTTCCTGTTCCGGAAGATGTTCCGTTCTTCGTGAAGGATTACAGTGAGTACTACAAGGGAAGGGCATATCACGCAAGGTCCCTTAATTCCAACGAAGGCTGGAATGTTACAGGCTGTGAGTCTTTTATGAATCAGCCGATCTTAAGGTACTCGAATGAGATAAGAAGTGCAGTTTTGATCATCCACGGAGAGAAAGCGCATTCCTGTTATTTCTCGAAAGATGCATATGAGAATATGACAAAAGACAGCAAGTATAAAGATAACAAGGAACTCATGATAATTCCCGGTGCAGTTCATACAGATCTGTACGACAATCTCAATGTTATTCCTTTCGAGCATATAGAAGAATTCATGAGGAAATACTTATGAGAATGAACATTGCAGCCGTTTTGACTGCAGGCTTAGTCCTGATGACTCTGGCAGGATGTTCTGCGGCTCCTGAATCTACAACAACTTCTACAGCGCAGATCACGGCTTCGGCTAAAGAAATATCCGAAATGACAGCCGAGAAGACTACCGCAACTGCAATGTCTGAAACGTCTGAAACGGCCGCTCAGACAGAAGAGACTGATACCGTCACGGAGGCAGCGAGATCAATGACATTAAAGATCGGAGAAAGGGAAGTTCAGGTTACCTGGGAAGATAATGCTTCCGTAGAAGATCTGAAGAAACTTGCTGCATCAGGGCTGACAATAAAGATGTCTATGTACGGCGGCTTTGAGCAGGTAGGTTCCATAGGACAGGCTATCTCCAGAGACGATAAACAGACAACAACTGAGCCTGGCGATATCGTTCTTTATTCCGGTAATCAGATAGTGGTGTTCTATGGTTCTAATTCCTGGTCCTATACAAGACTCGGCAAGATCGATCTGACAGAAAAGGAATTAAAAGATCTCTTAAGCAACGGTGATGTAACTATTACGCTCAGTCTTGGCTAGATCGTATATATCAGGAATATAACGGACAAACACGACTGACAAATGTCAGCCGTGTTTTTTGCTCATAATTATAGATTTCAGACTAGGCAAATTAGTTTAAGTGAATGCTTTTTCAAAGGCCTGGTCAAGGTCATCGATAAGATCCTGAGGATCTTCAAGGCCGATGGATAATCTGATCGTGTTGATCGAGAGGCCCGTGACATCACGCTGCTCGTGTGTAAGTTCACCGTGAGTTGTCTGCGCGGGATTAACGATGAGAGATCTGGCATCGCCGATGTTTGCCTGGTAGCCGAAGATGTTGACTGATTCGATGAATTTGCGCTTCTGTTCTTCCGTGCCGTTGAATTCAAAGGAGAAGATTCCGCCGGCGCCTTTCGGAAGGTACTTATCAGCGAGAGCCTTGTATTTGCTGCCTGCGGCGTAAGGGTAGCTGATCCAGTTAACATGCTTGTTTGTCTCAAGATACTTAACGATCTTAACAGCTGAAGATGTCTGCTTGGCGACTCTCTCGGAGAGCGTCTCGATGCCGAGAAGAATGAGGTATGCGTCAAAGGGTGAGAGCGCGGCGCCCAGGTAATTGAGGTGGACTGCTCTGATCTTGCCCGTGACGGGTGATGTGGGGAAGATGTCGAGGATGCTCCTGGGATTCTCGTTCCGATCTCTTAAGAACCAGAGCTTTCTGTCGAGGATGGGGAACTTCGCAGGATCATAGTTGAAGCCGCCCTTCTCGAGGACAATTCCTGCGATTACGTTGCCGTGTCCGCATAAAGCCTTTGTCGCGGAATATACGACGATGTCTGCGCCGTGCTCGAAAGGATTGAAGAGATAAGGTGTAGCAGCCGTATTATCTACAATGAGCGGAATGCCGTGCTTGTGGGCGATCTCTGCGATAGCATCGAAGTCAAGAACTGTTGCGAGAGGATTGGAGATTGTCTCGATATAGATCGCCTTCGTGTCTTCCTTGATGTTGCGCTCGAATTCGTAAGGGTCGTCGGGGTTGGCGATCATGTCGTAATTAACGCCGAGCTCTTCAAGGATCGAGTGGAAGCCGTCTACAGCGCCGCCGTAGAGTCTGGGGCTTGTGAGGATCCTGCCGCCTTTTGCTGCAAGGGCCAGTACCGTGTATGAGATAGCTGCCATTCCGGATGCGACTGCGACTGCGTAATCAACGCCGTGAAGTGCTGCAACGCGCTTTTCGAGCACCTGGACTGTGGGGTTGGAGACTCTTGTGTAGAGCGGGTCTTCGAGCTCAAAAGCAAAGAGTGCGTCTGCCCTTGCGGTGCTTCCCATCTCATATGCAACTGTCTGGTAGATCGGTACGCTTACTGCGTTGTTATGCTCAAGCGGGTTATATCCTGCACGGATTTTTAATGTGTCGAAATTATAAGCCATATTCATGTCCTCCTGTGTTGGAAGGAATTATAGAATAGCCTTGGAATTAAAGATAATAGACGTTTTTTATCGCTTCCGATAAATAAAAGGTATACCACGCATTTACGCCGTATCGTATAGAATAGGGACATGAATATAAGAACAGCAACAATCGAAGATCTTAATATACTTACTGCAGTCGAGAAGGAATGCTTCCCGCCGAATGAAGCTGCTTCAGAAGAAGACTTCCACGAAAGACTTAAAGTTTATGCTGCCCATTTCTGGCTTCTTTTTGACGGAGACAGGCTGGTGTCTTTTGTTGACGGCTTTGCGACCGATGAACGTGATCTTACAGACAGGATGTACGAAGATGCCTCAATGCACGATGAATACGGCGCCTGGCAGATGATCTTCGGTGTAAATACTATTCCTGAATACAGGAAAAAAGGGTGCGCCGGAACACTCATAAAGCATGTTATCAGTGAAGCGGAAAAGCAGGGCCGTGACGGTCTTGTTCTTACGTGTAAAAAAGAACTAATACCTTATTATTCACGTTTCGGTTTTGTTAATGAAGGTGTCACCTTGAAGTCACTTCACGGTGGAGTGACATGGTATCAAATGCGCTTGACATTCCGCGCCGTATAGCCTTTTGTTATAGGTTTCTATGAGATTTATAAATTAGCGGCGAAAACATCTCTGTGCTTAAATCTTCTCAATCAAAAAAGGAGGCGGCAGTTATGTCACAGAGATTCACAAAAGAGAAGGTTCTCGCTGCTTTGAAGAAGTCAGCAGCGGTCATTACACTCTTCTCACTTACATTATCCTTTGCAGGTTGTGCTGCAAAGCAGGAAACCGGTCCCAAATACGGTAAGATCAATATCCCCGGTCTTGACGGATCGTTATGCGGTGCTCCGATCTATATTGCTTATGAGAACGGTTACTTCAAAGAAGAAGGCTTCGATGTTACTTTGATCTCGGCTGATACCGAGACAAGAAAGATCGGTCTTAATAACGGAACCATCCCGATCGTTAACGGTGACTTCCAGTTCTTCCCCTCAATGGAGCAGGGCGTTAACACAGTCGTTGTAGATAAGCTCCACGACGGATGCATCAAGATCGTTGTACGTCCTGATTCCGACATTAGAACACCTGAAGATCTTAAGGGTCTCAAGATCGGTGTCGATGAAGTCGGAGGAACACCTCATCAGGTAGCAAGTGTATGGCTCGAGAATGCAGGTATCTCAGCACGTCAGGAAGACCATCAGGTTGAATTCCTTCCTTTTGCAGACGGCAACCTCGAACTTGAAGCTCTCTATAAGGGTGATATTGATGCCGCAGCAATGTGGGACCCGCTCGCGAGCGTAGCCGAGAAGGCAGGAAAAGTTATTACGATCCTTGATATTACAAAGGATGAGCCTTTTGCAGGCAAGGCATGCTGCTTCTTGTATGCATCAAAAGTCCTGTATGAGAAGAATCCTGAAGAAGTTGCAGCGCTTCTCAGGGCATACAGAAAAGCACAGGACTTTATCAACAAGAATCCCGAGAAGGCAGTGGACATCATCATCAACGGCAAGTATTCGCAGATCGAAGACCGTGAACTGGCGATCGAACTCATCACTTCATATAACTATCCTTCATATGAACAGCGTCAGGCGGGTGCATTCAATGTTCAGGAAGATGTACATTATTTTGCACAGCAGCTCTACGATATCGGTTATCTCAAGACGGATGCGGATACTTATACTTCCAGGTACTTCGTTGATGTAAAAGTGGACGGCTGAAAATGATAAAGAAGAGTTCCGTCATCTATGGGCTGGCACTGTCAGTAACAGGTTTTCTGGCCGCGGCACTTCTGAATGCCCTGATCCCCATCACGGCACCGGTTGAGATCGTCGATTATCCTGTGGGCAGCGCATTCATAACCATAAACACCGCTTACAGGATCGTGCTCTATGTCCTGGCTGCCCTGTTCCTTGTATTAGGACTTGTATCTCTCAGGGACCACGACAAATGGAAGAAGTTTGTTAAGGGTGCACCATTAAGATTTGCATCAGGTATAGGCCTTTTGCTGTGGGACCTTCTGGGAACCAAATGGCAGGTTTTGCCTCAGCCGTTTTTCCCCGGTCCTGCAGGAATAATCGAAGCGTTTCTCATAGAGCCCCAGTTCGTGCTGGAGAATACACTTTATTCATTAAGGCTTTATGCAGCAGGATTTATCTCAGGCGTTATTTTCGGAGTCGGTACCGGCATCCTTATAGGCTGGTTCCCGAAGGTATACTACTGGGTTACACCCGTACTTAATGTTACGGGTGTAATTCCGGCGGTAGCCTGGATGCCTTTTGCTTTAACGCTCCTTCCGACACCTTTCGCAGCAGCGGTATTCCTTATCGTGATCTGCGTATGGTTCCCGGTTACGAGCCTTACTGCCCAGGGCATCAAGTCGACGCCGAAGGTGCAGTTCGAAGCTGCGAGAACACTCGGTTCCAACACATTCGACCTCGTGTTCAGAGTGGCAGTGCCACATGCGATGCCCCAGATCTTTACAGGCATCTCGACAGCGAATGCATTTGCATTTACAACGCTCGTAATGGCGGAGATGATGGGTCAGCCGGGAGGCCTCGGTTACTACATCAATCTCTCCAAGGTGTGGAGCGCTTACTATAAGGTTTTCGCTGCGATCATAGTAATGGCAGTGTTGTTCAGCTTCATTACAGCGATCCTTGAGAGGATCCAGAAATACGCCTTAAGATGGCAGAAGGGACTCGTAAGATAATGGCAGACAATAACAACAATGAAGATTACATTCTTACGATCGAGAACTTAAGACGTATTTATAAAGACGATGACGGCGCTGATGTCGAAGCACTGGAGGACGTAAGCCTCAAGGTAAAGCGCGGCGAGTTCATCTCGATAATAGGTGCTTCAGGGTGCGGAAAGACAACGCTCTTAAGATCTATCGCAGGTCTTGATAAGCCGGATTCAGGCACGATCGTGATGGAAGATCATCCGATAAAAAAGCCCGATCCCGAGCGCGGTTATGTTTTCCAGCAGGGTGGTCTTTTTAACTGGCTTACAGTTGAGCAGAATATAGCATACGGACTTAAGACAAGACGTGTATATAAACAGAAGAAGAGCGAAGTCGCAAAATATATCGAGCTTGTCGGACTTAACGGATTTGAGGATTCATATCCTTATCAGATAAGCGGCGGTATGGCTCAGAGAGTTGCGATCGCAAGAACACTTATAAACGAACCGAAGATGCTCCTTCTGGATGAGCCCATGGGCGCACTCGATTCATTCACCAGAGCTGATATCCAGGACAAACTCCTGGAACTTCACAGGCTCAACGGCATAACGATGGTGCTGGTCACACATGACATCGATGAAGCTATCTACCTGTCGGACAGGATCGTCATAATGACGCCGAGACCGGGCAAGATCAGCAACATCATCGATGTTAATATCCCTCATCCGAGGCAGAGAGGCGAAGTGGAATTTCTTGCAATGAGAAGGAAGCTCCTGCAGAAATTCGACCTTGCGACAGCTCATCCCGAGCCGGAATATAACATTTAAGAAAAACGGAGAAATCAATATGAACAAGACAAAGATAACAGGCATTGTAATTGCCGTATTAGGACTTCTTACAGCCCTCATTCCGACAGTGATATTCAAGGTGTGCGCAGCAATGGACGGCAAGTTCATGAAGTGTCACTGGACATCACAGACTGAAGTCGCAGTAGGCATCGCGACGATCATTTTAGGTCTTCTTATCGTATTGTCAAAAGAGAAGGCAGCAGGGGCTGCTTATGCAGTTGCATCAGCGATCAACGGTGTTCTGGTGATCCTTATCCCGACAGTTGTGATCGGAGTATGCGGCTCTTCTGACATGCCCTGCCATTCAGGAACAAAGCCTGCACTTATCATCGCAGGTTCTCTTATCATCGTAACTGCTCTCATCAATGCAGCATCTTATGTCATCTCAAAGAAGAAAGCTTAAGATGTCAGCATTTAATGAAAGTTTCAGATTTGGCATCAGGAACATCAGGAAAAGGCCATACCGGTCCTTTTGCCTGATGCTTGCTGCCGTGATCGGATCTTATGCTCTTTTCGTAGGCCTGGCATTAAAAGCGTCGCTTAATAACGGTATTGAAAGAATGCAGGAGAGAATGGGAGCAGATCTCATGATCGTTCCTGAATCTTCTGAGATCGAAGCGCGCAATATCCTTCTTACAGGCGAGCCTGAGTTCTTCTATATGGACGTTGCTGTGGCAACAGCTGCTGCGGAGATAGAAGGCGTTGAATGTGCCACCAGCCAGTTCTATTTCACATCATTATCTTCAGACTGCTGCTCCACAAGAGTTCAGCTCATTGCTTTCGATCCTGATACAGACTTTGTTATCAATCCATGGATCGATGAGAGAGTAACTTCAGATGTATCTAACGGCAGCGTTATCATCGGAAGCGAAGTAACACCTCTGTCCAATGGCAAAGTCAAGTTCTACGGCAATGAATACAGTGTCGCAGGCAAGCTCGGCGAGACCGCTACAGGCCTTGATCATTCGGTCTTCATGTCGAGAGATACTATGCATGGGATCTTAAATGATGCAAAGGATAAGGGATATCAGTTCTTAAATCCCGAGGATGACGGCGCATGGGTATCGACAGTCCTTCTCCGCGTCAGCGATGATGCAGATATCACAGCTGTCGAAAAGGAGATCTATAACAGAGCCGGCGGCATCAAATTCATCGAGACAGATAAACTTATCAGTGATGTCGAAGTTAAGCTCGGTTCTGTCGAGAATATAATCAATGTGACTTTGACAGTGCTCCTTGTATTTTCATTCCTTACGATGATCCTGTTTTTCTCAGTCATCTTCCACGAGAGGAAAAAGGAATTTGCCGTATTAAGGATATTAGGAACGTCTTCCCGCCGCATCTGCTTTTTCTCTCTTACAGAAGGCATTACGATCGGCGCAGCAGGCGGCATTATTGGCCTTGTCCTGGGAATACTTACAGTATTTCCTTTTAATCACTATATCGAGAATTCATTGGATGTTCCGTACCTCATGCCTTCTGTGGCTGCAGTTATCCTTTACGGCATGATCGGAGTTCTCGTAACAATATTGTTCGGATCACTTTCATCATTCCTCTCGACATTAAGTCTTGCACATGCCGAGACATATTACACGATGAGGACGGGAGAATAAGATGGCTTTTCTTGAAGCACAAAAACTTGTTAAAGAATATAACAGGCGCGGGAAGACTTTCCGCGCTGTTGACGATATAGATTTTACGATCGAACCCGGTGATTTCGTCATGATCGAAGGCGAATCCGGAAGTGGTAAGACGACATTTTTAAATCTCCTTACAGGTCTTACTGATCCTACATCAGGCGCTGTTATTATCGACGGCAGATCATTAAAGGAAACAGGTGATAAGGAGATCTCAAAGATCAGAAATCAGAAGATCAAGTATATCCCGCAGGGTGAGAGCCTTCTTTCCGCACTTACTGTAAGAGAGAATATCCTTTTCCCTTTTACTATCGGAGGATTGGAAAGACCTTCTGAGGAAAGGCTTCTTGAAGTATCTGATAAGCTTGGTATTACTGACCTTCTGGATGAATACCCGTCTGATCTTTCAGGCGGAGAGATGAGAAGAGCTACGATCGCAAGAGCAGTCATCAACAAGCCTTCTCTCATAATCGCTGATGAGCCCACGGGAAGCCTTGATTCTGCCAATACTTTCAAAGTCATGGAGATATTCAGAGACATCGCATCCGAAGGCACGGCAGTAATTGTCGTTACCCATCAGAAAGAGACTTTGGGCTATGCAACAAGAGTCCTTGAAATGGATCAGGGAAGCCTTAAAGAAGTAGTCTGAAAGATTCATAATGACTATTTCTTTCTATAACCAAAAGTTATATTTGGTTATCGGAAATTCGTATTATTTCGAATCCCGGAAATGAAATACAATTGGTAATCAAAAATCAAGGATGGTTGGAATATATGACGATCCAACAGTTATTCTATGCGATAACGATTACCGAATCAGGCTCGATGAACCGCGCCGCAGAGACGCTTTACATAACACAGCCTTCGCTTACCAAAGCGATAAAGGAATTAGAGAATGAATTGGGATTCTCGATATTCGTAAGATCCGGCAAAGGCATGCTCTTAACGCCTGAAGGCAGGGAATTCATCATCTATGCCAAGCAGGTAAGCCAGCAGTATGAGATATTGAAGGACCGCTTCATCGGTTCTGCGGAACGCAAGAGGCGTTTCGGCATCTCCACGCAGCACTATTCGTTCGCAATAAAGGCTTTCACCGAATTCGTAAAGGATTTCGATCTCGCGAAATACGAATTCGCATTCAGGGAGACGATGACACGCGACGTGATCGACGATGTCGGCTCCATGAAGAGCGACATCGGGATCTTATTTATCAGCGAATATAACAGGAAGGTCATTGAGAAGAAGCTCCGCGACAACGATCTGCATTTCACGCCGCTCATCGACTGCAAGGCCTGCGTATATATCACGAAGACGCACCCTCTGGCTGACCGCGAAGAGATTACCATGGAAGACCTGGTGCCATATCCGTGCCTTACCTTTGAGCAGGGCGACGGAGACCCGATCTACTATGCAGAAGAGATACTTGCAGAGAAAGATTATCCGAGACGGATAAAGGTAATCGACAGAGGAACCGGACTTAATCTTATGAACGAACTTAACGGTTATACGCTCTGCTCCGGAATAATCTGCGACGACGTAAACGGCCAGCAGTATAAGATGATCAGGTTCAAAGGCGACGGCGACGATGCGGTCATGCACATCGGCTATATCACCAAGAATAATATCGAGCTGGGATCCCTTACTGAAGGCTATATCGCAGAAGTAAAGAAGATCCTTAAACTTGCCTGAGACTGTTGCTTTAACATATCACTTAAGCAGGTTTATAATTATATAGTTTTACGTTCAGGAGTAATGACATGAGCACACGTGACGAAGCATTTGCAGTTCTTAAGAAATATAACAAAGACCCGTTCCACATCCAGCATGCGCTGACTGTTGAGGCGGTAATGAAGTGGTACGCGTCTGAATTAGGCTTTGCTGATGAGGCAGAATACTGGGGCATCGTTGGCTTGCTTCACGATATCGACTTTGAGCTCTATCCTGAAGAGCACTGCCTTAAGGCACCTGAACTCCTTCGTGAGAACGGCTTCGGCGATGATATCATCCATGCTGTCTGCTCGCATGGTTACGGCATTACTGTAGGGTGCGGCACGACTATCGATGTCGAGCCTGTTCATGAGATGGAGAAGGTGCTTTTCGCAGCCGACGAACTTACAGGTCTTATTTGGGCAGCAGCTCTTATGAGGCCTTCGAAAAGCACGAAGGACATGGAACTCAAATCCCTTAAGAAGAAGTATAAGAGCAAGGGTTTTGCTGCAGGATGCTCACGAGAAGTTATCGAGCGCGGTGCAGAGCAATTGGGCTGGGAACTTGACAAGCTCCTTAAGATGACGTTGCAGGCAATGGCTGCCAATGAAGATCTTATCAATTCGGAGATGGCGGCTGAAGGATAACAAAGGAGACATCTTATGAAGTCTATCCTTATCAAAGACACTACCAGGGAAGAAAGAGAAGCGATCGTAAAGGCTTCCCTTGACTGCGGCGGCGGATGCGAGAACTGTTCTTCATGCTGGCTCGGAGGCGGCAGTCCGTGGGATATCTATCAGGATTATATCGACGGCAAGCGCGAGATCCGCGATATCAACATGGGCTATATGGAAGAATACCGTCAGAACAGGCAGATCCAATGACCGGCGCGCCTGATATCCATGCATCAACAGAGACGGATCGCAGGGAATATATAAAGAACAGATTTCCCTGTATCGCTGACTGCGATATGTGCGGCCTTTGCAAAGTCTTTCACGGCAAAGATCCTGAATCCGCATATGATGATTACATAAAAGGAATGCGTTCCTTTACTGAAGTATCAAAAGACTTTAACAGATAAACCTATTGACATAGTAGGTGAATTACGTTACTATTCCACATAATCTGAGAAGAGGAGGATCGATATGACAGGCATTACCATGACAAACAGCAACATGATGTGTTGTCGAATGCTGAAGTTCCCGGGCAATAGTATTGACGGGTGCATCATGTCGGTATGCAGATAGAACATTCGCATAAGGATGCACGATACGGAATATCAGCCCGGGGACCAGCGCAAGCTTTCCCGGGCTTTTTTATGACATGAGATACGTTAGAGGAGAATATACACATGACTTTGCAGCAGCTGATGTATGCGATAACAACGGCAGATGAGAAATCGATAAACAAGACGGCACAGAGATTCTTTGTCTCGCAGCCTGCGATATCCGATGCGATAAGAGATCTAGAAGATGAGATCGGGATCACTATCTTCGAGAGATCGAACAGAGGCGTAACGACGACATCGGAGGGCGCTGACTTCATCGTCTATGCAAGACAGGTGGTGGCGCAGTACGACCTTCTCAAAGAGAGATACATTGATAAGGAGCAGAAGAAGAGATTCGGAGTATCAGCGCAGCACTATACTTTTGCAGTTAAGTCTTATATCGAACTGATCGAAAACCATGATCCTGAGAAATACGAATTCTCTATATACGAAGGGAAGACATCTGAAGTGATCAATGATGTCAGAACCTTCAGATCCGAGATAGGGATCATCCATCTGGATGAATATAATCACAACTTCTTGTTGAAGTATCTAAGAATAAATAATCTGGAGTATCAGAAATTATTCGACTGCAAGGTGTTTGTTTATCTGTCTTCGGATCACCCGCTCGCGAACAAAAAGAAACTGACAAACCACGATTTGGAGCCCTATCCTTGCCTTACATTTAATCAGGGTGAAGAGAACCCGATATACCTGGCCGAAGAGCCTGTCAGCATGTTCGAGAGGAGGAAGATCATAAAGGTTAATGACAGGGGAACCATGCTCAACATGATGGTCGGTTTAAACGGTTATACCCTTTGCTCCGGCATCATCTGCGAGGAATTGAACGGCACGGGATATAAAGCCATTCCCTATGACAGCAGGGAGAAAACGTCCGTTATATATGTTACCCGCGCTGGCAGCACATTAAGCGGATTAGGGAAGGAATACATAGATAACCTGATGTCTTTTGCAGGTAAGGCATGAACTTTTTTGCTATAACCCAAGGTTATATCTGACTATCAATCATTCGTATTATCACTTCTAAAACCGTAGGAGTATCATCACTTAAGCACAAAGCAAAACCTATCAAACAGGTAGTTTTGTAAAAGGAGATTACATAAGGATGTCACAGATAAACATCAAGGAACCAAGCGTTGTTATCCGCGAGAAAAGACTCGGAACAATTAACGCATTTACAGGAGCAGCATCAGAGATCGTTGAGCAGTCAGCTAAAGGCCAGCTCAAGGACTGCAAGAGAAAGTTCTCACAATGCTTAGGCTGCAATCAGCAGCAGGCTTTCTGCCAGCTCGCAATGATCAGGGATGCAGTAGTTATCGATCACGCACCGATCGGCTGTGCAGGTGAGTTCGCAGATTTCAACTTCACCTACAGAGTAGAGCAGGCAAGAAGAGATCTTCCACCTGCATTAGGAAGATATTTCTGCACTAATATTCTTGAGAAGGATACAGTCTTCGGTGCTGCAAAAAAGCTTGAAGAGACAATAAGACTTGCATACGACAGAGTACATCCTAATGCGATCTTCGTAACTACTTCATGTGCATCGGGAATCATCGGTGAGGATATAGAAGCAGTAGTTGATGCAGCTTCAAAAGAACTTGGAATTCCGATAGTCACATGCACCTGCGAAGGCTTCAGATCCAAGATCTGGACGACAGGCTTTGACGCTGCATATCACACGGTATTAAGAGGCATAGTTAAGCCCGCCGAAAAGAAGACGAATAAGGTAAATATCATTAACTTCTGGGGCAGTCATGTTTTCGATGACATAGTAAGAAGATTCGGCTATGAACCGCAGTATATCATCCCCTTCTCAACAGTCGAGGAATTATCTCATGTAAGTGAGGCAGCAGCATCGATCCATATCTGCCCTTCGCTCTCGACATATATGGGAGCAGGCTTAAACCAGCTTCACGATGTGCCTGAAGTCCTTGTACCGCCGGCATATGGTGTTGCAGGAACTGACAGGTGGCTCCGTGCATTCGGCAAGCTCGTAGGCAAGGAAGAGATCGCAGAAGAGATCATCAAAGAAGGCCACGAGAAGTATGTTCCCGAGATCGAGAAGCTCAAGGAAAGATTCAAGGGCAAGAGAGCATATGTAACAGCAGGCGCAGCTCACGGACAGGCACTTATAACATTGCTCGGTGAGCTCGGAATGGACGTTGTCGGTGCAGCCGTATTCCATCACGATCCTGTCTATGACAGCGGTGATGACAAGCTCGATATCCTGGGCCAGGCGGTTAAGAACTATGGTGACGTTCCTGACTACAGAGTCTGCAACAAGCAGGCATGTGAGCTCGTTAACGCACTCAACAGGATAAAGCCTGATCTGATCCTTGCAAGACACGGCGGAATGACACTCTGGGGAGCCAAGTTCGGTATTCCTTCACTTCTTATAGGTGACGAGCAGTTCGGTATCGGATACAAGGGTGCTCTTAACTATGCAAGACGGATTGACGATGCATTAGATTCCATCGAGTTCATTAAGAACTATTCCAAGCACGCATCGAACCCTTACACCAAGTGGTGGTTCGACCAGGATCCCGGATATTTCCAGGGTGACGGTTCTGGAAAAGGCTGTGCTCAGGGAAGAGGAGGTTTCTAAGATGTCAGGAGCAATTGAACAACCGAGATTCACATGCGCTTTAGGCGCCTGCCAGAGCGTGGTAGCTATTAAAAAAGGCGTTCCGATCCTTCACTCGGGCCCCGGCTGCGGAGTACAGGTCTCACGGATCATCGGACAGGGCGAAGGCTATGCGGGCGGATCTACGATGCCCTGCACAAACTCTGAGGAAGCAGATGTTGTTTTCGGCGGCGAAAAGAAATTAAGAAACGTTGTCGAGAATTCCTTTAAGGTAATCGACGGTGACCTTTACGTAGTAATCACAGGATGCACCGCTGCGATCACGGGTGACGATGTTGCATCAGTTGTTGGTTCATTCCAGGAAGAGGACAAGCCCATCGTCTATGTTGAGGAAGGCGGATTTAAGTCCAATAACTATGTAAGCCACTCAAGAGTCGTCAACGCGATAATCGACCAGTATGTCGACAAGTTCAATGAAGACCGTGAAGTTATTCCGGGACTCGTAAATGTTTTCGCAAGCATTCCTTATCAGGATCCTTACTGGAACGGCAACTTGGAGCAGCTCAAAAGAGTACTTGAAGGAATCGGACTTAAGGTAAACATCCTTTTCGGAAACGAATCGGAAGGTGTATCCGAATGGAAGTCGATACCCCAGGCACAGTTCAACATCCTTGCAGGAACATGGGCAGGACTTGATATCGTCAAGCACCTTAAGAGAAAGTACGGCACACCATATCTGCATTTCCCTTATGCACCGATCGGTGCAAAGGAGACATCGAAGTTCTTAAGAGCAGTTGCAGAGTTCGGTGAGCTCGATCAGAACAAAGTCGAAGCTTTCATTGACCGCGAAGAGAAGAAGTTCTATTCGCATATCGATAAGATGGCCAGCTTCATGCTCGAATTCAGATACGGAATCCCGAGAAGATTTTACTCTCTTGCTGATGCTTCATACTCACTCGGTTTTTCGAAGTTCCTCCTTAACGAGCTGGGTATCATTCCCGGAATACAGTTCATCGTAGATGACATTCCGGAAAAGTATCAGGAGAGCGTTCTCGAAGAGTTCTCGAAAATATCAGACCTTCAGAGACGTGATGTTAAAGTCGTCTTCAATCCCGATGCGGGACTTGACCAGTTAGAGCTTTTGGAAGATGCAAAAGACTACGAAGACAAGAGACTTCTTATCCTCGGAAGCTCATGGGACAAGCACATTGCAGATGAACTTCATGCAGACCTTCTTATCATCTCGGTACCCGTACAGCACAGGCTCGTCATGAACTGCGGTTACTTAGGTTACGAGGGCGGACTCAGAGTCATAGAGGATATCTACGACAGAGTTCTTGCGACATACAGATAAAACGACATAAAGACAAAAACAGAGAAAAGAGATTACCAAAAATGAGACAGATTGCTATTTACGGAAAAGGCGGAATCGGAAAGTCCACAACAACACAGAACCTTACAGCAGGCCTTGCTGAACTTGGCAAGAAGATAATGGTCGTCGGATGCGATCCTAAGGCAGACTCGACAAGACTCCTTCTTAACGGCCTTGCACAAAGAACGGTTCTTGATACGCTCCGCGAAGAAGGCGAAGTCGATGACTTGAGCCAGATCGAGAAGAAGGGCTTCGGCGGCATCAGATGCGTTGAGTCCGGCGGACCTGAGCCCGGTGTCGGATGTGCAGGAAGAGGCATCATCACTTCCATCGGAATGCTCGAAGATCTTGGCGCTTACACAGATGATCTTGATTATGTTTTCTATGACGTCCTGGGAGACGTTGTGTGCGGCGGATTTGCTATGCCTATAAGAGAAGGCAAGGCAAAGGAGATCTACATCGTGGCATCCGGTGAGATGATGGCTCTCTACGCAGCAAACAATATCTGCAAGGGTATTCAGAAGTATGCGCTTAAGGGCGGTGTAAGACTTGGCGGCATCATCTGCAACAGCCGTAAGGTAGACCGTGAGAACGAGCTCTTAAGAGAGTTTGCAAAAGAATTGGGAAGCCAGCTCATCTACTTCGTTCCTCGTGACAATGAGGTTCAGAGAGCTGAGATCAAGAAAAAGACAGTAATAGATCACGATCCCAATCACCCTCAGGCACAGGAATACAGGAATCTTGCTCTCGCTATAGAGAACAATACGCAGTTCGTCATCCCTAAGCCGATGACACAGGAAAGACTCGAAGAGATATTGATTGAATTCGGTCTCATGGACAGCATAAAAGACAATTATCACATCTAAGGAAAATAGAAATGATCAGAGCGGCATTTGCGACAGGCGACGGTATAGATATCAACAGGCACTTTGGTATTGCTGACAGGTTCGACATCTATGAGATAGACGTCGAGAACAAGAAATATGAACTTGTTGATACGAGAAGGATCGACAGCTACGGAGTAAGCCTCCAGCATGACGATTCCCTGATCGACCGCCTTGCTGAAGCCATCGACGACTGCAATATCGTTTTCTCTGCAAAGTCAGGACTTCATGCAAAGAGAGCTCTGGATGAAAAGCTTATACAGAGTGTGGATGTCGAAAAGAAAGTGGCATTCGTGTTGGACAGGATAGTCACTTCCCGAGTAAGCATTCTTGCACCTAAATATACGGAAGAAAAAAGGAGAAAGGTATACGATGGAACATTCAAAAAAGGTTCTTTCGAGAATCTGCAGAAAAGACATCCATGCCTGGGAGGCCATTCGAATGTGACGGCAGGAAGAGTGCATCTTCCCGTAAGTCCCGTCTGCAATATCGGATGCAAATTCTGCACAAGGGCATTCAACAAATCCGAGATAAAGCCCGGTGTAAGTTCGCTGGTATTAAAGCCCGAAGAAGCCGTTGAGACAGTAAAGAGAGCAAAGGAATTATGTCCGGAGCTCACAGTAGTCGGGATAGCAGGTCCCGGAGATACTCTCGCCAACGACCAGGCATTGAAGACATTCAGTTTGATAAAGGAAAACTTTCCGGAACTTATCTGCTGTCTTTCAACAAACGGATTCAGGCTTCCCGACAAGGTCGATGAGATCGCAAGGATCGGGATCGAGACTTTAACTGTAACGGTAAATGCCGTAGATCCTGAGATCGAAGCAAAGATAAACAGCTTTGTGATCGATGAGAAGGGCCAAAAGCATGAAGGCATTGAAGGTGCACGTTTACTTATAGAAAAACAGCTTGAAGGTATAAAGAGAGCTGCCGAAAAGGGAATAGTAGTCAAGATCAACAGCGTGCTGGTTCCCGGCATCAACGATAAGCATATTCCCGAAGTCGCGAAGGTGACATCAGAGCTCGGAGCTTCGATACTTAATATCATCCCGCTCATTCCCCAGAATGAGATGAAGGATATACCGGCACCTACCTGCGCCGACCTGGAAGAAGTCCGTGCAGAAGCCGGAAAGTACCTGGAAGTATTCCGTCATTGCCAGCACTGCAGGGCAGACAGCCTCGGCATACCGGGTAAAGGCAAGGATTTACATAACGAATTATATAAAGACAGAAAAGAAAGGGCAGTTGACACGTTCAGCCACGGGTAAGGATAAATGAGTGCATATTTGAAGATCAAAGATCTGCATAAGACATTCTACCCGCACGGCCAGCCGCTGAAGGTGCTCGACGGCATAGACCTTGAAGTCGAGAAGGGTGAGATATTCGGTATCATCGGTTTCTCCGGTGCCGGAAAATCAACTCTCGCGCGCTGCATCAACAGGCTCGAAAAGGCTGATTCGGGAACGATCGAACTGGGAGACACGGACATTCTGTCGCTCTCAAAAGACCAGCTCCTTAAGCAGCGTCATAAGATGGGAATGATATTCCAGAACTTCAATCTTTTCGATTCCATGACGGTCTATCAGAACATTGCATACCCTCTTGAGATATCCGGAGTTCCGAGAAAAGAGATAAAACAGCGTGTATTGGAAACTGCAGAACTCGTCGGACTTACGGAGAAGCTGAAGGCCCATCCGGGTGCATTATCCGGCGGACAGAAGCAGAGAGTCGGCATAGCAAGGGCCATCGTCACAAAGCCTGATTTCATCATCTCTGATGAGGCAACGTCGGCGCTCGATCCTCAGACAACCATCCAGATCCTGGATCTCTTAAAGGAGATCAATGAGAAATACAAGATCACGATACTGATGATCACTCACGAGCTTGACGCTATCAGGTACACCTGCAGCAGAATGGCTGTTCTTGAAGGCGGAAAGATCACTGAGAGCGGACATGTAAGAGACATCTTCGAGAATCCGCACAGCAAGACCGGAGAGTTGTTTGCAAAGGTATTTATGCTCTTTCAAAGTCCTGAATTCACTAAAGGTGAAGGCATTTAAGGAGACTGGCGATGAGTTTATTGGATTCTTCTTTTTGGGAAGTGTTTCTTGCTTCGTTGTCTCCTGAGATTTGGAAAGATCTTTGGGGACCTATCGGTGAGACACTCTACATGACGGCGATATCATCCGTGATCATGCTCGTGTTCGGAATCGTCATAGGCATCCTTCTGGACATAACAAATCCGAACGGCTTGATCCCTCTGAAACTGTCATACACATTATCAGGGTGGATGATCAACTGTTTAAGGTCTTTGCCTCAGATGATCATGATAATCCTCATGATACCGGTCGCAAGACTGATCTTCGGAAAATCATACGGCACCAACGCATGTATCATCGCAATAGCGGCAAGCTGCATTCCGATGTATGCGCGTATCGTTGAGAGCAGCCTTCTGGAGATCGACAAAGGTAAGATCGAAGCGGCTCAGGCGATGGGAAGCAAGAACATAAGCATCATCTTCAAAGTGCTTCTTCCTGAGACACTGCCGTCACTTATCAGAGGATTCACGGTATCCGTGATCACTGTATTGTCCATGACGGCCCTCGCCGGAATGTTTGGTGCAGGAGGTATCGGCGACATCGCAGTCAGATACGGATATCAGAGATTTCAGCATGACAGACTGTTTGCGTGTGTATACATACTCATCGTTCTGGTACAGCTGATACAGGGCATCGGAAATCTGGTGTCAAAGAGAATTTTAAAAACACGTAATCTTGTTTAATAAGGAGTAAAAGACATGAAAAACACATTAGTTAAAAAGTTATTATCAACCATCGCTTTAGGCGCTTTAGTATTCAATCTCGGCGCATGCGCACAAAAGCCCGCCCAGACTCCCGCATCTTCTGATGCAGTTACATCACAGGACAGTGCTACGGCATCTGACGCACAGGCAAATGCTGACGGCAAGGTCGTCTTGAAGGGCATCGTAGATCTTGTACCTCACTCTGAGATCATTGAGCACGTAAAGCCCATCCTCGCTGAGCAGGGCATCGAGATCGTACTCGTAGCAACAGCAGCAGACCCAACAACCAATGAGAGACTCAATTCGGGCGAGATCGACTTCAACTACTTCCAGCACCTTCCTTATCTTGAGAGCGAAGTTCAGGCTAACGGCTACAAGCTTGTAAGCGCAGGCGGAATCCACATCGAACCCATCACAGCATATTCAGATAAGTACTCATCCACAGAAGAGATCCCTGCTGATGCAGTTGTTGCAATCCCCAACGACGGAACAAATGAATACAGGGCGCTCCGTATCCTTGAAGAGAACGGCTTTATCACTCTTGATCCTGCAGCAAAGGATTCACTCAGCGCATCCGTAAAGGACATTACTGAATATAAGAAGTCCATCAAGATCGTCGAGATCGATTCCGCACAGATCATTCCTACAAAGGATGACTATGATTTCTTCATCACAAATACAAACAAGGCTCTTGAAGCAGGCATTACATCAGCAAAGCTCTTCAGCGAAGGTAAGGACAGCCCTTATGCAAACATCATCGCAGTAAGAGAAGAAGACCGTGACAATCCTGCAGTAAAGGCACTCATCGATGCACTCCTTTCAGAAGAGACACAGCAGTGGATCGCTGACAAGTACAACGGTGCGGTAATCCCCGTTATCACCCTTGGTAACTGATAGTTTGGCTTTCATTAGTACCAAGTACGGTAATCTCCTTCCGTGCAGCGGAGCTTCGGACTACAGAAAGAAGCACCGCTGCGCGGTCTGTTTATATGACTCCGGAGCGTTAAGAAGCGTCTATCTTGAAGAGCCTCAGGTATTGTCTTTCCCGTCAGGCGACTTCCAGGCTGAGCTGATCACGTTTTACGAAGACGGCAATGCGAAAAGGATCTTCCCCTTGTATGGCCAGATCAGCGCATACTGGAGCATCGAAGAGGAAGCAGAATACGCTCCTGAATATGATTTCGAGATCGCGGGCGGGACATACCGCATAAAGCCCGAATGCATCTTTTTCTACCCGTCCGGAAAGATAAGGAGCATCACGCTCTGGCCGTCTGACGAACTGAGCATAAAGACTCCTGCAGGACTTATCAAGACAAAGCTCGGAATAGAACTCTATGAGAACGGCAGCATCAGAAGCATTGAGCCGGTTTACGGTACGGTCATATCCACGCCCTCAGGCGACATCAGGCCATTCCGGTACAGGCCGGTCATGATGCATGCGGAGAACGCGACTTTGAAATTTACTGAAGACGGGAAACTTATCTTAGACTGACGGAGACGAAAATGCTTATCCGAAGTGCACTGCCGGACGATGCCGGAAGGATCCTTGAGATCTATTCGTATTATGTTGAGAATACTGCGATAACTTTCGAGATCGATGTTCCATCACCGGATGAATTTAAAAAACGAATTACCAAGACTCTTGCGCGTTATCCTTATCTCGTCCTTGAAAAGGACGGCAGGATCGAAGGATATGCTTACGCAGGAGTCTTTTACGACCGCGCAGCCTACGATCACTCCTGTGAAGTAACGATCTATCTTGACCGTAATTCACACGGAAAGGGGTACGGAAGACTTCTTTACGGAGAGCTCGAAAAGGAATTGAAGGCAAGAGGCATCATCAATCTCTATGCCTGCATCGCCGATCCTGTCGTTGAAGATGAGCATCTTACCTCAAACAGCGAGCAGTTCCATGCGCATCTGGGTTATGTTAAGAACGGTGAGTTCCACAAATGCGGTTACAAGTTCGGCCGCTGGTATAACATGATATATATGGAAAAGATCATCGGTGAGCATTATTGAGGCTCCCGTCCAAGTCCTGTCCCTCGAACCTGCCTTGCCGCGGCACCGTGGGGCGTCTCAGTCAGAAAATCTCTTATAAAATATTCGCGTGATATAATAGCCCTGTGTGAGGGGCTGCTTTAGGCAGCGGTTGTGTTCATGAAATAAGGGCAGAGAACATTGCCTGGAAACAGTATGACGGTTATGATTATTCCCTCCGGATGATGATAACAAATCGAAGTTTGTAGGGAGATTCTATGTGCGGAGTATGTGACAGAATTAAAGAAACCAAAGACGGTAACAATTCGTTTCTTGTAAAAGAACTTGAGAACCGGGTTAGTCCGGTTCTTTTGTTATAATACGAAATATGTCACACAAAGAAAAAGCACTACAGTATTTTTCAGATAAGTTTCACTGTTCTCAGGCAGTTCTGGCAGCATTTGCTCCCGAATTAGGAATTACTGAAGAACAGGCATTGAGATTAGGCGCATGTTTTGGAGCCGGTATGCGTAAGGGTGAAGTCTGCGGAGCATGTACCGGTGCTTTGATGGTGTTGGGCCTTATGTATGGTCAATTCAACAAAGATGATGTTGAAAGCCGCATGAGAGCCAATAAGGTAAATGTTGAGATGATGAACGGCTTTGAAGAAAAGAGCGGCTCATATATCTGCAACGAACTGTTAGGATGCGATATCAGGACGGAAGAAGGCATAAGGTATGCCAGAGAAAACAAGCTGTTTACTGATTTCTGTCCTAAGATGGTGGCTAATGCAGTAGATGTTTTGGAAGAGATCATAAAATCAACGGGGAAAAGGATGATTATGTAAGAAGATCTCGTACATGTTTTGGAGCCGGAAAAGAAGATGAAGCCCGGAGCCTTGGAACTTCAATACAGCAGATCATTTAATCAACAATTAGATAGATTAAACTGGCAGGGATAATTCTTATGGGTGAATACTATAATTGGGTAAATGTAGATAGAAAAGAGTATATTTGTCCTGCGGATTTTGATTTAGGAAACAAGTTGCTGGAATCATCTGCTCCGCATAATGCTTTTTTGTGCGCATTCAGAGAGCTTCTTGCTAACGAGTGGCGTGGTTCGCATGTTGTCTTTATGGGTGATTCTCAAGCTCTAACGAGAGACGAAGACAATGCAACACTGAAGACACTTTACGATCATTCGGTTGAAAGCGGATATGAAGGCGTTGGTATTGATACCGTAGTAGAAAGCTATAAGAATATATCTGGCTGGTTTTCGGCTGCAGAGAAGGAAGTTCGTCGCGAAATAGATTTTTATGTGCGTGACGTGAAGAGCGGGGAACCGGAGGCCTTTAACGAATACAAGGTTGATATCAATAATCCGTATACGGGCCTGTTCACAAGAACGGGTAAAGATTACAAATACACTTTGAATCACACGAAGAAGCAATACTATTCAATCGAAGATACAGTTATAAACATGCCTCGAAAAGGAGTCATATACGACCCGGATAAACCGGAAGGGAAAAGGTTTTCGAAACAGCCAAATCACTTTAAACTTAGTGCTGATCCGCTGCCGTATTTGTTAAGACACGGGTACTACGGCATAGGTGAATGGGTTGGTGACATTGTTGGGGTTTCTGATGAGGTTCCTGAAGGTTATACTTTAATGAATGAGATTGTTATAGATTACTAAATCCGCAATTAATTTAACGGAAACATCTTTATGAGGCGCGTGATTTATGATGAGAGGAAAGCCGGCACGAAAAATAGTATTCTTTGTTCTTGGGGCAGCTGCTGTCCTTTGTGTGGCCGGTTTGGGTCTGTTTTTCCTAATATCGAATATATGTAGGACCAATCTTCGCAACAACATTATTTCTGAGTGTCCATTTTCGATTGCCGAAGATGCAGACTGGAAGATATATTCCAATAACAATCAGGCCGGGCTGATAGCTCAAGTCAGTGACCACTACGGTCAGGCCAATCGTATGATACTGGTTCTTGATAAATCAGCAGCTCAATACAGTTCGGCAAGTGTTATAAGGAACGCGGTTTTGTATCATGATCATTTCCGGATCTCTTACTCTAAATGGGAAGATAACTGGAAAAGCATGGAAGAGAAGGATGTATATGAGACCGGCAATTTCATCTATTTGAGAGCGCAGTATGATTGCAGGGCAACGCTGACAAGGATTAAGATAGGTTGCGGAGCCGCTGATTCAATAGATTCGGGTAATGGCGAGGGCGTATTATTCATATTCTCGGAGCAGCTTGAAATAACGTATTACAGTTATTATGGAACTGAGATAAGCATGACTCAGAAGTTCGACGAGAAAAAATCCGCTTGGAGTGCTGTTACAACTTATGAAGGTGACAGGGTGGCATATGATTGAAGAATACAGGGAAACCGGTAAGACAGGAATGATATATATGAAAAGAGCCGGACTTTTGATCAGAGCTGTCATGCTCATGGCTTTGTGTATCGCTATGCTGAGTGGTTGTTCTATATATGATAAGATCACCAACAGATGGGATTTTGACCGCAGAGAAGTGGCGGGGGCAATAGCTGAAAAGGATGCCGGAGATCTTTATGAATTCATATCTCCTTACATGCTGGAAGAAAATGATCTGACCGAAGATGATCTCCGGGAATTTCTTGACAGGTGTGGCATAGAGAATGTCTCGTCCAAAGACATGGACAGATATACTTCATATGAATTTCTGGGCGAGCCTCTCGATCCTGAGGGAAACCATTACAGGCCGGACGGGAATAAATTTACTTACACGATGTACTATGTTAACGATGATGGTGCCCGTATCTTTATCAGCGGCATTCTCGCCGATTCCAAAGACAAAGATAAAGTCGGGATCTATTACATAGAGTATCTGGAGAAAGATCCTGATACCGGCAAGTATAAGACCGTGGAAGAATTTGGAGAAAGAGAGAACTAGATCCGGACTTATAGAAATAAGAGTTGATCTGACCGGGTTGGGCGGTATATCCTGTTGTGATATGCTCTCCGATACTGGCAAGATATATCAACAGCAAAGCAGTTCAGACTGGCAGGAAACAGGCAAATGAAAAACAGAAAGAAGACAGCTGTTGTCACAGGCGGCGCGCAGGGGATAGGCAAGGCGATCGCTGATGCTTTCAGAGCGCAGGGCGTCACAGTCCATGTGATCGATAAGAAGCCCGGTGACTGGTTTGTGGGAGACATTTCCGATAAAGAGACACTTGAGAGATTTGCATCTTATGTTGTTGAGCAGTCAGGGCATGTGGACTTCCTGGTCAATAATGCATTGCCTCTCATGAAGGGCATTGATGAGTGCAGTTATGAGGATTTCCAGTACGCACTTTCTGTAGGTGTCACGGCGCCGTTTTATCTCACCAAGCTTTTGATGCCGTATTTTGCTGACGGCGCTTCGATAGTAAATATCTCATCTTCACGAGACCGCATGAGCCAGCCGCAGACTGAGAGCTACACGGCCGCAAAGGGCGGCATCGCAGCACTTACGCATGCGCTGTCTGTAAGCCTCGCCGGCAAAGCACGTGTGAACAGCATATCTCCCGGATGGATCGATACCACAGGATCTGATATTACAGGTCCTGATGCTTCTCAGCAGCCCGCGGGTCGCGTCGGCAAACCTGAAGATATCGCTGAGATGGTCATGTTCTTATGCTCTGACAAAGCCGGATTTATTACCGGTGAGAACATCTGCATCGACGGCGGAATGACAAGACTGATGATCTACCATGGCGATCATGGATGGACATATAAAGAATAAGCAGGAGTTAACTATGTATTTTGATGAACTTGAACTTGGAATGGAAAGAGACATTGCACCTGTCACAATGGATAAGGATAAGATGATAGCTTTCGCGCGCGAGTACGACGATATTCCGCTCCATACTGACGAGGAATATGCGAAGTCCACGCCTTTCGGACAGATAATAGCACCAGGCGTCATGAGCTTTATGGCTGTCTGGGCAAACTATCTCAAAGTGGATTATTTCTGCGATGAGCTTATTGCAGGCAAGGCTACGAAAATGGAATGGTATAAGCCTGTTTTCGCAGGCGATGTCCTGACAGGAAAAGCAAGGATCACAAAGCTCGTTAAGCGCAACGAGAGAAACGGCCTTGCCGAGATGACGATCGATATCTACAACCAGAACGGTGATCTGGTTATTACAGATATAACTGAAACAGTTGTTAAGTGTAAGCAGTAAAGAGATCTGGTATGTACTATTAAGAAGTGACTTATGACAAACGGAATCGCACACGCAGCTTTTAACGTAAAAGACATGGACAAGACTATCGCTTTCTATGAAGAGACATTAGGCTTCAAGAAGGCTTTTGACATCGAACGTCCTGAGCACGGCGAGCCTTGGATCGTTTATATCTACGGAGGCGGCGGACAGTTCATCGAGCTGTTCTACGGCGCTACAAAAGAGAATCCCTATAAGGACGAGAATATCGGTTTCTTTCACATCTGCGTCTCAGTTGACGATATCCATGAAGCTTGGAAGAAGATCGTAGAGACAGGTGCGCCTCAGGACGATCCGCCGAAGCATCGCGCGCTTAAAAAAGCCTACCGCGACGCCTCAGATGAGCACGCCGAAGATGCTCATTAATATATGTTTGACCATGTGGTCTATTTTGAAAAAAGTCTTTGAATTGCTCATGGAGAATTCATAAAAAAATGCCTGAAAGCAACAATTCAGGTACAATATTTTTATATCAATTAAATGTTGCTTATTTTCCGTCCACGACGAGGTTATATTCCTTCATCGCGCCGTGTGAGCCGTAGATCTTCCATTCGCCGGCACCAAGCCTTTGCATGATCGACTGACGCTCGGCAGTGCAGAGCGCGGGATCGGTATCGACTGACGTCATGAGCACGGGCGCATACCTGTTGTATTCAGCCTGTTCTCTTGTCATTCCGTGAATATTGACGTAGATATCTCCGGTGAATGCCACGTGGTGATAATAATCGATGAGCACAGTCTCGCCCGGAAGGTGTCCGCCTTTTCCTTCGTAGACCTCGAAATGCAGTTCGCCCAGATCAAGCGATCCCACCTGCTCCAGAAGATCTTTATTCTCACCCTTTGTGTCCCAGAGAGGAAGTATCTTCTCCGGCACCGGAGGATTATAGAAAGTCAGCGCCTTGCAGATATTTACATACGGCCTGTGGAGCGGATTCTGCTCGCGGAAACCGTTCTCACCTTTGTACTCAAGCTCCAGACATTCAGCTGTCTTACGGCTTGCAAGGATCTCGTCGAAGAACGGCAGGAGACCGCAGTGGTCCACATCAGCATGAGTAATGAATATCCGCTTTTGCATACCGTCAAAACCGGGAAGGATCGTACGGAACAGCTCCAGCATCTCGTCGTGATACAAAGCGTAACCGCTGTCGACAAACAGCGTCTCTCCGCAGCTCTCGATAATTGCCGTGTTGCTTCCGCAAGGAGGCTCTATCAGCGTGATCTTTGTATTCGCGGAGAGCTTCTGCTCAGTGATCCTTGGCAGGAACTGCTTCCCGCGCGACAAGGACAGGAGCTCGGCAAAACGGCTTATGCTCTCGAAAGTCTTATAAGGTGACAGGCCGTTCTCATCCAGTATCTGCATGACCAGATTGGAATTAACAAGAAGGCTGTCTCGTGACTCTTCAGGAAGGCCTGACAGCTGCATCAGGCCTGATACGAATGTCTGATAGAAGATGCTGTTATCGAAGACTCTCTCTGTGTGGTTATAGTCGACTACGCGCACGGGACAGATCTCCTGGGCCTCTTTAAGAAAAGCTTTCATCTTGTCTTCATTCTCGACGAATAAGCCCATCTTAAAAGCCTGGTGAGTCGATCCGTTCTCCTGCGAACTTATATATGAGATGTTGAGTTCATATCTGTTGATGAGCTTAAGCACTTCGGTAACACTGCCGGGCACGTCCCTTAGCATGAACTCTATAAGGACGATGCTGTTCTCGTTTTTGTCAGTTGGGAGATAGCCGATGTTGGCCAACTCGATATCAGCCTTTGCAAGCTGTTCCTCATCGCCCTCTGCGTCGATGAAGAGGGTGTGGGAATCGATGGCCTTGTTGTAGCTGACACGGGTGATATTAATACCTAATGAAGCAAAGCATTCGCTTGCCTTAAGGAATGCTCCGATATGGTTTGGCATGGTCGTAATATAAGTCTTTTTCATAAACCCACCTCGGATATGGGCTGTATTGTATTACGGCGCAGGCTATTTAGCAACAGGTCCGGTCCATTTTCGCAAGTCGGATGATTCTGGTATAAAGATACATTCAGGGAACCAACAGAGAATAGGGATAGATCATAGCGGGTG
This sequence comes from Clostridiales bacterium, assembly GCA_017509245.1. Lineage (GTDB taxonomy): Bacteria > Bacillota > Clostridia > Saccharofermentanales > Saccharofermentanaceae > Saccharofermentans. The sequence goes on along the minus strand of JAFWQC010000090.1, from coordinate 29,166 downwards.
GTGAGGGATGAGTTACAAGGGCGTAGATATGAGAAAACAACCAATGCAACTTTTATATATTCTTAACTGTATTCAGAGTAGTTGATAATAATTGAGGGGCGTAGTCGGCTATGAAGGAGAAAATTGTTTGTGCCATTTTGTCAGCGGTTGTTTTGCTCACCGGATGTAATTCTGTGCCGGTATTAAATGAAAAGAACACGCCAGATGAATTATTCGTAGAGATCAGAAATGCTACGGACACTCCCAATGGTGTCTATCAAAAGTATATGAGCTGTGCCGTTGACAATGAGGATGAGATCAAGATTACTCCGGAGCAGATCAACTATATCATCTCCTATGTGGAAAAGATCGAAGAGCCTTCATATGTAGAAGATATAAGTTCGGTTAAAGGCTTATATTCTGAGGTGTCCGAAGAACATTCTTATCTTGGAAGCGTATATATCAGTTATAAAAAGACCGGCAGTAAGAGCCATTGGTCTGAAGAGAAATATCTCTTTGATGAATATCCTGAAGGTTATGAGGATTTTATCAAACTGCTGAATGAGATAGACAGTGAAGAGCCGGTCATTCTGGGTGAACCCATGGTCATGTCAGCTGACCTGATCAAAAAAGTGACCGGTTTTACGGATGATATGGTTACTGACGGAACGATCGGAGATGTTCTCGACAAATACCCCATCGATGTATTTCATCTTATGAATTATACGAGTGGTTATAAATACTTTACGATTGATTCCGAAACCCGTATTACAGATGTGTTTGAATACTGGCCTGCTTTCAGGGCACTTCCCACCGAGATAAAGAATGTGGAAAGTACCGAAGAGGAGTTCCAGGCATATGTTGAAAAACTTGCCGAAGCGCTTGGAGCAGATCCTTCTACGGTTGCTGACTACAGACTTGGCGGAAAGAGTATTAATGGTCAGAGTATTGTCGTTTATCAGACATGTGATATTCCGGAAGATTATGAATACTCTGATACAGCACCGTATCATCTTGTTGATCACAATTATTATGATGGCGGCGAAATGGATCAGGATGAACGCCATACGATCTTCTACAGTTCTGACGGCAAGTTTGCAATAGCAATAAATGGATGTCTGGTAAGATCCTATCTGGGCGATCGTATCACTCCCGAGGACTTGTATAATAATTATCTGAAGTTCGCTGACATGGTCGGATGATCAAGAATTAATAGTTTTATCTTAATCAGCGGTAATATAGACTGAGAGTTTAGGAAATAATCATAAACAAAGAATGGTCTGAACAGAATAAGAAAATGCAGATGCTGATCAAAAAGGCGGATACTTTTGATCAGGGTAAAGAAGTTCTTTTCGGGCTTCGAAAAGATATCGTTGCTCACACTCTCGTTAAAGGCGATGATGAAGTTTTATTTGCAGATGTAAAGGATAGTACGGAAGAAATAATACGCGACCTGACGTATAGTGATCTTAAACTCAAGATTCCTGACTTTAAGTATAAATACCGTTCCAGTAGCGTGCCTGGATTATCGTACCTGTCTTGGCATCAATTGTAACTATGCTGTATTTGTTCACGGTGAACTCGTAGTAAAGATTCCCCTGGCCGTCTGTCTTAAGAAGATATGTGCCTGAGATATCACTGCCTTTATAGAGTTTTTGGGAATTGGTTTTCGCGTCTTCATAAACGGTTGTGCATGCTTCTTCTACCGGTATGAGATTGCTCTTGGTGAATTCGCATCTTCTGAACCTGGAGAAATCGTAATCCCAGACATAGCCCGTCTCGGGTTCGTACCAGTTCATCATCTCGCCTTCTTCAAGGATGACGCCGTCCATGATCATCTTGGCAGAAAACCTGAATTCATCTTTGGTCTCGGCTTCCATGATGACGTAAACGAAGATGTCATCATGAAGATCCTTGTCGCAATTCTCGAAAACAGACAGGATATAATCCTTAAACATCTGATCTCTGTCGGAGCTGAAAAGATAATCAGGATAGTAAGTGTGCTCACCGACCTTAATGAGATCGGCTTCGCTGAAGGCTTTCACGGCAGCTTTGTCGATGTTGCCTGCAGAACCTGCCGTAGTATCTTCCGTGGAATCTGCCGTGGTCTCATCTGTGGGCGCTTCTTCGTCCTTATCCTTGCTGCCTGTGTCAGTCTCTTCCTGAGTCAGTTCTGCTTTATCAGTCTCCTTACTGCCGGTACTGCATGCCGTAAATCCGGCCATGCACGCAGCGGATAAAAGGATCGCGATTGCTTTTGTTACCGTTTTTTTCATGGCTTTCTACCTCCTGATATACTAAATACAGATAAAGAAAGAAGAATGTTGCGATAGATCCCGGAAAACAGACAGCAAGATGGATAACTGCAACATTTATCTGTTTATAGTTGTATTTAGGGTAGTTGGTAATAGGAGGGCGTAATAATGCTTAACAAAAAACACATCCTGATATTTTTCCTTATTGCAGGAGTCATCTTCACTCTGCCTGCCTGCTCGAACTCGAAGGATACCCGGACTCCGGCATCTGCTGCTTCGACAAAATCTTCGAACTATAAGGCGCCGGATATGCCGGACAATATGGATCACGAACCTCCGCAGGGGATGGGATTCGACATTTCAAATGAGGATATTTTCGAGAAGGGTTATTATGAAGTTCAATACGATTCATTCTCAGGTGCATACTTCGCCTGGTCAATGAAAAATAATTCCGGTTCAGACATAGAGTGGAGAGTATATGTTTCCGACAAGGAGCTCTCGGAAGATGAGATCAAAGAATTATCCCAAACAAAATCTCTTGGCGTGAATGAAGGTTCGGATGCAGTAGCCGAGGGGCAGTGGATAATTGTCATTTGCAACAAAAATAAAGAGACTGCATCAGCTCCGGTCGACTCGACATTCCATCTCTCAAGTTTCAGAGACTACGCCTGACGCTTACGGATACCGCAACAAAAGTAATAAAACCTTTTCCGGTTTGTCTAGAGTGCAGGTATTTATCGAACGCATCCGGGAGTGGAAAGCGTTATAATTTTCTTATCTGAGAGCAAACTCTTAGCATGGAAAACAAACAGTAAAAGCAAAGTGAAGACTATGGAATTCAAAAAAGGATGCGGCTGGAAGGCCTGCTATGATGAAGAAAGAAATCTCTACACATTTGAACGCAGCGGATGCGGATACTATCATCTGTATGAGATTACAGCTGAAATGTATGAAGCATTGAAGGAAGGTATGAGTGACGAGGATTCATATCACCTGACTAAGGATGCATGGCATCTTTATATGGATGTCGATGACCGCTGCGGTCCGCCATATACTGTCGTATTAGATCATGACTATGAAAAACTCTGTCCCTGGGCAAAGGTTGTTTCGAGCGGGAATGTTTGGCCGGATGAATTGACCGATGCGGCAGTAGAGATCTTTGAGTCGGAAAAGAATAACCGCGAACAACGGCGCAAAAAGCGTGAAGAACGTGAAGAGCGGAAAAAGAAAGAATGATAGCCGCGACCCTGCCGTTTAACCTTCAGTCCTGTTTTCGGCGTTAAAATGCTCAATGAACTCCTCGAGAAAGGCATGTCTTGAAGCTGCCATCTCGCGGGCTTTCGCAGTGTTCATTCCGTCTTTGAGCAATAACAGTTTTTCGTGGAAATGACCGATATTGCTTTCAAAAGATCTGCCGTGTCTGCCGCCAAATGCGAATGCGCGGGCGATTCCGACGGCTCCGATCGCATCCAGTCTGTCAGCATCCTGAACGATCCTGCCTTCGAGTGAATCAGGTGTCTGGCCCCGGTTTTTACTGAAAGAGACCGAGTTGATTATGCTGATGATAAACGCGGTTTCCTCATTATCAACGCCATTCGATTTAAGAAAAGATACTGCATTTTCATTTCCAACGGTATCGAAAAGTTTGTGATCATCGACATCGTGCAGCAGTGCAGCAAGCGCGACAGCTTCAATGTTGCAGTCAGGTTCCGTTCCGGCAATCGTCATCGCATTTGAATACACCCTCAGGCTGTGATCCGTATCGTGTCCGTCTGAGTTGCCGTTGAACAGATCGCGTATGTAATCTTTGGCATTTTGAATCAGGATTTCATTCATAATAAGCCCCCGGTAAATTGTAACACTCTATCACGATTATAACGGAGAGGAGCTCTTTTGATGGAAGCAATAAGATTCGGTATCCTAGATAGCAGAGTTGTATAGTTACGCAGATTGGCAGTAAAATATATGTGTCATAGCAATATTTTACAGGGGGAATATTATGGGAAGACATTATCAAAAGGCGATACCGATGAGACCTGCTTATGATGAGAAACTCATCAACTTCTCTTCATCTTTGGGAGATGCCATATGTAAAGGCAAGACCATTCCTAATGCAGATAATGATGTTACATATACGCTTAAACTTCAGAATGAACGCTTAAAAGAAAAGAATATCGAGATGGATTTTGAAGTTTTTGAATGGACTAATAAATCACCTGCAGGAAATACATTCTTTGATGGCGAGGGCTGGTATGACGAGTATTATAAGAGCACCGTGGGATTAGCTTTTCTCGGGGTTAAAAGACGGATCAAGCAAAACGGTCAGGTGATCTACCAGGATAAGCACAGACGCGATTTTTACGGGACTGTCACGGATGTCATCTCAGGCTCTCATCCTGATAATGAGAGCATCTGTTGCCCGAACTGCGCCGCCGTCAGCACGATAGAGGAACTTCAGAACGGATGTCCGTTCTGCGGAACACAGTATAAGATGGACGATCTTTTCCCGAAGATCACCGGATTCTATTTCTTTGATTCGCTCCGCATGACAAAGAAGCAGGTATTGATCGGCTGGCCGGTATGTACGGCTGTCTGTGCTCTTGTTTCAATTATATTCCGCCCTTTTCTTAATTCTATTCCGGTGGTCGCGGATATTCTTAATTCCTCTTATGATCCTGACTATGCTGTAAATATTCTCTATGGTCCTGTTGCGTGCATCGTCTGGGGAGGTTTTTTCTTCCTGCTTCTGCATTTGCTGTTCAAGTTAGCCAGAGTGATCGTTGATCTCAAGAGAATGGGAACTGCAAAATCCAGAGAGCGCTTCGAACACAGAATGAAGAATATAACTTCAGGTTTTTCTTTTGAGTACTTTAAGAACAAGGCGATATCTCTGATCAAGACGGCCATATATTCAAAGGACGAGGGAGAGCTTCTTTGCTACAAAGGCGAACCGCTTCCCGCTGAGTTCAAGGATATTATCGATCTGAACTATGCAGGAACATTCGGTATTATGGGCTTTGTTGAAGAAAACGGGATCATATCAGTAGAGACCAAATCGTATTTTGATGTACTCTCCGTAAAAGATAATGCGGTAAGCTTATCACAGCCTGTTATCAGTGCGACCTTCAAAAGAAGAACAGACATACCTGTTGATTTGAACTTCTCAATGACAAAGATCAGCTGTCCCGCATGTGCCAGGAGCTTCAACCCCGTTAAGAACAAGTTCTGTCCCAGCTGCGGTAAGGAGTACGAATTGATCACCGATGACTGGGTATTAGCTGATCTGAAAATGGAGAAAAATTGATACAGATATCCCCGGTCAATTTTGCAGTATGCGGTCTGCGGCCTCTTCGTATTCCGCATATTTTTTCGCTTTCATCAAATGCTTGATATCGCGGTCTTTACCGTCAAAAAGAGTTTGCCAGTAAGACCACAGCTCCCTCATTTTGTATAAGACATTGATGTCAGGCGACATGATCTTCTGATATTCATGGTAAACGGTGTCGTGTAATTGCCTGAATTTTACGAAGTCAGTATCTGATGTAAAACCTTTTAACTTATCCGCAAGAGACGGATCGGAGATCAGACCTCTGCCTGTCATTATGGTTTCAGGGCTGCTGTTAAACACGCCTGACAGATCATCATAATCTTTACGCGTGAAGATGTTCCCGTTATACACAAGTGGACATTTTGAATGTTCCAATGCATATGCGTAATATTCTTTCCTGGGCTCACCCTTATAAAAGTCTGATCTTATCCTGGGGTGAACGATCAATTCACTAACGGGAAAGGCGTTAAAGATATCCACGAGATCGTAGAACTCGTCAGGATTATAGTAGCCGAGCCTCGTTTTGACAGATATCTTCATGTTTACGGATTCGGAAAAGGCGTAGATATCATCCAGAAACCTCTGCAGTGCCAATGTCTCCGGCAGGAAGCCCGCACCTTTGCCCTTGGCACAAACGGTTCCGGAAGGACACCCGAGATTCAGATTGACTTCCCTGTAACCCATTGTCTGCAGTTCTTTTGCCGCTTCGATAAAGCAGTCTGATCTGCTTGTAAGGATCTGAGGGACCAGGTTTATCCCGGTATTATTCTCGGGAGCGATGTCTCTTCTTTCCCGTGAAGTCATTGGACACTTTTCAGATGGAGAAATAAACGGTGCAAAATACTTTTCGATATGACCGTATATTCCGCAGTAAGCATTGCGGAATATATAACCTGTAATGCCTTCGAGCGGGGCGAAATATATCTTCATTCGGTCAGGTGCATCCTTCATGCCGTCTGCTTACGGCTTAAACTCTATGCCGGCTTCAGGCTTGTCTTTTGCAGCGCTTGATCATATCATCCGCATTCCTGAAACCGCGGACTTTCTCAAGTTCCTTCAAAGCGCTTTTGTATGCCTTATTGTCAAAGAAATGCTTGCCTCTGCAGTAGATCTCTAACTGATCAGCTTTTGCCTGTCCCTCAGTACAGATCTTAATGAGCTCAGAAGAAACCTCATCGTTAAACTTGCTGCACTCGATTATGGCCTGCCTGAACAGGAGATCTGCATCATCTGCCGAAGCCAGGTCAGCCCTGCCGTTCAGTATCCTTGTCGCCTTGTTGATTGTAGCCATTATGCCGGCATATTTGGGATACATCGCGGCAATGGACCACTTGTTTCCGCAGTTGGCACACTTGCAGGTCCCGTCGGTATAGTTATAGACCAGATCTCCGCCGCATATCCTGCAGTTAAAAGAAACCTTGTCTGATGCAGCAGAATCCTTGCCATCATCCGGCGTGCTGTTTACTAATGCTTCTGCGGAAGTCTCGAAAAATTCTGCAATCTTCTTAATCGTTTTAAATCCCGGCAGTTCGCGGCCTGCTTCCCATCTGTAAACAGTGAGCTCCGGAACACCCAGAGATTCCGCCAGTGCTTCCTGGGTGAGATTGTGCTCTTCTCTAAGCCTTTTTATGTTTTCTGCAAGTATTTTGATCTCCATATTGAAATACCCTGTCCGTTGTCATTTGAATATATGATAGCGGAAACAGGCTTATTTTTAAATAGAATACAGACCGGGTTTTGGGGTAAAGGGGGATAGTATTGAAGGTCACGCCAATCTCAGGCTTTATTCTGTACCGTTCTTTATCTGATGATCTCTGATCGCATTGAAAGTGGTGTCGCTGATGAACCGCTCGATCATCCTTGCGTCTTCTTGTGCCGTCTTCTCATCGACGCCCAGTCCGGTAAAGTGACGGGCGATCAGCACGTTGCGGTCATATATATGTTTAGCGAGGATAGTTCCGCCTTCGGTCAGTTTTATATATCCGTTCTTGTCTTTCTTTACAAGGCCTCTTTCTCTTAAAGAGTTTAAAGCTCGGCTGACGGATGGTCTGGAGAAGCCCATGTATTCGCTGATGTCTTTTCCGCGCACTTTGTCGGATTCTAAAGACAGCATGTATATGGCTTCGACATACATCTCGCCGGATTCCAATATGGCCATAAAGTATGACTCCTTCCAAAAGTTAGCAATAACTTACCAAAAACAAACAGGCATTTCAACACAAAATTCAATAATTTCACATAAAGTTACTATTGACGCGTTAGCGATTGCTAACTATACTTGTAGGCGGTTAGCAAAGCCTAACTATATATACATGCGTGGTTATATATGACCCGCGGACAAGGAGTGTGGTTATGATGCCTCTCGTTTATGCGGAAATCGGACAGCCCCAGATCATAAGAAAGATCGGCGGCACACCTGACGTAAAGAAACATCTTGAGGACATGGGTTTCACGGTCGGCGGCGAGGTAAGTGTCGTAAGTGCGATCGGCGAGAACCTGATAGTGAAGGTCAAAGAAAGCCGTGTGGCTGTCAGCGAAGAATTAGCAAAGAAAATAATGATATAGGAGGAACACAAAAGTGAGGACATTAAGAGAGGTTAAGGTGGGCGAGACTGTCAAAGTCGTAAAGCTCAACGGCGAAGGTGCTGTAAAGCGCAGGATCATGGATATGGGCATCACAAAGGGTGTTGAGATCTATGTTCGCAAAGTTGCACCTTTAGGTGACCCTGTGGAAGTTACCGTCAGAGACTATGAGCTCTCGCTCCGTAAAGCAGATGCAGAAATGGTAGAAGTCGAGTGATAGTGCATATTCTCACTAGGTCCTCGGAGCTAAAGCTCCTGCGGAAACGTTCGAATATGCAATATCACTCGCAGAGAAATCTGAACCGATAGTAAATGGAGGATTTATAAATAAATGGCAAGTAAAGAAATAAAGATTGCTTTGGCGGGCAACCCGAACAGCGGTAAGACAACACTTTTTAATGCTTTGACAGGCTCCAACCAGTTCGTCGGAAACTGGCCGGGCGTTACGGTAGAGAAGAAGGAAGGTAAGCTCAAAAAGCACGAGGGCGTAACCATCACAGACCTTCCGGGTATCTATTCCTTATCACCGTATACATTAGAGGAAGTAGTTGCGCGTAACTACCTTATCGATGAGAATCCTGATGTAATTCTCAATATCGTTGACGGTACTAATCTTGAGCGTAACCTCTATCTGACAACACAGCTTACAGAGCTTAGGATCCCTGTCGTTATGGCGGTAAACATGATCGATATCGTTAACAAGAACGGCGATAAGATCAATCTTGAGGCTCTTTCAGAGACAATGGGCTGCAAGGCCGTTGCGATCTCTGCTCTTAAGGGCACGGGCATCATGGAAGCGGCTGAAGAAGCAATTAAGGCTGCTGAGAATACAAAGACTGTTCCGCCTCATACATTCTCAGGTCCCGTCGAGCATGCTCTCGCACACATCGAAGAAGCTGTACTTCATGACATGAATGAAGACAAGCAGAGGTGGTATGCGATCAAGATTTTCGAGAGAGATGAGAAAGTAATCGCAAAGCTCGGCCTCTCCAAGGAGAAGCTTGATCATATTGAGAAAGATATAGCATCTGCAGAGAAGGAACTTGATGACGATGCTGAGTCCATCATCACTAATGAGAGATATGTATATATCGCATCCATCATCAAGAGCTGCTACAAGAAGCAGAACAAGGCTAAGCAGTCCACATCGGACAAGATCGATAAGATCGTAACGAACAGGATCCTTGCGCTCCCGATTTTCGCTGCCATAATGTACGCGGTCTACTGGATCGCAATGACTGCTTTCGGTGCAAACATGACCGACTTCACTAATGACCAGATCTTCGGTGACGGCTGGTATCTCTTCGGTATCGGACGTTCAAATTACGAAGAGATGGTCGATGAGTGGGCCGGCGAGACAGTCTTTGTAGACGGCGTTAAGGCTGTTATCGATGAGGCTGCAGATAATGACGTAACAGGTGCCGGGAACCTGCAGGGTGACTTCGAAGAGGCTGATTTCGGCGCATTCGAGGAAGACTTCGGCTTCTTCGCAGATGAGTTCGATGAGAACGGATATGACCTCGCAGGTGCACTTGAAGCAACAGGTGCTCTTGATGAAGAAGGTGAATTCACGGCTCCCGGCATGGATGAAGCCGAAGGCGCAATCTTCGTTCCCAGTATTCCTGATCTTGTCAGCTCAGGCCTCGAGAAGATCGGTGCCAACGAATTCGTAACAGGACTCGTTGTCGACGGTATCGTCGGAGGTGTAGGTGCAGTATTGGGATTCGTTCCGCAGATGCTCGTACTCTTCCTCCTCCTCGCGTTCCTTGAGTCATGCGGATACATGGCAAGAGTCGCATTTGTACTCGACCGTATCTTCAGAAGATTCGGCCTTTCAGGCAAGTCCTTCATCCCTATGCTCGTATCATCAGGATGCGGCGTTCCGGGCATTATGGCATCACGAACGATCGAGAGCAACCGCGACCGTAAGATGACCATCATGACAACAACATTCATTCCCTGCGGAGCTAAGCTTCCTATCATCTTCCTTATTACTAACGCACTCTTCCGTCACACAGTATGGAGCGGTGCATGGGTAGCTCCTGCATGCTACTTCATCGGTGTGGCATCGGTTATCGTCTCAGGTATTCTTCTTAAGAAGACAAAGATGTTCTCAGGCGATCCTGCTCCGTTCGTTATGGAGCTTCCTGCATACCACTGGCCTACATTGAGCAACCTCTTAAGATCAATGTGGGAGCGCGGCTGGTCCTTCATCAAGAAGGCAGGAACAGTCATCCTCATCTCATCGATCCTGATCTGGCTCGGCTCTGTTTTCGGAACAACAGATGCAGGCTTCGGATTCGATCCTGACATGGAACTCGAGGCTTCCGTACTTGGTATCATCGGCGGTGGCATCAAGTGGATCTTTGCTCCTATCGGATTTGCAAACATCAAGGCAACTATCGCAACCATCATGGGTCTTGTTGCCAAGGAAGAAGTTGTCGGTGTATTTGGTGTCCTCGACTTCGAAGGTCTCACAGCTCTTGCAGGTATGTCCTTCCTGATCTTCAACCTCCTCTGCGCTCCTTGCTTTGCTGCGATCGGTGCCATCAAGAGAGAGATGAACTCAGCTAAGTGGACATGGTTCGCAATCGGTTATCAGTGCGTATTCGCTTATGCGATCTCGCTTATCGTTTACCAGTTCGGTCTCCTTTTCACAGGCGCCGTAAATGTAATCGGTCTGATCTTCGCACTCCTTGTTCTTGCAGGCCTCTGCTACCTTGTATTCAGACCTGCAAAGAAGTACACCGGTGCGGTCAAAGAGAATTAAGAGGAAATGCAAATGTTGGAGTGGCTTTCAAACAACTGGGCTAACATCCTGATCATCGCGCTTGTAATAGTTCTGGTGGCGCTGGCCATTAGAAGCATGGTGCGCGATAAGAAGGCGGGCAAGAGTTCCTGCGGCTGCAGCTGCTCGAACTGTGCCCTGGCCGGCAAATGCCACTCGGTGCAAAAGGCAAAAAAGTCCTAACCCCTCCATAGACATCCATGAAAACTAAAGGGACTGTTACGATTGGTGCAACCAACGCGTTAATGGTCTCTTTTGTTTATGGATCAGATCAAAATATCAGGCAATATTCTTACAGAACAGGAAGTGTATTTATGTACAAGACAACAGTCAAGATCGACGGCATGATGTGCGGAATGTGCGAAGCTCATATCTGTGACGCAATCCGGAAAGTGGTCCCTTCCGCAAAGAAGGTCAAGGCATCCCGCGCCAAAAAGGAAGCAACATTTATCAGCGAAGACTCTGTTGATCCGGGCGTGCTCGAAAAGGTTATAAAGGACACAGGCTATGACTTTTTAGGAATCGCATCTGAGCCTTATGTGAAGAAAGGATTGTTCGGGTGATCATCACAGTATTAGCGACGCTGACGCTTATGGCTGCATATTTTCTTATCCTTTACGGCGGCGTCGCCTTTATTCAGGATAAGAGATTCTTCGGCTCTGCTCACAAAGATATCCTTGCAGTTATTCCCGACCGCAAAGAGCGTTTCAAAGGCGCACATGCGATAGGCTGGATAATAATCATTTTCGCGTTCCTCATGTATCCTGCTGCATTCATCCTGGGTGGATGGGACGGAGTAAAAAACGGCTTCGGATTTTTGCAGTTTTTTATCAGGTTCATCATCATGCTCTACGGTATGGAGACATTCGATATCATTTTCTTTGACTGGGTGCTGCTCTGTAATTCCAACTTCTTCCCGAGATACTATCCCGAAGTTAAGGGCATCGTCGGCCGTCACATGTTCGGATATAACAAATGGACACATGTTATCCACTACCTGGTCTATATCCCCGTCTGCGCGCTTATCGCATGGATATGCACGCTGTTCTGATACATGTGAACAGCCGAAATGCCCCTTGAACTTCTACCCTTGGAGCTTTTTAAATCTGTCCATATCAATAGCCGACAATGTGCTCATTTGCTTAACGGCAAGATCTCTTAGAAGCACCAGACGCTCAGACATAGGCGTTCTCTGTTCTATAAGAACCGCGTTATAGCTTTCCATATTAGCCAGCACGAGCAATTGATTAAGGTCTGCTTGATCACGGATATTTCCTTTGCAGTTTGGATTTGCATCTTTCCACTGCTTCGCAGTCATACCAAACAGAGCTACATTCAGCAGATCTGCTTCATCAGCGTATTTGTACGATATCTGCGCAGCTGTTAATTCAGGCAGGATCAAATTATTCTTTATTGCATCTGTATGTATACGATAGTTTAGTTTGGCTATCTCGCGTCTAAGACTCCAGTCAAGTGATTTATTCTCGGAGGATTTCAGACGCTTATAGTCCTGGATAATGTATAGCTTGAATTCCGGCGATAACCAGGAAGCAAATTCAAATGCAATATCAATATGCGCATATATGCCTCCGCCATACCGGCCTGACCTGGTGAAGAGACCTGCTGCATTTAGATTTTCTGTCCAGTTTTTTATTGAGAAAACAAAAGCGTTTGTGCCTGCTCCATTTTTAAAGGTATCGAATTCGATACGTTTAAAACCGGGATTATGCAAAACTTCCCATAAGCCAAGGAATTCGATAACGTCTCTGCCTCGAAGCCAGTTGTGAATTGTAAATCTCGGATCAATGCTCCGGTACTTTGCGATATCCGTTAGTGATATAAACTCATTTTCTGAACCTAAGGAATAGAGTGATATATCCAGTCCTGCGGCGTGAATAGTTTGCTTTTTCTTAAAATCTTCCATATAAGTCCCCCCCTTCTTTTGAATTAATTATAGAACTTATGTTCTGTTAAATCAAATAAAGCAGTCCCGTTTTTGGGACAATATTCAAACGGACGATCGATGAGATGAAGCTTGTGCGTTCATGGAATACATGCTATTATTTGTTATCGACATATGTCGAAAACGAACAATAACAAACAAATTTGTTGAAAATTTTAATTTCCTATTGAATTGGTAGGAATATCATATATAATGAATTCATGCCATAAAAAACCAAATAGAGGCATCCTATATAGAGCCGATGTGTTGTTGAAAACAGTTCGGAAATCTATAGTACGTGTTGAGTAGACAGCACTTCTATCTGCCTCGATTTGAATGATGTTCTTTCAATTCTTAACATCATAAAGGATAACCCGGAGCTGACACTCCGGGTTATTTTTCATATTGACTATTACCATATATCCAATAGAATAAAGAGGTGTGGCGGTTAGCCGCCGCTAACTAAACTGTACTGATTCAGGAGGATATTATATGGAAGAGATCTTTAAAGGCATTCCCGAGATCAAGTATGAGGGACCTTCGAGCAAGAACCCCTTTGCTTTTAAATACTATGATCCCGACAGGGTCGTAATGGGAAAGAAGATGAGCGACCAGCTTCCCTTTGCGATGGCATGGTGGCATAACCTTTGCGCCAACGGTGTCGATATGTTCGGACGAGGAACGATCGACAAGAGATTCGGCTCTGAGACTGAAGGCACGATGGAGCATGCAAAGGCAAAGGTCGACGCCGGCATCGAGTTCATGAAGAAGCTCGGCATTAAGTATTATTGTTTCCACGATGTAGACCTCGTACCTGAGGCTGACGATATCAATGAGACAAACAGAAGACTTGATGAGATCACAGACTACATTCTCGAGAAGACAAAGGGAACTGATATCAAGTGTCTTTGGGGAACGGCCAACATGTTCTCCAATCCCAGATTTATGAACGGTGCGGGAAGCACCAACGAGCTGGAGGTATATTGTTTCGCAGCAGCCCAGGTAAAGAAAGCCATTGATATGACTGTTAAGCTCGGCGGCCGCGGATATGTATTCTGGGGCGGAAGAGAAGGTTATGAGACACTGCTTAATACTCAGGTAAAGTTCGAGCAGGAGAATATCGCAAATCTCATGAAGATCGCAAGAGATTACGGCAGGAGCATCGGATTCAAGGGAACATTCCTTATCGAACCGAAGCCCAAGGAACCGATGAAGCACCAGTATGATTATGATGCGGCAACAGCAATCGGATTCTTACGTGAATACGGTCTCGACAAGGACTTCATGATGAACATCGAAGCAAACCATGCAACTCTTGCAGGTCACACATTCCAGCATGAACTCCGTATCAGCCGCATTAACGGAATGCTCGGTTCCATCGATGCAAACCAGGGTGACATCATGCTCGGATGGGATACAGACTGCTTCCCGAGCAATGTTTACGATACAACACTTGCAATGTATGAGATCGTAAAGAACGGCGGACTTCCTGTCGGCATCAACTTCGACTCCAAGAACAGAAGACCAAGCAATACATATGAGGATATGTTCCATGCGTTTATTCTCGGTATGGATTCATTTGCTTACGGACTTCTCAAGGCGGCCGAGATGATCGAGGACGGCAGAATTGAAGACAACATCAAAGAGCGCTACTCCTCATTCGAATCAGAGCTTGGCAAAAAGGTCAGAGACGGAAGCGCAACTCTTGAAGAGCTTGCTTCCAAGGCAGCAGAACTCAAGGCTCCTAAGGCGCCCGCATCAGGCAAGCAGGAATATCTTGAGGGTGTATTAAACAACATCATTCTCTCGAACAACTGATCCTTCATTATCAATATTTTTTACCTTTGGGGAGTGTCCCGGGGAGTCAGATCACTCCGGGACGCTCTGCTTTTCGCAAGAAGAAAAGAACAAGCAGAGTATTACAATGAAAAAGCCCGGGAACAAAACGTTTCCGGGCTTTATAATGTGAAATTATTTACCGCAACCCTAAGTCGGGATCAGGCGCATAACTTTTTCATGTGTACAGATAAAGAGGAGAAATATGACAACACATGATGCTACAAAAGGTGAATGCGCCAAACTATGGGTTTTTATGGCACAATAAGATGATACAACGATAATCCTACCAAATCAATAGGAAATATACAAAATACCACAATTTTCAATATATTACAGTTTAGCATATTTACCTATTGAAGGGGTGGGAAATAGTGTGTATGCTTATTCAGTTAGCGATTGCTAACTGAAAGGAATAAGCTATGTCAAATAATACGATTTTGGAGATCAAAAATCTCAGCACAACAGTCGGTGAAGAGAAGACACCGATATTAAGAAACGTTGACCTTACCGTTGGACGCGGAGAGACACACATAATCATGGGTCCTAACGGCGCTGGCAAATCAACATTGGGTTTCTCGATTATGGGCGGTCCGGCATATGAGATCGAATCCGGAAGCATCATTTTCGAGGGCGAAGATATCACAGACATGTCGCCTGACAAGCGCGCAATGAAGGGCATCTATCTTTCTTTCCAGAACCCGATCGAAGTTCCCGGCATTACGATGAGGAGCTTTCTGAGAAGTTCATTGCAGCAGCTTACAGGAAAGAAGATCAAGTTCTCGGAATTTAACAAGATACTTGAAGAAGCTATGGAGATGATCAACATGGATCCTTCATATGTGGACAGAGACGTCAATGTCGGATTCTCGGGCGGCGAAAAGAAGAAGGCGGAGATCCTGCAGCTTCTTGTATTAAAGCCGAAGCTTGCGATACTCGACGAGACAGACTCCGGTCTTGATGTCGATGCGGTAAGGACCGTGTCGCAGGGCATCAGTGCATACAAGAAGAAATACGGCGGAACACTTATCATCATCACTCACAATGCTGCAATTCTTGAAGCATTGGATGTAGATAAGACACATGTATTGGTTAAGGGAAAGATCGCGAAGTCCGGCGGTGCCGAACTGATCGATGAGATTAACAGAAACGGATTCGAGAAGTATATAGATGGCTAACGTAAATATTAAAGATGTAGATTTCAAAAGATATGATTTCAGGTTCGACGAATCTTCCGATGATTACATCAGAGAGGAAGACGGTTTTACCAAAGAGATCATTAAGAGGATCTCGGAAGAAAAAGGAGATCCTGAATGGGTGAGAGAATTAAGGTTAAAGTGCCTGGATATCTACAATAATATGGACATGCCCTGTTGGGGTCCTTCGATAGAAGAACTCGACATGAACAGGATCGCATCCTATGTAAGGCACAAGACCGACATGAAGAACAACTGGGAGGACGTTCCTGAAGACATCAAGGAAACGTTTGAGAAATTAGGTATCCCCCAGGCAGAAAGACTTTCACTTGCAGGCGTCGGAGCACAGTACGATTCAGAGATCGTCTACCATAATCTCAAGGAGGAAGTGGCAAAGAAGGGTGTCGTTTATACGGACATCGAGACAGCCATCAAGACCGGTTATGAGGATATGGTAAAAGAGTATTTCATGAAGCTCATACCACCGACAGATCACAAGTACGCGGCTTTGCACGGTGCGGTATGGTCAGGCGGATCATTCGTATACGTTCCGAAGGGAGTAAAGGTCGATGTTCCGCTTCAGTCGTACTTCAGACTAAATGCTGCAGGTGCAGGACAGTTTGAGCACACGATAATCATCGTTGACGAAGGTGCTGATGTTCACTTTATCGAAGGCTGTTCCGCACCTAAATACAACGTTGCAAATCTTCACGCAGGCTGCGTTGAACTTTATGTAAAGAAGAATGCGAGACTCCGCTATTCAACGATCGAGAACTGGTCAAAGAACATGTTCAATCTCAATACCAAGAGGGCCCTGATCGAAGAGGGCGGAAAGATGGAATGGGTATCAGGTTCATTCGGTTCCCGTGTTTCCTATCTGTATCCGATGACGATCCTTAAGGGAGATAATTCCAAGATGACCTATACGGGAATCACGTTCTCCGGCGAAGGTCAGAATCTTGATACAGGCTGTAAGGTTGTCCATGTCGGACGCAACACATCATCTGTTATTACGGCTAAATCGATCTCCAAGAGCGGCGGTATCGGAATGTTCAGAAGCTCTGTCGTTATCGAGAAGGCGGCGACCAATTCAAAGTGTTCCGTATCCTGCGACTCCCTGATGCTCGATTCGATCTCAAGAGCCGACACGGTTCCTGCAATGGATATCAAGGCATACGATGCGGATGTCGGACATGAAGCAAAGATTGGCCGTATCAGCGACGAGGCTGTCTTCTATCTGATGAGCAGAGGCATGTCGGAAGAAGATGCGAAGGCTCTTATCGTCAGCGGCTTTGCTGATTCCGTATCAAAGGAACTGCCGCTTGAATATGCTGTCGAGATGAACAATCTCATCAAGATCGAGATGAGCGGACACAAGGCGTAAGGGGAGTGATGACATGACAGAAAAATATATGATAAACACATCACCCGTTCTGACTTTTGCAAAGCTCGGCATGAACGGTGATACGGTCAGGATTAACACCTCCAAGATCAGGAAGGAAAATGTCGAGCAATATATTTTCGGGAACGGGATAATAGCAAATAACGATTATGAGGAATTGCTTCCCGTAAGTGCTTCAGGTGAGGACATTAACAAACTTTTATCACCTGACAGCAGGCTCATGACCGTTAAGGGAGATGCTGAAGTAACATTATCTTTCACGGGTTCCGGCGTCGTACAGCGCGTGATAAGAGTGGCGCGCGGTGTCGAAGCAACCCTTGTTGAAGTAGTAAGGGGATCGGCAACTGATGCGGCGATCAACAGCACGTCTTACATTCTCGAAGAAAATGCGAGATTAAAGCTTATAAGGATCCAGCTTCTTGAAAAGGACACGCTCTATATCGATGACCTCAGAGCAAAACTTCTCGCTGATTCGTATCTTGAAGTGGTAAGACTTGATATGGGTTCAAAGATGTCCTATATCGCATCGAATGTATCCCTCGATGGTAAAAATGCGGAATATCTTGCTCATGGCGACTATCTGTTAAACGGCTCGCAGAGGCTTGATATCAACATGATCGCCGACCATATCGCGCCCAACACAAAGAGTGATATGAGATGCGACGGCGTGCTGCTCGATTCCGCATCAAAGATCTTCCGCGGAGTGCTTGATTTCAAGAGCGGATGCAAGGGAGCAAAAGGTGCGGAGAACGAAGAAGTTATCCTTCTGTCACCTGATGTCGATAACCAGTCTGTACCGATAATCCTGTGCGGCGAGGAAGATGTTGAAGGAAACCACGGCGCAAGTGTCGGCAAGATCTCCGACGAGATAATCTATTACCTTATGACCAGGGGATTTGACGAAGATTCAGCTATAAGACTGATTATAAGATCCAAGTTCAACACACTGACTGAACAGCTGGCGAATAAGGAACTCCGCCGCGTTATCAATAAACTTGTTGACGGGGTGTTGTCGTGACTGTACATACGATAAGAAGAGATTTTGAGCTGTTCAGGAGTGAAGATCCTCCTGTCTATTTTGACAATTCGGCAACGACACAAAAACCCGATTATGTCATCAGAGCTGCTGAGGATTTTTACAAGAGCAGCAATGCAAACCCTTTAAGGGGACTATATGATCTTGCAATGGATGCGACGGACCGCTACGAAGATGCGCGGAAAACCGTCGCATCTTTTATTGGTGCGGGCGATCCTTCGGAGGTCATTTTCGTGCGCAACACGACGGAATCTCTGAACCTTGTATCAGAGTGCATAGCATCGGCCGTGGAGATAAAAGAAGGCGATAACATCGTCGTTACCGTATCAGAACATCACAGCAATCTTCTGCCGTGGCAGAGGCTGTCCAGACGGACCGGTGCGTCCCTTGTATTTATCGAACCGGACATGACAGGTCTTATCTCTGACGGCGAGCTCGAAAAGAAGATCACCGAAAAGACACGTCTCGTCTCAGTTGCGCATGTAAGCAACGTGTGGGGCAGGGAAAACCCTGTCAAGAAGATAATATCTGCCGCAAAGTCCGTTGGTGCCGTTACGGTGATCGACGGAGCCCAGGCAGTTGCCCATACCGAAGTCGACGTGAGTATGCTTGACTGTGATTTCTATGCGTTCTCAGGCCATAAGATGCTTGCCCCAATGGGCATTGGCGTGCTGTACGGCAGAAAGGATTTGCTTGAGAAAATGGATCCCTATATGCTTGGCGGTGAGATGATCGAATATGTTACGCGTGAAGATGCGACATATGCAGAGATTCCGCATAAATTTGAAGCGGGCACGGTCAATGCGGGCGGTGCAGCCGGTCTTGCAGCCGCATGCAGATATATATCGAAGACAGGCTTTAACTACATAAGAGACCAGGAAAACCGCGTGACGGAATTCCTTATGAAGGAAATGCGCCGGATCCCCGGAGTTGAGATATACGGTTCAAAGGAGCCCTCAGAACACCACGGGATAATCTCCTTCAATATAAAGGATTGCCATCCGCACGATGTTGCATCGATATTAAATGAGGATCATATATGCGTGAGAGCAGGCCATCACTGCGCCCAGCCGCTCATGCAGTACATGGGAATAGGATCATGTGTCAGAGCTTCCGTATATGCTTATAACACACTGAACGAAGCGCAGAGATTCATAAACTGTGTATCCCGTGTGAGAAAGGTCCTGGGTTACTGATCATGGAATTAAAAGATCTGTACAGAGAAATAGTAAACGACCACAACATCAACCCTTTGCACAAGTATGAGATGGAGGATCCCGACATCGTCCTGCGCGGCGTTAATCCGAGCTGCGGCGATGACATAATCCTCATGCTCAAGGTAAAAGACGGCATCATAACCGATGCTTCTTATACCGGCTGCGGATGCGCGATCTCACAGGCTTCTGTGGATATGATGATCGACAATGTCATAGGTCTTACAAGAGACGATGCACTCTCCAGGATAGAGATATTCCTTGGCATGATCGACGGTACCGTAACTGATGAGAAACAGCTTGAAGAACTCGATGAAGCGATGTATCTGTCGGCGGTCTCACACATGCCGGCGAGAGTAAAATGCGCGGTCCTGGGGTGGAGGACATTAAAGAAGATCCTGACTGAAAATACAGAGGGTACGATACCGGGGAAATGATGGCTTTGGTTATATAGAACCCCCGTTTCTGCTTACTGCTCTGCCTCCTGCTTCGGGGGAGGGTTTTGATATTTTTTGCAAAAAAATCAAATAAAATTAACGGGGTCAGACCCCATAAATACTGTTGACAATTGATATATTACGTTGTAATATTACACGGTAATAATTAATTGTGAGGAGAGTTTTCCGCGTGGGATACAGCTTTGACAGGACACACGACCGCATACTGGAAAGTGCACGCATAAGCTTCATGCAAAATGGATTCTCAGGTGCGTCGATCCGTCAGATCTGCAACGATGCCGGCGTAACAAACGGGGCGTTCTACTCACATTTTGACAGCAAGGAAGACCTGTTTGCGAAGCTTGTCGATCCGGTGATAAAGGGAATGGACGATCTATATTCCGAAGAAAGTTCACGCTTTGATAAGATCCGCTCGGCTAAGGAATTCGGAAAGGTTCTGGACAAGGCGTTTGTATCTGACCGCGTAATGATCCACTACATTTACGAACACGCGGATATATTCAGATTATTGCTGACATCAAGCGCAGGAACAAAATATGAGAAGCTTCCCGAACAGATCGCCGCAACGGAAACCGATGATACACTGGAACTGCTGAATCATTGCAAAATGTTTATCAGCAGGCCTGAGAATATTTCCGGGGTGCTGATAACAAGAATAAGTTTTTTCATTATAAATACAGTTTTCGACAGTTTCCTTTCCGGGAATCCTGAAGAAGAGACCGTAAAGCAGACGCAGACCGCTGCCGAATTCTGCATTACCGGATTAAAACAAATACTGGGAATCTGAGATCAAACCTGACAAAGTTCAGGTTTGATTTTTGCCCTAACAGTTAGCGATTGCTAACCATCGAACAAAAAGTGAGGTAACAGAAAAAAACGCAGATCATATAGAGACCTGCAGAAATAATAAATCAGTCATTCATCAATCTTACCCGTGAACAGCATTAGGAAGTGACCCGTAAACACACCCAATTTCCATAGGTCAAAACACACAGTTAATATTTCTCACGCAACATACAGAATTCTTTATTGTCACTTCCTAATGCACACGAGGGAACCATAGAAAACTGCGATTACAATCAGCAGATTTTGAAAAGCCGTTTTCCTCCCCTAAGTTTTTATGGCTTAGCGCCAAAATAATGCAGGCTGTCTCCACACCACGGCGGGACAGCCTGTATTATTTCTATCCTGTTATCCAGTTGATTATTTTACGGCACCGAGCATTCTCCAGTCAGATGCTCTTTCTCTCATACGGATAAACCTGCTGTATACAGGATTATCAGCCATAAGACTTTTGTGAGTGCCTGATACAACGGAACAGTTATTGATCACTACGATCTTGTCGGCATTTCTTATGGTCTCAAGCCTATGAGCGATCATGATGACGGTTTTGTTATGAGTCAGCGCCTCAAAAGCGGATTTGAGCTTATCCTCATTCTCCGGATCGACATTAGCAGTCGCCTCATCAAGTATTATGATCGGAGAGTTCTTCAGTATTGCTCTTGCAATGGAGATCCTCTGTTTCTCGCCTCCGGAGAGCATTGAGCCTCCTTCGCCGACAACTGTGTCATAACCGTCAGGCAGGCTCTCGATAAAATCATCGCAGCATGCCATTCTTGCAGCCGCCTTGACCTGTTCTCTGGTGGCTCCGGGGCAGCCGAAGCGTATGTTGTTTTCTATCGTGTCATCGAAAAGATAGACATTCTGGAATACGATGCTTATCTGCGACATAAGGGATTCAAGCGTATAATCCTTTATGTTTTTACCGCCTATCGAGATGCTTCCTTTATCCACATCCCAGAACCTGGAGATGAGCAGTGCAAGCGTCGTCTTTCCTGCTCCGGAAGGGCCGACAAAAGCTGTCATTGAATTCGAGGGGATGCTTAATGAAGCATTATGAAGAATACACTTACTGCCATATGCGAAGTCAATATTATCAATAAGGATATCGTGGTTAGCAGGAGCATAATCCTCTCCGTCCGCATCCATAACAGGCATGCTGTCCGCCTTCTTAACCTGATCGATGGAGCTGGTTACGATCCTTAGCATCGATAATCCGGAATCAGTCTGTTCAACCTCTGCAAATATCTGGAAAGAAACAATGATCAATATAAGCGCTGTCTGAAGCAGCATGCTTCCGTTCAGATAGAAGTATGCGGAGAAGAATATGATCGCAACCTTAAAGAAGCCAAGAAGCATATTCTGCATCATCGTAAAAGGAATGAACATCTTCTCAAGAGCCATGTTGCTGTCTCTGTATTTGTCTATGGCCTGCCTTAAACGCTGATCCCCTTTTCCTGTAAGATTGAAGGATTTTACGACGCTCATGCCGTGAAGGTTTTCGAGCACTTCGGAAATGATAACCGTTTTACTCTGTTCCCTCTTTGGAGCAAGAACCCTGGTCCTGTGCTCCATTATCGATGTGAAGGACATATATACGATTATTCCGCCAAGGACAATGCATGCGATCCTGACATCAAGGAAAGGGATCATCAGGAAGAAGATGACAGTGTTGATCAATCCACCAAGAACGAGAACAAGGACCATCGCGCCCAGATTCTCTACCGTATCGAGAATCGTTGTGGAGATTCCCGTAAGCTCACCGACGCTGTTGTCATTGAAGAACCCCATGGGAACTTTCTTAAGACGCTGAGCTATATCAAGACGCTTATCAGCACTCATAAAATATCCCGCATGTGTTTGCTGAAGAAGAGATACATTGCGTGTAAGTGAATTTCCCAGAATGCTTATGAGCATCAGAAGCAGAGCTGTCAGAGCAGGTATGACGGATGTCTCCTTTAAAACGAGCGCAGTAACGATAACATATATTGCTGCGATACGGAGCATGTTGAAACATGCTTTAAGAAAACTCACGAATATTGATTTATAAATATTTTTCTTTTCCTTTCCCGCGAAAAGAAAGATCTTATGCAAAGCTTCTATCATGCGGCACCTCCTTGTGCAACACCGGTATGGGCATCCCACATAAGACGGTATAATTCGCATTTGCCAAGCAATTCTGCGTGTGTTCCCGTTGCCTGTAACGTGCCTTTATCGACCACGATGATCTGATCCGCATCTGTAATGGTCGACAATCTGTGAGCTACAACAATAACTGTCTTGCCCTTGATGAGATTTCCGATAGCCTCCTGAATGACTGCTTCGTTCTCCGGATCAATATATGCTGTAGCTTCATCAAGGATAACTATCGGAGCGTCCTTGATCATGGCTCTGGCAATAGCAATACGCTGCTTCTCACCGCCCGAGAGATGCGCGCCGCCCTGACCGACTACTGTGTTGTAGCCGTCAGCAAGATTTTCAATTAGCTCCTTGCATCCTGGAGCTTCAGCTGCTGCCATAACTTCCTCATCAGTAGCAGACATGCGTCCCATCCTGATATTGTTCAGGACGGTATCGTCAAACAGATAAATATCCTGTGATACAAAAGCTATCTGTTCATAAAGCTGCTTAAGCGGAATGTCCTTAAAATCAATTCCACCCATCGTCAATGTTCCGTCTTCCACATCCCAGAATCCCGCTATGAGTTTTGCGATAGTAGATTTACCGCTGCCGGAAGGCCCGACTAATGCTGTCTTTGTGTTAGCGGGCATGTTCAGTGTTATGTCGTGAAGCACCTGTATTCCCTGGTGATAGGAATAGGAAACATCCTTCATTGAGATAGTGTGATCCTTTATTTCCTTATCACTGTCAGCATGTATCTGCTCACTTCCGTTCAGGATCTCATCAACGGTTCCTACAGTTGTCTTAACCTTTGTTAAAGTGTCCGAGAAACTGATCGCTTCCATGACGGGTCCGACAAAACACATTGAAAGCATGATCGAAGTCATGAATGTTCCTGCATCAAGAGTACCGTTCGTATACATTATCCAGCCAAGAGGAAGAACTGTGATAAGTGTTGCGGGAGCAATGGCATATGTAAGTGACCACTTGTATTGTATCCTTTTCATCCAGTCGTAGTAATACTGTGCTGTGGCAAGGACTCTCTTCTTGAACTTCACAAATGAACCCTCACCCTGGTTGTATGCTTTTATGACTTCGATGCCGTGGATGTATTCGACTATTGATCTGTTCATGTCCTGAACCGTTCTTACACTCCGCTCATAGTCAGTTGCATATCCGATAAGAATAAATATTGCAAATATCAGTCCGACAGGAACAGAGATAAGCGCAATAAGACCCATGCGCCAGTCGATGTACATGAGATAAGCCCATATGCTGATCGCACCCAATACGTTTGCTGTCATCTCAGGGATCATATGTGCAAGAGGCCTTTCCATGCTCTCAACCTCATCCACGATTATCTGCTTCAGTTTTCCGCTGGATGTATCTATGATCGTTCCGAGAGGCATTCTCGGGAGCTTATCGAACATGGCTTTTCTGATATCCGCTAATGTATTGAATGTAGCCCTGTGGCTTATACCGAGTCCTAAAGAATAGAAGACGGGCTTTATAACAAAACCTATTGCTCCGAATACGCACCAGAATGCATAGGTCTCTATATCCCGTACGCCTTCAAGAAGGCCTGCGAGGATATTCGCTGCAGCAATATATGGAAGAGCATTTCCAAGAACACCGATTACTGCAAGGATTATCGATAAGATAAGCTTGGGATGCTCCTTGTAAGCCAGCTGCCACATGCGCTTCAGAGGAGTCAGCTGCTCATCGGAGGAGACTCTTCTGCTTTCCTTGATCGTGCTCGTTCTGTAAAGCCATCTGTCATACAGCTCCTTGTTGAGCTTTCCATATTCAAGTACTTTTCCGCCCTGCATGTAGATAAGTTCATCACAACACTCGGCGATGAGCTCCGGATCATGAGTTACTATGAATACTGTTTTACCTTTATCCTTCAGATCCCTGACAAGCGCCGAAACAGCTTTCATATTGCGGTAGTCCAGTCCGCTTGTCGGCTCATCGAAAACAATGATATCCCTGTTGGAGACAACGGCGCTTCCGATTGCGACTCTCTGCTTCTCGCCGCCTGAAAGAGAGTGAGGATGACGTTCCTTTTTATCGCTGAGATTCAAGTCCTCTAGAACTTTGTTGATCAGTTCCTCAGAATCCTCATCTTCCTTTTCAAGACTGAATTCCATTTCTGTTGTCACATCATCTGTAAAGAGCTGGTGACCGACATCCTGCATTACCATGAACGTGCTTTTAAGTCTCCTGCGTCTTGCAAAGATGTTTCCGTCATACTCGATATTTCCGGTAGCGTGCCTTTCAAGTCCGCAGAGGTTACGTGCGAAAGTTGACTTGCCGGCTCCGTTGTCACCGACGATTCCGATGACGGCATTGCGTGTTACATTTAAGTACGGAACGTTAAGAGATTCCTGAAGACGTCCGGGATAAGTGTAGTGGAAGTTCGCCAGAACGATCTTCCCGGTTCCGCTTGTCTTATCACCGTTTAACGGAAGGTTATGTATGTCTGTGCTTCGCAGACCCATTTCTGCCATTTTCTCTTTTCCGAGGTCAACCAGTTCGTCCGGAGTGCAGTCCATTTCAACGATACCGTTATTCATATAAAGAACTCTGTCTGCGAGAGGCAAAACGTAATAAAGCCTGTGTTCGGCAATGACAACAGTTTTACCGGCATTCTTCCAGATCTTTATTATCCTTGAGAGTTCATTTATGGAATGAAGATCCAGATTGGAGGACGGCTCATCAAGCACGATGATGCCTGTATCGGAGGTGTCAGCACATGCACATGCGACTTTCTGTTTTTCGCCGCCTGACATCTTGAAAAGATTTCTTCCGAGAAGATTCTCAAGCCTCAGCTTTTTTACCGTGCCTTCCAGTCTATCCTTCATTTCTTCACGGCTTACGCCGCGGTTTTCGAGACCGAATACCATCTCTTCCGTCGAATCGACGTTGTAGAATTGTGTTTTCGGGTTCTGGAAAACCGAAGAAACATGCTCTGCGAGCACATGCAGAGGAGCCTCGGCTGTGTCGAGTCCGTCCACCGTAACTTTACCGGATAGTTTACCCTTGTAATAATTCGGTATGAGACCGTTGATCATTCGTATAAGTGTGGATTTTCCGCAGCCGGATCCTCCGCACAGCAATATAACCTGTCCATCCGGAATACTAAGATCAAGATTAGAGATAGTCTCAGATCCGTCTTCGTATTCGAAGGAAACATTATTAAAATCTATCATTTATTTCACCTTAAGCCACATAGTAATCAAGTAGACCGAGCCCAATAAAACGGTCACGCACAAGACGGCAAACAGGTCTCGTTTTGTAAATCTGACATCCGTATAATTTGTGTGTTTTGCCGGATTATCGAGACCTCTCGACAGAGCCGCCGCCGAGAGATCCTCGCCGGTATTTGCCACGGAAATCATCAGCGGGATCATCCTGTATTCGAATGCCCTTAACGGGTTTTCCCAGAACTTGCGTCTTGTTATTATGATCCCGCGCATAGCTGCCGCATCATGT
The DNA here is from genome assembly GCA_017509245.1 of Clostridiales bacterium. Lineage (GTDB taxonomy): Bacteria > Bacillota > Clostridia > Saccharofermentanales > Saccharofermentanaceae > Saccharofermentans. The sequence continues at coordinate 2,693 of JAFWQC010000090.1, read as the reverse complement.
ATCGCATGGTTCTCCTGTTTTAATGCAGGAAGGAATCTGAATATAACCGACACCGGGATCGTGAACTTGCGGCTGAATCTCATCTTGTTCATTGCCGCAATAACTTCACTGACACTTGTTGATTCGATGATGTAATCTCCTGTTGTGAAAGCCGGGGCAAGTTTCAATATAAGACCGCCCAAAAGAACGACAAACATATTGACAAACATATTCACTTCGATATTCACCCTGTGAACATGGATAAATGCTGCGATCAGGAACAAAATATAATATTTAAATGCTCCCAAAAACTGCCTGTTACTCAAAAACAGAAGGAAGGGAATAGTACCAACTGCTATCGTGAAGTAAATATTCACATTAACCATTTCCAGTGTTGCCACGGCAATGATGAGAAGCAGTTTTGTCCTGGGATCAAGCTTAAACTTCTTTTTCTCAATATAACGGTCCATTAAGCAATACCGGCCTTCTTGAAGTGCTTATTCATCATCTTCCTGCCGAGCAGAGCACCGCATACTGAACCCAGTGCGATGAGGACGATAGAGACAGGGAGGAACCACAGAGGCATAAACTTTGCGAGCTGCTCTGCATACTGTTCGCCCATGGAATCCCTGATGCCGTCCCAGTAGCCTGCGCCTGCAAACCAGAGATTAGCAGGACCTGCGAGAAGACCCATCGAGAAGAAAATGTAGCTTATCATGATAGCCTTGAACTTCTTGTGTCCGATGACCTTAAGGAATACATCTGCAAGGATCGAAGCGGGGAGAATGCATGCAACGCTGATCCATGTATAACCGGAGATATACCAGAAAGCGGATAAGATGATACCGCTGATCGTAAGCATACCGAATTTCTCGATCTTGATATAGTAAAGGGTCATGGGGATGCCTGTGAGCACGGGTCCTAAGAACATAAAGATGGGATAGAAGATAGGGATCGCATTAAACATTCCTACCAGGAAAACGCTCGCCGTATATATCGCAGTGTAAATACCTACAGTTATAAGGTCTTTACCCTTGAGCCTGTTATCGATCTTATTCATAAAAATAACCTCCTTGGCGGTTAGCAATGGCTAACCAATATTTTATTTTTTAAGGCGTGACTAATTCACGCCTTATTATCAAATGCCTAAAGTATGCCTGTAACCGGCAATACAGTATTCGCTTACTACAGATGTCTCCTTAACGATCTCATCTGCTGTCTGATCATTTCTCAAACCGTTAAATATCGTCATGATGAGAAATGAAGCACCGAGCCTTGCAATGTTCTCAGATATGTTTTCTTTCTTACTGATGAACTTCTTACTGACTGTGAGGAACTTCAAAGTGTTCTCGGTCTCCTCATTGATCAGGGTGTTCAGGAAACATTCATAACCGCTACCCTCACCTGAATCGAGCAGAAGAAGGAATTCCTCTTTGTGACCGCAGATATAGCTAATTGCTTTCTCGTAAGATGAATATGATTTTTTGAAAGCCTCAATAATATCCTCAGAACACTTAATGTCAAAGAATTGCTCTTTTTCTGACGAATAGAGATTAAGCAAGCCCTCTATGCATGGTCTGACAATACATCCGAACAGTTCCTCCTTGCTGGAGAAATGCGCGTAGAATGCACCGTTCGTAACACCTGCATCCTTGCAGATAGTTCTTATCGAGGCATTCCGGAAGCCGTTCCTCTTAAAGTGCTTCCTTGCACTTTTCAATATGTTCTCATGCGTTTGCTGATAATCGTAAGACATTCCTATCATCCGTTTCTATTATCGATCGACCGATTATATTACAGCGTAATATTACGCAGTAATTTATACACCACGGGCAATACGCTGTCAACCCTTTTTTCTGCAAACAAAACGGGAATTTGAGATTATTCCGGATTACGCTCCCGGTGCATTTATAATCGCACCTTAAGCGGTTGTTATGATAAAATATCAATATTCTGAATGGAGGGTCTTTCACTATGCAGGAATCCGGAGAAATGTATCTTGAGACTATCCTTGTGCTTTCAAAGAAAGGAGCACCGGTCCGCTCTCTCGATGTAGCTAATCAGTTAGGCTTTTCGAAGCCCAGCGTAAGCAGAGCCATGGCCATCCTCAAGAAGGGTGAATTCATTAAGATCGACGGACAGGGTTACATTACCCTGACACCTGAAGGTTCCAAGATCGCGAAAAAGATATACGAGAGACATGTCGTCATCAGTGAACTTCTCATGGAACTCGGTGTCGACATGAAGACTGCCGAAGAAGATGCGTGCCGCATAGAGCATGTCATCAGCGATAAGACTTTCAAGGCTTTGAAGAAGCATCGAAAAGAATACGGCGGGGGCTGAGCGTAACAGCATTGCAATATCAGCAGCTCCGGCGTAAAGTCCATTAAACAGATTGCTAAAAAGTGTTCAAAATAGTGCAGATTCTGCACTATTTTTGCATTATGGGATCAGATTGCAGATTCAGTGCCAAATTTGCACTGATTTTGCAATTTTATAGCACTTCGGGTTTTGTAGGATGGCGGTCTGATTATACGGAGAGCCGATATCCGGGCACCATGGTTTTGGGGGAATGTTTTTGGAAGGGAGAGTGCTGAAAAATCCCAAATGGACAGATTTTGTTTTTTTGGGGTGTTTTTAAAGGCGTTTTTGTATCCCGAATTATGGAATTAAAAGGTTTGGGATACATTTTTGCTTCAGATTGTATCCCAAAG
>JAFWQC010000089.1 GCA_017509245.1 Clostridiales bacterium | reverse complement strand
AGAGCACGGCTTCCCTGCTCCTGCAGATCCCGTTCTTTATCGCGGCTTATAATCTTCTTTCCGGTATGCAGAGCCTTCAGGGCATGCAGTTCGGTCCTATAGCTGATCTCGGCAAAGAAGACGCTATGTTCATGATAGGAATCTTCCCCGTTAATGTCCTCCCTATACTCATGACACTGATAAATATCGTATCGGGAATCATCTATACAAAAGGACACCCTGTCAAAGAAAAGATACAGGTCTACGGACTTGCGGCAGTATTCCTTGTACTGCTCTACAGATCACCTTCGGGACTTGTCTTCTACTGGCTCTTAAACAACGTATTCTCACTCGTTAAGAATGTATTCTACAAGCTTAAGGATCCCAAGAAGGCACTTAATATCGTACTTGCCGCAGCAGGCGCCGTAATACTTGTCTTAACGCTTATAAGGCCTGACCTTGATGCAAGGCAGAAGTTCCTTCTTGCTACAGGCTCGGTGCTTCTTGCCGTACCGTTCATTTCAGGATTTATAAAGACAAAACCGAAGGAAGTTAAAGAAGCTCAGAACAGCAGAAAAATATTCTTCCTAGGTGCTGTCATGATGGCACTCATAACAGGACTTCTTATCCCGTCCACGGTAATCAATGCAGCGCCTGAGGATTTCATAGATTATATCCACAAATATAATCCGGGCTTTTATATCTTTAATGCACTGATAATGGCTCTCGGCAGCTGGGTATTATGGGGCGGAGTATTCTTCTTTTTTGCAGGTAACAAAGCAAAAACTGTATTTGCCAAAGCAATCTGGATAATATGCGGTGTTTCTGTTGCCGACTATATGCTGTTCGGCACCAAGCTCGGAATCATCTCATCACTTCTTCAGTACGATCAAAGACCTGTTTTCGAGCTTTCCGAATATGTGATCAACCTTGCAGCAATAGCAGCGGTGTCAGCTCTGTTCTATCTGATCTATAAGAAACTGCCGGTTGTCGCAGAGACAGTCATCCTTGTCGGCATCCTTGCAGTCATCGGCATCGGAACCATCAACACTGCAACAGTGCTGGGCGTTTATGCATGGAACACCAAATTCACCAGACCTTCGACGGAGATGCCCGAGATACCCTTAAGCAGGAACGGAAAGAATGTTGTTGTGCTCATGCTTGACCGCGGTCTCGGAACGCTGGTGCCTTATATCATGAACGAGAAGCCTGAACTCAAGGAGCAGTTCGACGGCTTTACATATTATCCGAACACGATGTCTTACGGTACGCGCACTTTCTTTGCAGCGCCGGCTCTTTTCGGCGGTTACGAATACACACCGGAAAATCTTAATAACAGACCTGACGAGAAGCTTGTCGACAAGCACAATGAATCGCTCAAAGTGCTGCCTGTGCTCTTCAAAGATAACGGCTATGAGGTCACGGTCTGTGATCCGCCTTATGCCGGATATCAGAATATCCCGGACCTTTCCATCTATGATGACTATCCGGAATTCCACTGCTATAACACGGCAGGCAAATTTAATTATCTGGAAGACCTCCTCGGCGAGTCATCGATAGATACGTCCGCCCGGATGCGGGAAATAAGGGACAGAAATTTCTTCTGCTTCTCCATGATGAAGATATCCCCTCTTATCCTTCAGGATACTCTCTATGACGGCGGTAAATATAATGAATCAGCAGCAACCGGTGAAGTCAACACGGGCGACAGCATAAGTGCCGGTGCGATCGTTCAGGATATGGTCGGTCTTTCAAGGAGCGTCGGCTACATGAAGGATATCCTTTTCTCATATCCCGTACTGACACATCTTCCGGATATAACAGAAGTCAGCGATTCTTCCGATAACACATTCCTTATGATGTCCAACGATACGCCGCACTCTTTCGGACTTTTGCAGGAACCGGATTATGTCCCTGCATACTGGGTCGACAACACCGCTTACGATGTCAATATGGTCGAGCGCTATACCGTCGACGGAGTAACGCTTCCGCTGGAAACAGAAGAACAGGTTGCCCACTATCATCCGAATATGGCGGCCTTCATCCAGCTCGGCAAGTGGTTCGATTATCTGCGCGAGCAGGGCGTCTACGACAATACGAGGATAATAATCGTGGCTGATCACGGAAGAGGACTTGATCAGTTCGATATCAAGTGCAACGGCCTCGATATGGAATTCTATCTGCCTTTGTTCATGGTAAAGGATTTCGACGCCACAGGCTTTACGGTGTCCGACGAATTCATGACCAATGCGGATACCCCTACGCTGGCGACTTCGGGCCTCATCGAAGATCCGCACAATCCCTTCTCGGGCAATCCTATCAATTCTGATCCCAAACAAGGTCCCCAAAGGGTCATCTATTCCGATGAATGTGATCTCGAAAACAATAACGGCTACACATATGAGCCCTCGGTCTGGTACGTCCTCGACGGCAATCCCCATAACGCTTCAGACTGGAGTTACGAAGGGGATAATTGATCTTCCGTTGTTGAAGTCTATAAATAAAAATAATAAAATATAAGACTGTGGGTAAGTGTCAATATCCACGAGCGTTTACTGTTGGACAGGAAGGAATACAAATTATGGATTTTATGAAAGTGTTGTATATCGATCCCGGTACGGGCGGAATGCTGTTTACTGTTCTGTTCGGACTTTTCGGTGTAGTCGTATTCTCAATGCGTGCGCTTGCCATGAGATTGAAGTTCTCTGTCGGCAGTGACAAAAATGCCAAGATCAACAACAAAAAGATCCCTATCGCGATCTTCGCAGAGAGCAAGAGATATTGGAATACTTTTGCGCCTATCCTCGATGAGTTCGAGAAGCGCAAGCAGAATGTCGTATACCTCACATGCTCTGAAGACGATCCTGTATTCAAGAAGAAATACGAATATGTTTCCGCCGAGTTCATCGGTGAAGGCAACAAGGCTTTCTCAAGACTTAACCTTCTCAATGCTTCAGTCGTTCTTTCAACAACACCGAGCCTTGACGTATTCCAGTGGAAACGCTCAAAGAATGTCGACTCCTACATTCATATCCCTCACATGCCCAACGACATAACGCTTTACAGAATGTTTGGTATCGACCATTTTGATGCTGTCATCGTATCCGGTGAATATCAGGAGAAGCAGGTCAGGGAGCTTGAGGAAAAGCGAGGCATTGCTAAAAGAGATATTGCCCTCTGCGGCATCCCTTATATGGACGAGATGAAGAAAAGATTCGAGGAATCAGGCGAGTGCCCTGATCATGAGAGAACCATCCTTCTTGCTCCCTCCTGGGGCGAGAGCGGTCTGCTCTCAAGATACGGCGAGCAGCTTATCGATGCGCTTGTTTCCACGGGATATAAAGTTATTATCAGACCTCACCCCCAGTCCTTCTCATCCGAGAAAGAGATGATCGACAAGCTCATGTCAAAATATGACGAATCGTCAAATGTATCCTGGAACAGGGATAACGATAATTTCGAAGTATTAAGACAGTCAGATATCATCATCTCGGACTTCTCAGGCGTAATCTTTGATTTCTGCCTTGTCTTCGACAAGCCTGTCATCTATACAAATGCAAAATTCGATGTAAGCCCGTATGATGCTTACTGGATCGACGAGCCCCTCTGGACATTCCGTATCCTTCCCGAACTCGGAATCGAACTTACGGATGACAACGTCGGCAATATAAAGGATCTTATCGACAAGTGTATCGACGATCCGTCTTTCAAGGCCGGACGTGACAAGGCCCGTGAACAGACATGGGTCAACATCGGCGAAGGCGCAAAGCGTTCTGTTGACTTCGTTCTGGATAAATACAACGAAGTAGTGGCTAAGAGGGCCGAAGAAGAGCGCAAAGCCCAGATTCAGGCCAAGAAATCCAAAAAGAATAAGAGAAAGAAACCAGCACCTGCAAAGAAAGAGGCATAAAGATCAATGTCGTTTCTTTCGATGCTTTACACGTTTATAATCTCACCTCTCGAGCTTCTATTCGAAGTCGTATTTACCATTGCCAACAGAATAATAGGCAATGCAGGCTTATCCATTATCTTCTTAAGCCTTGCTGTTAACTTCCTGGTGCTCCCTCTTTATAAACGCGCTGATGAACTTCAGGCCGAGGAGCGTGATATCCAGGTCAAGATGGCTCCCATGATCAAGCACATCAAATCCACCTTCAAGGGTGACGAGCGCTTCATGATGCTCCAGGAATACTATAAGATCAATCACTATAAGCCCGTATATGCTCTTAAGAGCACGGCTTCCCTGCTCCTGCAGATCCCGTTCTTTATCGCGGCTTATAATCTTCTTTCCGGTATGCAGAGCCTT
>JAFWQC010000088.1 GCA_017509245.1 Clostridiales bacterium | reverse complement strand
GTAAGAAGTGCAACCTGAACCTCAGGAGAACCTGTGTCGCCCTCAGAAAGAGCATATTCCTTGATGATAGCCTGCTTGTCGAAAGATGCTGACATAAATCTTTCCTCCTTTAGAATAAATACGCCAAAATCGAAGGTAAGGGTCGGAGTCTTCCGCAAAACTGCGATTAAGGCAACTTGGTGATGATACCATCTGAATCCCCGTTTGTAAAGGGATTCTTATGAAAAGCGGCTGCCTTGTAAAAGACAGCCGCCATATTTTCGAATTGCTGTATCAGATCAACCGAAGATACGGAAGTTTCTGATGATAGGAGCGATGGTGTTAGCAACTGTGGACATGAGCTTGATGAAGATGTCCAGAGCAACGCCTACAACGTCCTTACGTGTATCACCGATCGTGTCGCCCGTAACTGAAGCTTTGTGAGCTGCAGAACCCTTGCCGTAGCCCTCGAGCATACCCTGCTCGATGTACTTCTTGGCATTATCGAACGCACCGCCGGAGTTACCCATGAAGATAGCTCTCGGGATAGCAACGATCGTAGCACCTACGAGGATACCGCCGACGAACTCAACACCGAGGATGAAGCCGCCTACGATAGGGATGAGGAGCGCGAGAACTGAAGGAAGAACCATTCTGTGGATAGCTTCCTTAGCTGCCATGGAGATCATCATGTTGTAGTCAGGCTTAGCCTTGCCGTCAAGAACTTCCTGTGTCATCTGCTTGTCGCCGACATCAGCCATGATCTTAGCTGCGTCGATCGTGTTATCTGTAAGGATAGCGCAGAAGTATTCAACAAGCGCACCACCAAGGATACCGCCTGCTACTACGAAGAAGGAAGCGAAGTTGAGCTGGAGAGGCTGGCCGATCTCTGTGTAGTTACCAACGTAAGCCATGATGAGGGAAACTGTAGCGAATGCAGCAGAACCGATTGCGAAGCCCTTACCGATAGCTGCTGTTGTGTTGCCGACAGCGTCGAGCTTATCTGTGATCTTACGAACGTCAGGTGCAAGGTGGCAAGCTTCTGCAAGTCCGCCTGCGTTGTCTGCGATAGGACCGAATGCGTCGATGGATACTGTGGCACCAACGAATGCGAGCATACCGAGAGCGGAGATTGCGATACCGTAAGAACCGCAGATTACACCGGAAACAATCAAAGCAACGATGATTACGAATACAGGGAGAAGAACTGATCTTGAACCGACAGCGTCACCCTTTGTAACAACGAAAGCCTCACCCTCTGTGCACATTTCAGCAAGCTTCTGTGTAGGCTTGTGATCTGTGGAGGTGTAGTACTCTGTGATGATACCGATCGCGATACCTGCGATGATACCCATTGCGGAAGAAACCCAAGGGGAAGCCCAGCCGAGCTTGAATCCGTAAGTAGCGAGGTCAGCAGCAGAAACGCCTGTTCCGTTGAAGATCAGGTAAGCAGCAACACCGCCGAAAATGACTGTGCAGCCTGCTGAGATCCATGTGGAGAGGTCGAGCTCTCTTGACGGATTGTCGCCCATCTTCTTGATGTTAGCGAGGCCAAGACCGATAAGGCAGCCTACGAGACCGCAGCCTGCGAGGATTGTCGGGAAAAGAACTGTCGCATTGAATGTAGCGTCAGAAACATTCTCGCCGTGTGTCTGATAAAGAGTAACAGCGATCATGATGGAAGCAGACATTGTAGCAACGAATGACTCAAGGAGGTCAGAGCAGTTGCCGGCGATATCGTTAACGTTGTCACCGATGAAGTCTGCGATCGTGTTAGGGATTCTGGAGTCATCCTCAGGAAGGTCATGTCTGAGCTTACCAAGGATATCGGATGAAATATCTGCTGCCTTTGTGTAGTTACCGCCTGCAACACGGTTAAACATAGCAACGATGGAGCAACCGAGAGAATATGTTGAGATTCTCATGATGTAAGGGTTGCATGTAAGAGTCTTGAGAATAAAACCTGAGCTTGTAGCGTCATGCTGTACGCCGCCGAAGCAAAGGAGAACTGCAAGGAAGCCCAACATACCGAAGCCCTGAACTGCAAGGCCGCTGATGGAACCGCCGCAGAGAGCAACCTTAACTGTCTCTCCGATCGAAAGGCTCTCTCTTGCTTTGTTCGATGTACGAACGTTAGCATACGTAGCGCTCTGCATACCGAGAACGCAAACGATAGAACTCATCAAAGCACCCATGAGGAATGTGATACCACTGGTCTTCTCAACAAAAAGTGTGAAGACAACTGCAACCACAGCCACAACGATGGCGATGCTCTTGTATTCCGTCTTAAGGAATGTCTGCGCGCCGGAACGGATGATTCCTGACAGTTCGATCATGTCAGGTGTTCCTTCGGGCATCTTCTTAATACGGAAGTAATTGAACGCAACGTAGATTAACGCAAGAAAAACTACGCCGAGTACGATTAACCAGGAAGTCGTTAATAAAGACATATACCGGGCCCCTCTCTTAATAGAATTAATATAATTTGGTGAAGCATTTTACATAGCAAAAACTATTGCTCCGAGCAAACCGAAACGATTATACATATAAATATTTGCTTTGACAATCAAAATAATGTGGAAATTTCCATATAAAACAACGATTTTTACAATTTACTCGTTGACCAGAGAATTTACGAACAGCTCAGGGTCAAAATCAGCAAGATCTTCAACTTTCTCACCCAATCCGGCAAGAACGATCGGCTTTTTGGACTGGTAAGCAACCGCGATCGCAACGCCGCCCTTGGCACTTCCGTCGAGCTTGGTTATGCCGACATAATCAAGTCCCGTAACCTCGCCGAAGCCCTCTGCCTGGATAACGGCATTCTGACCTGTTGTGGCATCAATGATGAGGAGCGACTTTATGACCGCATCAGGAGCTTCGCGCTCAATGACGCGTCTTATTTTCGCGAGCTCCTCCATAAGATTTTTCTTATTATGAAGACGTCCAGCGGTATCCACGAGCAGCACGTCAGTGCCTCTTGCCTGTGCCGCGTGTACGGCATCGAAAACAACAGACGCCGGATCCGCGCCCTCCTGCTCCTGGGCGATAACGGCCGTGCCTGTTCTCTCGCCCCAGGTCTTAAGCTGGCCGACAGCAGCCGCACGGAAAGTGTCACAAGCGGCCATAAGGACCTTTTTGCCTTCCTTCTTGTATCTCGCGGCGAGCTTGCCTGAAGTGGTCGTCTTGCCTGTACCGTTGACTCCGATCATGAGGATTATGTTGAGCTTTCCGGGTTCGATCTCAACAGTCTGAGGGTCGCCTAAGATCTCCAGCATCCTTTCCCTGACGGATGCGAGAACGGCTTCCTTACTGTCATCACCGGTCTTCTTAATGTTTTCCTTGACGTGATCCATTATGTCGTCGCTTGCCTGTATGCCGCAGTCAGCCCTGATAAGAAGCTCTTCAAGCTCATCGAGCATGTCTTCATCAAAGTGGCCGCTTGAAGCTGCAAGCTTTGTAAAGCTCCCGGCAAAGAAATTTCTGGTCTTCTCAAGACCGCGTTTGAAAAGATCTGCTAAACCCATTATTTAAGCTCCATCGAAAGGATCTTGGATACGCCGCGCTCTGCCATGGTAACGCCGTACATCTGGTCGCAGGCCTCCATGGTACCCTTACGGTGCGTAACAAGAATGAACTGGGACTTGGAAGAGTGTCTTCTTACGAAGTCCGTAAATCTCGTGATATTAACGTCGTCTAATGCCGCCTCGACCTCATCGAGGATAACAAACGGCGAAGGCTTCAGTTCCTGGATAGCGAAAAGAAGTCCTATCGCAGTAAGGCAGCGCTCACCGCCTGACAGGAGCGACAGATTCTGGAGTTTCTTTCCCGGCGGCTGAGCCTTGATGTCGATAGCGCACTCGAGGACATCCTCGGAATCATCGCCGAGCACGATCTCAGCCGTACCGCCTCCGAACAGATCCGTGAAAACCTGACCGAAGTTCTTGTTGATCGTGTCGAAATGCTCGGTGAACTCAGATCTCATCTTTGTAAGGAGGTCATCGATCACCTTCTCAAGGTCCTTCTTGGCAGCTTCGATGTCATCTCTCTGCTTCGTCATGAAGTCGAGTCTCTCGGAAAGCTCGGAGAATTCCTGCAAAGCGCCGAGATTTACGGGGCCCAAAGCCTTAATGGCATTCTTGAGTGTGGCTATCCTCTTTGTCTGTTCGCCGATCTTTGTCACCGGCTCAACAGAATCCTTAATGTTGTCATATGTTGTCTCGTAATCTTCCCAGAGCTTGTTCTTGTTCTGGTCGATCTCGAAAATGATCTTGTCGTACTTTGATACATGCGCATTAAGCTTGGCCTGGAGCTCGCTGACCTCGTTGCCGCTGGCAGCAAGCCTCTCACCGAATGACTTGATGTCGCCGGATACGTTATTGCGCTTTTCAAAGAGCGCTGCGATCTTCTCTTCCAATACCTTCTGCTGCTTGGCATTCTCGTCGAGCTTGGCATCGAATCCGTTGATCTCCTTAGTGATGCTGTTGACCATCTCCCTGGATTCCCTGATCGATGAATCGAACCTGTCTCTTCCCTGCTTCGCTTCTTCTATCTGCTTCTTGATGTGACCTGCAAGATCGAGCACACCGCTTCTTTCGGCAAGTTTACGCTCAGCAAGCGAAGCTGCCTCTCTGACCTTTGCTGCGATCTCCTCGAGCTTAACTGCCTGCTCTTCGGAGAGCCTCTGCTGTTCCTCGATCTCCTCCCGGAAGTCGGCAAGTTCGCCGCTGATCTCGCTCTCTATGCGGGTCAGTTCTTCCATATCCTCTTCGATCCTGATCTTGGACTTGGAAACCGTCTGCATATTCTCTTCGAAGTTTGCAAGGGTCTTCTCTGTCTCTTCAAGTCTGGTCTTTGTATTGTTGTATTCGCCCTCGGCCTTTACTTCCTCAAGTTGATAGAACTTGAGCTGTTCGCCGAGCTGCGCAAGTTCGCGCTTGATGGTACCGATGCCGTCGTCGACTTCCTGACGCTGGTCTTCGGAATCGGCAAGCTTTGCTTCAAGCTCTGCAACGACCTTGGTAAGGGCTTCGATCTCAGCCTTTCTGCCGATAACGCCTGTACCTGCGCCGGTCTTCTTAATGGAACCGCCGGTCAAAGATCCGCCCGGGTTAACAGAGTCTCCCTCTAATGTCATGACCTTATATGCACGGCCTGTCTTAGACGCGATTATTCTTGCGGCATCCAGGTCGTGAGCAACTATTATCCTGCCCAAAAGGTTTGCAACGATGTCTTCCAGGTCACGGCTGCTTCTTACAAGGTCTGAAGCAACACCGATATATCCGTTAACGCTCTTGGCCTTTCTGAGATCATCCTCGTCCACATATCTGGCCCTGATGTTCTCGATAGGAAGGAAAGTAACTCTTCCCAGGCGGTTATCCTTGAGGTATCCGATGAGTTCAGCAGCATCCGCTTCGCTCTTGGTTACGATGTTGTTGAGCGCATTGCCCAGAGCTGTCTCAATGGCTGTCTCATACTTGCTGTCAGTATTAATAAGGTCACCTAAGACTCCTACCATGAGCCTTTTTACGGATCTGTCACTGTCAGCAGCGTCCAAAAGGCGCTTTACGGATTCCTGATAGCCTTCCTTACGTCTCTCGATATCTTTTAAAGTCTGTAGCTTTGACTCTTCAGCCGAAAGCTTCTTATTTTGTACTTCGAAAAACCGGTTGAGTTCAACCTGACGTCCTCTTAACTCTTCGAGCTTCTTATTGCGGACGTCGATGTCCTTCGTGACATCTCCCTTGATCTTCTTGATCTCCGCCAAAGCCTTCTCTTCTTCTTTGAGCTTTGAATCAAGTTCGGCCTTGCCGCTCTCAGAGGAGGATCTAGCCTCCTGCATCTCCCTGATCTTATCGTCCAGAGCGGTGATGCCCGCCTGGCATTCAGCTATCTTTTTCCTGGTCTCGAAAAGTTCCTCCGTCTTGGCCTTGACCTTTGTGTCAGCCTTGCCGGCTTCTTTGCGTGACGCCTCATATTCTTCGAACTTTGCCTGGCGCTGCTTGTCGAGTTCTTCGCTTAGGATCTTTGCATCGTTGGCATTCTTCAAAAGGCTTTCCGCCTTGGCTTTCTTCTCATTAAGCTCGGCATTGAGCTTTTCCACCGTCTCATCGGTAGTCTCCATGTCGGACTTGAGCTCTTCGATCCTCTGGTTTGTCTGGTTGAGCCTTTCGATCGAGACCTTCTTATCGGTCTGGGTCTCATGTTCTTCCTCGGTGAGGTCTGAGAGCTCCTGACGCCTGTCCTCGATCTCGTTATCCAGAGCTTCGCTCTTCTCGATTATCTCCTGATGGCTCTTTCTGAGCTTTAAGTATTCGTCCTCACGCTCACGGATCTCTTTCTCGAGCTGTTCCTTAAGACCGGCGGAATCGCCCATCTCTTTATTAGCCTCAGTGATCTTGTGTACGAGGAGTGATGTCTCTAATTTCTTGAGTTCTTCGTAATTCTCATTAAACTTTCGCGCCTTGCCGGCCTGCTCTTCAAGAGGTCCCTTGCGCTCTTCGAGTTCGCCAAGGATATCGTTGATGCGGACGAGGTTCTGCTCTGTGCTGTTAAGTTTTCTCTGAGCCTCATCCTTGCGGACACGGTACTTGACGATACCGGATGCTTCCTCAATGACCCTTCTTCTGTCCTCGGATTTGGTGGAAAGGATGTCGTCGACTCTTCCCTGTCCGACGAGCGAATAGCCGTCACGGCCAAGACCGGTGTCGAGGAAGAGAACCGTAATATCCTTAAGACGGCAGTTGACCTTGTTGATCTGATACTCGGATTCGCCTGAACGATAGAGTCTTCTGGTGATGCAGATCTCAGGGAAACCGTAATCGATATAACCGTCGGAATTATCGAAAGTAATGGATACTTCGGCATAGTTCATCGAACGTCTGGCAGATGTTCCGTTAAAGATGACATCTTCCATCTTGCCGCCACGGAGCTGCTTGACGCTCTGTTCGCCCAAAACCCAGCGGACTGCATCAGAGATATTGGACTTACCGCTTCCGTTCGGACCAACCACAGCCGTAAGACCGCGGTCAAAGTCGATACAAGTATATTCGGGGAAAGATTTAAACCCCTGAAGTTCAAGTCTCTTAAGATACATTAAATGTCAGTTCCGTCTTGATCCTAATTTATTAACCTAAGCATTATAACTCATACAGAGTCTTTTTGTAGGACAATCTGTATCAGCAGCCCTCGGGATAAAGGCGCATATATTCCTTTATGCCCTTCTCTGCGCACTTCTGCTCGGCATCTTTCTTGCTGTGGCCTGTTGCGCTCGCCAGGAGGACATCATCAGAATAAACACTGACGTCAAACTCTTTCATATGGGCAGGACCGCGCTCGCCTGTTACTTCAAAGGTTATCTTGTGCTGGAAACCTCTGGTCTGTGCGAGCTCAAGCAGTCTGCTCTTGTAATCCAGGAAGATCTCTCCGTTTACGGCCTTCTGAACCGTTTCGGTAAGATTTTTCAAGATACATTTCTTCGCCTGATCGAATCCGCCGTCAAAATATACTGCCGCAATTACTGACTCAAAGCAGTCAGCCAAAGTCGAGTCCTTGTCATTTCCGCCGCTCTGAGCCTCGCCCTTGCCAAGGAGAAGGTAATCTCCCAAATGGAGCTGCCTTGCAACCTCCGCGAAGGATTTCTCGCAAACGGAAACACTTCTCATCTTCGAAAGATAGCCTTCGTCAGCCTGGGGCTTCAGTTCATAGATCATCTGGCCGACAACAACGTCTAAAATAGCGTCGCCGATGAACTCAAGCCTCTGGTTGGATTCCCAATGCCCTCTTCCGGACTCGAAAACATAAGTTGTGTGGGTAAAAGCCGTCTCAAGGAGCGACTTGTCTTTAAAGGTGTACCCCAGATCCTGTTCAATTCTCGAATAATCAGTCATAGTCCTTGTTTACAATAAACGGCTGAATGCATGATATTGCACCCAGCCGTCCAAACTTTTGAAGTTAATTCAGAGATAAAATATCTCCGGTATATTAGCCCTCTGTGAGGCTCTGAATATACTCGACTGCATCCTTGACGGTAACAACCTTCTCAGCTACGTCATCAGGGATCTCGATATCGAATTCCTGCTCCATAGCCATAACAAGCTCAACCATGTCAAGAGAATCAGCGTTAAGATCATCAACGAAAGAGGAATCCTCTGTGATTGTATCCTCATCTACGCCGAGCTGATCAACGATCATCTGCTTAATCGAGTTGAAAAGTTCTTCATTTGTCATAATTTTGTACCTCCGTACGATTCTAAATAAATCCACAAACTGTTTTTAATGTAAGTTCAGGTTTTTGTCAATAGTATATTTTGACTATCGAAGTTATTTGACAATTAACCTTTCAGATATTGCTTTCCCTTAATAAGATAGTCAACACCCGAAACAATAGTCATAATAACACATATTCCGAAAAGTACATCTCCGATTATCGTGACAGCGCACACCCGGATCGGATACCCTTCGAAACCCAGCCCGAAGATCTTCATGAGCAAAGGCTCGAACATCAGATAGATCAGTGCGATCATCTGAGTTACGGTCTTGATCTTACCTATCATCTTTGCGGCTATGACCTCACCCTTTGCAGCTGCTATCATCCGGAGACCGGATACAGCAAACTCTCTTAAGATGACGATCATCACCGCCCAGGCAGAGATCCTGCCCAGACCGATGAATGCAAGCATTATGCTGATGCAAAGGATCTTATCGGCAAGCGAATCCAGGAACTTACCCATATCAGTTATGAGGTTATACTTTCTGGCGATCTTGCCGTCAGCACAGTCAGTAAGGGATGCAATGATGAAGACTACAGCAGCAACGATCATGCCGTTGGAATTTATAAAACTGTTCCAGCCTTCAGGCGCCCACCCGAAAATGTTGACAGGAAGCATAAAAAGAAGCGTAACGGGCACAAGAATGATCCTTACGATCGATAGCTTGTTAGGAAGATTCATGAACAGACTGCTCCTTCTAATACTTATTCTCGATTATCCCCGAAAAGATAACACACTAATAATACACAGATTTCACGGTGCGTCAAATCGTAACTGCAGTCATGTCGTAATCATCAGAACAATCAACGATCCTGCAGTCCACAAAGTCGCCAACCTTAAGCTCCTCTTCCCGGGAAGCAATGTAGATCACCGGATCGACTTCAGGCGATTCACCGTAGCTCCTGCCTATATAGAAGATCCCGTCATCGGACACAGAGCAGATATTCACCCTGGTAACTGTGCCAAGGCGCTTCTGAGACTGTTCTGCAGATATCTCCTTCTGAAGTTCATATATCTCGTCATATCGCCTCTGCTTGGTCTCCTCATCGATCTGATCAGGCATATCGTAAGCTTTGGTGCCTTCCTCAGGCGAGAACATAAAGCAGCCTAACCTGTCAAACTTCCACTTTCTGAGATTCTCCTTAAGTTCCTTAAAATCCTCTTCGGTCTCACCCGGAAAACCTACCATGACAGTCGTCCTTATAATGCAGTCAGGCATAGCCTTCCTGATCATCTCCAGCCTCGAAGTAATAAGTTCTGATGTATCTTTCCTGTACATGGCCTTAAGGATCCTGTCGCATCCGTGCTGGATAGGAATGTCAAGATAATGGGCAACCTTAGGATTATTTGCCATCTCCTCAATAAGATCCGGCGTGATGCCGTCCATGTAGCCGTACATTACACGGATAAGTTCGATCCCGTCTATCTCGGAAAGAGCCTTAAGCAGTTTTGTAAGACTTCTCTCTTTGTAAAGTTCTATACCGTAATTGGTTGTATCCTGGGCAGCAAGAACGATCTCCTTTACGCCCTTTGAGGCAATTATCTTTGCCTCTTCAACGATATCCTCCATAGGACGTGACACAAAGGTTCCTCTGATAAGAGGTATAGCGCAGAACGCACACCTGTGAAGGCACCCTTCACCGATCTTGAGCCACGCATATGCTTCAGTCGAAAGTTCTCTTTCCTTAACAAGATGCTTATATCCGCCCACACCTGTTGTGAGATTGATCTTCGCGGATTCCCTGTCGAATTCAGAAGCCAGTCTGGCAACAACTTCGACTATATCTCCATAGTGGGCCGTACCGAGAACGGCGTCGACCTCAGGAAGCTCTTTCAGAATATCTTCCGGATATCTCTGTGAAAGGCAGCCGGAGACGATTATCTTCTTAACATTGCCGTTCGGCATCTTGTAATCAGCCACATCAAGGATGGCGTCTATCGCCTCCTTCTTTGCCGACTCAATAAAACCGCATGTATTGATTACCACGATGTCAGACTGCTCAACATCATTAATGACATTGTAGCCGGCATTCTTAAGCTCCGTGGACATATTCTCGCAGTCGACCAGGTTCTTTGAGCACCCGAGAGCGAGAAGTGTGATCTTAATGTTGTTGTTCATATTTTCCATAAAAAGGAATATAGCATAGCAACTTTGCATTTTCTACCAATGCAAAAATATATAGCCTGAGTCATTATATGCCTTATATCAGGAACGGCATTAATTCCCGCAGCATGTATTTTCTGTAAAACGAGAATGTTTTATTGTTTTTCGATAAATTTCTCTTGATTTTCAAGAGATCGCAGTGTATTATCCAGACATAAGCAGAATTCCTTGGGAGGGTCGTTATGGAAAGCACTGATAAAAGTAAATCTCCGGCACCGGAATTCGGAACAATAATATTTTTTTTGTGCTTTATTCCATATCTGATCGCAATCTGCAAAGGAATCACAGGGATCGAATATGGAATTCAGGGCATTGAAAGATTCTACGGAATCTCCGGAGTAATCATAGCTCTTATCACTACTCCTCCACTCGGGATCATCCAAACATTGTTTTGCATAATCTATCAGATCGTATACGGTTTACAAGTCATTAGATATCACCAATCGTTAAAAACCTGTGCAGCAGCACTTGCAATTATTCTTGTTATTGCAGCATGCTTCACAGAAGCATTATCTCAGGAAAAAATAGGCACAAACGCAAACAATAACATTCAACAAGTTGAAGATCCGGAATCAGACGGAGAATCCAGTGATGATATTCTTGATGAAATATTTAAACAGGACCCGTCACAAATAAAAACTTCAGCAGTTATATTGCAGAAATGATATTGAGAGTCAGCCTTCAAGATATCGCCTGAAAGCTGATCTAGCTGTCTCAAGTGAATATCCCCTTAGTTGTGCAAGTTTTATGAATTCATCTTCCCTGTCAAGAGAACCCTCGTCAGGGCTTCCGAAATTTGATTCGTAAAGACTTTTGCAGGTAACTGTATCGCTGTCTAACTCACTGACAACGATCTCAGCACATTTCTCATCGATCCCCGCCTCAAGGAGACGCTGATACATGAACTGCTTACTCTCCTGCTTCTTTCCGGAGCGGGCTGCCAAAACCTTGCGCGATGCACGCATATCATCAATGTAGCCGGAATCTATCAGAAGACTTACCGCTTGTGCGGCAATGCCCTCTGAATAGCCTCTCTGCATAAGATAGAGTCTTATCTTACCTGAAGAGTATATGCCGGTACCGATATGCCTGATCGCACAGGTTACGGCTTCCTTGGTCATATTAGAATCAGACATCGAATCCTAAGATATCGTCGTCATCACTATCGGATTCTTCTTCGGTTGCTTCTGCAACACCGCCGGCAGCAACGCCTTCAGCATCATCATCTGCAGGCATGTAGGATTCCCTGATCTTATCTTCGATCTCATCCTTGATATCGGGATGGTCGATAAGATACTGCTTCGCTGCATCTCTGCCCTGCGCGATCTTGGAACCGTTATAAGCAAACCAGGATCCGCTCTTGTCGATGATGTTATTCTCAACACCGAGATCGATAATGCAGCCTTCGGATGAGACACCCTTGCCGTACATGATATCGAATTCCGCTTCCTTGAACGGAGGCGCAACCTTATTCTTAACTACCTTTACTCTCGTGTGGCTTCCGACTACATCTGTACCGTTACGGAGTGTCTCAACCTTACGGACATCAAGTCTTACTGAAGCATAGAACTTAAGCGCACGTCCGCCCGGAGTGGTCTCAGGGTTACCGAACATAACACCGACCTTCTCACGGAGCTGGTTGATAAAGATGCAGATGGTATTTGATTTTGAAACTACAGGAGCAAGCTTTCTTAATGCCTGGCTCATGAGTCTTGCCTGGAGACCGACATGGGAATCACCCATCTCGCCCTCGATCTCTGCTCTCGGAACAAGAGCAGCAACAGAGTCGATGACTACAACGTCAATGCAGCCGCTTCTTACAAGAGTCTCGCAGATCTCAAGAGCCTGCTCACCTGTATCAGGCTGGGACAAAAGAAGATTATCAACATCAACACCGATATTGCCTGCATATACAGGATCCAATGCGTGCTCTGCATCGATGAAAGCACATGTTCCGCCCATCTTCTGAGCTTCAGCAACGCAATGCAATGCAACTGTGGTCTTACCTGAAGATTCAGGTCCGTAGATCTCAATGATCCTTCCTCTGGGAAGACCGCCGATACCGAGTGCGATATCAAGTGTCAAAGCACCTGTAGGTATGGTATCGATCTCAACCTGTGACTTATCCCCTAAACGCATTACGGCACCCTGGCCGAACTGCTTCTCGATCTGCGCCATAGCGGCGTCAAGAGCTTTCCTTCTCTCGTCCTTGTCCTGGACCTGGGCTACTGAGCCTTTACCGGCATTCTTACTCTTAGCCATATTCTCCTCCTAAAATCACGTTGAACATTTGTTCTTATTTATGAGTTAATTCTATTGTTATGATACACTTTTGTCAACAAAAATAACCTTACAAATTCGAACAAAAACCGACAAGTCCCGTTAATCGTACACTGATTTTCAAAAACGTTGAAAATAAAGGCTTTTCAGGCTTTAAAAACATCGAAAATCGCCTCTCTCAGACTGAAAAACCGACAAGAACCGACAAAAGCCGACAAAAAACGTCTTCAAACCGACATATAAACCGACAAAGAAATATACTTTCGAAGACATACCCCATAGCAGGAGCAGATGCCGTAATCCACATTTTCGCGCACAGTAAAAGAAAACCTTTATTCTCTTACATATTAAGAAATGAACATCTGTATAATGTCCTTATACTCGATCAAGTGAGGTATGACTTATGGATCAAAAAGAAAGAATGCTCAATAACCTTCCCTACAGATCCTGGCTAGACGGCCTTCCGGAAGACCGGATGGCCTGCAAGAAGAAGATCTTTGAATATAACAACCTTGCTCCAGATAAAACCGAGGAAAGGTCCGCCCTCCTGCGCTCCATACTCGGAAAGACATGCGAGGGATATCTTAACATCGAATCACCTTTCTTCTGCGACTACGGATACAACATCGAAGTCGGAAAGGATTTCTTCGCCAACTATAACTTCACGGTTCTGGATGTCGGCAAAGTAAAGATAGGCGATAACTTCATGGCCGGTCCCAATGTCGGTATCTATACAGCAGGTCATCCTGTGCACCCCGAATCACGCAATTCAGGATATGAATACGGCATCGACATTACCATCGGAGATAATGTCTGGGTCGGCGGCCACGTCTGCATCATGCCGGGCGTCACGATAGGCAACAACGTCGTTATCGCCGGAGGAAGCGTTGTCACGAAGGACATTCCCGACAACATGATCGCTGCCGGCAATCCATGTAAAGTAATCAGAGAGATCACGGAAAATGACCGTGACTATTATTTCCGCGACAGAAAGTTTGACGTGGACGATTACAAGTAACGCGGACAGGAAAACCGGATAATATCAGGAAGCAGTCTTAGGGGCTGCTTTCTTTTTCTTGAAGAACTTATCGATCCAGTAAGTCGCTTCTTCCATCTTGAAAAGAACAGCCATTGCAAAGTAGACAACTACAGCCAGCAGGCCCTTGACTGAGATTATGATAAGCTGCGTCATCTTACCGCCCTGTGCAGGCATGAATTTATCGAGCAGGAAGACTGATCCCGCCATAACGAGCGAGCACAAAGCGCTCTTAACAAGGAACCGGACGATACCGAACGGTGCAAGCTCCTTGCGCCTGCAATAAAGCACTGCAAGGATTATCATCTGGCACAGATTGGTGAAGGAATAAGCGATCGAAAGTGATAACGGGCCGACGCCAAGTGAGATCAGGGTCTGGCACGCTATGGGGTTGATGATAAGACCGAGGACGCCTGCGACCAGAGGAAGTTTTGTCTGACCAATAGCATAGAAAGCCTGGTTAAATACATGAACGACAGTTGCCGTAATGATGGAAGTGCAGAATCCGATGAGGAATACCGATGCGACCCTTGCATCGTCATCAGTATATTTCGCAGACCACTGGTAAACGGCTTTTACCACATCAAGATTCATTACGGCTATGAAT
The DNA here is from genome assembly GCA_017509245.1 of Clostridiales bacterium. Taxonomy (GTDB): domain Bacteria; phylum Bacillota; class Clostridia; order Saccharofermentanales; family Saccharofermentanaceae; genus Saccharofermentans. The sequence continues at coordinate 10,498 of JAFWQC010000088.1, read as the reverse complement.
ACTGCTGAAGGGATCGTCATGAACAGAGCACTCTTCAATGAGTGTGACACGAGGATGGAAGCTCTCGTGAACTTTTTGGATTCATAATCGCCTGCAAGCTCAGGTGTCATGACCGTCGTGATCGCAACAACGAATACCGTGTAAGGGATCTGCCAGATGGATGAGGCATTTCCGTATCCGTATATGCTTCCCTCGTCAAACAGCAGTCCGAAGTGGTTTAAGACGATGACATTGATCTGGACTATCGAAGCGGATATCAGGATCGGTATCGCACGCCTGAAGAGCATCAGGAACTCCTTGTCCGACGGGTGGAAACTGAGCCTGAAGTTCTTTACCTGCTTAAATCCGAGTGAATACTGAAAAATGAAATAGATTATCGTTGATACGAGAATGCCTGCCGTCGTCATCGTAAGATTTCTCTGGCTGTTGCCGCCTAAAACAACGATCGATGCGATTACCAGGATGTTATAAAGGACAGGACCGAAGGATGTGATCGTAAACTTCCTGTATGCGGTAAGGATTCCGTTGCAAAGAGCCGCGAGCATGATGAAGAAGATCTGCGGAAATAAGAACTTTGAGGCATTTGCCGCAAGGATAAGTCTTTCCTGGTTGATCTCCTCTTTGCCTAACGCATAGAGTGTATAGATGGGTTCGGAAAAGATGGTTCCCAATGTACATACAATAAGCATGGCAACAATGACCATGGATATGAAGATATTGACTACGCGGATACCTTCTTTTTCCTTTCCGACCGCGAGCTTCGAACTGAGATATGGTGCGATCGTCGAATAGATGGCACCGCCGACAAGAAGGTTATAGAAAAGGTCCGGGATATTGAATGCAAGCTTAAAGCTGTCACGGAATACTCTCTCGCTGAACATCATGGATAAGACGATGTCACGGATAAGACCGGAGAGCTTGACTATTACGGTACCGACTCCGACGATAAATGCGGACAGGGCAAAGCTCATCCCCTTCTTCTTACCGGGGGATGTTATGGTACGGCTGCGCACATCATTATTCTCTGCCACTTACTCTCTGCCTCTCTTTTGCAAATCCGGCCGCACAATCCAACGCTGCCATCACAGTCTCGGAGCGTATAGTATATCTATCTCCCGTAAAGTTCAACCTTAATGCTCCGGAAATATTCTCATCTGAATGGCAATAACCCATGTAAACTGTTCCCACGGGTTTACCGGGCAGGTCACCTGAAGGGCCTGCAATACCGGTGACTGAGACTGAAACATCGCAGTTCAGAACTCTTTTCGCGCCACAGGCCATAGCAATTGCACATTCTTCTGAGACTTCAGTATGTTCAGCGATAACCTCAGCGGGAACGCCGAGAACTTTTTCCTTGATCTCGTTCGTATATGAGACTATGGAGCCTTTTAAAACAGCAGAAGCGCCGGGAATGTTCACAACGGATGCGGAAATAAGCCCGCCTGTAAGGCTTTCGGCAAATCCGACCGTAAGTCCTGCCTCCTTAAACGCCTCTACGAGCGCGAGAGCCTTCTCATCAAAGATAACGGATCTGTCAGCCATTACTCTGTCTCGCCTGCATCTCGAGCCATTCGGTCTCTGTAATGAGGATCTTTCTGGGTTTGCTTCCCTCGAAAGGTCCGATGACCTTGGCTTTCTCAAGTTCATCTATAAGTCTTGCAGCTCTCGGATATCCGATTCCGAGTCTTCTCTGAAGCACTGATACACTCGCACTGCCGTTCTCTATAACAGTCTGTACTGCCTGGTTGAAAAGATCGTCAGCGTCAGATCCGCCGCCCGAAGATCCGCCGGAGGATGAACCTGAAGCCTGATCTCCGCCTGCTGTAACCCTGTCGATATCCTTGATTATCATCTCATCATACATAGATCCGTAAGTCTTCTTGAGGAAGTTGACCACTGTCTCAACCTCAGCATCAGACAGGAATGCGCCCTGTCCTCTTACAGGCTGCGGTGCAGTCATAGGAGCATAGAGCATGTCGCCCTTGCCCAGGAGCTTCTCTGCACCGATCTGGTCAAGGATAGTTCTTGAGTCGACGCCTGATGTAACGGCAAATGCGATCCTGGAACCGATATTGGCCTTGATGACACCAGTAATGACATCAACAGAAGGTCTCTGTGTAGCTATGAGCAAATGAATGCCTGCAGCTCTTGCAAGTGCGGCAAGTCTCGAGATATAAGTCTCGACTTCTTTTGCGGCTACCATCATGAGTTCTGCAAGCTCGTCGATTACGATGAGGATAAGCGGGAGATGCTCAACTTGCGGATCGTTCTTGTACTTTTCATTAAAGCCCTTGATATCTCTTACCTGGCCTTCCTCGAAAAGCTTATATCTCCGCTGCATCTCGATAACTGCCCAGTTAAGCGCGCCTGCAGCCTTCTTGGGGTCAGTGATGACCGGCATTATGAGGTGCGGAACGCCGTTATAGACTGAAAGTTCTACGACCTTGGGGTCGACAAGGATCATCCTTACTTCCTCAGGTGAGGAATGAACAAGGATGCTCGTAAGGATCGAGTTGATACAAACAGACTTACCTGAACCTGTGGAGCCCGCGATCATGAGGTGAGGCATTTTCGCGAGGTCACAATAAATAGGCCTTCCTGGAATATCTCTTCCCAATGCAACCGTGAGAGGCGTGGAAGCCTTGAATTCCTTGGTTTCGACGAGACCTCTAAGCTGAACAGCCGTGGGCACATCATTAGGGATCTCGATACCGATGGCACTCTTGCCCGGGATCGGGGCTTCGATCCTGATGGAGATCGCTGCCATTGCGAGCATGATGTCATCCTGAAGATTTGTAACCCTGGATACCTTGGTACCGGTCTCAAGCGTCAGCTCGAATCTCGTAATGGAAGGACCGTGCGTGATATTAACGACTTCAGCTACGATGCCGAAGCTCTTAAGTGCATCTTCAAGCTTATGAGCCTTGGCCTTAAGCTTCTTCTCAAGATCGGCGTCAGCACGCTGCTTTATGTCAGGTGCAAGACATGTCGTGGGTGCCGGCTTATAATTTCTGAGCTTTCTTCTCTGATTGCGGAGCTCAGCTTCATGCTTTTTGGTCTCTTCAGCAAACTCGATGCCGGGATTGGACTGAGCGGAATTATCGCGTGCAGAAGTCTTGATGATCCTGCCTTCGGTCCTGCTATAACCTTCAGTATTGTCATTGCCCTGATTGATCGTGATATTGCCGTTAGCGGCACCATATGCGGAAGCCGCCGCAGCTGCCGGAGCAGCTTCTGCCGCCGTGCCGCCGTCTGTAAGCTTGTCATACATAGAAAGCCTTATTCTCGGCTCTCTTACGGAGCGCTCATTGGAATAATCGTATCCGGAGCCCTCACTGCTCTCGCTGACCTCATAAGGATCCTCAGGGCCGCTGTAGATATCAGTATCGGCAGTTTTTTTAGCCTTGCTGTCATCAGGCGTGAGGTCATAGAAATCGGCATTCTTCTTTTTTGGGTCGAGGAAAGACAAAGTCTTCTTCTCTTTCTTCACTTTGGCTGCACCGGGGATGTTCAAAGGATCGGTGATGTAGCCGAAATCAGCCTCAGGATCAGAAGCATTCGACACATCATATTCCTTCTCGTTAAACGTAAGCTTTCCGGGGTCGGATGCAACAGCATGGATCTGTCCTCCGGTAAGCTTCTCGACATCAGTAAAACCGGTCGTGCCGTCGATGGGGAGATTCGTCATGAACGGTCCCTGCTTGTCGTGACTTGGCGCACGTTTGGGACTCTGGACAAAAGGAGATTCACTGCCGTTGTTATACTGCGGCGGTATTATCCCGCCTTCGCCGTATGTAATAACCGTCGTTCCCATATTGTTCTGAACGGGTCTTTGAACATTGGTATTGCTGTATCCGTTGCCGGAATAGATCCTGTAATCCGGATCGTTCTGTCTCTGATTCTTATGGCTTACAACGCTGTTATAGACTTTGCCCGAAGTGGCAGCGATGACATGCGCGGTCTTCTTTGCAGTAGCCTTGATGGAAACCCTGAATACGAGAAGTATCTGGGTAAGAAGGAAGACGATTATCGCAAGGATACCTATGACCTTGCCGATAACCTTAAAGAGTGCGACAGCGATTGCACCTCCGACGATACCGCCGGAAAGGACAGGTGCGCCGGAAGCAGGATTGCCGATTATCTCGGAACTCGTTCCGGATCCCCAGAGGAGCGACAAAGCCTTGAGTGCCGATGTCTTACCTTCAGCAGTCATGCAGAGACCTTCAAAATACTCCATATCCATGGTGATAAGGGCAAGAAGCGCGGATACAGATACGAGGAGCAGTATCATGCTCCTGACTCTTATTCCGGATACGCCCTGTCTCTTCTCAAAGAAAACATCCAAAGCGACATAAAGGATATATACCGGGATCGCATATGCCGAGACGCCGATGAGGCCTAAGAAGAAATCCTTGGCCGTGGCTCCGATGATACCTGTCAGGGAAACAGGAAGATAGAATATCAGTATTATCGCGATCGCCACGAAAAACAGTACGATTCCCGCAGCTTCTTTGCGTGATGTGTCCCTGCTCAAATCCCTAACCTCCTGGATGCCTTATATATCAGGATCAATGTCTTGGAATCCTCAATCTCACCGTTATCAGCCATCCTTAAAGCTTCTTCAAGCGGCATCTTAACAGTCGCGACGTATTCATTCAGATCAGGATTAGCATCTCCGTGATCCAGTTCAGTTCCGATAAACAGCGTTATGATCTCAGAACAATAACCGGGTGTTGCAGTAACCTGACCGACATTCTCGATCCTGCCTGCCACAAAACCGGTCTCTTCGGTGATCTCCCTTGCTGCACATGCAGCGGCATCCTCACCCTTTTCGAGCTTACCGGCAGGAGCTTCGAGCATAACCTTCTCAAAAGGGCTCCTGAACTGCTTTATCAGATAGCAGTTGCCCTCACCGTCAACCGGCAGGATGCACGCTCCGCCATTGTGCTTTACGATCTCCCTGGTGCTCTTGCGTCCTTCGGGAGTCGTTACTTCTTTTATCTCGACATCGAAAACCTTTCCCGTGAAAACGGTTGTCGATGCTATGGTCTTCTCGAAAAGCATATCTTCGCTGCAATTGATCTTACCCATCAGATCTTCCCCTTATCATCGCTGATCTTCTTCCACTCAGCCACGGCGAGTTCATCACAGCGGTTATTAAATTCATTGTCGGCATGTCCCTTTACTTTATGGAAGGTGACATTGTGCATGGTCGTAAGACTAATCAGTTCTTTCCACAGATCGCTGTTGGCAACCTCCGCCTTGGCGCTGTTCTTCCAGCCGTTCCTGACCCATTTGTCGATCCAGTTCTGGCTGAATGCGTTTACCACATAAGCGCTGTCACTGTAGACATCGACCTTGCAAGGTCTTTTTAATGCTCGGAGACCTTCTATAACGGCCATCAGTTCCATGCGGTTATTCGTGGTGTTAGCCTCACCGCCCGAGAGTTCCTTCTTTGCCCCGCCGGCCATGAGAATGGAAGCCCAACCGCCGGGTCCGGGATTACCGGAACATGCTCCGTCAGTATAAATTGTGACTTCATTGATTACTGCCATAAAAACCGGTAAGAGGGGCTTACTTGTTGCCCTTCATCTCCTGGGTCTTGTCATATGCAGCAGTGACAGACTTGATCACTGCATTTCTGAGACCGTTCTCCTCAAGAGCCATGACGCCTGCGATAGTCGTTCCGCCGGGAGAGCAGACCATGTCCTTCAGCACTGCAGGATGAGTGCCGGTCTCAAGAGCAAGCTTTCCGGAACCGGCAACAGTAGCTGCCGCGATCTTGAGAGCATCAGCTCTCTTGATGCCGAGACTGACGGCCGCGTCAGCCATAGCTTCGATAAAGAGCATTACATATGCAGGACCTGTTCCTGATACGCAGCCGATCGCGTCTAAAGTATTCTCATCGCAGAGAATGGATTCTCCGCATGTATTAAGGAGCTTGATAACGAATGCAGATTCATCTTCGCTCAATCCCACAGGACATACGGCAGAAACACCGAGTCCGACCTGTGCGGGAGTGTTAGGCATTATCCTTACGAACTTTCTTCCTTCTCCGAGGATACCGCCGATCCTTGCGCAGGTAACTGCTGCAGCGATCGAAAGAACGATTGCTTCCGGCTTAAGGCTGTCCTTGATGCCCTTAAGAGCATCGTCGAAATGAATGGGCTTTACTGCCATGAGGACATAATCCGCATCTTCCACTGCCTCTTTTGCAGAGCCTGCCGCTTTAACACCAAGCTCGCCGGCACATTTAACACATGCCTCTGTATAAACGTCAAAACAGGCAGCCTCATCAGGACTGATTACGCCGCCCTTAACAAAGCCGCTCAAAAGAGCCTTTCCCATGTTGCCTGTACCGATAACTGCTAATTTCATGAACTGCACCCCTTATAATATATATATTAGGCGACTTAAATCTTAACATTACCCTTGACATAGTGCAAACAAACCATTAAACTCTTCGTTGCAACAAAGGGGAGTGGCTCAACGGTAGAGCAGCGGTCTCCAAAACCGCCGGTTGCGCGTTCAAATCGTGTCTCCCCTGCCATTTATAAAGGGCTGTCTTGATCTTGAGACAGCCCTTTTTGTTTGATTTTCGCGATTACAAAATTAATCTAAATGTAACTTAGATTGGCCCCATAACGGCAGTTTATGTGGATTCCATAGCATTTTCTATGGACTCCGCAGCATTTTCTGCCGCATCTTCAGGCATGGTCAACTGATCGATCTCAGATCTGATCCGGGATTTTCTGACGGCAGCTCTGGGAAGCACATCGATTACGATATAGGGAACCTCTCCCTGATATACGGGAACAAGTCTTATTGCGTAATCCCCTTTAACGTCGAACTTATCGTTGTTTTCATCGTAGTTATTCATGATCTTTAATGCCATATTGACCGCGTCACGGATGGAAAGTTCGGGATAAAGCGTCTGCAGGGTATTTGCAAGATACATTGATACAGGGTCTTTATCGAAAAGCGTATAGACTCTTACATACGCAATATTTCCGTCTGTCTTTCTTGCAGCTCCCTCAACGCCGGAATATGAGTAGTTGGGTGCTTCGCCCGCGAAAAAGTCCACATATTCGAGATTTCCCTTTACAGTGGCCTTGTCGCCTAAAAGGTCCGGATTAACGGAAGGATCCACATAAGTAATATCGCCGTATCCGATGAAGTTATTGCTTGATACAAGATAATTAGCGATCTCGGTTGAATTAAAAGCCTTCTTGAACTCAACGGGAGTCATGCCCATGGAAGGATATAAACTGTCGGGAAGGATGAAATAAATACCTGCAGCAAGAATGGCTATAAATGCCAGAAGGATGGATACCGGAATGACCGGATCCCTCTTACACTTCTCAATAAAAGGAAGATTTCTGAATTTTGCATTCTCCACAGCGATCTGCTTTGCGGTCTTAGCCTTGGGGGCAGACTTGTCAGACTTATCAGACTTTGCAGCAGCTTCTTCCGCTGCCTCCTCTTCCTGAGCTTTTTCTGACTTTTTGAGCAGATTGATAACTTCGTCAGCTACTTCGTCCATAGCCGCCTCTTCGGCATCCGCCTCCTGAACTGCAGCGGCTCCTTCTTCAGCAGCGTCTTCTGCGACGGCAGCGGCTCCTTCTTCAGCAGCGTCTTCTGCGACTGCTTCACTGATCTCGCAGGCAGCTTCTTCTGCAGTCTCTATATCTTTCTTCTCAGGTTCTTTGCCCTTGTTTGCTTCTTTAGACATATAGGAATCCTCCCTTTTTGACGCTGATATTATAAAGATAAAGTGTTCACTTGTAAAACCGCTGCCCTGCAAGAATCAGGCGATTCGTGTACAATATATTTCCAGGAACTGATTTAAGGGGGATAAGATAATGCCGCATCTTTTAATCTCAGGAGGCACCAGAGGAATCGGCAAAGCATGTGTAAAGCTTTTCGCTGCCAACGGATACAAAGTGTCGTCACTCAGCAGGACAGGCAAGTCTGATGAGATCCTTGACGGCGTTACATACTACCAGTGCGATGTAAAAGATCCCGGTGAAGTAGATCTCGCAGTAAACAGTGCGGTTAGGTCCTTCGGCCCTGTAGATGTCCTTATATCCAACGCGGGGATCTCCGTATCCGGACTTGCCCAGGATTTTGAATTCCGGGATTACAGAGATGTCATGGACACGAATTTCGGCGGACTTTTTAACCTTACAAGAGCAGTGATCCCTCACATGATCAACCGGCAGAAAGGCGTCATTCTCGCAGTCTCTTCTATGTGGGGACAGACAGGCGCTTCCTGTGAAGCTTTGTATTCCGCGAGCAAAGGAGCCGTTGATTCATATATTAAAGCTCTCGCAAAGGAACTGGGTCCTTCCGGCATCAGGGTCAACGCGGTATCGCCCGGCGCCACAAACACCGACATGATGAGCGTTTTTTCTGACGAGGTAAAAGCAGTTATCAGTGAAGACACACCTTTGGGAAGACTCGGTGAACCTTCCGAGATCGCCGAAGTGCTTTATTTCCTCCAGTCTCCGAAAGCGTCATTTATCACGGGACAGATAATCGGAGTAAACGGCGGTTATTTGATCTGAAAAGCGCCAAAAACGCCTGAATTACCGCATTTGGCAGAACAGGTCTCGTTGAATTGTCACTTTTAATCATTTAGAATATTTAAGTCTGCGCGAAAACGCAGTCAATATATGCCTCAGAAAGGAGAGGACTTATGGCTCAAAACAATTATTCCAAGATCACACCCGAGATAACACGTCTTGCACAGATCTGCCAGTCTAACGCCATAGATCCGGAGCTCTACACCACCTATGATGTCAAGCGCGGCCTCAGAGACATTAACGGTAAGGGAGTTTTAACAGGACTTACGAGGATCTCAGAAGTCAATGCAACCCAGGTAGTTAAGGGTAAGACTGTACCCGCACCCGGTGAGTTGTTCTACAGAGGGATCAACGTAAAAGAGATGATCAAGGGACAGCCCGAGGAGATGCATTGCGGTTTTGAAGAAACCACATATCTTCTTCTGTTCGGCAAGCTCCCTAACGCGCAGGAATTAAGGGATTTCCGTGCACTTCTCGCCGAATCGAGATCAAAGATGCCGAAGAACTTCTTCAGGGATGTAATCATGCAGAAGCCTTCTTCGGATCTCATGAATAATATCCAAAGAGGAGTTCTGAATCTTTACGCTTACGACACTCAGGCAGCAGACACATCCATTCCGAATGTGTTAAGACAGTCTCTGGAACTTATTTCCATCTTCCCGAGTCTTGCAGTTCACAGCTATAACGCGATGCGCTATTACCTGGACCGTGATTCTCTCGTAGTACACAGGCCCAGGCCCGATCTGTCCACTGCCGAGAACTTTCTTTACATGTTAAGGGCAGACAACAGGTTCACGCCTCTTGAAGCCAAGATCCTTGACGTTTCCCTCATGCTTCACGCAGAGCACGGCGGCGGTAACAACTCCACATTTACAACACACGTTGTAACGAGTTCAGGCACCGACACCTATGCTGCTGTTGTTGCTGCATTGAGCTCTCTTAAGGGTCCCAAGCACGGCGGCGCCAACATTATGGTAGTCAAGATGTTCAAAGAGCTCGAGAGGAGCATTTCCGACTGGGAAGACAACGACGAGATCCTTGCTTATCTTGAGAAGATCCTCCACAAGGATGCTTTCGACCGTTCCGGTGTCATCTATGGTATGGGTCACGCGATCTATTCGATCTCCGATCCCAGAGCCCAGATCTTCAAGCGTTACGTAAAAGATCTTTCAGCCGAGAAAGGCCGCACCAAGGAATTCGAATTCTATGAAAGAGTCGAAAAGCTTTCAGCTGACCTTATCGCTGCCGAGCGCAAGATCTACAAGGGCGTATCCGCCAACATCGACTTCTACAGCGGCTTTGTTTATTCAATGCTCGGCATCCCGATGGAGCTATACACTCCCCTTTTCGCGATCGCCAGAATATCCGGCTGGTCTGCGCACAGGATCGAGGAGCTCAACGGCAAGGGCAAGATAATCCGCCCCGCCTACAAGAGCGTTCAGCCCAGAGTCGATTATCACCCGATGGACGAGAGGGAATAGACTTCCTGATCAGTAACCGGTAATTTTTCAGAAGATGCTTTGGAGCTGTCTCAAAATGAGGCAGCTCTTATTCATATTTGGACAGGAAGAGCAACAGAATTGAAGGTCATGCTGAACGCACTGAGCGACGGGTAAAATCGTACTTTTTTCGGGTATGAAAAAGTACGATATGAGGTCCCGCACGAAGCAAAGAAGTGCAAAATCGTACTTTTCCGGGTGTGAAAAAGTACGATATGAGGTTTCGCACAGAGCGACAGGTAAAATCGTACTTTTTTCGAGTGTAAAAAAGTACGGTTTTGTTATGCTGCACTTCATTTGAACTCGTCGAAAACAGATTGAGGCTGAGTGTGAAAAATCCCAAATGGACAGATTTTGTTTTTTGGGGTGTTTTTAAAGGCGTTTTTGTATCCCGAATTATGGAATTAAAAGGTT
>JAFWQC010000087.1 GCA_017509245.1 Clostridiales bacterium | reverse complement strand
TGGCTGCTGGTACGGAGTCTGCATCGGCTGATAAGGCTGCTGGACAGGCTGATATACGTTCTGCTGATAGGGCTGGGCTCCGTAAGGCTGTACCGGCTGGGGTGTGATGGGTCTGAATCCCTGACGCACGGGTATCTTTGTTGTCGGATGGGTGAGCCAGTGAGCCGTCATGAAGATCCAGAACGGACGGAACAGGGCAACTGCGATCCAGATTACCTGACCGATCCTTGCGAAGACATAGTATGCGATTTCTTTGCCGTCGTCGATGCCGGAAAGGCTTGACCACATTGAGATCTCCATGAGCTTTAAATAAAGCTGCAGTACGCCTGCGGCAACTCCGATGAGTCCGGGAATGAGGCACAGCGCCTTGGGAGCTTTCTTAATGCATGTGAGAACGATGAGGCATACCCATACGAATGTGAACGCGTACAGTACGATACTGTTCAATAAAGACATGCGGGAAAGCTTTTCGGTGAATGCGGCTATGTTTGAGAAGTTGGTGATGAAAGATTCCCATTCGAGAAGCAGGAATATTACAAAACCGGTGATCAGGACACCTATGCTGTTACGTGATGATGTGCCTATGAGAAGAAGTATATACCCTGCGATATAGACGAAGAAGACGATCCAGAACATGACCATCACGCTCGGGATGTTGCTCGCTGCGTCATCCAATAAAAGCCTTGAAACGAAAGTGCTGAGTTTCGAAAAGATCAGAAAGATCATTTCGAGTACAAGGAATACCTTGCCGCCTATCATAGCTCTGGGTCTTTCCTGAAAAACGATCTGCTGTTCCATGATGATCCCCCCTTATTTCAAATCCTGTTTAATTATACATCATTTTGAATTGCTGACAGCAATTTTGCAGTTCAGCGGAGTCCTTTGATTTTTCAAAAGATTAGCAATAAAAGCGTAGAAACCTATAAAAGAGGAGTGTAAAATTATTTTTATACAATTAGCAGGTTTTTAGTTAAGGAGGTTAATCATGAAGAAAGCATTGCAGAAACTCAGTGCCGCTTTTCTGGCGCTGACCATGATCGTCAGCATCACTCCGATGACAGCTTTCACGCTGCTCGCTGACGAAACCGAGACCGGGGCTCCTGCCGCTACCGAGGAAACGGAAAGCGAAAAGAAGGAACCTTCAGGCAAACCTGATGCCGGCAAGCAGAAAGAAACCGAAGAGCCGGCAGAGAAGACTCCCGAGGATACTAAAAAGCCTGAGGCTGATACTCCCAAGGAAACAGAGAAGCCTGAAGCTGAAAAGCCTGAGGAAACTGAACCTGCAGCTCCTGCTGAGTCTGAAGCTCCCAAGGAAACAGAAAAGGAACAGGCTCCTTCAGAGACTGAGGCTCCGAAAGAGACGGATAAGCCTGACTCCGATACTCCTGCTGAAACCGAGGCTCCCTCTGAGACAGAGGCACCCAAGGAGACAGATAAGTCTGACGCTGACACTCCTGCCGAGACAGAAGAACCGAAAGAACCTGAGGATTCTGATTCAAAAGAACCAAAGGATGAAACGGGAACGATCAAGTTTACCGGGATTACCGCAGACGGTATTCTTGAATGGGAGCCTTATGATGATGAAAACCTCAGCTATTACCAGGTGTTCATAATACAAGACGGTAACGAATACGGTGAATATGCTGATACCAATTCATTTGAGCTTTATGCTCAGATCGACTATCTGATCAGGCGGGGAACGATCCAAAATCAAAGCAAGTATTCGATCAAAATTGCTGCATATGATGAGGATGATAATCTCCTTGCAGCTTTCAGATTTGCTCATATTTATAATTCGAGTGCTGTTTACAAGCCTGCAGGATCATTTACCGCAACCATAACCAACGGCATCCTGACATGGGGCGCATATCCTGATGATGAAACAGATCACTATTGGATATATATTCAGGACGAACACGGCCATCAGATCGACCAGGATGAGTATGTTAACGAAACTGAATATTCGCGTGATCTGAAAGCAGACATCAACCGGGCGATCAAAGGCGGCGATCTGGAAAAGAGCAATTCCTACAAGATATCAATGGTCGCCGAAGACGACCACGGAATCGCGTTGGGCAAATGGAGCGGTACAACATTCGTTTATGATTCTCCCGCAACGCTCATAGTGGAAGGCGAGATCAAGAATGCGGCTCTTTCACAGGCAGGAATCCTGACCTGGGATGCATACGCAAATACTGAAGAATATGATATCAGCATTCTGATCGATGAAGACGATTCATTTTGTATCGGCTCAACAAGCAAAACTTCATTTGAACTTGGAAGTGAGATCGACAGTCTTATCAGGAACAGAGTACTCAAAAAGACCGGGAAATATACGATCACGATCGTTGCAACTGATGAAGACGGTTTCAGGATCGCGAGCACGGAAAAGACTTTTACTTATGAGTCAACTGCCGAACCCATTCAGATCGGTGCAATAAGTGCCTCCATTTCAAAGACCGGCGTTCTGACATGGAATAATTATGAAGGCGCGGTTGAATATGATGTTCTCATCAAGAGTGGCGATGACAGTTATTCATTCGATTTCAGCTCTACGGATGTACTGTCGGTCAATCTTAACGCTTGGATCGACAGGTTGATCAAAGCGGGCGTGTTCGAAAAAAAGAGCCCTTATGAGATCAGCATTACGGCATTTAACAATGAATACAC
>JAFWQC010000086.1 GCA_017509245.1 Clostridiales bacterium | reverse complement strand
TTGGCCTGTATCCGAGATTTTCGAATTTATGTTTGAAAAGTTCTCTGATCTCATTGATGCGGTTCAAGGCTGTCTTACCACCAATTACCTCGCGAAGCACATCAGATTGGGCATCATACATATGAAGACCGAAACGTGTTCCAAGCAGTTGCCTAAGTCTGGAAACATAAACAGGGAAGTATCTCCCGTACCAATCCGACCTAATATATACTGACTCAAATTCCACCTGGAAAGAGACATCATCCTTCTCAAGATCCAGTGGTTTTTCTCCGTTGATCTTCCATTCTGAAAAGCTCTCGAGAATAGCCCTTTTGATTTCATCATCAGGAAGCACCTCAAGTCCGGGAACATCCTTCCCATCCATGAGTGCCTCGTATATCTTGCTTGCTGCCATTCGAGGCTTTTTGTCATACTTAATGAATGTTATATCGTAACTCATTGAATAATACCTGCTGAACAATTTACTGCTGATTTTTCGGTCTATTAATTCAATCGATCTTGCTATTTCAATAATCCACCGTGAAATACGCATTCATACACCTTTAAATTGCCCTGATATATCTCTTCATATCCCTGAAACCAAGTGAAATCACCGGTTACTTTACATCTATATGTGTACTCTCCCGATTGATATATTTCCGGGCCTCTATATGGCATCTTTACATCCGCTGCTCTCAGTGCTTCTTTTAGGAAGTTACCACTAAAACCATCTGATAATACCCGTCCCATATAATTCATTGCGTAAACGGCCTGTCCTTCTTTCCACACAGCTTCTTCTCCGGCGAACTCCTCTCCGCCAACATATGTGTCGTGATAAATATAATTGCCGTTCTCATATCTAAAATCGTGAGATGCAGGCCTTGAGGCATCAATCTCATTCTTAAATGCAGCATATGTATTGACGTTTGCTTCCAGTCTGAATGCTACCAGTTCATCAAGATTTGTATTAGTTAGTGGCTTAATATTAACTGCGCAATCTTGATCTTTAACCAGATAATCGACACTGACGCTCATGAGATCACTGATTTGAATAAGATTGGAAATATCCGGATAAATCTGTCCGGATTCCCATTTTGCAACGGCTTGTCTTGAAACACCAAGTTTATCTGCAAGAGCTTCTTGCGTGTATCCTTTATTCTTTCTGAGTATCTGCAGTTTTTCTGAAAAAATCATTTCTCATCACCTCCGCTATCAGTGTACAAAACAGCGGAATCTGTCTCAATAAAACATCAGTTGCGTTTTTGCTACTTTTATTATACAAACACCATTGTAAGTTTTACTGATTATTATCCATACTAAGAGTTTCCTCTCAAACACATAAATTATATCATGCAAATTTGACTAATAAGCGATTGGATAAACCTATTATTCTTGAATTGGATCGATAAAAAACTCCCGATTATCTCGGGAGCTTAGTAAAGAAAATTGCGAGTTAGCAGATTACGAATCCGTTTGCAGTCTTCTTTATCAGCCTCTCCAGACTCACTTCTGACAAAAAAGCAAGCAAGAATAATCACAGTTTATATTTCAGGTAGAGATCTGGATAGTATTCTTTCACAAGCTTGTTCCATCTCTTGGCGACTTTGCCTACATTTAAATACCAACCGAGATAACCCGCACCAGCCATTAAAACCAGGGAACCAATTATAATGAAGAGTGAAGCACCAATATCACTGGAACCACCGATAATGGCACCGATCGTAAGTATTACGAAGAATACAGCCATTACTATGCATAAGATTTTTACACTTTTCATCTGATGCTTTTTCTTCTCTTTTATGGCTTCATAGTAAGCTTCAAGCTCGTCTTCTTTAAGAAGTTTGCCGCGCAGCTTACTCTCTAGCTCAGTGCTGATCTCATAATATAAAATCTTAACTATCATCTATTTCTTAATAATTTTGCGAGATCGTAGTCGAGATCTACAAAAACTATTCACTTTGATTTCTTCTACTGCCTCAATACAACTCATTCACATTCTTGTTTTCAAAGTGCCAAAGATCGGTGGTGTCATACTTATCAGGCAGCTTCTTCCATTTGCCGTCAGAAATCTCGATATACCAGATTCCTTTATCGTCGTCGTATTCCATCCAGCCGTAATCTCCGTAGTCAGATGAGATTCCTTCATACCAGTACTGCCACTGACCGGGAACAACATCAGTATTGTACCAGAACCAGCACTGAGTCATCTCGTCGTAATAATCCTCCCCATCAAGATAACAGGTCCTGTTGATCTCTTTTACATAAATAGAACTTGGCATCTTCTGTGTCTCGACTACAGCAGTCCTTGTCGTCTGATCGGTGGAAGAATTCTTATGTGTAGGAAACAGTTTAAAGAATACAGACGCGAGTATGACAACAATATAGAAAAAGACAAAGGTCAACGGTATTCCTACATATATCCCCAGTCCAATTAATAGTGCGGTCAGAAAAGGCTTTTTGCTCGAACGGGTTCCCGACACGTTGTTTACAGCTGCATCTATCTTATCGATCTTGATCTGACCACCGCAGTTGGAACAGACGGGTATAGTCCCTTCCTTCCATTCCCAGATAGATTTGGTTCCGCAGAATTCACAAGTAAGTGTCGTCTGAACATTTGAAGCAGCGATATTCGTATAGTGAATACCGTTTTCGTCGTAATAGCCTTCACGGAACACATTACCGTTCTCATCCGTCCAGGAATGCGGATAATAGATATAATCGTGGTCACGAAAATCGTATCTTATGCAATTGCCATGCTTTGCAGTCGACCATCCTGTCGGCTGGTTAGTCCTAGTTCTGACAGGTCGCGGACTATAGGATCTGCTTCTCCCCGAAGAATACGAGGAATGCGAAGAATGCGAATGCGATGAGTGCGACGAATGCGAATGTGAATGTGATGAGTGCGATGAATGCGAGTGATGGCTGGGAGGCATGTAATCTATCTCCTTCCGGTTTCTATCCCTTATAGTTTATTCCAAAAATTAAAATTTCATCGACAAGGGGAAGCCCTCTAGCATAGGTATTATAGCATGACTTATTTTGTTGCGTCCCAACCTCGCACAAGAAAAACTCTCATGCTATCCTTAAAAGCGAAATATGAAGATATAAAAACAACAACAATTACAGAATTACAGTAGTGTTTTTCGATTTCAAAAATTCCACTTAAAAAAATCATTTTTTTGCCCCTTTATAGGTTCGCCGTTTTGCTCCCATTTTGCTCCCATTCAGGCTGTTTTTGGACTTTTCGGGACATTCCCCCGGCAAAAGAAAAACCCTCGAAAACTCAATGCTTTCAAGGGTTTTAGGTACTGGAGCCATTTGTGGGACTCGAACCCACGACCTGCTGATTACAAATCAGCTGCTCTACCAACTGAGCTAAGATGGCGTCCTTTAGCACGGAAGATTATAACTAATCATGTATTCAAAGTCAAACACGTTTTTAATAATTTTTACTTATTTCCTTATTTTTCTCGCTTTGAGCACCATACTATTGGGGTATAATTACCATATAAGGATATTTCGGGGGGATTTATGGCAATAATCACTATCTCAAGGCAGAACGGAAGTCTCGGTGATGAGATTGCTGATGCGCTTGCTTCACGCCTCGGAACTATCGTCATATCCAGAAAATATGCCCTGGATAATTTCTTTGGCGAAATAAATCCCGGAACTTTGGACAGACTTAACGAGAGTGCCAAGTTTTTTGACATGGCTCTTCCCGGAAGTGACCGTACATATGCAGATATCCTCGTTGAGAGGATCCGCGCCCTTGCGTCCGAGTCCAAGGACAAGGATCTTGTTATCCTGGGAATGGGCGGAAGCGTTCTGCTGTCAGGCTTCCCAGGCGCAATACACGTAAGGGTTACCGCGAGTGAGACGACCCGTCTTAACACCATTGCAAAGAAATACCGCATCACCACGGATGAAGCCAGCGAAGTCCTTGATATCGGCGACCGCAAGCACAGGAAGTTCGTAAGGACCGTTTACGGCAAGGACATCACTTCTCCCGAGCAGTTTGATCTTATCCTCAACACCGACCGCTTGAGCGTCGACGAATGTGTTGATGCCATAGTCGAGCTTGCAAGAAAGCATGACATGAGGGTCAAGCTTGCCGAATCCAATGAGTCTTCCAATACGATCGACCATCAGACCAGAAATATCTCATTCAAGAACGAGACTGAAGAGGAATTCGCAAGGATCTTAAGCCTCTATAACATCGAGTGGCTCTATGAACCCAAGACATTCCCCGTCGAGTGGGATGCCGAAGGTAATGTCACAATGGCGATCTCGCCGGATTTCTATCTTCCGAAGTTCAATCTCTATCTTGAACTCACCACGATGGATCAGCGTTATGTTACGAAGAAGAATAAGAAGATGCGTCTGGTTAAGGAGCTTTATCCCGGTACCAATATCCGCATCGTCTATAAGAAGGATTTCAATGAACTGGTTGACCGCCTGAAGATGTTCGGCGGTTTTGGTGATAACTCTTAAGGAGGATCATTTTCAAGTGAAGAATCTCGAAGAAGCTCTTAATACCGAGCGTGTGGTTTACAGTGAAGAAACGATCCAGGCAAGGATAAAGGAATTAGGCAGTCAGATCACTAAGGATTTCTACGGCAAGGAGCTTGTCGTCATTGGTGTTATCAAGGGTTCATTGTATTTTCTGTCGGACCTTACAAGAGCCATAGATCTTCCGATCAAGGTTGATATGGTAGGGTTTTCGAGCATTCCTGACACAACGTCAAAGACAGGCATCGTAAGGATCACGAAGGATGTCGACATCGACATCACGGACAAGCATGTCCTGGTCGTTGAAGACGTCATAAGGACAGGCCTTACAACAGCTTATATCATCCAGAATCTTGAGATGAAGAAACCCAGGGACATCACGCTCTGCTCGATGCTGCTTAACCCGGACCGTCTGCTCATGACGATACCCGTAAAGTATTACGGCTTTGAGATCAACGATCTGTGGCTCGCAGGCTATGGTCTTGACCGCGATGAGATCGGAAGGAACCTTCCTTATATCGCCCAGATTCCCAAGAAGAAATAAGAGCATTTTGCCGGTCGTCAGCGGGACACAACCGTAATTATATTTCAAACAAATAAGAATCCCGGTGACCTGAATCACCGGAATCCCTTTTTCGCTCCAACGAACCAAATTAGATTCACTTTTGAAAGATTACGCATTCACGCCTATCTTTCCTTCGTACTTCCTTCCTACCAAAAGGCCCTTTCCAACACTACCCGAGCTCTCTGTGATATTGTTACAACTAATCGATCTGCTGCAACTTTCAATCACACCGTGCAAATCATGTCTCCATTCACCGAGCGTTACGCTAATCGATTCAGGTTTGCTTCGCACTTGACCTCAACGATCTTCGTGCTTGCAACTCGACAGCCAAATCGGCTACTCGGTTTGCACGAACCGGTGTAACATCTGCTGCGGCCCCGGTTCTTTCCTGTCGATGGTGACATCTCACCTACTCGCGGTCCCGAAAACCGAATCAACTATTTGTTACAACCTGTGGCTTGCATGTCTGCGACACCTTCAACCACTCGCTCGTCACTCCCTTAGCTTCTTATCTCGGGCTCCGTATCCACCTTTGATTGTTGTCTCCGGCTTCGTTTCTTCGGCTTCGCCATAAGTCTTTTACCACTCTGGTTCTTCCCTGTGCCTGCTCGACCTTCTGCTTCGGGCGGCCTTCCTCGGACTTGGAAGTTATCGCTTCCGTATTCCTTGGAGCTAGCTTAATGATAATAGCTGGCAATGCGATTTACAATATTGCAGAGATACCAAATGAAAATCATTTGGTTGTGCAATATGCACAAAACTTCGTATATCAAAGTGTTGCCATTTTATGAACAATGGCTTAAATGGCGTTTTTATATGTGATTTAGATTACAGACTTAAAACAAATCAGATACAGATGTAATGCCCGCTTTTGCAAGCAAACTGATCGCAAGCATGATGATTCCGGCCATGAGAACACCAAGAACAACTGCCTTGGTTGTCTTCTTCGCATCGAAGTCGAGCATCGATGCTGCAAGTGTTCCCGTCCATGCGCCCGTGCCGGGAAGCGGAATGCCTACGAAGAGCATAAGAGCGATAAATGCACCGTTCTTCTTTGACTTGGCAGTAAGCTTCTGTCCGGCCTTCTCGCCCTTCTGGAGGAACCACTTGAAGATGCCGCTTCCGTGCTTTAGCTTGCTTCCCCATATGAGGACTTTTCGAGCAAACAGATAAATGATGGGGACAGGAAGCATGTTGCCGACAATACATACTGCAAGAGTGATGTATTCATTCAATCCGAAATATGTGACTCCGATCGGCACAGCGCCACGGAGCTCAATGATCGGAACCATCGAAATAAAGAAAACCAGAATGTATTTAACTATAGTCGGCATAATATCCCTCCCACACAAGGGATAATTGTACCACACAATCGCGCAACTTGCTTGAAGCGGATTACGGTCAGACCACCTTGTCAGGATCCAGGAACGATCTTATCTCATCTCTCATGAGATACATCTTCTGCACACTGTTCTCAAGGAAGTAATAGTGAATGACGTATCCGACCGTGAGCCCGAAAAAGATCAGCGTCAGGAGGACGCCTGCTATAAGGAATTCAAAAGGAAGAACGAAGAGGCAGAATATCGAGAATAAAAGGAATGCCGCAAATGCGAGAGTGACCATCAGATGTATCAGCCTCTCGTGCTGGAAATAAGCGATCTTGGTCTCAAATTCCGACAAGACCTCACGTGTCTTATCAGCCGGGGAAGTCTTCATCTGTTCATCGATATATTTCTGCACTGCATCCATCGTGTTCTGAACATATTTCTTCATAAGCCAAACCTCCGGTTAATGTAATTTACCACCTGTCTCTTGTTCGCCGTCCATAAAGGCGCAACAAGGAGCTTCTTCGGCCCGTCTCCCGTAAACCTGTGGACTACGGCATTTGCAGGCAAAAGCTTTATCGCCTCTTCTACAATATCAAAATACTCTTCCATCTCAAGTATCTCAACTTCATTATCCAGGAACATCTTCTCCAGCGGAGTGTTCTTCAGCACATAAAGGCACGTGAATTTATACCCGTCGCTCCCCGCTTGAACAGCGGTCCTTACGGTATCCATCATCATGTCTTTATCTTCTCCCGGGAGCCCGAAAATTATATGGGTAATGACATTGGCACCGATGGCTTTCAGCGCTTTTACCGCAGCAGTATATTCGCTCGTCTCATAGCACCTGTTAATAAATCTTGCAGTCTTATCATCTGAAGTCTGAAGACCGAGTTCGACAAAAAGAGGCATCGTGGCCGCATGATTTTCGAGCACGGCAAGGATATCAGGGGCAAGACAGTCAGGCCTTGTCGCGACAGATACGGCTTCGACGCCTTCGCAGGAGGAGGCTTCAGCCAGAACCTTTGCAAGATAATCTGCGCTGCAGTATGTGCTCGTAAAGCTCTGAAAATATGCGATATATCCTGCGTCGCTTCCGGCCTTTGCCCTGACCTGGCTTATTGCTTTGGAAATCTGTTCGGAAACGGACTCTCCGCACGACGAGAACTCTCCGGAGCCGCCTTCGGAGCAGAAGATACATCCGCCCGCGCCCTTGCTTCCGTCCCTGTTCGGGCAGGTTACATCGAGCGATATGGACGCCTTGTACATCTTATGTCCGAACCGTTCGCGAAAATATGTATTCGCAGTGATCATTCAAGATTCCCCTCCGGATGAAACGGGTCCTTACAGGTTCCCGCATCCTTATTCTGTCTGGATACGACATCCGACTCCGCAGCACTCTTTATGACGCCCGTGCCGTAACGCCTGTTGATATCATCGATCGCTTTATTGAGTTTATCATCTCTTTGGCCCGCCTGGATCTCCCGGAATATGGACATCTGCTCACCGCTCTCAGAGCCGACAAGCTTGGTACATCTGACGCCGATGCTCCTTACGCCCTTGTTCCAGTCATAGGATTCCCTGAAGAGATCTCTTGCAGCTTCATATATCGGCTTCGCGTCATCGACCGGCCTGTATAAGATCCTCTGCTTCTCATATATTGCAAGATCCCTGTCCCTTACGGTTATCTGGACGACAGTCCCCTTGAGGGAATGCTTTCTGAGCCTTTGGGCAACGCTTTCCGACAGCATATGAAGCGTTCTTTCAATCTGCCTGTCAGAGGTCATGTCCTCGGCCGTCGTGGTCGAATTGCCGATCGATTTGGGAACGCGTTTAAAACCAGTCACGGCCACCGGCGAATCGTCCAGGCCGTTGGCATATTCCCATAGCGCCGCACCTGCTTTGCCAAGATAACGCGATATGTATTCACCGTCAGTCTTCGCGAGGTCGCCTATCGTCTTCACGTTGATCTTCGAGAGCTTATCTGCAGTATGTTTGCCGACGAATAAAAGGTCTTCTACAGGCATTGGCCAGATCTTTTCCTTCCAGTCAGCATCGGAAAACACCGTCGTGGCATCAGGCTTCTTATAGTCGCTTCCGAGCTTGGCGAAAACCTTGTTAAAGCTTATCCCGACAGAGCATGTAAGCTTGAATTCATCCTTCACCCGGTTCCTTATCTCAAGCGCGACTTCTTCTGCTTCCGCATAATCATTGACGATGCCGGTCATGTCGAGCCAGCACTCATCAAGTCCGAAGGGCTCAACTCTGTCGGTGTATTCCGAATACATCTCACGGAGCTTCTTTGAATAGAATTCGTACTTCTCGTGATGGGCATCGACAAGGACCAGCTCAGGGCATTTAGCCTGAGCCTGCCAGATAGCCTCAGCAGTCTTGATGCCGTACTTTTTGGCCGGTTCATTCTTGGCAAGTATTATGCCGTGCCTGACCGAAGCATCGCCTGCCACAGCCATCGGAACATTCCTTAATTCCGGTCTTGAGATCATCTCAACCGAAGCAAAATAGCAATTCTGGTCAATGTGAAAGATAATCCTTTTCATGATGAAAATATTAGCATTAAACGAACATATTTTCTATATGTGGATACATTTTATATTAATATGCGCAAAAAATATTTGTAACTTATTGCATTTGACTATATAAATTCAGTTTGACGTGTTGTATACTATACCTTGTGAAAAATCAAAAAATCACAATTTTGTAAAACCGCAAGCCGATATATGGGAATCGGCATTCTAGAAGGAACTATTAGCAACGGGAGGTATTTTAATGGCTAAGCAAAAAGTATTTCTTGTAGATGATGACAGTGATATCTTAGTCCTCAATCGCGATTTTCTTGAGAGTGAAGGATATGACGTAGTAACGGCAACTAACTGTGCCGATGCACTTGAGAAGATAAAGCTTCACAACTTTTCATGCATCGTATTGGATGTAATGCTCCCTGACGGAAGCGCTTTCGATCTTGCACCCAAGATCAAGGAGTTCACAGACTGTCCTATCATTTTCCTCACCGCAAAGGACCAGCAGGAAGATGTTATCAACGGATTTAAGGTCGGTGCTGATGACTATATCACCAAGCCTTATTCTTTACCTGAGTTGAGCCTCAGAATCAACGTTCACATCAAGCGCAACATGAAGAGTGAGGGATTCCTCGTAGAGTATCCGCCGCTCCGCATCAATATCAAGACACGTGAGGTTACTCTCAAGGAGAAGCCTTTACATCTTACAAACCGTGAGTTCGATATCCTCTGCCTCCTGGCTGAGACACCTAATGTTATCGTACCTTTCACAAGGATCTATTCTCACGTTTGGGGTGATGATTCCCCGTGCGACAACCACCTCGTAATGGTTAACATCTCCTACCTCAGAAAAAAGATGGAAAAGATCGCACCTGAGATCACTTTCGTTAAGACCGAGTGGGGTATCGGCTATTCATTCGCATATCCGCCGGTAAAGAACAGCATGAACACTCAGTTCTGATAAAAGTCAATCAATAACACTGAATGCGGGGCTAGTCTAACAGTCCCGCATTATATTTTCGATAGAACAAAAATATAACCAGAACATCTTAAGGAATGGAAGATTACAGGCAACGCAGATTAGTAAGAAACAAGCTTTCGGGTTCTGACGCTCACGGAAGAACCTTCGGCGGCACCATGCTTACATTCATCTTTGCCCTGCTCGTGGTCCTGGTCGTAGCCGGTATTGTAAGCATCGGAATTACCTTCACCACTGATTCCAATCCGGTCGCCAACGAAGCCAGAGGAACTTTGAAGTTAAGCGATACGCTGGTGCTTGAGGGACCTTACAGCAGCCATGTCAACGAAGGCTGGACCTTTGTTCCGAATGTTACTCCCGAGATAGTCGGCGCAAGCCTTAACCGTGCCGGGGATATGGCAGACAATCCCAACCAAAACTACTGGCCGTCATCTATACTTCTGAAGCACAGGGCTTACGCGACAAATGTCAGCATTAGCGACACATGGCGCGGATGGTTCGACTACAACTATTCTGCCGAATGGCACAATCTCGGCGACAAGAACGTTGAATATCAGCGTCTCCTCGTCGATACGACCAGCTGTCTGAGTGCTGCTTATGTCGGACATTTCGAGTGCAATAAAGACATCAAATCCCTGTCCTTGACATTCCACAAATTCAACGGAGCGGCGTGGGTATTCTGCAACGGCAAATTCGTAGACAGGATCGGTGCCAGAACCCCGGTCTTCAACCTCTATGCGTTCGCCGATTACGTCACACTTATTCCCGAAGACGGCAGGCTCGACCTGGTAATAGTAGTAGCATGCACATCCCAGGTCTCAAATCCGGGTCTTCTTTCAGAGCCCATCATCGAGACCAAAACGGCAAATGACGTCCGCACTGTAATCACGGCAGGCCACTTCGCTATCGTTACCCTGATCTTCCTCGTTGCACTTGCGGTCGGTTCCAACATCATCTTAAGTTCGACCAAGAACAGATGGCTCTTTAGCTCATTCTTCGTAAGCTTCGTGGGCATCCTGCTCTACTATCTGGCTGACTGCCGGTTCATATCCGTCGACAGCCATTACAGAGCCGATTTAAGATTTATCCTGCTGATAGCAGCTTCATCTGCCGCGTTCTTTGAGAACTCGCAGTTCTTCGTCGGAACGAAAACGCAGAACAAGTTCAAGTACCTCAAAAACGCCCACTTCATCGTATTTGCGGTAGCATTTGTCTTCATATCCGTATACTATTTCTGCGACATAGCATTTGATCTGCTTCTGCCTGAATTCCTCGCGCTCATGTTCGCGCTTGCGACAGTGACCCTCTCTATCTTCATCGACCTGTTCTTCTATAACAAAGAAAGCCAGAAGGTACTCTTGTGGGCATTGCTGTTCAGCCTCATGTTCCTTGTCCTATATCTCGCAATACTCATGGACGGCATGATCGTCTACACGATCCCCACATACAGCACTATCTTCGTCATATTCTCGCTCATAGCCGAGATCACTCTCGTATCCACATATATTAACCAGCAAAGAGAACTCAAGAGGAGTGCCGCGGTACTGAAGCGCCAGGTAAGGGAAAAGACCGTATTCATCTCCGAGATCAACAGAGACCTAGTGCTCACAAACAAGAGACTCATGGAAGGTGAAGCGGCACGTAAGAATGTCCTGAGCAACGTATCCCACGACTTAAGGACTCCGATCACGGCCATCAGAGGATACGCCGAGCTCCTGCTGTCGGCGCAGGACAACCTGAGCCTTGAGCAGCGCAACTCTTACTTAAGCAATATCGTAAGACGTTCCGAACAGATGGAGAGGATCGTTGCGGATATCATGGAGCTCACCCGTATGGAATCGAGCGACTCCGACTTCCACTTTACTTCCGTATCCATCTCCGAGATGCTCGACGAGCTTGTTGTAATGTATTCGATGGATCTCGAAGACACCGGAAAACATCTTTCACTGGATCTCCCTCTGCGCGATTCGCTTATAGTTAAAGCAGATCCCGCAAAGCTCTCCCGCGTTTTCGAGAACCTGATATCAAATGCAATCAATTACACAGGACCTGAAGCCGAGATCGTCATCAAGGCATGGCGTTCAGATGAGCATTCACACATCGCCGACCAGAAGATCCACATCACAGTCGAAGACAACGGCATCGGCATTCCCGAACAGGACATTCCGAGGATCTTCGACCGCTTCTACAGAGCCAACAACTCCGGTGTCAACATCAAGGGCACGGGTCTTGGTCTTGCGATCGTCAAGCTCATCTGCGACAAGCACGACGCCGAGATAAAGGTCACCAGCACCTTGGGCCAGGGCACCACATTTGAAGTCATAATGGCCGCATCGTATTGATTTTTTGTTGTGCTGTCGCGCCGGCTTTTTTCTCCATTTGGAATGACATTTATTCTTGAGAAATATGCTAAAAGTCTTAAATCTGACGGTTTAGCATACGATTTATGGGTTTGGGCGGGTTGCTCGCCCATGTCAGAGCCGCTTGGAGGGGCAAAACGTATGCTAAAAGTCTTAAATTCAGAGATTTAGCATACACTTGGGTGCAAATCGTATGCTTTTTGGGCTGATTTTGGCGATTTAGCATATTTTGGACGGTTTGCATTTTCGCGCGCTCGAAAAAGGACCGGGCAGGAAAGCGGCCTGTTTTGAGGAATATCACAAATCCTGAAAAATCGGGCTTTTATGACACGAACGGGGTTCTAAAATATCGCGAATGCCTCGAATATTCGCGTTTTATGATACGAACGCGGGAAAAAAAATCATAAATGCCTCGATTTCCCGCATTTTATGATACAGGAAGGCCTTAAAAATATCATAAATCATGTAGTTTTTGCGATTTTGTGATACCACAAACTCCTTGAGATATCAGCCGCGCAGGCCAGCCCCCAAAAACAAAAAAACAGCGCAATCCTGAAATGAACCCCCGAAGTATGACAAACTTCGGGGGTTCACTAAAATCCTGCACTGTTTCTGTTCCATTTTCAAGCAATGCCCTTCAAGCGGCCGCTGCGGCTTTACCTGCCTCAACAGATTTACCGGCAACAGATGATACTTAAAATGCAGCAACCTCACCGGCCGCAGCCACTCCAACGGCACTACTCATTGGATTTTACCGAAAATCTTATTCCTTAAGATCAGCCCTTAGACTGGAAATAGTTGTTGATCTCTTCAACCAGTGAATCGCAGTCCATGCCGTGAACCATGCAAGCTTCCTCAATGGTCTCACCGGATGCGAGTGCGCAGCCGAGGCAGTGAAGTCCGGAAGCCATGAGGATCGGCGCAATGCCTTCATCCTGCATTACAACATCTCCGATAATCGTATCCTTTGTAACTATCATCTCGTTACCTCCGATCAAATTTTTGCAATACAAATCATACACTATCAAAGAGAATAATTCCTGCCCAAAAACGACTTTCTTTATAAATTGCCCGCTGCCCGTCAGAACGGATCTTCCGCACCGGTCAAAACCCCTTGAGGCGCGGGCTTTCAGACTTAATGAATTTTAAACATTATCTTAAATTTTTGACCGAAAACGCTTGACTTCTTTTTGTGTTAAATCAATAATGAAATTACTTAAAAATTCAGCCTTTTCAGCGGCTAAAACAGGAGGAAACCCATATGAACAAGTCACAGCTTATTGACAAGATCGCAGCTGATGCCGGCCTCAGCAAGAAGGATGCAGAAGCAGCTCTCAAGGCTACCCTCGGTGCTATTGAAGGCGCACTCGTAAAGAACGAGAAGGTTGTTCTTGTTGGCTTCGGTACATTCAAGACAAAGAAGCTCGCTGCTAGAAGCGGCCGCAATCCTGCTACAGGCGATAAGATCAAGATCGCTGCTTCCACAGTTCCTACATTCAAGGCAGGAAAGTCACTCAAGGATAAGGTTAACGTTAAGAAGGGCAAGAAGAAGTAATTCTTACGCATATCTGATTTCTACAAGGCTCCGTTGCTCAAACGGAGCCTTTTTTATTCGATTGGATCTGCCGCAGACAAACGTCTTTCCACCCTCGACTGAATGCATCTCATTGCTGCGCGGCTTCTCATGCTCTTAAGGCTGCTCCTTGTTATCGCATATCTGACGTCGCGCTCTGACTGCTGGTAGGATAAGCCGAAGTCCCTGCCGGTCTCGTAATACATGCTCTTCATCGTCGGCGCCAGCGGAATGCCGCTTTTATAGGAATCATATAATGCTCTGTAAACCAGCATCGATCCGATAAGTGACATGTCGAATCCGTATTCTCTCAAGACGGTCCTGATACACAGATCAAGGTATGCATCCTCTTTCTCCTGTTTGGGGTCTGACTCCACCGGCGGTCTTATGGATGTGACCTTGCCCGCAACCTCCTTGCGGTTATTCCTTCCGTCGACGATGTAATGCAGGATACCGTAATCGTCTTCGACGGATATTACCCCCTTTTGACGGAGCAGCGAATTGATGTTCTCGAGCAGGCTGAGATCGCTGCACACAACTGACATTTCCACCGTGTGTTTTCTTAAGATCCTGTTCTCCACAGATCGTTCACCTCCCTTTTTGAATTAAGGAAAGTCTACGTCCGGAAATCGGTCTTGTGTCAACGAATTGCAGTAAAATGAAAATTCGGGGCCTTATTTGAGACTTTTTGGCCAAAATTGAGACTAGTCTCAATTTTCAGACTCTTGCGAAGCGTTATTTTCGATCTCCTGCTCCATAACGGAAATGTTGGTAATCTCAACGGTAAACGATGAATAAGGAGTGTGCTTGACCCTTACGACATCCTCCTCATTAAGAGTGTTGCGGAGCGGATTCAGGTAATAGTAATTGCCGTCGATGATAAAGTAGTTTTTAAGAAAACCGATCTTTTCCACCTTGCCCGTAGTGTAATAGTAATTGCTGTTTACCATGTTGTTGATGTCGAGAAGCCTGGGGGCCGTATAGATCACGATGTCAACAATGGCAACGATCGCAAACAGGATCGGGAAGAAGAAAGATACAACGTGCTTTGTCTTGTGCTTTCTGTTGCGGGCCGCAAATATGCATGTGAAAGCGATAAAGGCTGCAGTGATCAGCAGATGAACTGAAAGATTTGCAATAAAATAGCGCATTATCCGGTCTTCACTCCACGTATTCTTCTTCGGGTATCAAGGCCAGAAAATCGGCGCTGATATCCTGTTCTTCAGAGGGAACGTCAGAACATATCTGGAACTCATAGCATATTCCGAGAAGATATGGTCTTTTCGAGCCCATGGCACCGATGAAACGGTCGTAATAACCGCCGCCCATTCCGAGCCTTGTGCCTTCTTCATTATAAGCAACTGCGGGAAGCACGACAATATCAATGTCAGACGGGTCAACGGCGCCGTCAGCCGCAGCAGGCTCCTTGATCCCGAATGAGGACACTTCAAATTCCGCATCATCCAGGCCGGAGACGTCATAGAAGCTCATCTGCCCTTCCGCTATCCTTGGAAAGCAGCACTTGATCCCCATCTCCATAAAAGCCTTAGCCAGACCGTCAACAGGGACCTCGCCGTTAAATGCCCTGTAAAGAGCGATCCTTTGCGCGTGTTTGATTTTCGAGCGCAGCTCATTATCGTCGATCGCGAAAATAAACTCCGGAAGATCCTTTTCTATTTTAGCCAGGGCCTTCGGAGAGAGGTCTGCCCTTCTCCTCTTTATCTCTTTCCTTATCCGGGCTTTCTCTTCCTGAATATTCATGTTCAGCCCTTCGCGATCATGTCTTTAAGCTCATCAAGGCTTATGATCGGAACGCCCAGCTCTCTTGCCTTGCGCTCCTTTGAACCTGCATCGGCTCCCATGAGGAGATAAGATGTTTTCTTGGATACTGAAGATACCGGTTTGCCGCCGTTGCTCTCAATGAGGCCTTCAGCTTCGCTCCTGGACATACCTTCGAGCGTTCCCGTGATGCAGAATGTAAGACCTGTAAGAGCCGTGCCCTGCGCTTCTGCTTCTTCCTTCGCGAAGTTTAATCCGAGATCTTTCAGGCGCAGCATGAGCGCTCTGTTTCCTTCGTCATGGAAGAAGTTATAGATTCCTTCAGCCGATATGTCGCCGATATCCTGAACGGCCACAAGGGCGTCCTTCTGTGCTTCTGCAACAGCGTCTATCGAACCGAATGTCCTTATAAGCTCTTTGGACGTAGCCTTGCCGACGCCCGGAATGCCTAATCCTGCAAGGACCTTGTCAGCGGAAGTCTCTGCCTTGGCGGTCTCAATTGCCGCAAGGAGTTTGTCTGTATTCGTGTCGCGGCCGAGGATGCCCTTTCCGATCAGTTCGTCACGCTTTTCCTGAAGCTCGAAAACATCGGCGATATCCTTGATATAGCCCTCTTCCGTGAGCTTTCTTATGTACTCCGATCCGAAGCCCTTAATATCCATGCAGTCGCGGGATACGAAGTTTACTATGCGGTTTACGAGCGTTCCCGGGCATGTCATGTTCATGCACTTAAGATCTACGCCGCCTTCGTCCCTGACGAGCCTGTGACCGCATACGGGACAGAATTCAGGCATTTTGTAAGGCTTCCAGTCAGCAGGCCTCTTAGAAAGATCTACCTCCTTGACCTTCGGAATGATCTCGCCGGATTTATAAACCACGATCGTATCGCCTATGCCAAGACCCAGCTGGTCGATGAAGTCCTGATTATGAAGTGTCGCGCGTGATACCGTGGTGCCGCAAAGGCTTATGGGTTCGAAGATCGCTACCGGAGTTACCCGTCCCGTTCTTCCGGTATTGACTTCAACATCAAGAAGACGTGTACCCTTTTCTTCCGGCGGGTACTTGTACGCGACTGCCCATCTCGGGAACTTGATAGTGTTGCCGAGCGTTGCTCTCTCGGACAGATTATTGAGTTTTACGACCGCGCCGTCGATGTCATATTCGAGGTCGCCTCTCATCTCACCGATCTTTTGGATCGCGTCCCAGACTTCGTCTGCGGTCTTGCATTTATAGCAGTTTTCGATGACCTTAACATTGTTACGTTTCAAATATTCATAGCCTTCGAGGTGTGTTTTGAAGGTAACGCCCCTCGTCTCCTGAATGTTGAAGATGAAAAGGGACAGGCCTCTTTCTTTGGTGATCCTGGTGTCGATCTGGCGCAGGGTTCCCGCAGCGCAGTTCCTGGGATTGGCAAATGTCTTTTTGCCTTCCTCCTCAGCCTTGGCATTGACGTTCTCGAAAGCCTTCCTCGTCATGTAGACTTCGCCTCTGATCTCAATGTAAGGAACAGGCTCTTTCATCTGCCTTACGACATCAGGGATCTGCCTGGCGTTCATGGTTACGTCTTCGCCTTCGGTAATTCCGTCGCCTCTTGTAACGGCAAGCTTCAGCTCGCCGTTCTCATAGCGGAGGGCCATCGACAGGCCGTCGATCTTGGTCTCGACAAGGAACTCGGCTTCATCGCCGAACTCGCTGATCATTGAATTGACGAACTCATATACTTCCTCTTTAGAGAACACGTCCTGAAGTGAAAGCATGGGAACGTTGTGCTTGACGAGGACACCCTTCTCGGCCTTCCATCCTACCCTTTTGGACGGTGATTCGGGAACGATCCAGTCAGGATGCTCCTTCTCAAGCTCTTTGAGCCTGTTGTTCATCGTGTCATATTCATAATCCGATATCTCGGGTTCGTCCTTGGAATAGTAGAGTTCTGCAAAGTGATTGAGCTTTTTTACCAGTTCAAGATACTCGTTATGTTCCTTGTCAACGTTTTCGATGCTCGCGAAAAGATCCATCTGTTCCATGTCATTTCCTCCTGCCCGTGACAGCAAGATATATTATCGGGAGCGCCGCAAATGCGGTAAGGAAGAATCCCCATACCGCTTCGGGTATTCCCGCAAGATCCTTAAAGCTTCCTGTTATGTTGATGTTGTTGTAATTCGTTATATAAAGGATCTTATCAAGTGTTCCGTTGATCTTTGCGATCGGAACGAAGAAGAGCGCGTTTAAAAGCGCGACCGCAAGTGAATATGTGTAGATATCGGTAAACCACTTAAGGCCCTTCTCGAACTTGAGAAGATAGAAAGCGATGGCAACAGCGGCGGGTATAGCAAGGCATATTGCCTCGCGGGCATCAACGCGCTGGTTGTGGATGCTCTTTACCACAAGCATCGCTATAAAAGCAGTGGAGATCGCACACGGCATGAATGCGCTCAGCTTGCTGTGTGAGATAATCTGCATGAGTATTACCGCGAATGCCACTACCACATAAAGGATAAGCGCTCTGATGATGCTCTCATCGCCCAATCCCTTGAATGCATACCTTACGGCAGAGGCAATATACCGCGCAAAAATATGGAAGGGCTCTGCAATCAGAGTCCCCCACAAAAATAACATTACTATTGAGATAATACCGGCCCGTTCTTCGCTTCTCATACCAAATACTGACGCATTAATACGCGCCTGTCCTGTTCATGATCTGAAATCTGATTACGATATATTACTCGTCGAGAGAAGTGAAATCGCCATCCTCAAGGAAAGCCTTGAGAGTATTGTATTCTTCGAAATCAAGAGAAATACCCTTACCAACCTTCTCATGGTTCGGGCCCCAATCACGGATATCGAGCTTCGGCTTACCGTTATTCCACTTAACGATATTAAGCTCACGCTGCCAACCGGACTTATTTTCCTTAAGAATACCGATCTGCTGAACGATCTCGTATGTGATTTCTGTCTTAGGCATCCTAAATTCCTCCTGCAAAACTAGTTTCACTTTATGAATTATAACACACGATTGACGGCTGCATATTATATAATTAAGAAAAAAGGAGAACCGTTCTTAAGAATGTCACCGGTTTACGTCATCCTGATAATATTAGCAGCCTTTATTCTGCTTACTTTGATATGGTGTCTTGCAGAACCGTTCTTCCTTGATTTTGACAGGGTTCAGCTTACCCTGTCCCCCTCCCGTGACGCCACAAGCGATGAGCTCAGCATAAAAAAGCTCTCTTTATTAAATAAGGATATTAATAAAGAGCCGGATCTCAGGATATTCTTTTTCTCCGATGTCCACGCTGAATTCTGTGCCATATCCTCTAAACGCATCTGCAATGCCCTGACAGAGGCGCAGAAGAGCTCGCAGATCGATGCCGTTATATTCGGCGGCGACATAGCCAATGATCCCGATAAATGCGCAGTGGGCTACAGATACCTTAATAAGATCAGCGAGTGGTGCAAAGGATATGATATTCCCTTTTACGGAATAACAGGCAATCATGACATAACGCTCAAAGGCGCTTCAGAAGCTGCCGGATTTACAAGCCTTGATAACAGGGCCGTCGATCTCACGTCGCGTACCACGGGCTCGAAAATCGTTCTTGCAGGCGTATCGGACTCCGGCAGGCTCAACCGTGTATGGAAGCAGATGCCCTTAAAGCGCGGATCTGAACCGGTTATCCTCGCCGCACATAACCCTGATAATCTCCTTCACCTTGATAAGGACAACAGGCCGGACTTCATGCTTTCCGGACATTTCCACGGCGGCCAGATGAAGCTTCCCTTCAGATTCGAGCACCGTTTCTTAAGGACAAAGGATCTCCTCCCCAAAAAGAAAGTCGTTGAGGGGGCTTTTGACATCAACGGCACCACGGTATTCATCTCAAGGGGCTTAGGCTGCGGAGTGCTTCCGTTCAGGCTCTTCTCGGCACCCGAAGCATCAGTGGTTGAGATCTATATTTGATTGCACCTGAGGGGCATGATGCTTTGTTCCTTCATTTTGATACCTGAGGGGCTTGCTGCTTTGTTCCTTCATTTTGATACCTGAGGGGCTTGCTGCTTTGTTCCTTCATTTTGATACTTTACGGGGGCGAAAAACGGGGTTTGGTATCAAAATCTCTGATTTTTTGATACCTGAAGGCCATTTTTTCGAGGTTTGGCAGCAAAATGCGTGCGCGAAAACTGGACGGCAGAGTTATCCTATACCCCCTTAAAACTTCAATATGGGTTAAGAATATTTAACCTATACCCTCCAAAAAAGGCTGTGTAGTTCAAAAAATCTGCCTTTTTTTATCCTACACCCCTTAAAAACGGCCGTATAGGTTAACAAACCAGGTGATGGAAATCCGTTTTTCATCACCATCTCGTCACCAAGGTCATTTCCGGAATGCTCAGACGGCTCTTCCGCACCACATTACAAAAAGCAGGCAGCTCTTCCGCACCACAAAAC
Source organism: Clostridiales bacterium (assembly GCA_017509245.1). GTDB lineage: Bacteria > Bacillota > Clostridia > Saccharofermentanales > Saccharofermentanaceae > Saccharofermentans. Next base: position 621 of record JAFWQC010000086.1, on the reverse strand, counting down.
AAAAAAGAGATCGGCTCATCCACATCCCCCAAAAAGCAGACGACTCATCCGCATCAAAAAGAGGCGCCTCATAAGAGACGCCTCTGATAATTTGTACTTTAAGTCAGTTATTAGCCGAGCTCTGCGAAGTACTTGATTGTTCTTACCATCTGAGATGTGTAAGAATTCTCGTTGTCATACCAGGATACAACCTGAACGAGGGAGTTGCCGTCATCCATCTTGGAAACCATTGTCTGGTTAGCATCGAAGAGTGAACCGAACTTCATACCAACGATGTCAGAAGAAACGAGCTTCTCTTCTGTGTAACCGAAAGACTCGTTTGTAGCAGCCTTCATAGCAGCGTTGATGCCCTCAACTGTAGCTTCACCCTTAACAACAGCGTGAAGGATTGTTGTAGAACCTGTGAATGTAGGAACTCTCTGAGCAGCACCGATGAGCTTGCCGTTGAGCTCAGGGATAACAAGGCCGATAGCCTTAGCAGCGCCTGTAGAGTTAGGTACGATGTTAGCAGCACCAGCTCTTGCTCTCTGGAGGTCACCCTTTCTCTGAGGACCGTCGAGGATCATCTGGTCGCCTGTGTAAGCGTGAACTGTTGTCATGATACCGCTCTGGATAGCTGCA
>JAFWQC010000085.1 GCA_017509245.1 Clostridiales bacterium | reverse complement strand
CTTCTCTTTGTCGACATTTGCTGCAGCCAACGGACTTGTCATGAAGGATTCTTCGGGAAGAGTCATGTCCATATCGGTTCCTGACCCGTCGGGTGAGAACTACGAGACATATCTTCATACGGCAAAAGCCCTCGGCGCATGGCTCGAAATACTGTTCCCTTACATCCTGAAAGACCTTGGCGCGTCCAGGATCTGATGATTAATAGGACAAATATTTTTTAAGACTAGTCTCAAATGGCCCCTCCCAGTCTCAATCTGCTCTCAAAGGGTAGATTTTGAATTCTCGGGTTGTTAGAATCACATCAGTAAGAATTTAGGCAGGACACAGACGACGAGAACGGCCTTGAGGCTTAGTAAATACTTGACTTTGGTTCTCCTGCTGTGTTATTCTTCTCGATGCCGCTTATATATGGGCGGTATCCTTGCCCGGCCAGACCGGGCCGTAAAGTCCAGAAGGAGGTGAATGACATGGCAAACCAATATCGTTTGATCACAATCCTTTCCATCGCTAATGGTGAAGAGGGTATTGCTTCTCTTACTGACACAATTAAAGCTAAGATCGAATCAGGTGCTACGATTGACACATTTGATGCAATCGGAACACGTGAGCTCGCTTACGAGATTGACGGTCAGAAGAACGGCTACTATGTTCAGACAGTATTTACTGCCGAGAGCGATTTCCCCAGGGAACTTGAGCGTGTTCTCAAGATCACTGATGGCGTAATCCGTTATCTCATTGTTCGTGTCGGTGAGTAATCACTTAAGACAGGAAGGTAAGTAAATGAACAAAGTAGAATTAGTCGGAAGACTTACAAAGGACCCGGAAGTTAAGGTTACTTCCAACCAGACCCAGTTTTGCAACTTCACTATTGCAGTCGACAGACGCTTTAAGGATCAGAACGGCCAGAGACAGGCTGATTTCATCAACTGTGTCGCATGGCGTCAGACGGCAGTCTTTATCCAGAAGTATTTCCGTAAGGGCAGCCGCATCGGTTTGGTAGGAAGCATTCAGACCCGTACATACGACGACCAGCAAAGCGGTCAGAAGAGGTATATTACCGAAGTCGTTATCGATGAGGCTGAATTCGTGGAATCATCTGGTTCTGCATCCGGTGACGTATACCGTCAGGAACCTGCTGCGCCTACGCAGTCTTTCAATCCCCCTCCGGCAAACACAGTTGCCGCAAGTGCGCCCACTGCTCCCAATATGCAGATCGAGGCACCTATGGGTGGTTTTGATGAAGGTCAGTCCGGTGAGCTTCCCTTTGAGATTTAATTTGTGAAGGAGAATACTCAAAATGGCAGAGAATAGAGCACCCAGAGCCGGTGGTAGAGAGTTTGCCGGCGGTATGAGGCAGAGAAGAACACGCAGGAAGGTTTGCAATTTCTGTGCTAATAAGGTCGAGACAATCGACTTTATGGATGATGTCACACTCAAGAAGTACATTTCCGAGAACGGAAAGATCCTTCCCAAGAGAATGACAGGCACATGCGCTATCCATCAGCGTGAGCTTACAACAGCTATTAAGCGTGCACGTCAGGTTGCACTCTTGCCCTACACGGTTCAGTAATCCGTTTTTAGGACAAAAGTAGCCGTGATTCACACAAATCATGTTTGCTACGATATAATTTAAAAAATTAATAACAATCGGGCACCTCCAGGGCATATAATATGTTTTTAGGAGATAGCCCGATTGTTTTACTTAAAAAATCGGTAACACGCGGAGGTTAATATATGAAGGTAATACTTCTTTCTGACGTCAAGAATGTCGGCAAGACTAATGAAGTGGTTAATGTAAGTGACGGTTATGCGAGGAATTTCCTCTTTAAGAAGGGTCTTGCCAAGGAAGTAACATCCGCCAATCTTAATGAAGTAAAGCTCCAGACAGGCGCAAAGGCTGAGCACGAGAGAAGAGCTCTCATCGCAGCCCAGGATGCCAAGAAGATCCTTGACGGCAAGGTCTTCAGGGTAGTTGCAAGGGGCGGCGCTGACGGAAGGCTCTATGGTGCCGTAACAGCACAGGACATTTCCGACAGCCTCAAGAAGGAAGGCTTTGATATCGACAAGAAGAAGGTCGTTATCTCCAGCCCCATCAAGAATACGGGAATGTTCAAGACAAGAGTAAAGCTTCACCCCCAGGTATCCGCTGATATCAATGTTGAAGTCGTAACAGGTGCCTGAAGGTTTTGATATATGGCTGACGATCAGGAATATCTGAACAATCTTATCGACCAGGGTAACGATCCCCAAGGCGGCGAAGTGGAAGCCGAGATGGCTCTGCTTGCGCTTTGCATGCGTAAGAATACCGCGGTCCTGGAGACTGTTGAGAATAAGATCGCCGAAGAGGATTTCACTGATGCGCGCAACCGCACGATCTACAGTGTCATCATCGACATGTTCCTCGATAATGCCCAGATAGACCGCATTACGGTCTTCTCCGAACTCGAGCGCAGAGGCCTCGCAGATAAGGCGGGCGGACAGAGATATGTATACCGCGTCGGCGATAAGACCGCGGTTCAGTCAGCGCTCTTAAGTTATATTGCCGCAGTAAGGGAGAGAAGTGACAGGACCAAGCTCCTTAAGGCTGTGGACGAGATCAGGAAGAAGGCTACAAGCGGCAAGATGAAGGCTTCCGAGGCTGTCGATTATGCCATCAACGAGATCGCACACCTGAAGAGCACCGGTGAGTCCAAGGGATTTGAGGTCTTATCCACGATCCTTAAGTCCACTATGAGTGAGATCACAGCCGAATTAAGGGACGAGAATGCCGGCGGCAAGGTCAAGGTCGGCTTCCCGAAGCTCGATGCGATGCTCGGAGGCTTAAGACCCGGCTCTCTCAATATCCTTGCAGCGCGCCCGAGTATGGGTAAATCGGCGCTGGCCATCAACATGGCTGCGAATGTTGCCGCATATCAGAATCCCGTTGCGATATTCTCTCTGGAGATGAGCAAGCAGGAGATCGCTTCAAGACTTATGTCTTCCACGATGAGCAAGTCCGTAAGCGATATCATTTATTCACGCAAGATGAAGGACAGTGACAAGAAGCAGCTCGACAGGGCACTTGTGAAGCTGTCCGAATACCCTATATACATAGACGATAATTCGGATACCAATCCGGTTACCATGAAGTCCAAGCTCCAGCAGCTTTTCTCGGATCCTGATCCCAACAAGAGACCGAAGCTCGTTGTTATCGACTATCTTCAGCTCATGACGATGCCTTCGGCAGGCGGCAGATCCCGTAACGAGGAAGTTACGGCGATATCCAGATCCTTGAAGCTCCTGGCCAAGGAATTCAATATACCTTTTATCGCTCTTTCGCAGCTCTCAAGAGGCGCTGCCCAGAGAGATGACCATACACCCCAGCTTTCAGACTTGAGAGATTCGGGTGCTATCGAGCAGGATGCCGATACCGTTATGTTTATCGACAGACCTGATTACTACAAGAAGAAGGACGAGGCGGGGCCTGATCCTGACGGGGAGAGCCAGCCTAATGACAGGAACGATAACAAGGAATACCTGACAGCATATATCTATCTGTCGAAGAACCGTCACGGCAAGACCGGCAGAGATACCGTCTGCTGGATCCCCAAGAAGACGATGTTCATCGAGTGGGACAAGGACGATCCCAATGATGAGGGCGGTAGTCCCTACACAAGGACTGTTGACGGTGATACTGCAGCGCAGAATTACAATTTTAACAATGTTACATCAGACGAGGCGCCGATTCCGGAACCTCCCATGCCTGACAATGACGATATTCCGCCTGAAGTTCCTGCCGGCGGCGATGATTTCTTTGCCCAGGCCAATGACGATTTCCCGAGCGGGTTTTAAGTTTTGAAAGAAGAAGTTACAGTTAAGATCTTAGATAAGGTCCTTGAATTCTCCAAAAGCAAAGGGCTGTTTGACTGTGGCATTATCGTAGTTGGTCTTTCCGGAGGCCCTGATTCCGTTGCCCTGCTCCACATCCTTAAGGGACTAAGCGACCGAGGTGACATTACCTGCGGGATCCGCGCTTTTCACTGCAATCACCACTTAAGACCGGACGTCTGTGACAAAGAAGCGGACATGGTCCGTGATCTTTGCAAAAAACTGGGGATCGAGCTCAAAGTCCTTGATTTTGACTGCAAAGGCTTTGCCGAATTGAACCGCATTTCCGAAGAAACAGCCGGAAGGATATTAAGATATGAGGCTTTTGAGCAATATGCCCTCGCGCTCGAAAATTCATCCGGCAAGGAAGTAAGGATCGTGATCGCCCACCACAGGGATGACATCGCAGAGACCATGATGATGAACCTTTTCAGGGGCGCGGGCCTTGAAGGTCTTGTAAATCCGAAGCCTCAGGCCGGAAGGATAATAAGACCGCTCCTGTGCGTTAACAAGAAGGAACTCGTTGATTATCTTGATAGTGCCGGAGCGGATTATGCAGTAGATCAGACCAATCTTACGACTGAAGGCACCCGCAATACCTGGAGAAATGATATTCTCCCGAAGATCGGCGGATTCTATAAAGAAGATCCGTCAGTCCCGCTGACCAGGACATATAAGCTTTTAAGTGACGACCTGGATCTTATCGATCAGATCGTTTCAGATGCATATTCAAGGAACTTAAGAGACCTTACGGGTCATCCCGTGCTCTCCGTATCAGGCGTAAATGACCTTCACCCGGCAGTCAGATCCCGTGTGATAAGACATCTGTGGCTTGATACCTTCGGAAACCTTACAGATTTTGAGGAGACTCATTTAAGCGGCGCGGCAACACTTCTTGAACGTGACGGCGAAGGGGAACTTACCCTTGACATGTCCTTTGCAAGGAAAGCATACCGTCATGGTGATATTTTCGCGTTCGCGGCAGGGGATAAGACGGCTGAACTGGCAGGAAAGATCGCAACGGATATGGGGTTTATCGTATCGGGTGATCCGGTCAATATTGAGATCAGGCCGGACGATATAACAAAAAACGGTGAAATAAGCATCAAAATCCCTAATTCTGCCGTAAATCTCAAGGCCCGGATAATTGAGAATAAGGGCAATTTAGAGTATAATAATTTCTTGTGGTTTTGCCCTTTTGATGCACTTCGGGATGACAGGATCACATTGAGCAACCGCAACGGATCAAGATCCGATCTGAGGATGAGGAAGGCCGGAGCAAACGGAAGCAAAGACCTTAACCGCCTGATGACCGATCTTAAGATACCTGAATCCGCCAGAGGACAGATCCTCTTCATTGAAGATCAGGGTAACGTGTTGTGGCTGCCGGGCTTCGGTCATGCTGCGGGATTCACGAACGCAGTAAGCCGCGAAAGATACATCGCAAGCTGTAATGGAGAGGGCGGCGTGCCTGATTCCATGATCATGTTTTCGATAGAAAGGCAGTAAAGAACTATGGCTATCAATACTGATCAGGTTTTGATCACTCATGACGAGATCGAAAAGATGCTCGACAGGGTAAGTGCTGAGATCAACCGTGATTACAGTGGCACACCTCTTGTTGTCGTAGGTATCCTTACGGGAGCTTTTATCTTTACTGCTGATCTTATCAAGCGACTCAACATGCCCGTTATCGTTGATTTCATGCAGGTTTCTTCGTACGTCGGAGAATTTTCGACGGGGAATCTAAAGATCAAGAAAGATCTGTCATATGACATCAAGGATAAGGATGTCCTCATCGTTGAAGACATCATAGACACGGGAAGGACCCTGGCGCTCTTAAAGGAGCAGCTTTGGTCAAGGGGACCGAAGTCCCTCAAGATTTGTACGGCTTTTGACAAGCCCAGCAGAAGAGTTAACGATCTGGTACCGGATTACAACGGAATCACGATACCGGACGAATTCATAGTCGGATATGGTCTTGACCTTGACGGCGAATATAGAAATTTTGACGACGTGAGAATCGTAAGAAAGGAATAAGGAAAGTGCCAGATAAGAACGAGAAAAACATAAAGCCGATAGGCGGAGGATTATTCTTCTATGTCCTCATGATAGTTGTGCTGATCGCGTTCTCAACTATCGTATTCGGCGGAAACTACGGACAGAAGGAGAAAGCCACGCTGTCTGATGTTATGGCCATCATCGACGAACCCTCCAACGAGGTAAGTCTTGTCGAGATCAAAGGAACGGTCGTAACGGTCACCTATAAGAACAAGGACGGTCTTAACGAGGAAGTATCGCAGGATGTTCCTTACGAATTTGTTGATGACCTCATCAACAGACTCGACAAAGCCAAGTCAGCCGGAAAGATCAAAGGTTATAACTATACAGAACCGTTTGACTGGTCATTGATAGTAAATGTCGTAATGTTTGCCGTATCACTGATCATCGTCATCGTTCTCTTCCTCAGCATCACGAGGCAGAGCAGGGACGGCAACAGCGTATTCAGCTTCGGCAACAACCGCGCGAGACTTTCTGATCCCAACAAGGATAAGGTTAAGTTCTCCGATGTTGCAGGGTCAGTCGAAGAGAAGGAAGAACTTCAGGAGATCGTTGACTTCTTGAAGAATCCTAAGAAATACCAGCAGCTCGGTGCGAAGATCCCCAAGGGCGTTCTCCTTTACGGCGCACCCGGTACGGGTAAGACATTGCTCGCAAGGGCTGTTGCAGGCGAAGCAGGGGTTAAGTTCTTCTATATCTCAGGTTCTGACTTCGTCGAGATGCTCGTCGGTGTCGGTGCTTCACGTGTTAGATCACTTTTCTCTGACGCAAAGAAGGAAGCTCCTTCAGTCGTATTCATCGATGAGATCGATGCAGTAGGACGTAAGAGAGGTGCCGGTCTCGGCGGCGGACAGGATGAGCGTGAGCAGACATTGAACCAGATCCTCGTTGAGATGGACGGCTTCGATGTAAATGCCAACATTATCGTCATGGCAGCTACGAACAGAGTCGACGTTCTCGACCCCGCATTACTCCGTCCCGGACGTTTTGACAGACGTATCATGGTCAACATGCCTGACGCTGATGAACGTGAAGCTATCCTTAAGATCCATGCACGCAAGAAGCCTCTTGCAAAGGATGTCAATCTCCGCGAGGTTGCTCTTTCCACGGTAGGTTTTACCGGTGCTGACCTTGAGAACCTTCTTAACGAAGCTGCTCTCATGACCGCCCGTCACAACAAGAAAGAGATAACGATGCAGGAGATCACGGACGCTACATTCAGAGTCCAGATGGGTCCCCAGAAGAATTCTAAGAAGTTAAGCGACAAGGTAAAGCGTCTTACTTCCTATCACGAAGCAGGACATGCTGTCGTTCTCCGTGCCACATCCGAATTCGAAAAAGTCGACCGTGTAACGATCGTTCCAGCAGGAAGTGCAGGCGGATTTACGGCTTACAAGCCTATTGAAGATACTGATTTCTATACAGAGAAGATGCTCCTTGATACCATCAAGATGACTCTTGGCGGCCGTGCCGCTGAGGAAGTCTTCCTCGGTGAAGTATCGACAGGTGCTGCATCAGATCTCCAGCAGTGCAATAACATCGCAAAGAACATGATCAAGCGTTACGGTCTTTCCAAGAAGTTCCGCAACATGGTATTCGGCGATGAGAATGAGGAAGTATTCTTAGGCTACTCAATGGGTCAGGTTCAGAGCTATTCTGATCAGACCGCCGCAGAGATCGACGAAGAGATCAAGTCCATCATCGACAGCTGCTATGAGGACGCAAAGAGGATCCTCATCGAGAAGAAGAATGTCGTCGAAGGTCTTGCAAAGAGACTTACAGAAAAGCTCACTGTTGACGGTCCCGACTTCGAGAAGATCTACCTGGCTGACGGTGACTTAAGTGTAGTATATCCTGCTGAGTATTCAGGCATTGATACTTCAGCTGCTGTTTCTGTAAGCGAGGCATCGGCAACGGCTGCTCCTGCACCAGCTCCCGCACCTG
>JAFWQC010000084.1 GCA_017509245.1 Clostridiales bacterium | reverse complement strand
GCCTAACAACTGGCATTCATCCTTTATCTGCCGTCATATAATTCATAATCAACGAATGTGTTTTTATAAAACCCTGCTCTTGTTCCAACTATGTATCGTCTGGAATCTTCAAAACAAAAAACATGGATTTTATCTTTAGGAACTTCCTTTCCCATTCTTTTTGATATATAAGCTACATCCTTATCTTCAGTGTTAACTAATACTCCTGTTTTATCCCTGCCTAAAGGCATATTTATATATTCAACACCAATGAAATATAGATCTATGTTATATTCACCATTCTTAGCTCGAAAACATGTTTCTCCCATTCCTATTAAATAATTCCATAACGAAAACTTATAATTCCGCCCTTCTTCTGCATCAATACGAACACAATCAGCCTTATGGCATTTATACATTTCATAACGTGGATATGACATAGTATGCTTAGTTATGTCAACGGGAACAATAGCATCAGCTTCAACCCTGTTCTCACCAAATTCAATCAGACCCTTTTCTTTGATCATTTTCGCATCAAACTTATAATCTGAATACGCAACGAGATCTATGTCTTTTACATTAAAACACAGAACATAATCCGCCCATGTCTGCGGATCAGGATGTTCACACATCACCAGATATTTCTCGACACCATTAATATTTTATAAATGCATGATTCATTTTCTAGCTATCGACTTCTATATTTTCTGCAACTACTTCTAAGATACATCTTTCACACCATGAATCATAAAAGACAATTTTCTGAAGATTATTATATTCGATCTCATCTCCATCTCCAGATAGAATAGTATCCTTTATCTCCAGTGAAAAAGGCGTTGATAATACTACTTTTATATCTCCAATCTCTGAATTAATAGCCATATTTGCTTTAATTCCATATAAGTTTTTGAATACTACATTCGTCGTTTCACCATTCCAGCATAAGATTTCTATGCAAAGAATATTCTCTTTGCAAGTAATACTTTTGATGATATTGTCATTATTCGATAAATCTTCCAGTTTCATATTTCTTCTCCTTTTTCAGATTCCCGGGTATTGTTCACCTGGCAAAAAACCAGTTCCACTACCAGGCGTATAATTTTTTGGATGCAGTTTATAAACATTATTAGCGTTATTCCAACTTAATGAACTATTCGTTCTTATTTCAACATGATAGTGAACTCCGTGGTGTCTTGGATTATAAACATCCCCTGGCTCCATAGGATGTTGTTCAGCTCTTATTCTAACATGGTCACTGGTATAAATCGTTTGCCTCTGCGTACCATTTTTATTAACAATTTTGTCACGAGTAATCTCTGGCAATAAGTCATCAGGATTACTTGGGAATCGATTATTTGCATTATTATTTTCCGGGGTTGAATTCGTGTTTGAATTATTGTTATTACCACCTGATGGATTGGATTTAGAAGGAACTTCAGCATTACCGTTGTTATCAGCACCATTATTTTCGTTAAGCATATCGCTATTATCATTAACAGTACCATTACTATCATTTGCTGAACATTCCGCAATCGTTCCATATATCAATGAGAACACACATATTGCAGCAACTACTGCATTTATAACTATCTTTGTCCACCCAAGAGCACTATCTCCAGACTTTATTTCATCTGCACCCTCTAACATTCCAAATCCTGCCATGAACAAACCGCTAACGCCAAATATAACAGTAGCAATATATGCTGTGGTGAGGTATGCAAAAGCCATGTAAAAGAGACACATAAACACGCCCATAAGCAATCCGGTAAGTGCCGCTTTAACGCCACCAAAGATGTAATCTTCAGGATTATCATATTGAATGTTATCTGTAGTAAACAATTCCACATAATAGAGTACTGAACTCGTCACCTCGCCTATTAAAGCACATGTAAGCAGTTGTTCAGTCATTGTAAAATGTCCACTCGGATCACAATATTTTACCGGGTTTGCGTTAGCAAACATATACTTATGCAAACTCATCGGGTCAGACAGGCTTCCGGCATATGTATCCATTGTGGTGAACGTTCCCGTTGAAGGATCCATGTATCTTGCTCTCAGATAGTAAAGACCTGTAGCATCCTGTTCTTCGCCCTGGAATCCATAAGGATTCTCGGTAGTACCTGTCTTCTCAGTCGCATTACCGAACGCGTCGAAAACAAGCGTGTCTGTTACAGCACCTGTCTCATCAGTGAGTGCTCTGACAGAAAGTCCGCCATCATAGACATAGTAAGATGCTGTAGAGCCTTCTCTTCTGGAAATGAGCTCGAATCCTCTGGTATAGTAAACTGTCTTTGATCCCATCTCAGCCTTGAGGACCTGACTGTATCCAGTAGAAAGATCTGTTGTGTACTCAGTTGTTACACCATTGGAGGTCTTACTTGTCCTGTTGCCAAGATAATCATAAGTGTATGTCTCCACAATGTTCCCGCTTGCATTGCTTACATCTGCAGAGATCATTCTGTTATGGATGTCATATGTATACGAAGCTACAAGTACACCCGTATCTGTCGACTGGCTTACAAGGTTACCGGCGTTATCCCATGTGTAATTGATATCGCCTGCTTTTGTTATCTGATTAAGTTCGTTGTAAGTATATGCAGTTACTACTCCGTCCTTGATCATCTTGGTACGGTTAGAGTTAGCATCGTACTCATACTCCGTAACAGAGACATTAACACCTCTTGTTACTGTTTCCTTAACCAGTCTGTTAAGCTCATCGTATTCATAGTCAACAGTCCTGCCCAGTTCCTTAACGGACGTTCTCTCGCCGTTAGCACCGATAGTGTACTCATAGCTTGTAAGAAGTATTCCGTTACCATCCTTGGTTACCTGTTTAACAAGAGCATTAATACTGTTGTATTCATATGTCGTAACAACGCCGTTAGGATATGTTGTACTCTCAAGGTTACCGTTCTCATCGTAGGTATAACTTGTTGTGCCTTCACTGTCTGTTACAGAGATAAGTCTTCCCTGAGTATCGTAATCGTAACTGATATCCTGATTATCAATGGAGATCTTACTTAACTGATAACCGTTATTGTAAGAATAGGATATCGTCTCACCATTAGCGTTGGTTACAGAGGATAAGAATCCGTCCCCGTTATACGAATAATCAATAGTCCCCGAAGAATCCTCTACACTTGTAAGGAGGCCCTTAGGGTTGTAAGAGTATATGGTCTCTTCGCCATTAACAATTACTTTATGAACATTATCGTGCGGATCGTTTGAATCATATTCATATTCCGTCTTTGTTCCGCCAAAATCGGTTGAATATAAGATCCTGCCATGCAGATCATATTTGGTTTTTGCTTCCTGGCCCGCAGCATTAGTAACCGTGATCAGCAATCCGTCAGATTCATAGTCATAATCGTACAGTGTTGAATATCCCTTAGCATCGGTAACCTTGGAAACATTACCAAGCTCGTCATATTCGTAACTCCAGGTGTTGCCTTTGGCATCAGTTACGCTGATAAGCCTGTCAAGGCCGTCATAATCATACGTTGTCTCATGTCCGTATGCGTCTTTCTCGGATGTTAACCTTCCTCTTGCATCATATCCGTATTCAAACAAGCTGTTATTTCCGTTATTGTTGAAATCAGGATACTTGACTGAGGTCTGATTGCCGTTGCTGTCATACGTAAATTCATACGTATTTCCCTTGGCATCAGTGATCGAAGCTACGTTTCCTCTGAAATCATAAGCGTACTCGGTCTCGTGACCATCAGGATCGGTGATCTTCTCACATCTTCCCAGATAATCATATGTGTACCGTGTAATGGCACCATAAACATTCGTAACAGTGATCAGTCTGTTACATGCATCGTACTCATATTCCTCATACTTATTGTTGGGGTAGATCTTCTTTACGACATTACCTACCTCGTCATACTGGAACTCGATGGTCCTGTTAAGCCTGTCTGTCGCAAATGTGTTCCAGCCCTCGGCATTATATGTGAACTGCTCACTTGTTCCGTCAGGATATCTTATAGATGTCAGGTTGCCTAAAAGATCGTAATCGTAGTAGACCGATCTTCCCAGACTGTCTGTCGCTGTGGTTACATCACCTGCCTGGTTATATGCATACTTAACAGATGTGCTGTCAGCATACCTGATCTCACTTACCCTGTTGGAAGCATCGTAGAAATATGTGTCAGTTCTCTGCTGACCTTCATATTCATAGGTCCTGGTCTTGAGCCTGTCTTTGTCGTCATAAGTGAACGTTGTCTTCTGATTCTCTGCATTGATCACCGATTCCAAATGACCGTCTTTGTAAGTCATTGTCATTACGGTGCCGATGTTATCGGATACGCCCGTAAGATTACCCTTGGTATCGTAATCGTAGTTCTGGGTATTTCCTGCAGCATCAGTTACGGAAGTGGGATTGCCGTGAGTATCGTAAACAAGATTGAGTTCATCAGATCCCATGACGCTTACTCTCGTTATGGCGCCTTTTCCATTGTAATCAGTATCTATTTCCCTGCCCTTATTGTCCTTGGCTGAAATCAGATTGTCGTGTGCGTCATACTTATAAGTGTATGTCGTACCGTTAGGCAGCGTTTCCGAAGTCTTATTGTTGTGACCGTCATATGTGTAATAGGTTGTGTTATTACGGGCATCCGTAACAGAGAGAACATTGCCTCTCTCGTCGTACTCATAAATAGTAGGATTACCTAATCTGTCCTGAGTAATCTCTTTACGCTCGTTAAGATTATGGGTGATAATCGTCTTCTTGCCATTTGAATCGGTAATAGATATTACTCTTCCGTCAGCATCATATTCATTGGTCGATAGTAACGTTCCGTCATTCGGATCGTTATCAACATTCTTCAAATAGTGATCTTCGTATATAAAATACGTCTCATATCCGCCGATATTCGTTGTCTCTACAAGATCATCATTTGCATCGTAGGAATATGTAACCTTTATCTTGTCGTAGGAAATGGAGGTTATCTTTCCTTCTGCATCCCTGTTGAAGAATGCCGTCTTGGAATCAGTTCCGTCTGAATATACTATTCCGTAATCACCAATGGCAATTGTCCTTCCGTACGTATCCTCTACCTTGTAAAGACCTCTTTCCATGGTAAAGTAGTACTTCATTCCATCAGGTCTTGTAAGAAGGAATTCCTGTGGTTCGAACAGTACGTATTCATCATTTAATATGCTGTGTGTTGCAATGTCATAAGACATGCCTGTATGAGAGTCAACGATCTCCAGCGTATCACCATTACCGGTCTTATTCATGAAATAAGCTTCCACGGTATTAAACGGCGGATCCATCCACTCCTTCGGGCTGAGTTTCATCTCAAACTTATCGGATGAGCCGTTGCCCCAATCGATATATACCTCATGAGGATAATCAGGTACCCAGAAGGCATTGCCGTCAATTACAGACTCATAGCGGGCATAACCCCAGCCTTCACCTAATGGCGAACTTACAGAGATTTTCGGACCGCCAATGGACATAGTCCACCCATATCCGAAATCACCCAGAGTGTTTCTCTGTCTGCTGTCGTAAGTCCTGTATACATCTACAGGAAGACCTGATACCGGTAATGTCATGTCGTTGAAGGTCATTGTGAAGTTACCGATCTTGGCCTGCCCGGTCACGAGTACAACAACTTCATCAGATAAAGAGCCTTCTTCCGCATATGCAGTAAGAACGATCCTGTAGTATCCGTTCATGAGAAGTGTCGAATCAAGCTGACCTACAGTTCCGTAAGCAGTTATCTTTCCTTCGTCATCGACTTCACCTTCGACCGCTTCTGTGCCTGTAAAGCTGTAGACAACATCTTCAGTATCAACGGAAACGGCTTCTACTGTATAGTGGTCAAACGCTGTTCCTTTAGCTATGCCTTCAATATCCGTAATGAATGTTATTTCTTTTCCATTGAATTCATCATTAATATCAACAAAAAGCTCTTCATCGGTAAATTCAACCGGTGTTGGAGTAGGCGTGTCAGTTGGTGTCTCTGTCGGTGTAGGAGTAGGAACCTCAATGGTTAATCTCTTAGCTATGCTTTCTCTGTATCCGCTTTCAGTCGTTCCGATAAGATCCACATTAATTGTGTCAGACTGGATCTTGCTCTCCTCAACGCTACCGAGAACACCATTAATAACTTGATTTCCGTCAACTACCAGTGTCGCCCAGTTGTCAATGGCATAGTCGTAATATCTCAGCTCGTATGTACCGCTTTCAAGGAACTCGGCGGTGCCATAGATATCGATATAATCACCATTCCTTACAGCCTTGTCGATCTCCAGATGGATCATCTCGGGTTCAAGAGTAAGCTCTGCTTCCTTCCTGTACTCGTTCTCGTCCTTATCTTTTACTGTTATTTCGATCGTATAGTCTCCAGGTGTCCACCCGGTTGTATCTATATGGGCTATATCGTCATACTTCTCGGTGATCTCTACGTTATCTTCGTATACTTTATTACCATCCTCATCGTAGACTGATATATCAGCAGTATCAACTTCAATACCGGGTTCAACTCTTCCTATTACGGTTATATCGTCTCCGACTTCATGACGGTCGTCATTAAATGAACCGAGGATCTCTATGCTGTCGTTATGCTTTGCATGGATATCCGGATACGGATCGAATTCTATTCCGTAAATATAGAAACAAGTCCATGTCGTAACGCTGGTGCGCGCATACATCTGCGTGATCAGACTGTGGTCACCGTCAAAGATCTCTCCCAGGTCACAGTTGTGGATCAGTGTCGGATTCTCCGGTTTTGTGACCGTTCCGTTCTCATCGTATGGTGCTACATAAACGTACAGATCCTGTGTCTTTCCGTCATACTCGAGCCATATGTCATGAACGCTGTCCTCATCCAGGAAAGGCAGATACTCAGCCAATGAATAGTCAACATGTCCGTTACCGTCATAATTGACGCTGATCATTGAGTTATAAGGTTCATATTCATCATACTGCCATTCGCCCTGGCCATACGGATCTCTCCAGCTGTATCCGCCTTCACTTCTGGTCATGTCGATCTGAATATCGACCTGTCGGCCTGCCTTATTTCTAATACTGAATATAAATGTATTACCTTCACAATCAGGGCAGCTGTATGTAAATCTCATATTAAATGAGTAATCAGGCGCATACTCGCTCTTAAAGTTGGAGATCGCCTTACCTTCCGTCCACCACTCGTCATTGATCAGGCTTATGTATTTCGGTGTAACGGAGCAAACACCTTCCTTGATCCACAGTTCAGGGTCAAACAAACTCTTATAGTTATACTTAGGGTCACCCTGAGAATAGATTGCATACTTCTCCTGATCCTCAAAAGGAACTTCCGTAGGAACAGGTGTATCCGTAGGAGTAGGAGTTTCTGTGGGTGTCGCTGTAGCAGTAGGTGTATTTGTTGACGTAGCTGTTGGAGTGCTTGTCGGTGTATTAGTTGGTGAACTCGTTACCGTAGGCGTGTTCGTCGGAGTGCTCGTCGCCGAAGGTGTTACAGTAGGCGTACTTGTTGACGTCGGTGTACTGGTCGACGTTGAAGTAGGGGTAGCTGTATTAGTCGGCGTACTTGTAGGAGTGTTCGTCGGTGTCGACGTAGGCGTATTAGTAGCCGTAGGTGTATTTGTAGAAGTGCTCGTTGCTGTGGGAGTACTTGTCGGAGTATTAGTGGATGTGCTTGTCGCCGTGGGTGTATTCGTCGGCGTTGAAGTAGGCGTTGAAGTATTGGTCGGCGTACTTGTAGGAGTATTCGTCGGTGTCGATGTAGGTGTATTAGTAGGCGTGCTCGTTGGCTCAAGCACGACGTTTACAGTATCGCTGTCGAGAACGAACTCACCATAAGGGAATACAACATACGCTTCCAATGTGTATGTGCCTGCGTTGCTTGTATCAAGGTCGTATATTATAGGATCATTCTCATCTGAAGGAAGTGTTACTGTTACTTCTGTATTGTTTAATCTGTATCTGATCTCAAAGACATTATCCTTGGGAATCTCGATGGTAAAGTATGCATTGCCGCCTACATATACCTCGTTCTCTGATGCTGTTACTGTTACTTCTGGAAGTTCTTCGAACAGAGTAAGATCTGACGGATCTGCTGTCACGTTCAGAACAGAGCCGCTGTAGCTAAACTTGCTTGATACGATACGTCCGTTTATCGTTGTCTCATTGGTATTGAAAGATACTTTTCCCTTAGGGGCATAGAGAATACCGTTGATGCAGATCTTTGTTCCGTTTATCGTAATGTTTCCGTTCTCGGAATAGAGAAGAACTCTTCCTCCTTCTGAATTCAGGCTGTCCACGTTATAAGTGATATTGCCCTTTGCCACGATAACCGCATCACCTGTGAAGTCTGTACCGTTAATAGTAAGGTCGCCGCTCGTATAGTAATATCCGTTCGCAACGATCTTTCTTTTTGAAGTGAGTGTGGACTTGCTTATTGAAGGCAATACTGCTTCCTTTGCCTTAATCGCTTCTGACCAGTCCGGGATATCGATAGCATCTACATGTGTCTCTGTTGCCGTTATCTCGGATTTCCAACCTGAGAACTGCATTCTGCCGACTGCTCTGACAGTTCCGTCAACATAAAGTTCGGAACCCTGATATACAAGGTTCTTTCCCGTATAGATATCGCCGACGATATTGGACTTCCAGCCGTTGAAAGTAAAATCCGTAGATTTGCTTCCAGCAAATATGGCATATGGGAATATCTCCACTTCAGGCTCTTCTTCTGGTTCCGGTGCATAATCGTATGTGAGATTAGCCGGATCTTCTACAGCAGAAACAGTTGTTTCCGTTACTGCAGGCTCTGCTTCTGAAGAAATGTCAGGCTCATTCGAATCGTAAGAAACAAGGCTTATGTTGGACGGTGCCACGGGAGCGGCATTCTTACCGTCTGCGATAAGGCCAAACGTATATGTCTGGCCGGCTGCGATATCCGAATCGGATGTTATGGTTATCTTATCGTCAGTCTCGTAGTTGGTAATGTCTTTGGCATTCCAGATATTCTGAAGTTTTACATCACCGCCGTAGTCGAGTTCAAGGCTCCACGAATCAATATCGTAATCGGACTCATTTTTGACAGAGAACTGACCCTGGGTACTGTAACCCCAAGTTGAATTCTGATCGTACGTTACCTTTAATGGATAAGCATTATACTCGCCATGAGTATTCGAATTCGCACTGAGTTCCCGCCACGGGATCAGACCGATAATGAAAGCGGCAATAAGAACGCAGCTAATGGTTTTAAGCACGTGTTTAACAGAGAAATGCATACCTATTATCCCCCTAAAGTAATTACATATTCTTGTTTAATATATTCATTTTTGCGTTTACTATACTAACAACACTCGTTATATAGTTCAAGACTACAAATTGATAAAATGTAATACTGAGAAACGCATATGCTAATCGTCAGATCTTCAATATGCTCAGCGCATCATAATTCTTCTCGAAATGCATCGAGAGATAATCCGTTGTAAAGTCTTTTAATTCTTCTTCCGTCTTCTTATCGGCTGATGAAGTGAACATGCGCTTGAGATCGCATGTCGCAAAATAATTGAGGGCTCTGACAGAAGGTTCATCAAGAAGTCTGTTAAATGTCTTATTCTGATTGCCTTCCGTGCCTGATATGTTGATCATGTATCTGGCAGGCTTATTGCCTGTAGCTTTATATGCGGGCTCATTAAGGTCATAAAGGATAGTAAAGCCCGCGATCGTAAGAAGTCTCCAGTTGAAGGCCGAATATATGAGAAGGTATTTGTCTTTATTGTTTGCAAGATTGTAATAAGCATAAACAGCAAGTTCATATGCTTCTTTAGCGTTCTCGCTTTGCAAGGTGCAGTCCATGAGACAGGATGATATATGGGCCGCCACGGTCATCTGCTCAAGGCTTTCCATTATCTTTGAATTACTCTCGATTATCGATGCGTCCTTGAGGTAATAGTAGCCGTGCGATACTGTGACAACAAAATCGCACAGCATGTAAGGCATTGATACAAAGCCAAGTGAACTGCCCGGCTTGGCAACACCTTTGGCACAGATAGTTATTAAGCCCCTGTCTGAAGTAAGGACTGACAAAAGTCTGTCCTTTTCCTTATAGTCATTGGTCCTGATTATGAGCCCGCGGCAGTTGAAAGGATCCATTATTCGTCAGCGTCTTTGCCAAGACCCGTCTCGCCTAAGAGAGCATCGTTGTTCTGCCAGTCGTTTCTGACCTTAACATAAAGATCGAGGAAAACTTTGCAGTCGAGCATCTTCTCGATATTTCTTCTTGCGGCAGTACCGATACGCTTGATCATCTGACCGTCCCTGCCGATAATTATGCCCTTATGCGAATCTCTGGAGCATATGATGTCTGCCTTTATGACTGCGATCGTACGGTCATCACCGTCAGTTATCTCACCGTCATCATTCTTTTCCTTGAATTCAGTAATGATAACAGCCGTACCGTGGGGGATCTCCTGATCAGTATAATGAAGGACCTGCTCACGTATGAGCTCTGCAGCGATTACCCGCTCAGTCTGGTCAGTCATGTATTCGCTGTCATAAAGACGCGGTCCCTCAGGAAGCATTTTCGTGATAACGGATAAAAGAAGATCAACGTTTCTGCCTGTTTTCGCGCTTATCGGAACAATGTCTTCGAAGTTATAAAGCTCAGAATACTTCTGAGTGAGCGGCAGGAGCTTTTCCTGACCTGCCTCATCGTATTTATTGATAGCAAGAATAACCTTCTTGTCGCTTTCCTTGAGAAGCTCCATGAGCCTCTTCTCAACAGAACCCGGATCAGGGAATCTGCCGTCAGCAATAAGAACGACGCAGTCAGCACCGAGGGCTGCTTTGTAGGACCTGTCCACCATAAACTCGCCCATCTTGGAGGTCGGCTTATGAATACCGGGCGTATCCGTGAAGATTATCTGGGAATCTTCCGTGTTGTATATAGTTCTGATGTTTGTTCTGGTAGTCTGGGGCTTATGAGACACGATTGCAATCTTCATGCCCGTGATGTAGTTAAGGAGCGTTGATTTGCCGACATTAGGACGTCCTAAGAGTGCAACCGTTCCGCAGTGCTTGCAGGGCGTTCCGGCTGGGATAAGACCTTCTGACTGTATATTTTCCCTGTGATTGTCCATCTCGAAAATATCGGCGATCTCGTCATCGAAAGCAAGACCTATATCCCTCATCAGTCGCTTCTGCCTGTCGATCATGATCTTCTCATCAGTGGGATCGATGTGATCGTAGCCAAGCAAATGCAAAAGCGAATGAGCGATCAGGAACATCGCCTCACGCTCAAATGAATGGCCATAACTCTCAGCCTGTGCTTCGCAGGCAACGGGATTTATCAGGATATCGCCGTAACAAAGGACCTGGTTGCCGTCCTCATCAGTCTCAAAATCGCCGCTGTCGGGGATCATGCTGAAGTCGCCTTCATTAAGCTCTAACATCGGGAAAGACAGACAATCCGTTTCCTTATCGATATCACGCTGTTCGCGGTTGATCTCCCTGATCTCATCAGGAGTCACGAATGTCAGAGTGGCATAAGCATCCTTAAGCGTTCTTGTGACCTGTGCGGATGCATATTCGCCGCCCGTTACAGCTTCTGTCAGCCTGATGATATATTCATCGAGCGCTGCCAGTTTATCTTCGGGAAATCCTTCCGCATTGTTTACTACATCGATTCTCATTCAGGGTACTTGATCCTTTCGTGGAAGACACCTGCATATACCTGTCTGAAAGCGATTATGATCTTCTCGATATCATCGAAGGAAAGACCGGAATTAATGAGCTGATCCTGGTCGATCTTATCCTTGATGAGCACGCGGATAAGCTGCTCAGCGCCGCTGACATCATTTGTCTTCATAGATCTTACGGCAGCTTCACAGGTATCTGCCATCATGACGATAGCCGATTCTCTTGATGAAGGTATATGACCTCTGTATCTGAAATTGTTGATATCCGGCGGCTCAAGGCCCCTCGCCTTGGCATCTTCAACGGCCTTGCGGTAGAAGTAGGAAGGATAAGTCGTGCCGTGATGCTCATCGATGATCTTGATGATCGCATTAGGCAGTCTCTCCTTCTTGGCAAGCTTTACACCGTCTTCAGGGTGCTTCGTAATGATCGCAACGCTCTCCATAACCGTAAGGCTGTCATGGGGATTAACGCCGCCGTGCTGGTTCTCGGTGAAATACTCAGGATTCTCGAGCTTGCCGATATCGTGATAATATGCAGCAACCTTGCAAAGGAGTGCATCTGCACCGATTGCTTCTGCAGCTGAGTCCGCAAGATTTGCGACCATCATCGAATGCTGATGCGTGCCTGAAGCTTCAAGGAACAGTCTCTTGAGCAGATGCTGTCCGGGCTGGCTCAGGCTGATGAGTTTTACAGGAGATGCAGCATTGCTTACGAGCTCGAAAATCGGAGACAGTCCGATCGCTGCAACCAGTGATGCAATGCAGCTTACGAACGTGAATACAAATGAATTAAGGTATTCGTTTCTCGAGTTACCGATAAGGAAGTTGTAGGAGAAACTTGTCGCGATGGTCGCAAGCGTCGGGAAAAAGATCAGCGCTGCATTGTTGATGATCTTGTCTGTTCTTCCTGCAAAGATCGAGCACAGGATGATTCCGACGAGATTGATAAAGAAGATCTCCGGATCAAATCCGTACATAGGCCAGATAAACAGGAGATTGAATATCGATAATATGATTCCGTTCTGTGTTCCAAGATAAGTGGCACATACGGTTGCAAAGAATATAACTATGCAAAGAAGCGTCGATATCGTTGAAAGATATACCGATGTTCCGACAGTAACAAGGAACGTGACGACAAGCAGATAAAAGACCGGTGTCTCTACCTTAAGCTTCTTGCGTTCGATGTTAAGATAAACAGTACATCCTGCGGCAACGATAAGGACATAGAGTGCCACTCTGGCAAGGATTACAAAGTCGAATGTAGACTCTCTTATGAGCTCCAGACCATCGAGATTACTGTAGATGTGCTCGTCAATGATGTCGCCGGAATTAACAAGCTTTGTACCCTTGTCGATCATGACGGGTTCGTTCATTACGGCAATATATGCATTATTAGCCGAATCGGCAGTCGCTTTCTCATCATAGATAGTATTCGGTTCAAGAACGGCAACCAGGACCGCTCTCATCGCATCAGCGAACTTTGAATATGAAGGACTTGATTCACGGAATCCGTCGATCTGCTCATCGATCCTGGAAACGAGTATCTCATCATTTATCTCACCAAGCATAATGAGTTCGGCAATTGAAGTGGTCTTCTCACGGATATAAGTGAATGTCGTATTACTCATCTCAAAAAAAGGCAGGATTTCTTCGGAAGAAATGTCAACATCCAGCGTCTGCTTGACATTCATGGACAGCTGATATGAAGCTTCGGAAGGAGTCAGGGGTGACTGTGTTGTCTTAGCCTGTGTTACATTCTTACGTTCCTGATTCGTGAGATCGAAGAAATCCTCAACACGGTCAATGCTCTCTTCTGACTGTTTGTCGGACCTGACAAAAATATCAGGACTCGTATCCCTTGCGATCTTAGCCTTTCTCTCAGTCTCATAAATGTCCGCAAAGGTTCTGGGAGCATATATGTCCTGGCCGGCAATAGAGCCGACAGTGTAATCGTATTTCTCGGGCAGTGAACCATAGAAGACCATGAATATAGTCGTAAGCGCAGCCAGCACTAAAGTAATTATCTGATGTAATTTCGGTTTTGCAGATTTACTGTTGCTCATATCTCACCTTTGCTTTGTATCACTTTTGCTTCGCGTTCTCGTAAGCCCTTACTATCCTTGCAACAAGGCTGTTCCTTACGATGTCCGTATCGTTCAGGCTTACGATCTTTATGCCTTCAACGCCGTTTAATACATTGATCGCGTCCTTAAGACCATTCTCGATCCCCTTGGGAAGATCTATCTGTGTAAAATCGCCGCAAACGCAGGCTCTGCAGTTAACGCCGAGTCTTGTAAGGAACATCTTCATCTGTTCGGGAGTCGTATTCTGTGCCTCATCAAGAAGCACAAAACAGTCATCAAGATTACGTCCTCTCATGAATGCCAGAGGAGAAACCTCTATAACGCCCTTGTCGTAATAACGCTCGAACATCTCCTGTCCCAGAAGTGCAGAAAGAGCATCATAGATAGGACGCATGTAAGGATTGACCTTCTCTTCAATATCACCCGGCAGGAATCCCAAACGCTCACCTGCTTCAATCGCCGGTCTTGTAAGGATTATCCTGGATACTTCCCTTGCCTTCAAAGCCTTAACAGCCATTGCAACACCAAGAAAGGTCTTGCCTGTTCCTGCAGGACCGCAGCAAATCACGAGTTCAGACTGCTTTAAGGAATCCACATAGAGTCTCTGGCCTAAAGTCCTTGGCTTTACGGCTCTGCCTGAAGGAGTCATGTAGAAGACCTCGTCGGAAGTATTCATGAAATCCTCAAGTCTTCCCTCTTTTGCAAGGTTCATGATATATAAAGTGTCCGTCTCATCGATGACAGATGTGGAAGCGAGCTTATCAAAAGCGAGGATAACGTCCTTGGCCGTCAAAACATTCTTGGTATCACCGGAAATAACAAAACCGCCGCCATCGTGTTCAACACTTACATCGAAAAAATCAGCGATCTTCGATGCATAAAGGCCGGCGGTCAAAGACAGATTTCTAAGCTGTTCGATTCTTTCTTCCAAGTGATATCTCCTATAAAAGAATTATTATGCTAATTATTTGCAACGTCAACCGGACACGCCCTTAAAACTGTTGATCACAGCTTTATAGTAGTCAGGAAGATCCACTTCAAAGTGCATCGTCTCACCGGTTCTCGGATGTACGAACGTGATTGCCTGACTGTGAAGCGCCTGGCCCGAAAAACCGTAATTCTTGCGTCTTGACGCATAGACCGGATCTCCGACCACGGGATGACCAATATAAGCCATATGGACTCTGATCTGATGTGTCCTTCCCGTCTCAAGAATCAGTTTGAGGTCGGTTATCTCGCCCAGTCTCTCTATTACCTCAAAATGGGTAACCGCGGACTTTCCATCCTTGATAACAGCCATCTTGCGCCTGTCATTGGAAGATCTGCCGATAGGAGCATCGATCAAACCTTTGTCCTCTTTGACAAAGCCATATACGAGCGCCCTGTATTCCCTCACGATCTCATGTCTTGAGAGCATGTCGGCGAGCTTTAAATGCGTGAAATTATTCTTGCAGGCAAGCATCAGGCCTGATGTATCCTTGTCGATACGGTGAACGATACCCGGCCTTAAAACGCCGTTTATATCGGATAATTCGTCTTTGCAGTGGGCGAGCAGCGCATTTACGAGCGTTCCCTCATAATGACCTGCTGCCGGATGAACGACCATTCCCTGGGGCTTATTGATTACAAGAAGATCCGAATCCTCGTAGACTATATCAAGCGGGATATCCTGCGCAATGAAGGAATCGTCCTCTTTGGGTTCGGGAATATCCGCTTCAACGATATCTCCGGCGGAAAGCTTGGTGCCGGCCTTGGTGATGACCTTACCGTTGACTGATACCTTACCGTCATCGATCAAGCGCTTGTAGAATGACCTGGAGTATGCGGAGTCAAACGATTCCGTGACAA
Source organism: Clostridiales bacterium (assembly GCA_017509245.1). Classification (GTDB taxonomy): domain Bacteria; phylum Bacillota; class Clostridia; order Saccharofermentanales; family Saccharofermentanaceae; genus Saccharofermentans. Next base: position 20,861 of record JAFWQC010000084.1, on the reverse strand, counting down.
AACTGTCAAGTCTTACCCCTTCCTGATTACAAGCTTTTGATTCAACCGGCATTAGTATCCTCCGCGTCCTCTGCGCCGTCTTCAAGTAATTCTACATTCTGACCGTCGCCAGGATCTGTCTCTTCAAGTTCCTCCGGTCCGTCTGCCTCTGTCTCTTTCTCTGCCTTTTTCTTTTTCGCGAAAATAATATTCCAGAACTTCTCAAAGTACTTGGAACCGAAAAGGATTATGCATATGAAGAGGATCGTGCCGCAGACGGCGCATATATCAGCAAAATTGAAGACAGGGAACGTATACTGACCGAAATCGAACCTAAGATAGTCGATTACATACTTGAGGCGGAAACGGTCTATAAGATTACCGATAGCGCCTGCAGAAAGAAGGCACATAGCAAATGCAATGAGCTTCATCTTATGCTTTGATGCAATGATCATAAGGACGAAGATAACTACTCCAAGAACAAGCGAAACACCTGAAAGGAAGTATATTCCCCATGATCGATCTGCAAAGAGCGAGAAAGCACTGCCTGTATTCTCGCAATAGAAAATCGAGAAAAAGCCCTCAATGATCACCTTGGTCTTGCCGGGCAGTACAGTTATCTTGTTAACAACCACCTGCTTGATGAACTGATCGGCAATTACAAACAATACAAAGAGGAACGAAAAGAAAACACTGATATCCAGACCGGTCGATCTTGATTTATTCGATCTATCACTCATACTCACAAAACCGTCTTATAGAGGTACACCTTCCATTTTTATCCGTCTCAAAAATAATACCACACACAAAGCCCGGACCGTCAGCCGGTTCATACTTTGCAGGCAATTTATATGCAAGCCTCCTGATCGAAGCTTCAATATCCATTCCTAGGACCGAATCCTTTGCGCCACACATGCCGCAGTCGGTTATATAACCGGTGCCCTGAGGCAGGATCGTCTCATCAGCTGTCTGCACATGGGTATGGGTACCGGCAACGACAGAGACTTTGCCGTCAAGATAATAACCCATCGCGCACTTCTCGGATGTGGCGTCACAATGGAAATCCAGAACTACCGTCGTGCAGCCCTCAACCCTCTTAAGCCTTTCAATTATACCGTCTGCATAAGAGAACGGATTGTCAGGAAGCACATTGGCATATACCTGGCCCAAAAGGTTAAAAACTCCGATCTTCTCCCCGTTCTTCTCGAAAACACAGAAGTCATTGCCGGGCCATGCAGGACTGAAATTCGCAGGTCTTGCAACATTAGGCACCTTGGATATCTGGCTTAGGAAGTCCCTGTTGGAGAATGTATGGTTGCCCATCGTGAAAAGATCAGCTCCGGAGGCCTCAAGTTCACGGAGAATATTTACAGAAGCACCCAGTCCGTGGACACAGTTCTCAGCATTAACGATACAGCAGTCTACTGAATTATTCCTGAGAAAACCGGGCATTACTGTCTTGAAAGCCCTGCGTCCGGCATATCCGACCACATCGCCCACAAAACAAACCTTCATTGCAATACCCCCGTTCTTTTTATTCTTTAAAAGTATAACACAAGAGGCCTGCAATTCCGCAGTTCGGAAATCAGTTATTTTCCGAAGTCTTTTTATTTTATGTGTGCGCAAACAAAAAGGACCTCAAGCCGGAAATGACTTAAGATCCTTGATTTGTTTTGATGATGATACTAACGTGTTAAATAATATATGAAAAAATGTTAGTAATTATTTAGCAACGTCAGTTGCCCTCGTTTCTCTGATCACATTAACTTTGATCTGTCCGGGATAATCGAGTTCGTCCTCAATCTTCTTGCAGATATCACGGGCCTTAAGTGTCATCTCGTCATCCGATACCTTATCAGGTGAAACGATAACACGAATCTCACGGCCTGCCTGAATGGCAAAGCTCTTCTCTACACCTTCGAAGCTTGTTGCAATCTCTTCAAGCTTCTCGATCCTCTTGATGTATGTCTCGAGATTCTCTCTTCTGGCTCCGGGTCTTGCTGCTGAAATAGCATCTGCAGCAGCAACTAATACGGCTTCAGCGGTCAAAGGCTCTACATCTCCGTGATGCGCCTCAATGCAGTTAATGACTGCCGCATTCTCATGATACTTCTTAGCGATATCAACACCGAGCTGGATATGTGTTCCTTCCTGCTCGAAGTCTACAGCTTTACCGATATCATGCAAAAGGCCGCCGCGCCTTGCAAGATTACTGTCAAGTCCAAGTTCGTCCGCCATCATTGCAGCTATCCATGATACTTCGATAGAGTGCTGCAGTACGTTCTGTCCGTACGATGTGCGGTAACGAAGACGGCCTAAAAGCTTGATAAGTTCAGGATGCAGATTCATTACACCTGTATCAAAGGCAGCCTTCTCGCCCTCGGATTTAATAGTATTATTGAGTTCCTTCCTTGCCTTGCCTGCCATCTCTTCGATTCTGGCAGGATGGATCCTTCCGTCAGCTACAAGTCTTTCGATCGTTAATCTCGCTATCTCTCTCCTGATAGGGTCAAACGATGAAAGCACGATTGCTTCAGGTGTATCGTCGATAATAAGATCGACTCCGGTAATAGTCTCGATTGCTCTGATGTTACGTCCCTCACGTCCGATGATCCTACCCTTCATCTCATCGTTAGGGAGATTTACAACAGATACAGTGACTTCGGAAACGTAGTCGGATGCAAAACGCTGTATTGCATTGACGATGATGTCTTTTGCAACCTTGTCGGCATCCTGCTTGGTTTTTTCTTCCATCTGCTTGAGCATTAAAGCCATGTCGTGTGTATATTCACGCTTTGCTTCATCAAGCACTAAGGTTCTGGCATCTGCAACCGTAAGTCCTGAAACCCTCTCAAGCTCAGTCTTCTTACGCTGCTCGTAATCCTTTGCCCTTGCCTCGAGTTCAGCGATATTCTGCTGACGTCTCTCGATTTCTTCCTGCTTGCGCTCACAATTAGCTTCAATGCGGTTGATATTCTCTTCCTTCTGCTCAAGCTTATTGCGTTCTTTTGCAAGTTCCTGTTTCTTCTCCCTTGCTTCACGCTCTAATTCAGAACGCACACGGGAGACTTCTTCCTTTGCCTGCAAAAGTAAATCACGTTTGTTGTTTTCCGCTTCTTTCTGTGCATTTGCAAGAAGTACATTGCTCTCCTCCTTAGATTTGGCAATGTCCTCCGCAAGTCTCTTTTGTTCACCGGAAATACCGGACTTGAAATAGACTGCTGCAATTATAATACCCAGAATAAGACCAACAACGCCCGCGATTAATACAAAGTAAAACGATACCTGTGGCACGTTGGTACTCACCTCCAAAATTTATTTAGTTGTCAAAGATCGTTATGAATGGCTCTGACAAGCCATTGAATATTGTAGAAATAAATCACTTATCTGTCAATAATTTGTTAGAATGTAACAATGAAGATACGATATTTTGTTCAAAGTGAATACAATGACCACGAAATCCAGCAGATCATGAGGCGCGAATTCAAGATGAGCACCACGTGGGTCAAGCGCGTAAAACTGTACGGAACGGTAGAACTTAACGGCGTTCACGCCAGGGTCAAAGACCGCGTGAAGACCGGCGATGAACTCTTTTTCGAGTACGAGGAAAACACAGAAAAGCTCACCTGCCCGCCAGGCGCAGAGATCTTATTCGAGAACGAGCACTATGCGGTAGTCAATAAACCCGCCGGAATGGTCACCCACCCGTCCCACGGCCACCTTGAGGATTCCCTTCTTACGAATCTCTCGAAAAATAAGCTCCACCCTGTCATGCGTCTCGACAGGGAAACATCCGGTCTTCTGATAGTCGCCAAAGACGGCTATTCCCACAACATGCTCGCAAATACGGATATAAAAAAGCGTTATCAGGCTCTCTGCTACGGCAGGTTCGAACCGTCCTGCGGCACAATGGACTTCCCCATTGCAAGACGCCCCAACTCTGTCATGATCAGAGACTGCGTGCCTGACGGCAAGCCCTCGGTAACTCACTACAAGACACTTAAATACTTTGAAAAGGCAGACATCTCCCTTGTCGAATTTGAGCTTGAGACCGGAAGATGCCACCAGATAAGGACTCATTCCTGCCATGCCGGTCACCCGCTCCTTGGTGACGGACTTTACGGGCCTTTATCTGACGACAACCCCAATGAAGCATTAAAGTTACAAGCCGCTATATTCGATCCCAGGATGGGCAGAGTCGCGCTCCACGCTTACAGGATCGAATATGAAGACCCGTTTGAAGATAATGCGGTCAAGGTATTTGAGGCCGGACTTCCCAGTGATATGAAGGCTGTTATAGAAGGATTATCCTGACTTAAATATCAGCTGTATCAGTTCCCGAACGACCTGATGAGATCTTCAGCAAGTCTTAATGAGGAATCCGAATCACTTCCCGACAAAAGCCTGGACACTTCACTGATCTTTGAACCGGCATCAAGTACAGTGCACTTTGTCTCAGTATTGCCGCCGGAAACAGTCTTGGTCAGAACGAATCCCCTGTCTGATGCAGCCGCGATCTGTGCCGTATGCATAACACAGAGCACCTGGTGATCTGTTGAGATTGCCTTGAGTTTATTCGCTATTGAAAGAGATGCCTTGCCCGATACGCCTGTGTCGATCTCATCGAAAATAAGAGTCGGAATAAGATCTACCCGGCTTAAAACATTCTTTACGGCGAGCATGATCCTTGAAGCCTCACCGCCGGAAACTATTGCAGAAAGCGGTCTTGCTTCCTGTCCGGGGTTGGCGCTGAATCTGAACGATATGTCATCGATACCTGATGCCGAGAAGAACTTCGCCTTCTCTCTTCTTACAAAGCTGACTTCAAATACCGCACCGGGCATCTCAAGGTCAGAAAGCTCCTGAGTGATGGCTTTTTCGAGCTTTCCGGCATAGACCTTGCGTTCAGAAGACAGGTCTTCGGCGATCTTAAGAAGCTCCTTTTCTTTTACTGAGCGCTGCTTTTTAAGTTCCTGGAGGATATCCTTATTCTTCTCGATCGCATCAAGTTCCTCCCTGGAATCAGCTGCAAATTTATTAATGTCGGCTATGGTCGCGCCATATTTGGCCTTCATCTCATAGAGCAGACCGATACGCTGCTCAACGCGCTCTTTCAGGCCCTCATCGTAATTACGGTCAGAAACGACCTTATCAATGTCAGATGCAAGAGCATCAAGGTCAAGAGACAGAGCCTTCGCGCGTTCGGCGATATCTTTCAGGCTCTCATCGTTCTGGGCAGCCTTAAGAAGTTCCCTGCTCGCAAGATTCAGAGACTGGACAGGTCCCTGATACGAATCCTCCGGAGACAGACAGTTCCGGGCATTTGTCAGGCTCTCAAAGAGCACCTCATTCTGGGAAAGCTTTTTCCTCGTATCATGGAGATCTTCCTCTTCACCGTCTTTAAAAGAAGCAGCTTCTATCTCACCTACTGCAAACTCAAGATATTCGCGGCGGCGCTCAAGATAATCCGGCGTTGATGATATCTCCTTGATGCGTACAACAAGATCCTTAAAAGCCTGAAGTCTCTTTACATATTCGCCGTGAAGCTCTACAAGCTTGTCTCCCGCGAACCGGTCTAACATCTTTACATGCGTAGCTTCATCAAAGATCGCCTGTGTGTCATGCTGGCCGTGGATGTCGACGAGTCTGGATGATATCTCTCTTAATATTCCGTTGGTAACGCTTGTACCGTTAACTCTCGCAACAGATTTGCCGCTGTCGTATACAGTCCTGCTAAGGATCAGCATTCCGTCATTGTCTTCAATGCCGTTATTTTCGAGAAGTCCCGTAAATTCGGAATCGTTTATATCTGTGCAGTCGAAGACCGCTTCGGCAAAAGCGGAAGGACTGCCGGTACGGATGAGGTTCCTGGACGCCTTGGCACCGAGAATAAGACCTATCGCATCAACGATAAGGCTCTTGCCTGCACCGGTCTCACCGCTTATTACGTTAAGTCCTTTGCCGGGCTCGAAAACTATATTGCTTATAACCGCAAAATCTCTGATCTCAAGTCTTACAAGCATCGATCAGCCTTTTTCCATCATGTCTGAGATCGTAATGGCGAGCGCCTTTGCCTCGTCGATACCGTTGCATGCAGCAAAGATCGTATCGTCACCGGCAATCGTTCCGACGCACTCTTCAAGGTGCATTGAATCCAGAGCGGAAGCAGCAGCATTAGCCATGCCGGGCAATGTCTTGATAACGATTATGTTCATTGCCTGGTTAACGGATATGATGCTGTTAGAGAATACCGCAAGAAGTCTTCCGGGCGCCGTGTCGCCTGTTCTGTCGAGAACACAGTATTTTGTTGCCCTGTTGGGAAGCGTGATCTTGATGATACCCAGCTCTTTAATGTCTCTTGATATCGTAGCCTGGGTCGCTTCGAATCCGGCCTGGTTGACCTTGGCAGTAAGGTCTTCCTGAGTTGAGATATCGTTATCCCTTATCAAGCTTAAAATCTTTTCCTGCCTTGAATTCTTAGCGGTTTTCATAGAAGTATCCTCTCTGTACTATCTTCTTTCTGACGTTGCTGAAGAAGCTGTCCTTCTTAAGACAAACAGTCTTAAGCACCTTGTCATATCTTTTTATGATTATCGAATCGTAACTCTCAAGATCCACAAAGTCCCTGCCGTCAGGACAGATCAGCGGAGCTGACTCAATGGTCTCAAGGCTTATCTTTATCTCGCTTTCAGATGTAGCGACATAGGTATAGCCGTTCAATGTATGCGAACAGATGGGCGTAACTATAATGTCCTTCATGTTAGGCATGAGGATGGGACCGCCGGCGGATAATGAATATGCGGAAGATCCTGTTGCCGTTGCAACAACAAGGCCGTCGCCTCTGAATCTTTCAATGATCTGTCCGTCTATTGAGAGAACAAGCGTTGTGATGTGAGGCTTTGCACCTCTTACGATGATGATGTCATTAAGGCAGACGCTGCTCCCTTTGAGAACGCCGTCCTTGTTATAGACATCACATTTAAGCTGTGTCCTGTCTATCGTGTCGTAATTGCCGGAAACGAGCTTTGCAAGGTCATTTTCGAGATCTTCGTGAAGGATCTCATTGAGAAATCCGATAGAGCCGAGATTAACGCCCACGAACTCAGTGTCGAGGTCTCTGTATTGAGCAACCTTGGAAAGGAATGTGCCGTCACCGCCGATCGATATGATCGTCTTAATATTGGTTTGTGCGAAGTCAGCGAAAACAACTCCCGCAATATCCTTAAGAGCGGGACACTCTTCAGCCATGCCGGTCTCAAAGACAGGTGTGGCTCCAAGATCTATAAGGATCTTAGCTGTCTTTATCGCGGTCTCATAACCGGTATCTCTTGAACCATTGGAACAGATTCCGTAATTCATGAAATTGTCCTCCTCAAAAAGACGCTTCATATATTATAAAGCAAAATGCATAAATATACAGAATATTAATGAAATGCCTTTTATCTGGACAGCGCGGATTTAATGGAAGATGCCACCGTCTCACCGTCAAGGCCGCAGTATTTGATCTGTTCTTTCTGGGACATGGCTCTTACGATGGGATTTCTTACGCCGAATACGGTAACATCGCTCTCGAAGCCCAGTATCTGCATCTCGCGCTCGAGTGCTTCGCCGAAGCCTCCGCTTATTATGCCTTCTTCAAGACTGAATACATTCTTAACGCCAACGAGAAGATCCCAGATCTCCTTAGCAGGCATGGGCTTTATCTTGGTAACATTTATGTGTTTGCCCAATATTCCCTGACTCTTCAATATCTCAACGGCTTCATCAGCTTCTTCGGAGATCTTGCCTGTGGAAACGATTGCAAAATCGTTGCCGTAATCCTGGACCACATGAGGAAGGACACAATCTGCGATATTGTCATACAAAGGCCCTTCAGCCTCAAACGGCGAAGCACCTCTCGGATACCTTACTGCAACCGGACCCTTTACCGAGTCGATTGCATAAGCAAGACACCTTTTCAGATCTGTATAATCCCTAGGTGAGAAAACAGTCATGTTGACCATGGAATTAAGATATGAGATATCCAAAAGCCCGTGGTGGGTATGGCCGTCGCTTCCTACAAATCCTGATCTGTCTATCGCGAAAACAACGTGGCTGTTCATGAAGCAGCAGTCAGTGATCATCTCATCATAAGCTCTCTGAAGGAATGACGAATATATTGCGACAACAGGCGTAAATCCCGATACGGCAAGGCCTCCTGCCATAGTAACGCAGTGCTCCTCCGCTATTCCGCAGTCAAAGAATCTTCCCGGGAACTTCATCTGGAAGTTATCCAGTCCTGTACCTAAGGTCATTGCGGCAGAGATCGCCACGATCTTGGGATTTTTGACCGCCAACTCAGTTATCGTATTGGCAAATACCGTTGTATAGCTGTTCCTGCCCGGAGTGACGCCTGTCTCAAGATCAAACGGACCGACACCGTGATAATCGGAAGGATTCTCTTCAGCAGGTTTATAGCCCTTGCCCTTCTGTGTAAGAACGTGAATTATAACCGGTCCCCTGATATCCTTTGCGGCATCAAATGCATTGATGAGTTCATCAGTGTTGTGACCGTCGATAGGACCGTAATAGATAAGGCCCAGGTCATCAAACATTGACGGTGTCTTGCGGTAGATAAGGAATCTGAAGAAATCTTTTATAGCAAGGATCATCTTGATCAGCCCGCGTCCGACAAAGCCCAATTTACGCAGGAATGACTCAGTCGTCTGTTTAGCGGAGATATATCCGCTAGAGATTCTGAGCTTGCCAAGATGTTTGGAAAGACCTCCGACATTCTTATCGATACTCATCTCGTTATCGTTAAGGATTATCATCATCTTGGTCTTGCTGTGGCCGAGATCGTTTATCGCCTCATATGCAAGACCGCCAGTAAGCGCACCATCGCCTATAACTGCAACAACATAATTCTTCTTGCCTTCAAGGTCTCTTGCTCTGGCAATACCCATGGCCGCGGAAATCGATGTGGAGCTGTGGCCGGTATCAAACGCATCATAAGGTGATTCGTTGATCCTTGGGAAACCCGATATTCCGTCCTTCTGCCTTAATGTATTGAATCGGTCGAATCTTCCCGTAAGAAGCTTATAAGAATAAGCCTGGTGTCCGACATCGAAAACTATCTTATCCTGCCCGTAATCAAATACCGAAAGCAGTGCGACCGTAAGTTCTACGGCACCCAGGTTGCTTGCAAGGTGTCCGCCGTTCTGTGACACGGTCTTAAGTATCTTATCCCTTAGCTCGGAACATAACTCAGCACGCTCAACAGACGTCATAGCCTTGAGTTTTTCAGGAGTTATATCATTTCCGAGATACTTATATTCCATTACCTGTCCCTGTCCCCGAGATAGCCGGCAAGTGTCTCATAATCCGAAGTATCAAAGCCCTGCTTGGCAAATCCGGCAAGGATATCCCTGATACTCTTCAGTTCTTCATCCAATCTTTCTTTTGCACCGTCAAGGCCTAAAAGGGTTACAAATGTTGCCTTTGAATCCCTTTCATCCTTACCGGTGCTCTTACCTAATATAGTACTGTCTGATATTACGTCAAGGATGTCATCCCTGATCTGGAAAGCAAGACCGATGTGAGAGGCAAGTTTTCTTAAGCTTATTGCGGTCTCATCGGATGCACTTTCAGATCTGGTCATGCTTTTCGAGATGTAGTAAGGAGTAACAACAGCGGCTTCAATAAGAGCCCCCGTCTTCTTCTCCTGAAGTTCAGTAAGGAGCTCAACGGGAATCTTCCTGTCGCTTGAAGCGATGTCGATGCTCTGTCCTCCGATCATGCCGTTGATCCCGGCATTTGCCGCCAGAGCGGATGCCGCATAGATATATCCGGGCTTTGATTCACATATACGGAATAATCTTTCCATTGCGGAATTGAGAAGAAGGTCGCCTGCAAGAGTTGCAATGCCTTCGCCATAAACCTTATGGCATGTGGGCTTTCCCCTTCTAAGGTCGTCATTATCCATCGCAGGAAGATCGTCATGAATGAGCGAATATGTGTGGATCATCTCAAGTGTTGCGGCAAAATACTTAACATCCGAATCGAGTTCATCATTAAGCCCCAGCATCCTTGATGTCAGATGCATCATCAGAGGCCTTAATCTCTTGCCGCCCGCAAAGAGGCTGTACGAAGCAGCCTTAACTGTTATATCGTCTAAAACCGCCTTGTCAAAGACGGATTCCAGTTCAGGTAATATCCACGTCTCTGTTTTGCTTATCAGAGTGCCGATATCGTCTCTTGCCATCATCAAACCCCGCTCTCACTGATATTAAGAGGATCCGTAGTTCCGTTAGCCTTATTGACGGCTTCGATCCTTGCTGTTACTTCATTGAGCCTGTTCTCACATATGCCTACGAGCTCAACGCCTCTCTCATAGAGTTTCAAAGATTCGTCCAATGTCGCCTTTCCTTCCGAAAGCTTTGCGACAGTCTGGCGAAGTTCAGCCATGCAGGCTTCATATGTCATCTCATTATCCTTGGATTCAGACATCTTTAGCTCCTCCATCTGTATTTATCGAAATATCCTTTATCTCACTTAACAACGTACCGTCAGACAAAACGATGCTGACGTTATCGCCTTTTTTAACTGACTTAGCTGACTCGACAGCTCTGCCGCTGCCGTCACAGACATAGGAATAACCTCTATTCAGGACATTATTCGGATTAAGCGCATCAAGTCTGACCTTCAATTCATTTATCTCTGACGATGTCTGCTTAACGAACCTCATGGAAAGCGCATCAAGACTGGTCTTAAGGCCGTTAACGACCGCGAGCTGCTCTTTTGCGTAAAATGCGGGCGAATGAAGCGCTTTGTGATTCTTATAAACGTCCAGCGCCTTTCTTCTCGAATCAACAAAACCGTTTATCGCTATATCAAGATTAAGCGCAAGATTATCGATCTCCTTCTGCTGATCGTCGTAGGATGCAATGACCATCTCACCTGCAGCCGTCGGGGTTGCAGCTCGTACGTCAGCAACATAATCGATTATCGTGTAATCCGGCTCGTGACCTATCGCGGATATTACAGGGATCTCACTTGCAAACACCGCTCTTGCAATGCCCTCATCGTTGAAGCAGAAAAGCTCTTCATAAGAACCGCCGCCTCTTGCGACAATGATGACATCGACATTCTTTTCACGGTTGAAATACTCGATTCCGCTTATTACTTCCGGCGGGCACTCTGCGCCCTGAACGCTTGCAGGATATAGAAGGATGTCGTGGTGGGGATTCCTTTTCCCTATCGTGTTGACGATATCGGAGATAACCTTGCCGGAGCTTGAAGTGACAACTCCTATCCTTTTGGGCAATATCGGTATGGCCTTCTTTTTCGAGGGCTCGAAAAGACCTTCATCCTGAAGTTTCTTAAACAACTTGTTGAACTGCTCATGAAGATCTCCGGCGCCCATATCTTCAATATTCGTTGCTATGATCTGAAGCTTCCCGCCCGCAGTGTAAAAATCAAGGCCTCCAATGACCTTGACCTTCATGCCGACCTTGGGATCGATCTTGAGCATTGACCTCGCTCTCGAAAATATGACGCAGTTAATTACTGACTGATCGTCTTTGATGGAGAAATATGCATGATCCCTTGAAGACACCGTATACTGGGATATCTCGCCCGTAACAGAGAATTCGGCAAGATAAGGATTGTCCTGAAGAGACTGCTTTATGTAGCCGTTAAGGTGACTTACACTATCAAAATCGAACATGATTTAGATGCTCTTGACGAAGTTGCTCAAAACACCATTGATATATGAGGATGAACTGTCTGTTCCGAACTTCTTGGCAAGCTTGACTGCCTCGTTAATGGATACGGAAGTCGGAATATCTTCGACAGTAAGGATCTCATACACCGCAATCTCCAGAATGATCCTGTCAGTAACAGGAAGACGCTCAAGCTTCCAGCGCTTGAGGAAAGGAACGAACTTCTCGTCAAGCTCATCCCTGCTGTTGATAACGCCGTAAACAACATCCAGAAAATATGCTTCATTCTCAGGATCTTCGGCAAGTTCAGGATGATTCTCCTTGAACATATCGATCTGTTCACTGATGGGATTATTCCTGAATCCAATCTGGAACAGAAGTTCCAATGCATGCTCACGTGTCTCGATTCTACTCATCTAAACCTCCCCGGAGGCAAAATCCTGTCAAGAAATTTCTTGAATTTGCTCGTATCGGAAAAGAGGAACGAACCGACAAAGAAGCCTACCGCAGTCATCAATAATATAAAGAGGGTCTTAAAGAACCCGAATATGCAAAGCAAGAGTCCGATTATGAAAAAAAGGACTGCAAAAATAACACCTGCCCTGGTGTTGCGTATTTTCTCAAAAAGCCTGGATAAAAACCTTTCCATTCTTATCTGCTCTCAACCCTTGTCTGAGCCTGCTCGACCTTAGTGACTCTGACAACAACCTGCTCCACGGCAATTCCGGTAAAGCGCTCGATATCTTTCTTTACCTTCTCCTGAACCTTTGACATTGAAGCAGGGATCTCAACATTTGAATAAAGCTCGCATGAAACAGTGACTCTGAGCATCTGGTTCTTTGCGGGAGCTACGTGGCATCTTGCGCTCTTGATGCCGACCTGTGCTGACTTTGCAGCATTAAGTGCGATGCTCTCGATGGCATCGGGTCCGATATCAACAGTACCGATATCGTTCTTTCTAAGTCTTGTACGGTTAAGTCTGCCTGATGTGATGATATTCGTAATGGAAACGATGGATGTAACGAAAAGGAGCATGACAACACCGAGATAGATGTATCTGCTTGTAGGTCCTTTAACCATGTTGGAAAGAGGATCGAAGAGATTCGCGAAAAGCGCGTTGTCAAACAGTGCATACAGAAGTACGACTGAGACCACGGCAATTATGACGGAATATATGAACATCAAAAATCTGATAAAGGAATTCATGATACCTCCTCGACCCCGCAAACATAAACGTCGACACTCTCCACCGTAAGTCCGGTAAAGCGTTCGACGTCATTTTTTACCTTTTCCTGAATCATCCAGGCAATCTCGGGAATGATCATTCCGTACTTAACGATCGGATATACGGTGATCGATACAGAGCCTTCATCGGCATCTCCGAAGATAACTCTGACACCCTTTCCCTCGTGCACTACACCCGCTTTCTCTTTAAGCGCAACCGCGAATGAAGGAACCAATGACAAGACACCGTTGATCTGGAGCGCAGCTTCAGATGCATACTGGGCTACAAAGCCCTGAGTCATTGAGCGATCGCCTTTTATGGATTCGATGTTAGTATTGTCTTCCATATCGGTTCCTTGAATGTTCTAAACTTTAAAGGTGCGGATAAATAACTGCCACAAGCGGGACTATTCCCGCCTGCGGCAGAATAATAATTGAAATTAAGCTCTTTCTAAGTATTCGCCTGTTCTTGTGTCAACTCTGATCTTCTCACCCTGGTTAACAAAGAGAGGAACCTTAACTACAGCGCCTGTCTCAAGTGTAGCGTACTTGGAAGCGTTGTTAGCTGTATCACCCTTAACACCGGGCTCGCACTCTGTGATCTCGAGCTCAACAGTGATAGGAAGCTCAACCTGGAAGATGTCGCCCTTGTAAGATACGACCTTGCAAACCATCTCTTCCTTGAGGAACTTGATGCCGTCGCCGATCTTATCCTGGTGGATAGGAGTCTGCTCATATGTCTCCTGATCCATGAAGTAGCAGAGATCGCCGTCAGCATAGATATACTGCATATCCTGTCTTGTAAGCTGAGCCTGCTCAAACTTCTCGTTAGGGTTGAAGGATCTTTCTACTACAGATCCGGTCTTAACATTCTTGTACTTCGTTCTAACGAATGCTGATCCCTTACCGGGCTTAACGTGCTGGAATTCTACGACCTGATATACCTGGTCGTCCATCTCAAAACACATTCCGTTTCTGAAGTCTCCTGCGCTAATCATAAATATTTCTCCTTTTTTAAATAAATAAGCGTTTAACTGACTAATTTTACTTGAAAGAGTATTTCTATGCAAGTATCCAAATGTTATTAGTCAATTCATCAAAATTTACCAAACAGCCTTACCATTTTCTCGAAAGGTCTTTTGAGAAGGACATACCATATCTCCTTCTCATAAAGCTTCTCGACCATGAACGTCCGGACTCCCGCCCTGTTGCCTGCAATAACATCGGTAAAGACCTGATCTCCGACCATTACTGTCTCAGAGGGCGTGGAATTCATCAGTGCGATAGCCTTGAAAACACCTGATGTACCGGGCTTGTTTGCATATGTGACAACGGGAATATTGAGCTTTTCAGCTATACCTGCAGATCTGCCTGACTTTGCGTTAGATACGAGACAGCACTTGATGCCCTGCTCTTCTATCATCTTCACGCACTTAAAGCTATATTCCTCAGGTTCTGTAGCGTGATCCGGACCCAATGTATTATCAAAATCCAGCAGAGCAGTCTTTATGCCGCTGCCGTAAAGCTCTGCCCAGGGTATCTGGACGAGGCTCTCATAGACTTTCTCCGGCTTCATTGCTTTGAAAATGTTCAAAGTTTTGTCTCCAATCGGCGCTTTAGTATTACAGACTGACTAATTTTCCGCTACAAAATAATTATAATCATATATTTTCGCGCATGTGATATTATATTTAGGCTAAATGACAAGTCAAGGAGCACTAGAACTATGAAAGTTACAAAATTCGGCGGATCATCTCTTGCCAATGCATTTCAGATTCAGAAGGTCTGCAATATCCTTTTAGCAGACGAAGACCGCAGAATCATGGTCGTATCTGCACCGGGCAAGCGCACCAAGGACGATACAAAGGTAACGGACCTTCTTATTGCCGTTGCCAAGGCAAGACTTGCAGGCGAATCATACGACAAGGAAGTCGCCGCTGTTCTTGCACGCTACGAAGAGATCGCCGACGAGCTCGGTATCAAAGAGATCCTTCCCGACATCGAGAGCAAGCTCTTAAAGATCGTCGAAGCTGATTATACAGAAGATATTGCATACCTTGATTCGGTCAAGGCAATGGGCGAAGACTGCTGCGCAAAGCTTGTAGCCTTCTACCTCACATCGACAGGCCATCCTGCAAAGTACTGCGATCCTGAAGTATGCGGACTCTATCTTGAGCACGACGAAGCAGGCAAAGCAGTTATCCTTCCCGAGACATACGACAACCTCGCAAAGCTCAAGGATGAGGCTGATCAGATCCTCGTATTCCCCGGCTTCTACGGTTATTCCAAGTCAGGCAAGATCATCACGTTCTCAAGAGGCGGCTCAGATATCACAGGCTCTATCCTTGCAGCTTCAGTAGGTGCTGATGTTTACGAGAACTGGACCGACGTTGACAGCGTATTTGCAGTTAACCCCAACCTCGTAAAGAATCCTTTCCCTATCGCCGAGATCACATATGACGAGATGAGAGAGCTTTCATATGCAGGATTTACAGTTCTTCACGAAGAAGCTATCTATCCTGTTTTCGCGCGCGGAATACCGCTCAACATCAAGAACACAAACAACCCTTCCGCAAAGGGCACATGGATCGTTTCAAAGCGTTCCCACTACGATTCACTCGTAACAGGCATCGCAGGCGACAAGGGCTTCTGCACAGTAACGGTCAGCAAATACATGATGAACCGTCAGGTCGGCTTCCTTGCAGCGCTCCTCAAGATCTTCTCTGACGAAGCGATCTCAATTGATCACATTCCTTCAGGGATCGACACGGTTACTATCGTACTCCGCAAGAAATACTTCACTGAAGAAAAAGAAGAAAAGATCGTCAAGAGGATCAAGGACGAACTCGGAGCAGATGTCAGCGTAGACAGAGACCTCGCAATCGTAATGATCGTCGGTGAAGCCATGGCAAATTCCGTCGGTATCATGGCAAGAGCAGCATCTGCGCTCTCCAACGCAGGTATCAACCTCCGTATCGTTAACCAGGGCGCATCCGAGATCTCAATGATGTTCGGTGTCTCAGAGTCATACTGCTCATACGCCGTAAGAGTTCTTTACAAGGAACTTTTCCGCTATTGATATTTTGATCACACTAGCTCGAAAATAAAGTGGGCTGTCTCAAAATGAGGCAGCCCTTATTCATATTTGGACAGGAAGAGCAACAGAATTGAAGGTCATCTGAACGCACGGAGCGACGGGCAAAATCGTACTTTTTGGGGGTGTGAAAAAGTACGGTTTTTGTTATGCTGCGATTCATTTGAACTCGTCGAAAACAGATTGACGCTGAGTGTGACGATCTTGCCCTGATATCGTCACCGTTTTCGTCAATTCTGCCTGTTTTGACGATTTGTGTGACGTTTTAAGGCGGTATAAGGCCGGTTTACATGCATCACAACAAATAGGACGATGCCTTTTTGAGACATCGTTTTTTCTTTGTGTGAGATGAAATATCAACATGTCTATTGGAGCTTTAATACTTCATGCAACAAAAAAGAGGCCGCTTCAGTGAAACAGCCTCTTTGTGATTATTTAGTTATCGAAAACGATCAGTTGTTATCGGCACCGCCGTTGTCACCGCCGCCGGCATCTCCGCCGCCACCGTTATCTCCGCCTTGACCGCCTTCGCCCTGGCCTTGGCCTTGACCGCCTTCACCCTGACCCTGGCCCTGACCGCCTTCGCCCTGGCCTTGGCCTTGACCGCCTTCACCCTGGCCCTGACCGCCTTCGCCTTGGCCCTGGCCTTGACCGCCTTCGCCCTGACCCTGGCCGCCTTCACCTTGGCCTTGACCCTGACCCTGACCCTGACCGCCTTCGCCCTGGCCCTGGCCGCCTTCGCCTTGGCCACCAGGTGTTGGAGATGCAGGTGGCGTCATTTGATTCTCGTCAGGTTCAACCGGTGTGGGAGTAGGTGTGTTTGTATTTGACCTTCTTCCCCAGATCTGGTCAGTCTGAACTGCAGTGGTTGTGATTGAAGTCGTTGTATCCTCGGGATCAGTGTCTGTCGGAACAGGTGTGGGATCGCCGGTCATCTCGGAAGTTGCATCGTTATATGTGGGATCTTCCTGCAATAAGGAAGCGCTTAATACATAACCTGTTACGTTATTGGCAGTAACGATTTTCGAGAAAGTATTATCAGTAACTTCCTGGAGAGTAACAACGTCACCGCGGTTAAGGTATCCGATGATAGTGGAATCAAGTGATGCCTGCGAATATACAGGGACAGCATTTGTAGCCGCATAAAGCACGGATCCGGCTGCAGAATCAGGAAGTGTTGTTGTTGCTTCAGTAAAGTTAATGAGGTTCTTCATGTTGAAGACCATGAAGGTAACGCCGAAGCCCAAAAGGACGCAGACGATAAAGATGACGATAGGAATAATGATCGTCTTGATCTTTTCCTTCTGCTCATTAACGATGGGCTCCTCCTCTTCATCAGCCATACCGGAAAGAGCGCTTCCGGGCACATAGTTGATAGTGTCGGATGAATCAGCTCCGGAATCGAAGTTGGAATATGCACTTGCATTCCGGGCATTTGCACCGGTTCCGGGTCTTGCAGATACTGATGAATCATTCTTAAGGTTGCTGTTGATGACAGCATCGCCGGGAAGAAGGAATGTAGATTCGATCTTCATATCGATAAGCGTAAGGCCGGACTTGATGCCGTAGCTTACTGCAGAATTGATGATCTCTTTTGACTTGACCTCTGTGGAAAGAGGCTTTGCGATGATGGCATTTCTCATCTGTGAAGGAAGCTTTCTTGAAAGGCCTACGCCCATGAGGAAAAGCTCATCATTGTCCTGAAGCTTTAAGTGTATCTTCTTATCGGCATTGACAGGACCTTCCTGAGGCATCTTGCCGAGATACTGTGTGAGGTTCATGTTTTCGGGATGTGTAAGCTCCTCGGAAGCCTGGATCGCACCCATCTCAACATATCTGTGAGCAACGGTCTGCTCCTGTGTAAGAAGCATGATACGGTTGTTCCTGAACAGGACTGCCTTAGTGATGCCGACATGGATAACACGGAGAATGTCTCCCTCAATAACGAACATCGTCATTGAAGTCTTGAACTGTGTTCCCTTGTTAGCTGCGAAATTGCATACTTTAACGTTAAGATTGTTAATTACCTGATTTGCAAAGCCTTCGAAATCAAGAACAGCCTGATTGGAGCAGGCAGCAGCGATCTTCTCAAGTTCGCTGTTAAGTTCAAGATTCAGTACTGCAGAGAGATTATCAGGACCGATGGTCGAGAAAATAGCGCAGATCTGAATGGGAGATGTCGATCTGGCAGTTCTTAAGAACTCGTTAGGAAAATCTTCGATCTTACGTGAAAGTGTAAGAAAGAAAACGTTCTCTTGCGGATCTCCCTGAACCAGATTAGTCTCAGCAATACAGGTAGCAACGGTCTTACTCATCTTATTCACCCCAAATGTAATCTATAAGTCTTTGCTTCTGGGTAGCAAAATCTATCTTCATCATCCACGGATTATTCTGAACTTCGTAAAGTCCGTCTTCCGGAATTCTATGTTCTTCCAAATTGTCCATACATTCAAAACAATCAACTGCCACACGCATTATATCAACAGAACGCATATTTGTCTCGAACACGCCTGCAGAATCGTTCAAAAGCTGGAGTTTTTGAGCATAACTCATACCGCGCACTTTGCCCATGAGAGCCTTGGCAACAGTTCTCTGTCTGGATGCTCTGACAAAGTCAGAATCAAGATATCTGATCCTTGACCATGCAACAGCCTGGTGGCCGTCAAGAGTCTGCATTCCGCCTCTTGTAAGGTGCGGTGATGTGTTGCCGTCAAGCGTGTACATGTTATCGAGATACTTATTTGCATAGGTAATCTCTTCAGGCTTGACTTCAATGTCGACGCCGCCGCAAAGATCGATCATCTTTGAAGCGCTGCCGAAATCAAGCATAACGAAACGCTGGATATCAAGTCCGAACGTTACGTTTATCGTGTTGATCATCATTCCGACACCGCCGAAATGATATGCGGAGTTGAGCTTGTTGAGATTGGAACCCAGTGTCTCAGCAGTATCTCCCAGATATACTCCCGTATCTCTCATCAAAGTGATGAGCTTAAGGCATTTATCACGCTTATTGATGGAAAGGACCATGATGGCATCGGTACGGCATGTGTAGTCGTCAGTTCCTCTTGCGTCGATTCCGAAAACAAGAATGTTCTCGATATCAGGATCCTTCTGCTTAACCTCAATGATCGGATGGGAAGGATCGTAGTAAAGCCTTGTGTGACCGCCGTCAAACCAGGAAGAGGAAACATCTCCGCCTGTTGTGCTGCCGCTGCCGGCAAGTTCGATCGTTGAATAATCCTCCTGATTAACGATGGGAACAGCTACAAAAGTGTCACCAAGGATATAAAACCAGTAAAGACAAAAACCGAGGGCAAGACCTAAAACGGCTGCCAGAACTCTGACGATATATTTTGCGGCCTTAGACTTTTTACGGGGCTTATCCCCTTCAAAGCTGCGGTCATTCCTGTTCATAATTTAATAAATCTCCATATAATCCACTTTTTCGAAAGACATTAAATTATATCATCACAATTATGGTTGCCAATTAATAAACATTAAAAGAAAACTGTGGCAATGCTCCTGCTTTTGTGTAATTGTCATAATAATCCGCATACAAAAAGGCCCGCGGTAAGCTACCGCGAGCCTTATGTTATTGGTTAATAATCTTCAGATTATCAGATGCAGCCCTGAGCGATCATAGCGTCAGAAACCTTAAGGAGACCGGCGATGTTAGCGCCGACAACGTAGTTGTTCTCGCAGCCGACTTCCTTAGCTGTAGCATCAACTGTGTGGAAGATGTTCTCCATGATGCCCTTGAGCTTAGCGTCAACTTCTTCGAATGTCCAGGAAAGACGAGCGCTGTTCTGGCACATTTCAAGACCGGATGTAGCAACACCGCCTGCGTTGGAAGCCTTACCGGGTGTGAAGAATACGCCGTTATCCTGGAGGAACTTTGTAGCCTCGAGTGTTGTAGGCATGTTAGCGCCCTCACCGACTACCTTTACGCCGTTAGCAACGAGTGTCTTTGCAGACTCGATGCCCAGCTCGTTCTGTGTAGCGCAAGGAAGAGCGATGTCACAAGGAATTGTCCAGACACCCTTGGAGCCGTTCTCATCTGCTGTGTATGTAGCGGAAGCAACCTGATCAGCATACTCGCTGATTCTGCCTCTCTTAACTTCCTTGATGTCCTTAACGATATCAAGCTTGATGCCCTCAGGATCATATACATAACCATTGGAGTCAGAAAGTGCAACGACCTTAGCGCCGAGCTGCTGAGCCTTCTCTGTAGCATAGATAGCAACGTTACCTGAACCGGAGATAACAACTGTCTTGCCCTCGAAAGAAGTATTCATCTTCTCACGGAGAAGTGCATTTACGAAGTAGCAAAGACCATAACCTGTAGCCTCTGTTCTTGCAAGTGAACCGCCGAAGCTGAGCTTCTTACCTGTAAGAACGCCTGAGAACTCGTTAACGATCTTCTTGTACTGACCGAACATGAAGCCGATCTCTCTTGCACCTGTTCCGATGTCGCCTGCAGGTACATCGCAGTCAGGTCCGATATGTCTGTAAAGCTCACGCATGAAGCTCTGGCAGAAAGCCATTACTTCGTTGTCAGACTTACCCTTAGGGTCGAAGTCAGAACCACCCTTAGCGCCACCCATAGGGAGACCTGTGAGGGAATTCTTGAAAATCTGCTCGAAGCCGAGGAACTTAAGGATGCTGATGTTAACAGAGGGATGGAGTCTCAAACCGCCCTTGTAAGGTCCGATAGCGCTGTTGAACTGAATTCTGTAACCACGGTTAACCTGAATTCTGCCGTTATCGTCGATCCAGGCAACTCTGAAAATGATCTGACGCTCAGGCTCTACGATTCTCTCAAGAACCTGCTTCTCGATAAGCTCAGGGTGTACCGGAAG
>JAFWQC010000083.1 GCA_017509245.1 Clostridiales bacterium | reverse complement strand
CATCATCGTGTTCATTCCATCCGCCTTCTTTATATTGGCTTCTGTCTATATTCCCATCGTGGTCTGTAATATATTCTTCCCTGGCCAATGTCTCGTGATCCAGGTAGTAAACTTCGACATTAACATCGGTCGTAATATCCAAACCGTATTTTGCAAACAAATCTGATATTTTGGCATAGCATTCCTCAGGAGTGCCAAAATCAAAAGTGTGCGGGGCCTGAAATGCACTGAGATTATAGTTCTCAGCCTCAAAATCTAATTCGATCGAATCTAAATACGGTATTTCATAATTCCTAAATTTCATAGTTTCAATTGGATATACAGCATATTTGTATCTCCCATCACTATACTTAACAAATAATTCTCCTGTATATTCATTTACGTAGTAATTCTCACCATTAAGCAGCTCTTCAACTAATCCCATATAATCAGCATCAGTATTACATGCCGTTCCAGAGTGGAATACAACGTCACGTGGGGAATCAATACTATCTATACTGAATTGACAATTCCCGATCTGTGAATTGAATGATTCCGGGAATGAATTAATTATTTCATCCTGATGAACAGAAGTTGATTCACTCTGTGTATTAACCGAAAGAACTTCACTGGTCTGATCCGGCATTCCGGTTTCTACCAGTGAAACTGTAGTTTCTTTTTGGCATGAGATCAGTAATGCTGACATCAGCAAAGATGAAATCACTGCCAATAATTTATTGTTTTTTCTCATTTGTCTTCCTCTTGCAAACAAAGTTTCCTGCAGATATGTTATATCTGCAGGAAACCGGGATTATTATGGTGTAAATCTTCCTATTACATTTATGTATGCATAATTGTACTCAGGAACACATTTCATATAGTAATAATCATTGCCTGGGCAATCTGGATTACTACCATAATATCTTTTTTGTACACGCCCTAAATCACTTCTATAGTACTTCAGAGGATTTGAGTATTGATACGCATTTGCCGCAGTACCACCCTGATATATATGGTATATATAAAAATTTACATACGAACAAGATCCATTCATAGAGGTGCAAGTTACATACCATTTATCATCTCCATCATTTCTCTTCAAAGCTCTAGGCGTCAGCGGATCCGGTGACTGGACCTGGAACATGTTTGATGCAGTGACATTAAACGGTTTTGTCTCAGCATTGACAATGAACGCAAATGCTGTCATACATACTGTAACAAGCATTACTGATACCATTACTTTTAGTAATTTTGTTTTCATTTCTCTTCTCCTTTTTCTTTTTTCTACTCCTATTATCCCCAAACTTATATGCCCCATATATGTGGAAGCTTTCATAAGAAATTTAACAATAATAGAAGTTCTTCAGTTCATGCCATTGTTCTTTTGTTTTGATGTAAAACCAATTTCACTCCGGCTAAAGGAATTTGGAATTTTCCTATGAACTCTTGCACTTTTCCTGCTGAGTCTTTCAACTTGTGCAGGAATCCTTCGCTCATTTTTATCCTTCTTTCACCCCCCTGCTTTATTGTTTTATCATTGACAGACTCGACGCATCATAGATGACGTTAAGTGCTGCATAATAAACGCATGAACCTGCATCATCTGCCCGGATGATTCCATTTCTGCATGCAAAAGCTGTCAAAAATGTTGAAATAATATCCATTAGCATGATCCCTGTTTGATAATATAAAATCCTGTGATAAAAAAGCAATAAAAATAACAAAACTCAGGGATAAAGTAAAAAATCCAGGGATAAAGTAAAATTTCAGACCGGTTGAACCGCTGTCTGTATAATCCGAAAGACATATGAATAAAAACCCCGGAAGTCTTTGTCTAACTTCCGGGGTTCACTTAACTGTATTGCATCGGGGGTTGCTAATTCCCCCTTAAATCCTTATCTTAAGAACCCTTCGATGATCTTCTGCTCGGCTTCCTGCTCGCTGAGGCCCAGCGTCATGAGCTTTGTGATCTGCTCGCCTGCGATCTTACCGATAGCGGCTTCGTGGATCAGTGAAGCGTCAACGCATGTGGCCTTAAGCTTAGGTGTTGCAACGATAACGCCCTTGTCCATGATGATGGAATCACACTCGGCGTGTCCGTGGCACTTGGCATTGCCGGAGATATCGATGACTACGTCCTGCTCTGACTCACCCTTGGCTACGCCGCGGCTTACGATATCGCAGGAGGAATCCTCTCCGTTGAGTTCAACAACGATCTCGGCCTTTGCGGTCTGGTCGAAGTTGGTGAGGATCTTGTCGTGCATGAGGAGTGTCGCGCCGGGACCGATGTCAGCCTTGGTGATCCTGTATGTGTCGTTGATGCCCGCGATCTGCGAAGTGTCCATATCCATAGTGGAACCTTCGGAAAGATGGACCACAGTCGTGGGATTCATGAACCTCTTGCCTGTGCCGGTTCCCTCACCGTAGTGCTTTTCGATGTATTTGACCTTGGAATTCTTACCGACGTGGAATGTGTGGATTCCGTCATGCTGGCTGTCGTGACCGCCGCAGTTGCTAATACCGCAGCCTGCGATTATGATGACATCGCAGTCTTCACCGACGAAGAAATCGTTATATACGCACTCTTTGTGACCGGACTTGCTGATGATGACCGGGATATGGCAGGACTCGTTTTTGGTCCCGTCCTTGAAATATACGTTGATGCCGTCACCTGATTCTCTTGACTCGATCTGAATATTTGCAGTAGAGCACCTGCCCTCACTCTTACCGTTGGATCTGATGTTGTAAGCACCGACGGGAAGGCTGTCTAATTCAGCTACTTCTTTGAGCATTCTCTTCTCAAGATCATCCATTGCAGACACCTTCTTTCTGAGAGTATGCACAGCCACAGCCGTAACGTCCCATGTTGAGTTCGCTCATGATCTTCTTCGACTCATCGTATCTGTCGACCACGCCGTCCTTGAGATAGATGATCTTGTCAGCAATCTCAAGGATCCTCTCCTGGTGAGAGATGATCATGATATTTCCGTTTGTTACTCTTCTTAAGTTCTCGAAAACCTTGATAAGACTCTGGAAGCTCCAGAGGTCGATTCCTGCCTCGGGCTCATCGAAAAGACTGAGCTTTCCGCCTCTTGCGGCAGCCATTGCGATCTCGATCCTCTTCATCTCACCGCCCGAAAGCGTGTCGTTGATCTCTCTGTTAAGGTAATCCTTTGCACAAAGACCGACTGCTGATAGATACTTGCAGTCCTTTGTGACATCAACACCCTCGCCGGCAGCGATCGCAAGAAGGTCCTTGACCTTAAGGCCCTTGAATCTTACGGGCTGCTGGAAAGCAAAGCTTATGCCCAGGTTGGCGCGCTCATTTACTGCAAGACCTGTAATGTCCTGACCGTCGAAGATGATCTTTCCCGACGTGGGCGTGATGATGCCCATGATGATCTTGAGCAATGTGGACTTGCCGCTGCCGTTAGGTCCCGTAATGGCAACAAACTTGTCGTCTATCTTGAGATTTATGTCTTTAAGAATGTCTTTATCATCAGCATGAAAACTGATGTTCTGCAGTTCCAACATAAGAGCTTCTCCTCTCTCTCTTATAAAACCAACTTACTTTAAATGGTTTGCAGTCAATTATCAATAGAAATTTTCGACATATGACGAAAAATATCGGTAATCGTTAATTATACCTATTGTGAATGATTACTATACCCAGAGAGTTTTTATACTGGTTTATCCAGATATGTTAAAATACGTCAATTAAACTAAGGAGATATTCTTAATATGTGTGGAATCGTTGGTTACACAGGAAAAAAGAAGGCAGCTCCTATCCTCTTGGACGGTCTTGCAAAGCTCGAATACAGAGGTTATGACTCAGCCGGACTCTCTGTAAGAGACGGCGACAAGAACCCCGTAGTCGTAAAAGCAAAGGGCAGACTTAAAGTCCTTGCCGAGAAGACAGACGGCGGTACGGCTCTTAAGGGCACATGCGGCATCGGCCACACCAGATGGGCAACCCACGGCGAACCGACCGAAAACAACGCTCACCCCCACATCGTTGACGACTATAACGTTGTAGGCGTACATAACGGCATCATCGAGAACTATCAGGAATTAAGGGACAAGATGATCCGCAAGGGTTACAAGTTCTATTCCGAGACAGATACCGAAGTCGCGATCAAGACTATCGACTACTACTACAAAAAGTACACCCACGATCCGATCGAGGCACTTGCCAAGACAATGGTCCGTGTAAGAGGCTCTTACGCCCTGGCAGTAATGTTCAAGGATCACCCGGGAAAGATCTTTGTTGCACGCAAGGACTCCCCGATGATAATCGGCTACGATAATGACTCAGCCTATGTCGCATCCGATGTCCCCGCGATCCTCAAGTATACAAGGACCGTTTACTACATTGATGACCTTGAGATGGCATGCCTTGAAGCAGGCAATGTCACTTTCTATAACCTTGACGGCGATACGATCGAGAAGACTCCCACGGAGATCGACTGGGATGCGGAATCAGCTGAAAAAGGCGGCTTCGAGCACTTCATGATGAAAGAGATCCACGAGCAGCCCAAGGCAGTCTCAGACACATTGAATTCCTACATCGTTCCTGAAGGCGATACATTCAGGATCGATCTTTCCGCAACGAACCTTACGGATGAGGACATCAAGAAGTTCAGCCAGATCTATATCGTCGCATGCGGCTCAGCTTATCACGTTGGCGTATGCACGCAGTACATCATTGAGAATCTTGCCCAGATTCCTGTAAGATGCGAGCTCTCCTCCGAGTTCAGATACAGGACGATGCCGATAGATCCCAACTCGCTTTGCATAATCATCAGCCAGTCCGGCGAGACGGCAGATTCACTTGCCGCCTTAAGAGAAGCAAAGGCTAAGGGCATCAAGACCCTTGCGATCGTAAATGTCATCGGCTCAACGATCTCACGTGAAGCAGACTATGTTCTCTATACTTTTGCAGGTCCTGAGATCTCCGTCGCAACGACAAAGGCTTACTCTGCCCAGCTCGCTGCATGCTACACGCTCGCCATCAAGTTAGGCCTTGCCAAGGGCACAATCAGTGAAGAGTATTCAAAAGAACTCATCGGCGAACTGATGTCGATCCCCGGCAAGATCAATAAAGTCCTTGAGGACAAGGAGCGTCTCCAGTGGTTTGCGGCAAAGCTTGCTGCACAAAAGGACATCTTCTTTATCGGCCGCGGCATCGATTACGCCATCTGCCTTGAGGGAAGCCTCAAGATGAAAGAGATCTCTTACATTCACAGCGAAGCTTATGCGGCAGGCGAGTTAAAACACGGCACGATAAGCCTCATCGAGGACGGCACCTTCGTTATCGGCGTTCTCACACAGAGCGGCCTTTATGAGAAGACACTGTCCAACCTGGTCGAGACCAAGACGAGAGGCGCTTATCTCATGGCTCTCACGTCTTTCGGCAATTATGCGATCGAGGATTCCGCTGACTTCGTGGTTTATGTCCCGAAGATCAACGAGCTCTTCGCTGCATCTCTTGCCGTCGTACCGCTCCAGCTTCTGGGCTACTACGTATCCTGCGCGAGAGGTCTTGATGTCGATAAGCCCCGTAATCTCGCGAAAAGCGTTACGGTGGAGTAATCCCTTGCCGTAAGACAATTTAAAAATTTATCAAGCAACCCCGGTAAACTGTCCCATTATCGGGGTTGTCAAGTCTTTATTACAAATAGCAGCGCGTTATAATATAACCATGAGTAAACATAAACCCTACATCTTCATGACACAGGACAAGCTGATGGATCTTTGCAGATACGACATCGGCTGGATAGAGACTGTCGGCGGAACAGATATTGATGCTTATCCGGAATCAGGCTTTGAGGTCCAGTGCGAGAACGAATATCCGATGCTCTTATCGGACCTTAAGACTGCGCTTTCCCACTTTGATGAGGAGAAGGTCTCTTTCAAGGATTTCGCTTACGACTGGTGGTATCCGATAACGACATATTTCTACGGTGATCTCTGCCTTGATGAACTTCTGGGACCCGACCCCGACATGATATATGATTTCCCCATTCCTCCGCTTCCGGAGAATGATGAGGACATGATCATCACCATCATGGTCAGGATAGCCCTGATCGCGGACCGCATCGAAGACGGCAAGTTCCCGAGAGGAACCGCTTCCGATGTCCTGAAGATACCCGATCTGCTTAATCTCATAGAGAATTACGAGGAGAATAAGGATCTTCCCGAAGATGAGCGCACATATACCAAAGAACAGATGCTCGCATTCCTTAACCACTGGGACAACAGCCTGCTCCTTGTTGACGCGCCGGAGAAGATCATCAACACTTTTGTGGACTTCACGAACAAGCTCTGCAAAGATCATGTTTTCGAGGCGCTCAAGATAAAGGCATTCGCCTGCAACGGCGGAAACTCGGCCTTTCCCTGCGACTACGCGGAAGCAGTAAGGCTCCTTACGATACTGCTCAAAGAATTCGGCTTCGGTTATGCTGCCAACGCCCTGGGATTCATTTATTTCGACGGAAAGCTCACGGGCAAGCCCGACTACGATAAGGCGTTCGCATACTTTTCGATCGCTGCAAATTATAATGTCTCGGAAGCAAAGCTCATGTTTGCTGACATGCTCCTCTTCGGTCATGCCGGCAACCCTGACCCGATGCTCGCTTATAACACTTACCTTCAGGTATACCACGACGCAAGGATCAGATTCGAGAACGGCGACTGCAATACCAACCTGCCCGAGAGCGCGCTGAGGATCTCAAGGACTCTCGCACTCTTCCCCGACCAGAAGGTCAAGAGGCTCAAGCTCCTTCTCGAGGCCACATATTCGGCATTCGTAAGATATCAGACCAACAAACTCCATACCGACCTTGAATTCTCCAAAGAGGTTCAGGCTGAGATCGATAAGGTGATCAATGAGTTCGGCAAGGACGATCCGGTCAAGATCAATTCCGGATGGCAGAAGCTTGGCAATGAGGACATAACGGATGTCTTCGACGACTTCTCAGGCCCGCCCTTCCCTGCCTACTATACGGTCAGCGTCAAGAAGCTCAAGAGTAACCGGTATAAGTTCACGCTAAAGCGTCACTCGATATTTCCGGGCAATCCGCCACCGTTATCTTTGTCGGTCCAGCCCTGGCTGCTCCGCTGCGGCCTTTGCGACAGGCTTGATTTCTCGATTCCGGCAGAATCAGGCAACAAAGCTCTTGAATACCTGGCCGAGAGCGGTGAGACCGGCACTTTCGACAAGATCCTGGTCTCGAACGATGAGAAGTTTAATCTCTCCGCTTTCTCCTTCGTGAGGAACGGCGAGGTCGTGCTCGCGTTTGCTGCGGATAAGATGTTTTTCAACAAGCCATACGGAAAAACCATAGAATAGCCTATATTATTCCTCTCCGGCTGGTATATAATTGCCAGTGGAATATATGGAATAAGGTGTATTTTCGATGTCTCACAAAAAGATATCCGGCAAAGCTGTATCTCTTATTGCCCTGCTCTTAGCCGCAGGCTCGCTTTTGTCTGCGTGCGATGTCGCTTCCTCAGGGAGTTCTGTCAGCGAAGAGTCTTCGGAAACCGCCCAGACTGTAATTACTGTCACGGAAACTTCAGAGACTTCTGCCGTTGCAACAGAAACCACTGAAACGACTCCTGTCTCAACGTCTGAAGAAGAGACAGAACCTTCCGGTTCAATTGATGCTGATGATCCCGGGAACACCGGTGATGCTGAAGACGAAGAGAACAGGGATATCGGTTACGGCTCATATGGTTTTCTTATAGGGGACTTGAGAGTCCATTCCCAGAATGACATCTCGATGCTGATCGAACAGGAAGACGCCACGGTCTACGATTACAGTGTTCGAAAATGTGACTGGATAGATGCTTTCTACATCAACAAAGCCTTTGACATGAAGGCCTCCGACGCATCCTACCGTTTCTTGAGTTTCTACAACAACGACACTTCGGTCACCTTCTCCGGCAACACTTCGATCGGAACATGGACCACGCCCAAGGGTTCGGACCTGGAACTTTATATCACCGAGATCACGATAATCTCACGCAACCTGGTGATCAGGATCCTTCCCAAGTATCCTGCCAACAAGGATTACTACAACATATCCATTTGCGGCAGAGGTTATTACGCATCCAAGGACCAGCTCCAGATTGCTGACTTCTTCCTCAGCTCACTTGCCGAGAATCCCGGCGTCGATCCCCTTGAAGGCCTGGTCGAGACAGAAGATCACACGTATTATTTCTGAAAAGTGCCCGGCATCGGCTTGACGGTGATTTTAGAACATTTGAGATATTCTAAAATATCCCAAACGGTCTGATTTTGCTTTTTGGGGTGTTTTTAAGGAGGCGAATGTATCCCAAATGGTTCGTTTTCTTGATTTGGGATGCATTTTTGATCAGAATTGTATCCCAAAGTTGTTATTTCAAAGATTTGGGGTGTTTTTGAGGGGTCGAATGTATCCCAAATGGGCTGTTTTTCTTGATTTGGGATGTATTCCTCAAGTCAGGCCGCTCTCCCGCACGGTTTATTTTCGAGCTCGCGAAAACATCCTACCTGCCTGCTGTACACCCGGACTGATCATTTTCTCGTCCCGCGAAAATTGAACCTCCATAACCACCCTTGCTGCCGGTATTACTCCCCCTTACAAAAGTCCTTGCAAAAACACAAACTGATTGTATAATTTGAAGCGTCCAAGGCGGAGTGTGATTCTCCGACCGGCGGTGAACGTAAGACGCGTAAGCCCGCAAGCCTCATAAATTTGTTCTAGATGAGGTTGACCCGGTGTGATTCCAGGGGCCGACGGTAAAGTCCGGAAGAAAGGAAGTGTATTTTCTATGTCTGTAAGTCAAACAACCGTTAAAGCGGGTTCTCAAGCTGCGCGCAAGATCATGATCCGCCGCATCTGTTCATGCGGTATCCTGTCAGCTCTGGCTGCGATCCTCATGTATCTTGAGATCAAGCCGTCATTGCTTTTGCTGCCGTTCCCGGATTTTCTCGCATTTGATTTCTCCGAGATCCCGGTACTCATCGGAACATTTGCACTGGGTCCTGTATGGGGCGTCGTAATCGAACTTCTGAAGAATCTCCTTCACCTTCCTGCAACAGGTACAATGGGTGTCGGCGAGCTCTCCAATTTCCTTACGGGTTCCATCTTCGTTTTGACGGCCGGACTTATCTACCGCAAGTTCCGCACAAAGAAGGGTGCTGCAGTTTCCATGGCGATCGCGACAGTAGTTCTTGCTGCAATGTCCGTACCCGTAAACGCATTCATCAACCTTCCCTTCTACGAATCAGCAATGGGATTTACGATCGATAAGGTCATCGGCATGAGTGCTGCGGTCAATCCGCTCGTTAAAGACAAGATATCACTTCTCCTTGCAGTATTCGTTCCTTTCAATCTGCTCAAGGGGACAGCGGTTGGTATCATTACATTCTTTGTTTATAAGCCTATATCAAAGCTGATAAACAAGACATACGACGAGACGCACGCGAAACAAAAATCGAAAGAAAGCGCATAACTTAAAAGGACTGCTCAAACCGGGCAGTCCTTTTTATTTCAGTGTGTTTTTCAGTGTGTTTCAGTGTATTTTCAGTGTATTTTCAGTGTATTTTCGGTGCGTTTTTCAGTGCGTCTCTCAGTTCATCTATAAGTACGCGTCCCCCGCATCCCCTATCTTCTTCCCACTGCATTCTCGGCGATCATTTCTATCGCCTTAACTGACTGCGGCCATTCGGGATGGGCTACCGGGAAGACGTGGAACATCTTGAGTTCGCCGTCGTTCTTTGCTTCGTAGAAGAGGGCATTTTCGATGCGTTCCTTAAATCCGCGGCCCTGCTCCTTCAGGAAATCGTCCTCGCCTGTTATCACGGCAACTCTGAGGTCTGTGTCGCGCTCGGCGATGAGATTAAGGTCGTAGATATAATCAGGAAGGCGGAGCCGGACATTCTTGTTGTCGACCTGCTTCTCGAAATAAATGCCCGGAAATTCCTTGACCGAGTATTGGGTGCCCGGGCAGATCATGCCCGCTGATTCAACCGTGCCGTTGAGCTTTTCGAACACCCAGACGCCGTGTCTTATGTGTCTGCTCCTTGCTGTAATTGCAACGATGTACGCAAGATATCCGCCGGCGGAATCACCGACCGTGTGGAACTTTCTGATACCGTATTTGCTGCTGATGTAATTCATCGCATGGAATATCTCATTGATGATCTGTGATATGTCAGAATCGGGCATGAGAGTATAGTCGACGTTAACAACTGGAATGCCGGCTTTGATGGCAAGATGCATTCCGAAGTTCTGATCGAGCCTTTTACTTCCGTACACAAATGCTCCGCCGTGGATAAGAATGAAGCATTCCTTTGCA
Source organism: Clostridiales bacterium (assembly GCA_017509245.1). Lineage (GTDB taxonomy): Bacteria > Bacillota > Clostridia > Saccharofermentanales > Saccharofermentanaceae > Saccharofermentans. The sequence continues at coordinate 7,131 of JAFWQC010000083.1, read as the reverse complement.
CCATAAGTTGCAAACGGTGTGTAGATATCCAGCTTCAGGGGATGGCTGCCCTCCTTATAGACGATATCCTTCTCCGCCTTGCATTCAGCGGGAAACTTTTCTTCCGCAAGTCTGGGGGCATCAGAGATCTCGCAATTTCTGATGAAGAGCTGCTTATTCTTCTCTGCTAAGTGGCGTGCAAGAAAGCTTGTCATATAACGCCCCCTTTCTTATTTCATCCCTTCTTTTTGAAAGAAACAGGATTCGTCCTCGGTGTGATGAGACCGAGCATCAGCCAGAAGTACGGTGCAACGTTCAGGACGCTGCTGCTCAGGAGTGCCTGTGCAAGATATGTTGCAACAACGCCTAAGCAGATCCAGAGAAGTGAACGCTTAACATCGTCCTTCTCATTGAAAACATTCTTGACTGCTCTGGATACGGAATAGATCAGAAGCAAAAGATAGTTGATGATGGCGGGAATTCCCTGTGTTGCCATCGTGTGGATATATTCGTTGTGACCCTTGTCCTGGATACGGCTGACGCCTTCGATATAAGTGGGCATTTCCCTGAAGGCCTGTCCGAGATTATCAAGACCGATACCGGTGAGGGGGTGATTCTTTGTTGCGTGGAAAGCGACCTTCCAGATCCAGCCTCTGCCCGAACCGAATCCCTCGTCAGTGATGGTGGCAATAGTGTCGTGCTCAGCGGTATATTCGACTCTGCTTACGATGTAAGGCGTGCATATGATGGCAACGATGATGATCGCAGCATATCCGGCCATCAGCGTTAAGAAATCTATGGTGATCCGCTTTAAGGATTCCTTGTCGATTGCGCCCTTTCTCATTACGAAAAGCGATACGGCATAGAAGAATATGAATCCGATCATGCCGAGCCATGCAAGACGTGCCTGGCTTGCAATGAGCGTGTAGAACACGAGAAGGGTCAGAGCGAACATTCCCCACTTGAAAGCCCTGCTTTTCGAGATCCTGGAACTGAATATGAAAAGACCGGAAGTGACTGCAGTAAGTATGCAGGAGAATGTTCCGTAGAAGTTAGTGTTCTGAACCGTGCCGTAAGTTGTCTTCTCAATGCGGTCATATTTGAAAAGGCAGTATGCGATCTCCCAGTCAAATGTCTGGAAGAAGGCAACAACACCTTCGATCACTGCAACAATGGCGTAAGCATATAATATCTTCTTGCGGAGTCCGGAATCCTTGATGACCGAGCCTGCGTAGAACATTCCGAAGTAGCACAGGAAATGCGCTGGCCACTCGCAGTTATAAATGTTTCCGCCCGCGAAAACTCCGAAGTTGACAGAGAAAAACATCGAAAGCAGCATGAAGATCATAAGCGTCAGATAGAAGATATCGGCAACATAGAACTTGAGCTGCTTTTTTACTGCCCTGTATATGGCATATGCGATAACGAGCACGGTCAGTGCGATGCCGAATCCTGCAATGATCTCTGCCTGGTATTTTGTCGGCACGAATTTCTTGAAAGAACCAACCTTGTATTTTCTTAAGAACTCGAAAATAACCTCTTCCACCGGCAACAGCACCAGGAGTGCCATTGTGATAAAAAATGCGATCTTCTCTTCAGGATCTGCCTTCTTCAAAGATCCGGCGCTTACTGTCTCACTCATCAACAATACCTCTTTCGTACAAAAAACAGTTAATTATTATGCTGATTATAAATAACTTCAGGTTCTTATGAAAGTCTGCAAGTGCCGTGAGGGAGACATTGATATATAATTGTCACAGAAAAATATGGCGGAGGTTTTTGTATGTCAGTTGACTTAGAGCGCGAAAAGTTATCCACTCTTGTTGCATCCTTTATGAGCTATTCGGCAGGACATCTTCCCGATGACGTTAAGACCCGTCTTGCACAGATGAAGGAAATAGAGAGCGAGGGTTTTGCTCCCGAGATCTACAATGTAATGCAAAAGAATATGGAGCTTGCTGATTCTTTGAAGAGGCCTTCATGTCAGGATACGGGCATTCCGCAGTTTTTTGCCCGCGTCGGATCCAAGTGGCCCTACATGGACATTATCGAAGATTCACTCATCGATGCTGTCAAAGAAGCTACATCAAAAGCCCCGTTAAGACCTAACGCAGTCGAGGTTTTCGAGGAGAAGAACACAGGCAACAACATAGGAACTCACAGCCCGTGGATCGACTGGGAGATCGTAAAGGATTCAGATGAACTGGAACTTTATTTCTACATGGCAGGCGGCGGATGCTCACTTCCGGGATTCTCCAAAGTGCTGATGCCGCTTGAGGGATACGAAGGAATCGCGAAAGCGGTTTTCGAGCAGATGACAACATATGGCGTAAATGCCTGCCCTCCCTGCCTTGTCGGCATCGGAATCGCAGGTTCATCCGAAGTAGCTGCAAAGCTCTCCAAGAAAGCACTCTTAAGACAGGTCGGATCACACAATCCCAACCCCAAGGCAGCCGAGATGGAAAAGCTTTTGGAGGACGGACTTAACTCAATAGGCCTCGGCCCCGGCGGATTCGGCGGAAAACTCTCCGTCATGGGCGTTAACATCGAGCAGGCTTCAAGACACCCTGCCACACTTGCAATGGGACTTTCCACGGCATGCTGGGCACACAGAAGAGCAGGTATCCGCATAAAGCCTGACTTCACCTACGATTTCTTCACACACAAGGGGGCAGTCTTATGAGCACATTCGAATTTAAAACACCCGTATCCGATGAGGATATCAGGAAGGTTCATATCGGCGACGTTATCTATCTTACCGGCGACATCGTTACCGGCAGAGACGACGTTCACCACAGAGTCGTAATCGGCGGCAAAGAGCCCCCCGTTGATCTCACAGGCAAGGCGATCTTCCATGCAGGTCCGATCATGAAGAAGATCTCTTCTGACGGCGAGCCGGACAAATTTAAGGTCGTCAGCGTCGGCCCCACCACATCCATGCGTATGGAAAAGGCGCAGGCCGAGTTCCTCGCAAAGACCGGCGTTAAGATCATCATCGGCAAGGGCGGCATGGGTCCCAAGACAACACAGGGATGCATTGATAACTGCGCAATCCACACGATCTTCCCCGGCGGCTGCGCTGTTGTTGCAGCTGAAGAAGTCATCGACTGTGAAGGTGTCGAGTGGCTGGATCTTGGCATGCCTGAAGCCATGTGGAAGCTTAAGTGTGAGAGATTCGGACCCCTGATCGTTTCCATCGATTCTTACGGCAACAATCTCATTGAGAATAACAAGGTCGAATTCAACACCAGAAGAGAAAAGGCTCTCGAAGACCTTAAGGGCAAACTCTCTTTTATGGAGTGATGATGACTGATAAACCATTTCAAAATTATCCTGACTTGAAAACGCTCTCATCCATGGGCGTCAAGCTTCTCATATTCGATCTCGACGGCACCCTCCTTGATTCGATGGGTGTCTGGAATGATGTCGACATTGAATTCCTTGGCCGCTACGGCTATGAGGTAACTCCCGATTACACCGAGATGGTAAAGCGCAGCACCATGGAAAATGCTGCAAGATACACAAGGGAGAAATACAGGATCCCCCTCACATGGCAGGAGATAGTCGCTACCTGGGAGTCCATGGTCAATGAGTTTTACAGGACGGATGTCCGCCTCAAGGACGGGGTAAGAGCATACCTTGATGAAGCGAAAAGACTGGGCTTTTTCCTGAGCGTAACAACTGCGCTGTCGCGGATAAATGCAAATGCCGCTCTTAATACGACCGGCATAAGGGAGCTTTTCGACTGCGTGATAACATTAGAAGACCTGAACGGCAAAGTCGACAAGGGTTCGCCTGACATCTTTCTCCGCGCGAGCAGATATATCTCCGCAACCGGCAACGAAATAACACCCGGCAAAGCCGTTGTTTACGATGACGTCTCCAGAGCGATAGACGGCGCCAAAGCAGGCGGTTTTCTTACATGTGCAGTATATGACAACATCGGCTGCGGAGGTCCCGACGGATGGGAGCGCTTCGCAGCCGGATGTGACTTCTCTGTATTCAAATTCTGAATCTTCTTATTCCGTAATTGTTCCTTTATCCTTAATCTATGGCACTGCATTCAGATTCTGATTACAGATTTTCTATGTGTGGCGGGAGATTATTTATTTTCCTCGTCTGAAATTTCCTTCTTTGCTTCAGCTTCTTCTTTGACTGCAGCTGCTTTTGCCTCTGCTGCCTTAGCCTCTGCTTCCTTAGCTGCTGCTTCCTTTGCGGCCAATGCCTTTGCTCTTCTCTTCCTTCTCTTGCTTCTGGCGGAGAAGACAATGATGAGAACTACTGCCGCGATGACTGCCATGAAGATGAGGCCCGGGATGATGCTGATGAGCCAGAGGCCGAGATCCTGGAAGAATTCGACTGTGTTGTCACACATTTCCCGGAACTGTTCGGATACCTTCTCGCCGTAAGTTATAACGTGTGCATCTCCGATCTCCTTCTCTTCAAGAACTTCTCTCAATGTGAGATTGAGTGTCGCATACTGGACCTGGTTCTCAAGGACTCTGATCCTTGATTCGGAGCTCTCGATCTCATATCTGACATCAGTAAGTCTGTTCTGAAGGATGATGATCGTATCAAGATCCTGTGCCTGCTCGAGGAGCGTCATAAGCTGGTCGTATTCAACCCTTAATGCCTCGATTCTGGACTTGGTGTCAACGTATTCAAGAGTAACGTCAGATGTGCTCTCATTGGAAGATGTAACCGTACAGCTGCTGCCTACGGTTGAGATCAGTCCATCAAGCTTGTCTGCGGGAACTCGGATGGTATAGATACCCGTGCGGAGATCCTTTTCCTTGCCGGTGCCGGACGTTGAGGAGTACTCAATATATCCGCCTGCTGCCTTTACCTGGTTTTCGAGCTCTGAAGAGACATTAGAATAATTGGTCGTCTCAGCAGTGACTGATACTGTCCTTATGAGAAGCCTTCCTGCCGAAGGATCGATATTAACACCGCCGGGTGTATCAGGTGAAGCCTGAGGTATGGTGAAATCCTCGTCAAAGAATTCACCTTCATATTCGACCATATATTCTGCGCTCTTGAAATCGCCTGCTCCGGCTAATGCATAACGCTCAGCAGCCGCATTTGATGCTACGGCAGTTGTCTCATAAGCAACGTCCGGTGCTGAGTTGTGACGTCCTGAATCACTCTTGCCTCCGGCGCTGCATCCCGCAAAAAGCGCTAATGCAACAACACCTGCGATCAATGGTAAAACTGTTCTTTTTTTCATATATATGCCCTCCGTTCGGCCTTGGTTTTTCATGTTGTTACCATCTATACAGTTAGTTCGCGGAAAATGTTGCAGAGAAATTTAAATCCGTATTTTGGAGTGTCAGCGCAGGCTGTCAGCCAAGGCCCAAAGAGTATATACTTATCCCTATGAATATCACTCTAAGATCACAGGACCTGTGGGAATATCTCGCTAATGAACGCCGCCCGGTCGCGCTCTACGGCACCGGCGACGGCGCTGACAAGATCATTGCCGCGCTTGAGCGCCTTGGCCTGTCAGACCTCATCGCCGCGGTTTTCGCGAGCGACGGTTTTGTCAGGGACCGCTCTTTCCACGGCTTTAAGGTCATATCTTATTCTGATTGCTGCCGCTTGCTCGAAAATCAGGACTTCATCGTCCTCGTCTGCTTCGGCTCTTCAAGACCCGAAGTCCTTGAACAGGTGGAGAAGATCGCATCCGAACACGAGCTTTATATCCCCGATGTACCCGTATACGGAACCAACCTGTTCGACCGCACCTTCTGCAATTCGAACATTAACAGCATCAACGGGGTCTTCTCACATCTTGCAGATGATGCGTCACGCACCTGCTATGAGAATTACATCAATTACAAACTCAGCGGGGACATATCTTACCTGAAGAAATGCGATTCTGATCCTGACAGCGAGTTTGAACTACTTAAGGATATTTCCCGCGGCTGCTACGTGGACCTCGGCGCTTATTACGGCGATACACTTGTCCGTTATCTCAGCAGATTTCCGTGTCTTGTGAAAGCTGTCGCCGTCGAACCTGAGCGCCACTCTTTTGCAAAGCTCAAAGCATGTGCGGAAGGATTGGCTGATGACTTTGATATAAGATGCATCAATGCACTCGCGGGCCGCACGCCCGGCAAGGAACTCGTCTCAGGTTCACGTGGAAGGGGCACCCGCGCCCTGCACAACAGCAACATTGCTCTGACCAGCACCCGCGCCCTGCCCAACAGCAACATTGCTCTGACCAGCACCCGCGAAATAGATGTGATCTCAGTCGATTCGCTGGCTCTCGATAACGTCAGTTTCATTAAGTTTGATGTTGAGGGTTCAGAGCTCGAAGCGATCGAAGGATCCGCAAAGACGATCCTGGATTCGCGCCCGCTCATGAAGATAGCGTGCTATCACCGGAGCGAGGATGTTTTCGCGCTCGTGAAAAAAGTGCTTGAGATACGTGACGATTATAAAGTCTATATGCGCCACACAAGATGCATCCCCGGATGGGATACGGATTTCTATTTTATCTGATTACAGCTGAATTGCGCTCTCATGTTTTGCTGCCTTTTTGAAGGGTTAGGCAGCAAGATGAGAGAGCGCCGAACTCAACCCATGAGAAATCAATATGCAAATCGGCTGGGTGACGAGATGGTGACGAATGCAAACCGCCCAAAATATGCTAAATCGCCAAAATCAGCCCAAAAAGCATACGATTTGCACCCAAGTGTATGCTAAATCTCTAAATTTAAGACTTTTAGCATACGTTTTGCCCCTCCAAGCGGCTCTGACACGGGCGAGCAACCCGCCCAAACCCATAAATCGTATGCTAAACCGTCAGATTTAAGGGTTTTAGCATATTTCTCAAAAGAATCTGACCGAGCGGATCTCCTCACCCCTCCTCAGGGCTTTTTTTAACCCACACCCCTTAAAAACGGCCATGTAGTTCAAGAAAACGGGCATTTTTTAACCCACACCCCTTAAAAACGGCCATATAGGTTAACTTTTGGGCGTGTGTGGATCTAACCCCGACCTCGAAAATTGCACTTGGAAGGTTCAGAGCGCCGCCGCCCAAACAAAAAGCCCTCCGCCAAACGGCAGAGGGCCTGTAAAAGTTAATCTGAATTATTTACCCGATCATCAGCCTTCATTCATTTCTTCAATCGGCGTACCGTTTTCACT
>JAFWQC010000082.1 GCA_017509245.1 Clostridiales bacterium | reverse complement strand
TTTTATCCAACCGCCGTCTTCACCGTTGTAAGTACGGTATGAAGGACTGATGCCGCCTACGTTCTTGACGATATCTTTATAAAGGATTCCGGCATAGAGAGCTGCGCAGCCGCCCATTGAATAACCTGCGACAGTGATGGGAGTCTTGGGATTGACCTTTGACGAAAGGCTGCCGTTGCGGATCATGTCAAACAGGTATTCGATCCTGGCTTTTTCGTTGATCTTTTCATCTACGAAATTACGGAAATACTTATGACTGCCGAACTTTTCAAGAATGGGGATAACGAATACTACAGGCTTGATCTGCTTAGATGCCATCCACTTGCTCGCGTAATACAGGAACGTCTTTTCCATCGTACCGGTTCCGTAGAGTCCGCTGAACAAGATGACGACGTCATACTTGCCTTTGGCTGTGGGCTCAACCAGATAGTAATCAAGAGTCTTTCCGTTTTCCTCGTCTAAGGTGATGCTCCTTCTGACCATGGCGGAATAGGTGTAGGAGGAAGCCGCATAAACGTCATTTTCGCCCAGATCAAGGCAAGGCGCGATTACAGCCACAAACATAACAACGGTTATGAAAAATACTCCGAGTTGTTTTAAGATCCTGGCTCCCATGGCCTGTTCCCCCTGAATTTGAATACAAGTATTATAACATCCTTTAACAAGTCTTGAATGACAGCTGGATAGCAAGCAAGTGTGAAAGGGTCATCTATCTGTTGGACGGACAGATCAGGGGCGAGCTTCGATTAGGAAAGAGCACGCCTGAGGACGGTAAGGAACGTGAGCAGCAATTAGTCCGCTGGCTCGAAGGTTTCGGTTGGTAATAAGGCATTATTCTAATTCCTGGCTTACGGGGTATGTCAGAAATGGCAGGCCTCTTTTTATGTTTTATCAACACTCACGCATCTATATGTTCTTTAAACAACATTCACGGAATACATTGTTTATTGTTTGAACGCCCCCGGAATAAGACAATTGCATCAGAAATCAAAAACTCATACGGAGGACTAAAAATGAACAACAACGATAAGAGATCACTTGATCTGGAACAGCTTGATCAGGCAACAGGCGGAGACGGAAATAGACCGCAGGGTCAGTGGAACGGAATTCCCAGAACTCTTCCGGATTCCAGTCCTAATTATCCTGTTGCAGGCAACGGAGTCCCGCCCATACAGCAGTATCCGCCTCAGGAGAAGCCCGGCGGAACGCTTATAGTTATCGAGGATTAAATCATATCATTCAATCATTGAGGATCTGCTAATATGCAGATCCTTTATTTTTGCCTTTGAAGGTAATGATATAATTGTCGTGAAATGTGGAAGAGCATTACCTGGGGGAATTAATAACATGGAAAACATCATAAGCGTAAACAATAAAGCATCAGACGCTCCCGTACTTTCTTTGTCAGATCAGGAAACTGACCTTTTGTTGAAACTGATCCGCACCTGTGCATTTAAGGGAGAAATGACGGGTTCGCAGCTGGAACTCGTAGAATACCTTGATGATTTAAGGTATAAGTCCTTTGATATCGGTGATCTGCCCTGGAACGCTTGCTGCATTGAAGATGACAAGAAGTATCTGCAGGACCTTCTCGCTAAAGTTCAAGCACATGACGGGGCAGAGAACCTATCTTCTAAGATCGGCACGCTTTGTCAGCTGATAGCCATCTTTGATCCGAAATGTTATGACAAAACATTCGATTCAGATGAAATGAAAGCAAAGCTCCGCTTTAAGAAGGATCTCGGATGGAAAGCTTGCTTTGATTCCGAAAGAGGCATATACACCGCAGAACGCAGCGGAAGAGGCTTTTATCAGCTTTGCGAGATCGATAAAGAGACCTATGATAAGCTTGGCTCTGCTGAAGATCCGGAAGAGCTCATCAGAAGCGGGCGTGTTCTTTTCGAGGCTGATGATGATTACTACACGATGCCGTACTGCATTGTAAAGGATGACAACTATAATGAACTGGCTCCATGGTCAAGGGCAAAAGCCAGATATGATAGAACATATGGTAATGATTAGGAGAATGCAGTCATATGTTTAGAGCAATGAGACGTTTTAAGCAGCAGGTAAGTGAAGAGGAGTGTATCCGCGTTTTGAAGGAACAGCCCCGCGGCGTCCTTTCCATGATCGGTGACGACGGGTATCCGTATGGCATCCCGCTTGACCACTGGTATTGTGAAGAAGACGGAAAGCTCTATTTTCATGGAGCCAAGGAAGGTCACAAGATCGATGCGCTCACCAGGTGCGACAAGGTCAGTTACTGCGTAATGGACGAGGGTTTCAGAAAAGAAGGCGAATGGGCCCTGAACATAACATCAGTTGTTGTTTTCGGCAGAATTAAATTTGTCACAGACCCCGATCTGATAAACAAGATCGGAACAAACCTGTGCCGCAAGTTCACTAATGATGAAGAATACATTCAGCATGAGGTGCAGTTTGCGCTTCCAAGAGCTCAGTGTCTTGAACTGATCCCCGAGCATATGACGGGGAAACTCGTGAACGAATCCTGAACCATACGAAAAAGGGATTTATGGATAACACTAAAAACTTTGACGGTTACGCAAACGATTATACTGTGGGAAGACCGCAATATGCAGGAGAACTCATAGATTATCTGTATTCTGAAAACAATCTGACTGAATCTTCCGTAATAGCAGACATAGGTTCCGGTACCGGGAAATTTACGGCTCAGCTTCTTGTAAAAGGAAGTGAAGTTTATTCTGTGGAACCGAATGCGGATATGAGACGCGTAGCAGAAAAAGAGCTTAGCAGCTATAAGAACTTCCATTCTGTATGCGGCGATGCAGAGAATACGAATCTTGGCGAAAGAAGCGTTGATTTCATTACTACGGCGCAGGCTTTTCACTGGTTTGACGTTCAGAAGTTTAGGGCTGAATGTGCCAGGATATTAAATGACGGCGGAAAAGCAGCCTTGATCTGGAATGTCAGGAACATGTCTGATCCGGTCAATCAGGAGCTTTATAAGATTTACACGAAGTATTGCCCGAGATTCCGGGGCTTCAGCGGAGGCATTGTTAAAGATGATCACCGCATAAAGGAATTCTTTGACGGCAAATATGATTACGTTTCTTTCGATAATCCGTTAAGACTGGATAGGGAGACATTCATTGCCCGAAGTCTCTCAGGTTCTTATTCAATAAAAGAGAACGATGAAGGATATGAAGAGTACATAAAGGCAGTTCTAGATGTGTTTGACAGACATTCCGATAACGGCTTTGTGTTGTTGGCTAATGATTCTGTTGCTTACACCGGCAGCGTGTAAAACTGCCGGGTCATACTAATGTGAGGAATAAATATGATCAGATACGTAGATAACATAACAGCGGAAGAATATATGAACTTGAGAAAAACGGTCGGCTGGGTCCAGTTTCCGCTTGAAGAGGCACAGATATGTATCGACAATGCTTATATGGTCTTGTGCGTAAGAGATGACGATAAAGCCATTGGTGTCGTAAGGCTCCTTTGGGATGGCGGATACATTGCTTTCTTATCTGATGTAATAGTCGATCCTGAATACCAGGGGCAGGGGATTGGAAGAAAGCTTGTTGAATCCTGCATCGAAAGGCTTAAGAAAGACATGAAGCCAGGGTATAAGGTTAAGCTGACTTTGAATTCAGCCAAGGGAAAGGAGCCTTTCTACGAGAAGTTCGGGTTCAGGGTACGCCCGAATGAAGATGCAGGCCCTGCCATGGATCAGTGGTTTATTGCTGAATAACGATTTGCCGGTGAAGAGCAACCGGGGTTATTTGTATAATGGTTTATGAAAAAACAGGAAGAGTGAAGACATGAGATTTAATAAGCTTGTACCGGAATTAAGTGTTTCAGACATTAATGTGTCTAAACATTTCTATACTGATATCTTAGGATTCAAGATCGAATATGAGAGAGTAGAGGATAAGTTTGCTTTCCTTTCTCTCGGTGAAGCTCAGATGATGATCAATCAGATAAATGGTCATTGGGAAACCGGCAAAATGGAATATCCTTTTGGAAGAGGCATTAACTTCCAGATAGAGATCGACAATTTCGACGAACTTGTTTCACGGTTTAATGATAACGGAATAAAGCCGTTCAAAGACCCGTTTGTCAGCAGGTATAAATGCGATGGCGTAACTTATGTCGAAAAGGAGATCCTGATATTGGATCCCGACGGATACCTATTGCGCTTTTCAGAAACACTGGAAGAACAATAACAGGGCGGAAAAATGAGACCGGGAAAGTGCGACTACCAATATCCTGAGACCGCTGAAAAGAACATGATCAGGTTTATTCAGGATCTGAAATCCAATTGAATTTTGCATTTAAAGGCTGTGTTGACAACAGCCTTTTTGCTTTGTATATTGTTATCAAACGAACGCTCGTTCGATAACTCGGGAGAATAGCAATGTCAAAGCAGAGTACAAAGGAAATCATTATAGAGAAGGCGCTGGAACTGTTCTCAAAGAAAGGGTTTGCAGCCGTTTCTATGAGAGAACTCGCTGATGCGGTCGGTATTCAGGTGAGTTCAATCTATCATTACTATAAGAGTAAGCAGGACCTGTTCCAGGGAATGATCGATCAGACCGTAGCTGTTATGGAGCAGTGCAAGGCTTCGTTCATTCAGGCACTCGGGAACACAGAATCAGTCGAAAAAGAGCCTTTCATCAAAGCCGGCGTGATGATGGTTGCTGCATACCGTGAGAATAAAGCCATCGCTCCGCTTTTGAAAATGCTTGAAAGCGAGCGTTTCCACGATGATCTTTGTAATCAGACCTGGAATAAGATCTTTTTCGAATCTCCGCTTGAGCATCAGAAGAATGTATTCGATATTCTCTATAAACGTGGTGAGATCAAAGATAAAGACTCATCTAAGCTTGCAGGTGAATATCATGCGATCATTACCCTGGGTTACTTTACGGGTGACATGGATATGGTCACAGCTTTGCTTGGCGCTTTCTACGACAGGGTATTCGGGTGACTGTGATGAAAGTATACAGGAGCCGTAAGAGCGGCGAAAAGATAATTGAGACGTACGACCGTTTACTTTCACTTTGGAACTGCGAAATTAAGGAAAGAGACATTGAGACTAAGTATGGCATAACGCACGTTATAGAGTGCGGTGATGAAGCACTTGAACCTCTGGTGCTCTTTCACGGCGTTGGAGATGATTCCGCATTGATGTGGATATTCAATGCACCATACCTGAGTCAGCATTATCATGTTTTTGCGATCGATACGATGGGAGGACCGGGAAAGAGCAGACCCAATTCCAATTACAATAAAGAATTTGATGATATCTTGTGGATAGATGAGGTGCTCGGCGGTATTGGGATCGATAGATCAAGGTTTGCAGGCGTTTCGATGGGAGGTTATCTTGTTCAGGCATATTCGTTAAAGCGGCCTGAACGTGTCATTCATGCGATAAGCATTGCCTGGGCGGTACCGGTGGAAAAGCATCTTAGCAACGGTGACAAACTGAAAGCCCTTACGGCAACATTCCTGCCGGAAGCTCTTTTCCCCACGAAGAAAAACATCTACGGCTTGATAAGAAAACTGAGCGGTAAGAATTACCGGGTGTTCACTGAAAACAGCGACATAATGGAGCATTACGGCTGGCTTATAAAAGGGTTTAACAATGGATCAATGAGAAACCATAAGATCATGACATTCACAACGGAAGAAGCTGACAGCATCAGAGACAAGGTCACATATCTTGTCGGAAACGATGATCCGTTCCAGAAATTCGGCGGGCGCCAAGCTCTGATAGATAACAATATGAATACTGAGTTTTACGATGGCGCAGGGCACGGGCTCAATCACGAATTCGCCGATGAGATAAATAAGAGGATCATCGAAGAGTTCATGAAATGAATAACTCTTCAGGTTTAAAGATTTCTTAATAATTGGTTCGATAGAATATCCGCATAATCCGGAAAAAGGAGTATGTGGATGTTTTGGAGAATGCTCAAAAAGGATCTGGCAGATAAGAAAGGATTAAATATAATCCTTTTTCTGTTCATGTGTTTTGCTTCGATCCTTACGGTGGCAAGTGCGATAGTGCTGTATGCGAATTTCCTGGGAAAACCGTGTGCATACAAAAGAATAAACGCTGCCGATGTCTTAATAGTATCAGAGAGGGATCTGGGCGGAACCGAAGAAAACCGGAAGGAGATCTTAGACTGGTTTTCAAAGCGTGATGATGTAACTGATGTTGAACTCGGACAGACAATAAGATTCAGATCGAATGCTGTGTCTTTCGCTGACTTGAAAAATGATGATTTCAGTAAGATAGTAAACAGCAGTTTCTACGGGTTCGATCTGTCAATGAAGCACGATCTTGTAACGGATCTTGACGGCAAATTCTTTGAACTTCCGTACGGAACGGTTGCTGTGCCTCAGGATGTGCAGAATACGATGGGTCTTAAGACCGGCGATAAGGTTCATGTCGTTACCCAGATGGGAAATATCTATGAATTCACTATCGCCGCGTTTACCAAGGATATCAGCATTTCAAATTTCTACCGTCTGTTCTTCAACAGTGAGGACTATCAGATACTGATTTCTGAAAGCCCGATCGTCTATGACGTTTTCATGGCGACAATGAAAGAAGGGAATACCGATGTTGATCAGGGACAACTGCGCTCTGAATTTAAGAAGAAAGAATCAGACTTCGGAAAAACGGTTGTGTCTGATTCGCTTCTCGGATGGAACGGTGCAAACGACGGTTCATATGCAACTAATGCCTGCATGATCATAGTATCTGTTTTCCTTATATTCATGGTCTTCATGACAGTCAGCTTTACGATCAAGACAGCTATTAAGAACGAGGAAAAGGAGCTTGGAATGCTCAAGGCTCTGGGTGTGGAATCAGCTTCGTTCAACTGGCTTTTCGCAGCGAAATACCTTGCGTTTTCACTTGCAGGTACGGTCGTCGGTTTCTTTGGCGGAATATATCTTGCGGGGATTTATGTGAAATACCTAGCATTCAATCTGCTTAAGCCTGAAATGATGCCTATGATCGTAACAGCGCTGATCGCTGCACTTGCTATCTTCCTCTTGATCATTTTGTTTGTAGCTTTTGCACTCCGCAGAATGAAAAAGATCAGCATCATGGATGTCATTGCAGGTGAGAACAGAGGTGAGCGTTTCAGAGCTCTTCCTGGATTCTTCCTTCATAAGATCAGGAATATAAATATCCCGCTCTATCTTGCGCTTACAGACCTGATCACCAAGATCAAAAGATACTCATTCCTTATACTTGCATACGTTATGGGAATCACTCTGGTTATCCTGTGTCTTGAGCTCGAAAACACCACCAACAGGGAATACTGGATAACGAAATACTGGGGACAGCCTCATTATGACTTCGCCATCGATCTGCCCGATGACTTAATGCAGAAGTACATTGACCGCGGAGGCAACGTAAAAGGGGCTTACGACATAATGAATGAAGAAATCAAGGCTGCAGGAATCCCTGCCGAGATCAACTATCATCAGGTTTATGGCACTTCTTCTCTTATTCATAAGGGAAAGACATACGAAACCTATCTTGAATGGAATGCGTCCGATAAAGTTAACAGAAAGCTCTATCAGGGTGTTAATCCCGTACTGCGCAATGAGGTCATCGTTGATGCTTATCATGCAAATCTCTGCGGGATTGCGGTCGGGGACACATTAAATGTCAGTTATTATAAATTCAGCGAAGACGGCCTGACATCAGATCTTGTATCAGAAGACTTCATAGTCGTAGGCCTTTACGACGGTCCGGAAGTGTATCTTGCAGTTACCTGGGGTGATGCTTTCGAGGGCTGCGCAAGAGGAAGCACCTTACCTTACGGATGCGTGATAAATGCACCCAAGGATCAGCATCCGCATGTCATAGAGCAGCTCCGTGAACTTTTCGGCAAAGGCAGCATCCGTGATTACGATGAACATACGGCATACTGCTTGAAGGACCTTCATGCCATGTGGAACTTGATCCTGACGATTATTATCCCGTTCATAGTCGTTTTGATGATCATGGTCACGGTTCTTTATATGTCGGTAAATATCCAGGATGAAGTACCGGAGATAGCTCTTCTAAAGAGCTGCGGATTTACGAACGGCAGCATAAAGGGCTGGCAGATCATAAGAGGTTTCTTGATACTTATATCCTCAGCTGTGATTGCGATCATCTTCGATAATACCGTTGCCTTGTTCCTGGTAACAAAGCTTTATAACACCATGGGACACATCGTGCGTCTCGTACCTAACAGAAATATCTTGAGTTTCTACGTTGTAATACCGGTTCTGATAATAGTTTCCATCCTGCTGGTATTAAGCATCGTATTGAAGAAAGTGAACCAGATCGAATTATGGAGGATCAGAAATGACTGACGTCGTATTGGAATCAAAAGAACTTTGCAAAACATACATCGTAAACGGCTACAGCAACAACGTGCTTCAGAATGTGGACTTCAAACTGCATGAGGGCGAATTCACCGCCATCATGGGACCTTCGGGTTCAGGCAAATCAACGCTGCTGTATACGCTCTCCGGAATGGATAAGATGACATCCGGATCAGTCATCTTCGATGGTGATGAGATGGCAAAGATGAACCACAGGCAGCTTACGAATCTTCGCCTTCACAAGATGGGGTTTGTTTTCCAGCAGATGTATATGTTAAAGAAACTCTGCATCATGGACAACATCATCCTGCCGGGTTACCAGGCAGGGAAGAGAACAAAAGACGAGGTAAATGACAGAGCCCGCCGACTGATGCACAACCTGGGCATAGATGACATCGCGAATAATGAGATCTGTGAGGTATCGGGCGGCCAGCTGCAGCGTGCCTGCCTCTGCCGGGCGCTCATAAACAGCCCCAAGATACTTTTCGCGGATGAGCCTACGGGAGCTTTGAACTCAAGGGCTTCTGCAGAGGTTATGCACGAACTTCGAAAAGCAAATGCTGAAGGCACCACGATACTGATGGTAACTCACAGTGAGAAGGTGGCCGCAAGTTCCGACAGAGTGATCTATCTTGTTGACGGCAACATCAAGGGTGAACTGGATCTCGGAAAACAGAAAGATGAGAACGAGACTTCAGCCCGTGAGAGAAGGCTCAAGAACTGGCTTGATGAGATGGGATGGTAAAAGTATGAGAAAACTTCTTGCTGCAATTACAGCTGCTGCACTGTGCCTGTCACTTGCGGGCTGCAACAGTTCTGTCAGTACACTTAAGACAGGTCTTGATGCTCCTGTTTCGCCCGTTGGTAACTTAGACTCAACAGAAACAGTGAAGTACAGCGATGCAGGAACACCTGCAAAGCTCATAAAGGAATTCACTACCGATGACGGCCTTTGCAGTGTAAAGGTTTACGACTGCTATTTCGATGTCACTCTGGACGAGACAAACTGCACACCGTATCAGGCGGGATCTGCTTACGGCAAAGCAATCAATATGATCTACCCGGATTTTGCTGATCTGATCGAGCCTTATGTCTTCGAGAACATCAGGATGGCTTTCCCGGATATCGGTGATAACTTTACTGCCGCGCTGGACCGCATGAATGCTCTGTATGATTCACTCAAACCTCATTACAGGGACGAGATACGCGGCCTGTGCGATGTTTTATGCGGTGATGTTCACGGGATCAAACCTGACGGAAAGATTTCTGTTGAAGAATTAACACTGATGAATATGACTCCATCGGCACTTCGCCCTACAGCCTGCTCGGCACTTGCACTTTGGGGCAGCAAGACAAAGAACGGTGGCATGACTGTAGCCAGGTGCCTCGAATGGCTCCTTGGCAGTGATAATTCCATGTCAAAGATCCACTGTGTCCTGCATATAAAAAACGGTTCGAAGACGATCACATGCATAGGTTTTCTCGGACTGTTCTTCTGTCTCACGGCCATTAATGATTCAGGCGTCATGATGGCAACCTTTGACGCCGGCACCAGGTACCCTTACAGCTATGAAGGCCGTACATGTTATGAATATGCGATGCGTCACGCACTTGAGACTTATGACAATGCAAAGGATTGCGGACAGTATATGGTGGATAATGCTGCCAGATTCACTTTTAACCATAATATTATGGTCACAGATGCTAAGGCGTCTTATTGCGCTGAAGATGCGGTCCTTCAGGTGACTGAAGCCGGCAAAGGCGCACCCTGCCTTCGAGGAGCAGACACACCTATAATGAAAGATCTTGTCTGGGAAAGCCCTGACAGCATGTGCATAGTCAATTCTTTCGTTACCAAAGGCAACTACGACAGTATGTCCGGAGCCGATGTCAACACGGTAAGATTCGCGCGTTACAACAAGCTTGCCTGTTCGAAGGAATCATTTTCAGTTGCTGAACTTAAAGAAGCAATGACTAAAGAGAAGGTGGATACCATGAAATTCGGTTCTCCCACGGTTCAGACCGTGCATCGCGATAATCTAACGCAGATGATCATAATCGACTATAATACAGGTAACGTACAGGTTGCATTTACGGGTGTGGAAGGCGTTGTTGATCATCCCGTATTTACAGATGTAGGAAATATCAAAGACTGGCGATGATCACTGATGGATATTCTGATTATTGAGGACAATGAGGAGTTAGGACAGCTCATATATGACTTCATATCGAACTCGGGCTATTCCACCGAGTGGGTCAAGTCTGCTGAAGATGCTCTGGACAGGCTGTCTGACAACACATATAAGCTGCTGCTCCTGGATGTCATGCTCCCGGGGCAGGACGGCTTTATGGCCCTTGCCAAGATCCGTAAAGAACACAACATGCCTGTTCTCATGATGAGCGCCAGAACTGACGATGACAGCAAGATACTCGGGATGGAGACAGGTGCCGATGACTATATCGCCAAGCCTTTCTCTATCCCTGTTCTTTTGTCCAAGATAAAAGCCCTTATGAGAAGGACCTACGGTGAAGACATGGATAGAACATTGTCCTATGAAGGCCTGAAAGTCGACATCATGGGCAGGACGGTTACCAAAAATGACAAGCCTCTTGATATCACCGGCAAGGAGTTCGACATACTCATCTATCTCATGCAGAACAAAGGAAAAGTCGTTGATAAGAAAGAACTTTTCGATAATGTATGGGGATACTACAGCGATACGGAGATGAGCTCTCTCAATGTCTACATCAGGTGGCTCCGCGAAAAATTGGAAGATGACCCCAAGGAGCCTAAATATATCAAGACGGTTTGGCGTGTAGGCTATAAGTTCGGTGACTGAAATGAAGACCGGAAAGAAGATCGTCATCGGAGTAATCGTATATTTTCTGGCCTGGGCCGTGGCAGTATGGCTTATCGGCACGGAGATCACTAAAAAGACTGAAGGCAACAGGATCGCCTTCATGAACCGCATGACGGCTCAGATTAAAGATACAGGCAGCACACAGCCGGGTGATATAGTCAGTCCCTTCAAAAAGGAAGACATTCCAACAGAGATAGAAGTCATAAAAGCTGAAAACCTGGAAAAGATCAATAACATGGGCGGCGACAACACATATTACCGTACCATCAAAGATGAAAGCGGACAGATAACTGACATCGTTGTTTACAGATACGACAGGCCGTCAGATTATAAGATCATTATCCTTGCGGAAATCTCAATAGTAGTTGCTGTTATCCCGCTCTTGATCTTTGCCATAGTGGTAAACAAAAAGATCTTAAAGCCTTTCAGAGAATTCTCGGAATATCCTGCAAAACTGTCTAAAGGACTTACAAATGAAGGCCTCCCGGAGACAAAGAACAGGATCTTCGGCAAATATGTCTGGGGCATGAATATGCTGAACGATAAGCTTTCCAGTGACAGAAAACAGATCGACCGTCTCATGTACGACAGGAAGCAGTTCATTTCTGTTCTGGCACACGGCATAAAGACTCCGGTAGCCAACATAAAGCTGTATTCCGAGGCTATCGAAACAGGGCTTTACAGAAACGGAGAAGCAGATCCGGCAGATAAGAAGGTCGCAGAGAAGATAGGCAAGAATGCAGACGAAATAGCTAAGCTGGTAGGCGGAATATTAGATGACCCAGGATCATTAAGGAGTTCCTTTGAACCTGATATCAGCACATTCTATCTGAAGGACATCAGCGACCGCATTACGGAGGATTTCCAGAACAGGCTTAACGTCATCAACATTCCGTTTGAGGTTGAACTGACCGGTAACCCCATAGTCGAAAGCGATTTCGAGGCGCTGATCAGATGCCTGTCTCAGCTTGTGGAGAATGCCATCAAGTACGGAGACAACACCGGTATCAAGCTGAAGCTCTACCGCCAGGACGATACTGTTTTCATGGGCATCGTAAACAAAGGCGCGACCCTGAACAAAGAAGAGATACCCTTCGTGTTTAACTGCTACTGGAGAGGCTCCAATTCAAAAGACAAAGAGGGAAGCGGTATCGGTCTTTATGAGGCAAGGTCTATTATCAAAGCTTTAGGCGGCGATATCATGATGAAGATCGAAAACGGTGAGACGGAAGTCCTGATATATCTGAACTGACTATTGAGCTTCAGGTGACTTGTCTTGCCGCTAATGTTTGTCTGGGGATATATGGGGTTTGGATTATCATAAGACAAGACGGGATCAAAAGAGAATAACCATGAAATATCAAGATCACAATGACAAGCCGATAGGTGACATTATCTATTTGACCGGACTTTCCGGTGATACGCCGATCTCCAATTATGTAATCAGGGGAACGGAAGGTGACATGCTTATAGATACGGGCTTTGCGGGTACGTATAATCCGCTTCTTAAGTGGATCAGGGAAAACAGATTCAACATAACCGATATCTTCTTAACGCATGCTCATCCCGATCATGACTGGAATGCAGCAAGACTTAAGAAGACCTTAGGCGCCAGGATATGGCTTAACCGCAAGGACGTGACCTTGATAAGAAACTTCTCTTCGCAGCCGCAGCATCCTCTTGATGAGAGGTTTACTAAAAGAGTTAAGAAAATAACATTTTGGACAGGTACGATAGTTAAGAGTAAGGCTTATCAGCCGGATGTGATACTCAGCGGTGATGATTCCGAAACGCCGCGTAAATACGGATATGATTTCGATATAGTCGAGCTGCCCGGACACACTCTGGGGTCAATGGGGATACTTAAAGGTGATACACTATACTGCGGCGACGCATTCGTTATCTTTAACGGGGAACCGATGCTTCCCGTGCATGCAACATCTCTTGAACTGATGAGAGCTTCTGCGGAACGGATAAGAACGATAGCGCCGCGATACCTTGCATGCGGACACGGTGTGCCTGTGGAGTTTTCAGGGATTGAGTTTTCTAAATAATTGAAAGGACAAGGGATAATGGGAGAGAAAAAAGCATTGATCGTGATCGATCTTCAGAATGATTATCTGTGGGATAAGAGAAAACCGATGTTTACTTATGACACTGATAAACTTATTGGCAATGTAAACAGAGCAATTGCCGAATACAAAGAAAAATGCTACGACATCATATACATCAAGCATATCCTGCCGAAGATACTGTGGGGCGCAGGATTCTCGATAAAAGGCACCGAGGGCGCAGAATTGTACGGAGGCCTGGATATTGTATCTGACCTGTGTTTTGAAAAGAACCGCTCCGATACTTATACCGCAAAGGCTTTTCGCGAATACATGCAGAAGCAGAACTACACAGGTGTTGCAATATGCGGTTTGGATGAGTGCGGCTGCGTGGGCGCCACCGCTAAAGGCGCCGCGAAGACCGGAATTGAAGTTGTGATGCTTCAAAACTGCATCGGCAGCAGATTCCCTGATGCAAAAGTTCAGAAGATGAGAAATGAACTGAGAGCTTTAGGCGCTGTATACGTCAGTTGAGCAGCGCTCAACGCTGCGTTGTTTGTATTGTGACCGGATTATCTATATCATCAGGCTAGGTTCATGAACGAATAACTGTTTAGGAGGCTGATTCGATTATGGGATCAACGCTTGGTAAGAATATAAAGATATACCGCAAGAACAAAGGATTTACGCAGGAAGAACTGGCAGAGCTCCTGAACATCACTCCTCAGGCCATCAGCAAATGGGAATCCGAATCAGGGCTCCCTGATGTATCAATGCTCATTCCGCTTGCGCAGGTCTTAGGTGTCAGCACGGATGCACTTCTGGGTTACGATTCAATCTCGGAAAACGAAGAGGTCATATCAAGGATCCGGGAGACCGTGAGTGCCATCAAGGAAGAAGAGAAGGACAGAGCCAAGAAAGCACTCCGCGTGACCGAGTACCTTTCAACTGAAACAACACTTAATCCCGGATGCTTCGAGATCATCAAGGATTATGTCCAGGAGACTGCCAATCTCAGCATGTATGCGGATCCGGTCCTTGATAACTGCTTCCCGGATGAGAAAGAGCGCCTCGAAACCTTCTATAAGGATGCTATCCGCAAAGGCGCATATCTGATAGGCCACTGCAGTGACAGAACTCTTGTTGAGAAAGCGCATTTCGCTGTTGCATGGATATATATCCACATGAAGGACTTTGATAATGCAAGAGAGCACATAAACGTTCTCCCGAGCATTGCGACCGGCATGATCAAGGAAAAGATCAGCATGGAACTGACATACTTTGAATCCGGCTTTGAGAAGATGAAGTTTGACATCGCGGATAACTCAAAGATTCTTTTCGACAATGTTGCCAGCATGCTTAACACCATCGCTCAGGATTACGGATGGTGCAACGGCAATAAAGAAGAGGTGTATGAAGTCTGCGACTGGTGCGAAGGCATCATAAAGGCTTTTGCGGTCAGAAAAGACACGCTCAACATGGAACATTATCTGCGCGTAAGAAGAAGCATTGCTTTCTTCAAGATGGTAGCGGCAAGAAGGCTGGGTGAAAGCGGGGAAGCTGAGAAACTGTATGCTGAGTTTGAAAAGGATATACAGTCGGAAGACCTGACCGCTGAACAGAAAGAAACGGTGATGAAACTGCTCAACAACGACATAACGTACTACGGCAAGTACGACAAATAACTCGGGAAAGATGACCAGGCGGGATCTGCGGATCCCGCTTTTTCTTTTAGATAAATATTTAGAATCTCTTCTTCATTTAATTTATCTATATATCAGGTATAATAAAAAAATATTGATGGAATGGGGAATGATCTATATGGCAGTACTTAAGAGCTACACATGTTCTAAGTGTGCGGGAATCCTGATGTTTGATTCGGATCAGGAGTTCTTTGACTGCCCTTTCTGCGGAAACAGATACGACATCGCTGATTTTCATGCAGATGAAGTACTGGCTCAGGCAAATTCATGCCTTGAGCAGGGATCCTTTTCATCTGCAAAAGAAAAGTTCAATATGGTATTGGATAATGATCCCCAGAACTTCGATGCGCTTTTGGGTACCGTCCTCTGCAAGCTTAAGCTCAATTCGGAAGATAAACTGGAAAACAGTGAAAACCTTGAGACTGTTGATCTGAACGAAGCAAAGAAAGTTCTGATTAAAGCCAAGAGGCAATCAGTAAATGCGAAAGCGGATTATTTTGCATATTTCTATTCGCTTATAGAGCACTATGAGAAAACCGTCAAGCTCGAAAAGGAAAAGCAGGAACTCTTATCCGGAAATACCATGGATGAGTTAAACGGGAAGATGCTTTCCGATTTCAAGAGATACCGTAACGAGGACAGGGATTCGCTTCCGTGGCCGTTGATAATATTCGGCGTGTTAGCACTGTTTGCGGTAGCCGCTTCTCTGACAGAAACGGGAAACTATTTCCCGCTCATTATCTTTTTCGTTGTGTTAGGAGTTATTTGCTACGCTGTTTCAAAGAATGATATTGAACACGATGAGAATTATAAGCCCGCAAACGATTATGAAAGGAAGCTTACTGACAAGATTTCAGATAACGAAAGAAACTATGCAAGAGCTTATATGAAGATGAAAAATCTCCGTGCATCGATTGTTTCTGATAACAAAGAGCACAGTGTTTCTGAAAGCAAGCCTGTTGCAGATCCTGATATCGATGAAGGTAAGAGCATAAACTGTGAAAAGTGCGGCGCCGGTTTGATCCTGGATAAGAACAAGCGAGTGTATCAGTGTGATCACTGCGGCGTGGCATATGGTGTTTCACTTTTCTTCGGCCTGCCCATGGAAAAGGCTTTGAATTCGCTTAATAACGGAAACTTCAAAGATGCAGAGCGGAGATTTTCAAATCTGCTAATGGTCGATCCTTCGGATTTTGAAGCTCTTCTCGGAAAGGTGCTTTGTGCAGGAAAATGGACAAAGGTTAGCAACATCAGGCTTTCAGTTGATGTTGAAGATGATGAGCTTAAGTTTGTCAGAGATAGCATCAAAAAAGCAGGGTGGTACGCATCTGAAAATGATCAGCCGTATTTCAGGAAAATGGAGGAACTGGTATCCTTTTTCGAACCATATAAGGAAAACAAAGATCAGATCAGGACTCTGGACGGCGATGTTAAGCAGATGGAAGCAAAAGCCGATGTGTATGCGAAAGCTTATGAAGGAGCAAATTATAACGACGAATATCAGAAAGAACGCCGTGAATTGGTAAGCAAGACATATCCTGCTCAGGTCAAGCTCAAGAAACTCGAAGCGGATTTTGCAGATATCAGGAGAAGCCTGATCGATGAGAGGGCCGGATGCCGCCTTGTAAAATAATACGAAAGAGAACTGAAGATAATGATATTTGAATCTGTCAAAGTGAAAGATAGGACAGGTGTGGAGATTGAATTTCGGAGCGCACAGGAACGTGATGCTGATGATCTCATAAAATGGCTTAAGACCGTTAATACTGAGACGCCGTATCTTACTAGTGAACCGGAGGAAGTTGATCTTACACACGAGCAGGAGTGCGAGTTTATCAGGGGAACGGTAGAAGCCCCGAAAGACCTTCTGTTATTGGCTTTTGAAGACGGTAAGCATATCGGAAACTGCAGGCTGTCATCAGTCGGCTCGACTGTGCGTTACAGACACAGATGCACAATAGGAATAGCACTCTATCAGGAGTTTTGCGGCCGCGGGATAGGCACGCTAATGATCGAAACTGTGCTCTCTGTTGCCAAAGATACCGGCTATGAGCAGGCAGAGCTTGAAGTTGCCGTTCCTAATGAAAAAGCAATAGCGCTATATAAGTCTCTGGGGTTTGAGATCTGCGGCACGATCCCTCATGGAGTGAAATACAAGGATGACAGTTACGCAGATTACTATACTATGATAAAAAAGTTGGTGTAAACACATGAAGAAACTGATCTCAACGATTCTGGCTATTGCGATAGTTTTGCCTTTGGCCGCATGCAAGCCCAAACAGGTTGAAGCGGGTGATGCGAACAGGTATAAGAACTATGCCAAGATGACGCCCGAGCAGATCGTATCCCAGCTGACACTCGAGCAGAAGGCGGCACAGATGGTGCAGCCGGCGATCTATAAGACCAGTAACGATGACATGAGAGCAAACGGTTACGGAAGCGTGCTTTCGACGGCAGGCCATACCGATGCGGAGCAGTGGAGAAAGATCGTTGACGGTTTCCAGCAGGCATCGCTCGAATCTCCGTCGGGAATACCTTTCATCTACGGTCAGGACGATGTCCACGGAGTTAATTACTGTGTCAACGCTGTTTATTTCCCTCATAGCATTGGCATCGGTGCCGCGAATGATGAAGAACTGACGTACAAGATGGGCCAGATCACTGCGGAAGAGGCAAAGCTCTGCCACATGATGTGGAACTTCTCGCCTGTGGTGGCGCAGTCCGCTGATCCGAGGTGGGGAAGGACTTATGAGTCTTACGGCTCTGATCTCGAGATAATAAAGAAGCTTAGCACGGCTTATACCAAGGGCATGCTCGATAAGGGTCTTGTTGCATGTGCAAAGCACTTTATTGCTGACGGTAACGTCGTATACGGAACAGGAGAGCAGGGAGCAACCCGGATGCTGATAGACAGGGGAGACGCGAAGCTTACGGAAGCTGAGATCAATGAACTCCTTAAGGTCTATCAGGCGCAGATCGATGCGGGCGTGCAGACGATCATGATAAGCCACTCGTCGCTCAACGGCGTGAAGATGCACGAGAACAAAGAATACATCATGAAGCTCAAGAACGAGATGGGCTTCAAGGGCTTTATCGTAAGTGACTGGGGTTCCGTTGAAAACATTTCAGGCGCCTCTTATAAAGAGAAGGTCATCAAGAGCGTAAATGCCGGTATAGATATGCTCATGGAGACGGAGCGCTTCGAAGAGTGCAGACAGGTGATTATCGATGGCGTAAAGAATAATGAGATCTCCGAAGAACGCGTAAATGATGCCGTTACTAGGATCATAAAGGTTAAGAAGGACGCGGGGCTTTTCGATGATCCGATGCTCACGAACATGAAGACTGAGCAGACTGAAACAGGCTCTCTCGAATATCGTAAAGTTGCCGAGCAGCTTGTGGAAAAGAGTCTTGTCCTTCTAAAGAACGATAAGAATACACTTCCTCTGAAGCAGGGTACAAAGGTGTATATCACGGGACCTGCATCTGATGATGGTTCTGTTCAGTGCGGCGGATGGACGCTCGACTGGAACAGTGCCACGATATCGGATATCAAGGGCGTTACCACGATCAAAGAAGCTTTTGAAAGATATGCAAAAGACTACGGTATAGAAGTGATCACCGATTCCAAAGATGCTTCCAAGGCTGACGTCGTGCTGCTTTGCGTAGGTGAACAGGCATATGCAGAGTGGAACGGAGATACTGAAGATCTGAAACTTAACGGCGCACTCGGACTGACCGAAAACAGGGATGCAATGAGTGAAGCTGAGAAGCTCGGTAAGCCCGTTGTTACATGCATCGTAGCAGGCAGGCACGTTATCATCGACGAGAGCGACTATAAGAAGTGGGACAGCGTCGTAATGTGCTATCTGCCGGGCTCTGAGGGCAAGGGCATCTCAGATGTCCTTTGCGGATGCGCTGATTTCTCGGGTAAGCTTCCTTCGCCCTGGTATGGTTCAATCGATCAGATTGGTACAGATAAGTGCTTCCTGAAGAAAGGTTACGGCCTGAGCTACGGTGACGGGTTTACCGCAAGAAAGGAGCCCGAGACGGTTCTTGATGATCCTTCGAAGGCTGCTTCAAATCCTGCTGACGGAACTAATTACACCAAGGGCCTTTTCAAGGACGGCGTATATGTAAACAACTACGCCGGAATCACTGCCAAGATCCCCGGAGAATGCAGTCAGGTCAGCGAAAGCGAACTGAGTGAGAATAAGACCTATATTCTTTCCAAATGCAAGACAGCAAAAGACAAGACTCGCGAAAGCGCGTCATTCTACGATGCCGCATTCTCAAGCCAGATGCAGGGCCTGGAGTTCCGTTTTGTAAATACGAAGCTTGCCTCGCCGGATGATCCTTCATATGACGAGAACAAGTATCTTGATGAATACGGAAACTTTGTAAAAGGCAATTACAAGGATTTTCCAATAACGGTTGAGTATAAAGGTAGGACTAAGGTAAACCTGTGCGGCAAAGAGTATGTGAGAGACACATATACGCTTTCAGGAAACGATGGTGTCCAAACACTTTGTTTCTATGCCAGAAAACTCGATGACAGCCTGATGAGCGTAATCGAGCTTTACTGGTTCGGCAAGAAAACACCTGAAGAATTTGAGAAGGCTATCGGTTAAATGGATAACAGTAAGATCGAGAGTTTTATAAGAAAACAGAGCGTTGCTTTCATCTGCTCGGTTGACGGAAACGGATACCCCAATGTTAAAGCAATGCTGAAAGCGGCAGATACTACTGTGACCTGAAGACTGAGAGTTTTACTGTTGAATCTTGATTCATACAATCATGTTATAATTCACTTGTATTTCTTAAGGGATAAGGGAAATAAACATGTGGACAGCAAGACCTTTTAATTCAGACAATCCGGATCCGTTCGGCAGGAACCCTGCCAGGAAGGGCGGAGATCCGCTTGTCGCTGAATCTGCCAAGTGCCCGACATGCGCTGCGAATATCTTCTATCAGCCTCAGGTGCAGGGACTGGTATGCCGAAGCTGCGGTAACATCTACAAGCCGTCAACGCTCGAAAAGATAGGCTCATTCGGTTTCAGCATTGAACACGATTACAGCGGTGACAATGAAGTGTCAGATGACGACAAAAAGCGCCATGAGATAGTGTGCAACAGCTGTGGTGCAGTCATGATCGCTGACGATAACATGATGTCCACGATGTGCGCTTTCTGCGGTTCTCCGGCACTGATTACGAGAAGAATGACAAGAGAATTCAAGCCGGATTACATCGTGCCGTTCAAGATCGACAGGGAGACGGCAGAGAAAAACCTGATGCAGTGGATCAAGACCAGGAAGCTTAATCCAAGGGGCTTCAAGACAAGGAGCCGTCTTACCAAGATGATCCCGGTCTATGTACCGTTCTGGCTTTTGGACTGCGGAGTTAATACTGATCTGTACGGAACCGGAGCTAAAGTCGGCAGGGACAAGGTATCTAAGCTTAATGTAAGGGCTGTTGCCAAGTACTACGTTAAAAATGTCCCGTTTGATGCATCTTTAAAGATCGCAAACAAATTGATGGAAGCGATCGAACCTTTTGACTACAGTGAGATGGTTAAGTTCGAGAATAGATATCTCCAAGGTTTTTATGCTGACAAATATGATCAGACTCCGTTCGAGATGATGGACAGATTCATTAAGAGACTGGATAAGATCTCACTGGATCTGACGGATACAATCGCGACGAAATATGACAGCTTTGAGCCTTCTCCGGAGAAGACCTTTACATGGATGAGTGAAACGAGCATCAAGTACTGTCTTCTGCCCGTATGGTTCATGACGGTCGATTTTGACGGCAGCAACCTGCAGTTTGCGGTCAACGGCCAGACAGGGGAGGCGAGCGGACAGGCCCCTACAAACAGTGCCATCGACAAGTTTGACAGCTTTGTAAGCTTTACGAGAAGCAACTTCAGATGGATTCCGATATCTGCTGCGGTAGTATTGCCGATCCTGCTCATGATAATTA
This sequence comes from Clostridiales bacterium, assembly GCA_017509245.1. GTDB lineage: Bacteria > Bacillota > Clostridia > Saccharofermentanales > Saccharofermentanaceae > Saccharofermentans. Next base: position 13,386 of record JAFWQC010000082.1, on the reverse strand, counting down.
CTTTATCGAATAACACAAGTCCATTTGTTTATAATCTGGTACTTGTACTTTGCTTTCTTGAGCTGCTGCTGATCGTTTTCAGCGGTGTGACGTCTGTGATGCGAAAGATCGGCGACCGGGCATATACCAAGGTCCACAAGGCAGTTGATGCTTCCAATGATTTTGATAAGGCACCGGGAATGAAGACTTATCATGATCCGACTCACAAAACCAAGCTTTCGGTCGATGATTATCTCTTCCGTCTGGAGCTGAAAGACGGTAAAACAGAGGATGAGGAAGACGAAAACGAAATACATCTTCCTTTTGACCTGTATTAACAGCAGCTTAGAAGGTTTTGGTACTAATAAAACTGAAGGAAATAAGCATGTTTTGGGGTAATACCACAGTAAAGCTCATAAAGGAGATAAATACGGCGGATAACTGGTGGTGCAGTTCTGCCGTCATGTTCTCGGTAAGGAACGGTAAGGGTACCATCTGCGAAAAATATGCTCCCGAGAATGAAGAATACGAGTGTTTTTCCCAAATGCAGATAAACGGAAAACCGATCGTACAGAGCGTGATCCCGGATTGCCCGACCTGTAAAGGCATGCTCGCGGCAGGATACGGCCTTGAAAATGTTGACTGCCCTGAACTTAAAGCCGCAAGAGAGAGCATGAACTCAGAGTTTGTGAGCATAACGGATTCTGCGGAGAAGATAAAGCCGCTCTTAGGGCTTTTGAGCGACGGATACTATGTTCTTGCCGATACCATCTGCCTTCCGTCTGACGGAGAAGGAAACTTTTTCTATGATGTTTCAAGTGAACTCAGGCACTATGAAGCAGTCTGCGATGCCTATTACTGCAGCTGGAATATGAGCTGTACGGAACACTTTCCGATATTTCTTTATCCAACGCAGTCGCCTTCTAAGATCGACAGTGAACGTGTTGATCATTACGTTCAGATGCTGAATTCAGATGATAACACGCCGCGTGCGCTGGCATACCATTATTCGGGGTTCATGAATCTGCTCCTTGACGGACATCACAAAGCCTGTGCAGCCGCAAGCTTCGGGAAATACGTGAGGTGTCTGACGCTCATACCTGCGGATGGATGCACGTTTGATACTGAACAGGTGGTAAGAAAAGGTGAGAACTTAAGACAGAGCAATCCACTGATTAAAACGGTCCGCTTTGCCGGCCTTGAAACAGAAGCAGAAGACGGCATGCGTTATCTCGACATCACCGATAACCGTTACCACAAAGACAAACTGCCGCCTTTCAGGAAATATTACGTGCCGGGGGCCAGGATCCATTATGGACCTGAAACATATCCTAAGATAAGGGACATAGTGATACTGCTGGATCCGGGAGAGAGTTTTAAGGGCGGTTTGCCTGTGATCGAACAGGATACAGTACTTCGCATGATCGGTGAAGACACCTCAGATGCTGACATTTACCTTGAAGCGGCAATTCATTATCTGGCGGCAACGGACCGTGATGAGGCCTATAATCTTGCAAGTTCCATAGTCAGGAAAGGCGATGGCCGGATGAGACACGGCCGCGTGCGTACGGCTCTGCAATATCTGCTGAAGTGCCGGAGTGACGAAACCGAACAGCTTTTTGTCGATTTCTATCTTAACCACGATGAACAAGATGAGAACTGGCATCTGGTTAATTCATACTGGAAAGACAATTGATCAAAAGGCTTTGTCTTTCTTTTAATATAGGCTTATACTCTATTAGTTTGATAAAACACTGTGTGACGGAGGCCCTACATGAAAGTTAAACGTATGTTGGCAGGTATTGTTGCCATGGCAATGACCATGGGAATGACGTCTGCTGTGGTTTTGGCTGATGAGACAGAGAACACGCCTGAAGAGACAAGTGTGGTTGAAACTGCCGAACCTAAAGAAAAAGAGACTAAAAAGCCTGCTGCAAAGGAAACTGATAAAAAAGAAGAAAAGAAGCCTGCAGAGGTAAAAGAGACAGAAGAGAAAAAGCCTGTAGAGACAAAAGAAACAGAGCCTTCTGAAACTGAGACCAAAGAGACGGCTGAAACAAAGGAAACTGCTCCTTCTAAGCCGGAGGAAAAGGAAACTGCAGAGACTAAGGCCGCAGAACCCGCTGAGCCTGCCAAGACAGAACCCGCAGAGTCTTCAGAAGAAAGTGAAACAGAGCCTGCTGAAACTTCAGAGGCAGAGAACAATGAAACTGCCGAACAGAAAGAAAAGCAGCCTGAAGAAGCTGAACGTCCGTCAGTTACGGATAAGAAGACTGCTAAAAAGGCTGTAATATCACCATTTGGTGATGATCTGTTTTACGGTTTTGATGAAGCTTCAGGAGAACTCACCATATTTAAGTCAGAATCAAAAGATAAGGTTGCTATGCCCAACAAAAGTGGAGCAGATGCTTATCCCTGGTATGCAAATAAAGACAAGGTAACTAAAGTCATCGTTGATAAAGGCATAACAACAATCGGTGACTATGCCTTCAGCGGATACGGCAAACTTAAATCAGTTTCGCTTTCATCTGGTCTGACAACTATCGGTAAATGTGCATTCTCTGAATGCGAGAAATTAGATAATGTCGTTATCCCCAATTCCGTAACCGAAGTCAACGACGGTGCCTTTATGCGTTGTAATGATCTGCAAGACGTTACTCTTGGCAATGGCATTACCTTAATCGATGACAGTATGTTCCAGGAGTGTACTTCACTTAAGACCATAACGATTCCTAACTCTGTTAAGATCATCGGTTCAGGTGCTTTTTACGGATGCACGAGGCTTAGATTTATTAATTGGGGTAAGAACGTAACTGAATTATATGGCTTGGCATTCTCCGGATGTACATGCCTTACGGATGTTACGATCCCCAACAGCGTAACCTACATTAGTGATTCTGTCTTTGAAGGATGCACACACCTTTTCAGCGTTACGATCGGCAGCGGTGTGAAATCGATGGGGACAGGTGCTTTTAGAGGTTGTACATACCTTGAAAAGATTACGTTCTGCTATGGAGTTAAAGAAATTGGACACGCAGCTTTTTCAAGTCTTCCTTTTCTGTCTGAAGTAGTTATACCGGGCAGTGTAGAAACGATCCATCAAAGAGCGTTTGAGAAGTGTCCTAATCTTAAGAAGATCACCTTAGGTTATGGAGTAAAAGAAATCCAGGCAGATGCTTTTTGGTTTTGTCCCAAAGTTGAAAGCATTGTGATTCCCAGCAGTGTTACTAAATTAGGCCGTCAAGCATTCGGACAGATGGAAAGCCTTAAGGATGTCTACATGGATAAAGCCCTGAGTGAATCTATGGAGCATGATGACTTTGTTAACGTTTTTGTTGATTTCAATAAACTGAATTTTGTCTGGCTGAAAGATAATCCATTTGTTGTCAGCGGCAAGAAAGTAAAGGTTAAAGCCAAGAAGGTTAAGAAAAAGGCAATTACGTTGTCAGCAGGCAGTGCGTACAAAGTTACGCCTGCAGGAACCGTACTCAATGCCGTTAAGGTTTCCGGCAACAAGAAGATCACCGTAAACAAGCTTAACGGAAACATCACCGTTGCCAAGAAGACAAAGAAGGGAACTTACAAGATCAAGGTAAAGATAATGTCTACCGGTAATGCCACGTACAAGGCATCTGGCTGGAAGACTGTTACCGTTACCATCAAAGTCAAGTAATTTAAGCTCTTACAACTTAAAACTAAATGATACTGCCTGAGAGTATGCAAAAACTCCCGGGCAGTATTTTTTATAGACGAACAGTTATTTACATAACGCCCTCCGCATCTGCTATAATCTAAAGCCGGGTGCAGAATAGGAAATAATTCTATGAGGAAACGTCTTCTAAGCGTTCTGATCGTGTTGGTCATGGTGATCGGCATGATTCCCTGTACGGCTTTTGCAACCCCCGTTAAGACGGATACTGCAAGAGCGAATACTTACGGTTCTTTTACCGATGGTTCTCACGTTATCAGCGATATGATCAAAAAGCACGGAGAGAAATCTCATCCGAGGCTGATCATGACCAACGACAGGTTCACCAAACTGAAAAAACAGGTTGGAAAGAGTACAACAACGGGTAGACTTCTCGCGAAACTCAAAGAGGAAGCGGACAGTAAATTAAACTTAGCAGTAAATAAATATGAACTCGTTGGCGGCCTCAGGATCCTTGAAACGTCGAAGAGCATTCAAAGGCGCGTTGCCGATCTTGCTTTGGCATACAACATCTTTGGTGATGAGGAATATGCCAAGCGTGCATATAAAGAGCTTGAAGCGGCTGCCAAATTCCAGGATTGGAATCCTTATCATTTCCTTGATTGCGGCGAAATGTGCACTGCATTCGCGCTTGGTTACGACTGGCTCTATAACTGGATGAATGACGATCAGAGAGCATTTCTGCGTCAGGCCATGATCGAAAAAGGCCTTACGCAGGTCATGAAGGACTATAAAGGCGAGGTCAAATTTAACGAAGTACGTGGTGACAGAGGTGACGGCAACAGACGTTCATATGTCTGGTATGAAAGCAATGTAGGAGATAACTGGCAGTTCGTCTGTATCGGCGGAACGAATCTGGCAGCCCTTGCCATCGGTGATGAATCTGATGCTAAAAGCATTTCTTCCCAGGTTCTCGACTACGGCTATAAGAAAGCTTATTCGGCCGTCCGTGCAGGATACAACAGTACAGACGGATCATTCATAGAAGGATTGGGTTATTGGGATTATGCCACCTATTATCTTGGATTGATCAATTCCTCATTGAAGAGCACTACGGGAACTGATTACGGCCTCACAAACCATAACGGAATCCGCAAATCCGTTGATTTTGTCCGCTGTATGAGTTCAAACAAGCCGAATTCGTTCAGTTTCGGCGATGACGGCGATGCACGCGACACACGCTGGACGGTTTTCCTCTGGCTTGGCGAACTTTTCAAATCACGCAATATAGCTGACGTCCGCCTGAGCAAGCTTGCTGAAGAAAAATTTGATTTTAGTTATCTTGATGTCCTGTGGATCGATGAGAGTCTAAATACGGGTACAGAGGAATCCAGTCCCAATGACTGGGGCGGCAAAGGTTTTTCCAACGCGAGCTTCAGAAACACTTGGGATGTGAGCGGGCTCGTTACCGCGCTTCACGCCGGCGAAAACAATCTCTTGTATCACGGCCACTTTGACCTGGGTTCATTCTATGTTGAATCAAACGGGCAAAGATTCTTCACGGACCTCGGTAATGAGAATTATGAACTTAAGAACCGCCAGAATGCTTACCGTATCAGGGCTGAAGGTCACAATACGCTTGTCATAAATCCTTCTGATAAGCTTGACCAGAGTGACGGTGTCACATGTCTGATAACCGCTTTCCAGTCAGGGAAAGAGGCGTATGCAGTCACAGACCTGACCGCAGCTTACAAGGCAAGCGGTGCTAAAAGAGTTGTCCGCGGCCTTAAGATGAATAAAGATAAGAACTGTGTCGTCGTCCAAGATGAGATCTCACTGAACAGCGCGGGCGAGATATACTGGTTTGCCCACACAACAGGGTCGATCAGTATTGCTTCCGACGGAAGGAGTGCTGTCGTAACTTCCGGATCAGACAAATTGTGGGTAGGAATATTGAGCGATGGCGGCAAGTTTACTCAGATGAAAGCTGAATCTCTTCCTACGACTCCTGCAGTATCCGGTCAGAGTGATAACAGCGCATACAGAAAGCTTGCGATCCATCTGACGAAAACCAAGGACACTACTATCTCAGTTGCCTGCATTCCGCTCAAAAAGGGTGAGACAAAGCCTTCATGGACTCCTTCAGGACCGACTGATTTCGGTTCAACTATGTCTCACTATGAACACAAAATGACTGCGTACGCTGCGGTTGATCCGACGTGTACTGAGAAAGGTCACATAAAATACTGGAAATGCTCTGTGTGCGGAAAACTGTACAGTGACGCTGCAGGCAAAACCGAAATATCAGCCAATGATACGGTGCTGGATGCTCTCGGACATGATCTCAAGCATGTTCCTGCAAAGGAACCTACAGATAAAGAAGACGGCAACATTGAGTACTATGTCTGCCAGAGAAAGAACTGCGGAAAGAAGTTCGCCGATCCTGAAGGCAAGACTGAACTCAAGGATGTTGATATCATCATCCCGAGAAAGAATGCACCTGTGATTGGTGAGGAAGTAACAGTTGGCAACTTCATATACAAGGTTACCAATCCTGCTACTGACGGAACAGGAACCGTAACTCTCATCGGTGTTGCGGTTAAAACATCCGCGGTATCTGTTCCTGGCACTGTCGCGGTAAATGAATATACCTATGTTGTCAACAGGTTAGGAACCAAGGCTTTCTGCAATAATGCTGTGATAAAGACGCTTACAATAGGCCCAAATATTAAGGTTATAGAAAGTTATGCTTTCTACGGATGTAAGAACCTTGCGAAAGTTTATGGAGGCGGAAGACTTGAGGTAATCTGCGCATACGCATTTGCCAATTGTCCGAAACTGAAGTCCTTAAACATAACTTCCCCCAACCTTAAGACGATCGGGGCTTATACGTTCAAGAAAGACAAGAAGCTTAAGACGATCAAGATAAAGAATACCATCAGGCTGACAAAGGCCGGAGTGAAAAAGTCCCTTAAGGGTTCCAAGATCAAGACCGTGAAGGTAAAGAAGGCCAAGGTTAAGGCATACAAGAAGATCTTTAAGAAGTCTAATTCCGGAAGATCCGTAAAAGTGAAGAAATAACAGAACAATGTGGGCCGGAGTGATCCGGCTCATGTTGTATAATAGTAAATGATTGTCGATCAGATTCGCTGTTTTAGGGGTGAGAACATGAAAAAGACATTATCAAGAATTCTGATTCCGGTTATGCTGATCACTTCAGCTTTTGCGTTCACTGCATGCGGAAAGAACCGTCCGATCGATTCCAACTGGAAGTTTGAATCGACTGCTTCAGGCGGAATAGTTACCAAAGCCGCTGATATCAAAGAGGAAGACAGACCTGTCATCACCATTGATGAAGACAGGCTCAATAAGGGCACATATCTGGTTACATACCGTCAGAACGGAAAAAACCACACCGCTGAAATGACTTTAAAGGACGGCGCTTACCACATCGATTATGTTGATTCCGATAAGGACATGATTGCCAAGGTAACCGGCGATAAGCTGACTCTTACGATCGACGGAACAAAGGGAATAAGCGTAGTTTTCAGATACACCGATGAAGAGATGCTGATCCCTGCGGACGAAGATAAACCGGGTCCTGATTATGTTAAGGCAAAGATGGTCGATAAAGGCAAGGTTGAGATCATCAATGAAGGAGAAGGCGAATATCAGTACAGCAGATTCTACCTGCTTGAAGTCCAGAAGAACGGAAAATGGTATTATGCCCGCAAACTTGAAACGTTTGCCTATACAATGGAGGGCCTCCTTCTTCCCGGCGGAAGTTCAAATACCGAAGAATACACTCTTTCTCACTATGGCACTCTGAAGCCCGGTGATTACAGGCTTGCGGTAGGTAATCGAGACGCGTGTATCTATGCATACTTTTCGGTGAATGCGGACGGTTCGTTCTCTTATCCTCAATGACAGGCTTTTGACTGCTACGGATTAATACCTAAAGGATGATAAAAAGGGAATGCCTGATACTTCAAATAAACAACCTGTACAGATAAGCAAACGCTGCATTACCGGGTTTGTTATGTCTTGCCTCGGGTTGATCTCGGCCATTGTCTTCAAATTCGCAGGACCATATATCGATACTAACGACATGTGGGGTTCGGTTCTGATCTTAATATCGATATGGATACTGATCTCTTTTATCGTTTCGGTCGGCGGTGTTGCAGATGCATTCAGATATCACAAAAGGTTTCGCGTTCTGGGTGTATTCGGGACAGTCATTTCAGGTGTTTTTTTATCGATAGTTTTGTTCCTGCTTTTAGCGGCCATTTTTCACGAAAGTCCTCCTCAGCCACCGCCGTCCCGTTGAAGACTGATGATGATCACAACAGATTTAGGGGAAAGACAAGTGAGCATTTTGAACTTTAAGATAAAAGACGAATACGACATCAGATTCGATGCCTTCGGTGAAGGCCTTGTTTGTAATGATGCTTTCGGCAGCAGCTTTGACAGATGCATAGAGCATTACAGGGAAGAATGCGGGAAAGAACCTCAGGATATATCTTTCCTTATTGAGAATAACCTTACAAAGGGACCGGATAATGGCTTCAAAGAGATAGAAACCGCTTTTCTTGAAAGATTCGAAGGCCTTAAGGAACTGATCCTTCCTGATTCCATTACAGAGATCAGGATGACAGATAAGCTCTTGCAGATATTGAAAGATAACAATACGCTAATCAGAGGCTCTCTTGATTCTTTTGCTGAAAGATTTGCAGCTTATATGGGCCTCAATTTCAGGCCTGCTGACTTTGTGTTTGCAAGACATGAGTTTGAGAAGACACACGAGATAACTGTCCTGACGCTAGTGTTCAGGCGTGACGGAAGAGTTGTGATCAGAGCAGATGTGGATTCGCCCGGATCATCTGCAGGCAACAGTTTCGGCGGCGTTTTTTACAAGGAACTTCCCGCTGATTTCTGGATGAATATGACTGCTGAAGAGATCTCGGAGATGTACCCGGGGCTTGATGGTGCAGTTGCAAAAGACGGCCGCATGGCTGATTTTATCACCAAGGCCAAGTCACACAAGATATATACAGGTAAGAATTGAGGAAACAGAAATGATAATTAGAAGATTTAATGAACAGGATGCAAAAGAGGTATCAGACCTCATCCGTAAGACGATCCGCATATCAAACACGAAGGATTATCCTGCGGAGTTAATGGATCAGCTTATCGATTATGAGACACCTGAAAACGTGCTTCAGAGAGCGTCCTGGACGCATTTCTATGTTGTTGTTGATAATGAGCAGATAATCGGTTGCGGCGCCATCGGACCTTATTGGGGGAAAGAGGATGAGAGCAGCCTGTACACCATCTTTGTGCTCCCGGAGCAGCAGGGGAAGGGAATAGGAAGGACCATCATTGAAACTCTCGAAATGGATGAGTACTTCTTAAGAGCCAAAAGGATAGAGATCCCCGCATCGATAACGGGCGTTCCGTTTTATCTGAAGATGGGATACAACTATAAGAACGGTATTACCGAGCCTGATGAAGAGCATCTGATAAGAATGGAGAAGTTCAGATGATTCTACGGTGCTTGCCGGCTTAATTTTCGATATAGTTTAAAACTGCATGTAAGAAAATGGTGTTTTGAATCGTCATATAGGTGAGATCTCAAATAACACCGGAGGCAAAGATTTTGAAAAACGAAGATGTAGTCAGATTATTTGATGCTTATTCTGATGATCTTTACAGATTCGCCGTTTATTATTCGGGTTCCAAACACGATGCTGAAGATATAGTTCAGGATGTGTTTTTGAAACTCCTCGGCAATGATGTCGAATTTAAACCAGGCAGGGAGAAGACGTATCTCCTCACCATGACGGCCAATAAATGTAAGGATTATCTAAAGTCAGTATCCCGTCAGACAGGAGTTGATCTCGAGTCTGCGGAGAATGAATTGCAATATTTCGACGATTTCAACGAGAGAAACAAGGCAGTCTTTGATGAACTCATGAACCTGGACGGTCAGTTCAGGATGCCGATCTACCTGTTTTACTATGCAGGTTACTCCTATAAGGACATCGCCGGAATTCTAAAGATATCCGAATCAGCCGTTGGCGTACGGATCAACCGCGGCAAGGCACTGATGAGGATAGGATTGGAGGAATATTTATGAGAGATACCTCAGATAAGATAAAGATGGATGTATCAAGAAAGATGGACATGCGTGAAAGACTTCTGTCTTCTCCCGCAGTAACAACAGAAATACCCAGGAAGACTTCAAAAAAGAAAGCCGTAACGCTCATTTTGGTCGCAGCAATAGTTTCAGCATTGGGCCTGTCGGTTTATGCTGCAGTAAGAGGACTTGAATCTCTTTCTTTCGGGAAGAGTTCATGGGGTCCTTCGATCGAAGAAGACATTAAGAATTCAGTGCCTCCCCGCGAGCTGATCTCGGTAGTGGGATATTCCGGTTCGCCTGAATACAAGGCGACTGAGGAGTGGTTGAAATTCGAAAGCAGCTACGATACTGACGGGTCTATCCTGAATAAGCATGATGCTGAGGTCAAACGCACCGGCAAAGATCCGTTTGAAAAGTACAAGTACTATTCTGTCTTTTCTCAGGAGATGGCGGATAAGTTCGAAGAGATACTGGCAAAGTACAACCTTAAGATGCACACAAATCAAACAGATTGTGATGAGAATACTCTTAAGGCAAAGTTCGGCGAAGTCTTTTCGAGTGACGTTAAAGGCGGCGGATATATTTACGATGACGGAACGTTCCATTTGGATTCGACCTGTAATGGAACTCACTTCCAGATCAGCAGAAACATGAGAGGCTATTTTGATACCTCGTATCTCAACGTCGGCGACAGAACCAACTTTGAAGAATGGACATATAAGACAAAGAGCGGAGTGACCGTTAACATAGCGTACAGCTTTGAAAACGGTGAATTCAAGAGGGCCTTTATCTCCGCAGATCTCGAAAAGAGCTTTGTATCCGTTATTGTCCTTCCGTGGAATGACGATCTTGAACTCAACAACTTAACAAAAGAAGACATTCAGAAACTGGCAGATCAGATCGACTTCTCAAAACTCTGATGTTATAGCTGATTTCACTGAAAATAAGAGACAGGAGCAATCCTGTCTCTTATTGTTTATGTTTTATGAATATAGATTGATATAATGAATTAAGCAGGCATAGGACTGCAAAAATCAGGAGGGTGATCTTATGGACGAACAGGCATTTGAAGGACTGAAGCATTACAAAAACACAGCTGATTTCCGAAAGAAGTACGGCTCAACAGATGATGAACCGACACTCGGCACATTCTTTGCAGACATCGCAAGTGAAGGCCTTGAGGCGTGGTCCAACAAGATGGACAGAGAGCTTATCGGAACCATCTTCGATCCTTACGGAATCTGGTATGTGGAAGATAAAGAGAAGGCCAATAAGTACGATAAGATCAAAGAGATCGACAAGAAGAGACCGGGACTTAATACCCTCAAGTATGAGCCTATCCCCAAGGACAAGGTTGCAGGGCAAAAGTCCAAGTTCGCTCTTTTCGCAGGCCTTTGGAACAAGTTCGTTGAAGAAGTCGAAGCGGGAAGGGCAGGAATTGCTGAAGTTCTCGTCGTAGCTTATGAGACATTCCATGAGAACGGACAGGATGTTTACTATTTCAAGGTTGCCGACACAGACGGTACTGTCCTTAACGGTGGCGTAAGAAAGATCGTTTTCCCTAAGATGAACAACTATGTGGATGAGCTGGTCAACGGCTGGATCACACCTGAGGCTTACAGAGACCTTTATAAGCGTAAACCCGAAGAAGAGTACATTGCTTACCAGGCTGCCTATATGGCTAATGCTTACGGTGACAAGATCGATACTGAGGACAGATGGCATGCTTATGTAATCCGCTGCAACATCAAAGGCAAGGATTACTACGGCCTCATCACGAAGATGGAGAACGATGACTTCAAGATGATCAAGGACAGCTTCTCGTTCCTCACACCCGAGAAGTGCTTTGCTCCGATGACCAATTTCACGATCACATTCGACTGGTAAACATTAATCTATAGAAATCTGCAGGCTTGCAGGGGGCAAATATGTATATTACCTTGCTGTATGTTTCGGCATTTATGTTTTTTATTGCTGACAGGAAGATTAAGAGGTCTTCTTTGGCAGGTATTATCATGGTCCTGTTTGCAAGTCTGCCTTTTTCTTACCAGACGTTGTACCGGGGATATAAGATCCTAAAATTCATCAGAGGGATTATTCCGGACATCCCTGAGTACAAAGGGAATATTCCCTCTGTTGTTTTCTCGGTCTTCATTTCTTTGATCTTTACCGGAATTCTTATGTTTGTAGCGGGATTGTGGAGCAGGGAACTGTTCTGCATTACCCGCGATGAATTCAGGAGCAGGAAGATGGCTAAAAATCTCTTTATCAGCGCTTCTGTGATACCCGGTGTTGTTGCTTACCTGCTGTACGGTTACAGGTATTGGATGCGTATCACCGCCAATGTGAGTTGGGGAGTGGTTTTTACGAGACTCTTTGACAATCTGGGTACTTATTTTCTGTTCCTAAGACCGTTTTATCGTATATCTGACAAGAAGATTCAGTTGTCATTGCAGATTGCAAATACTGTATATGTTGCGCTGCTTTTGGTTTTCTGCATACTGTGCATTGTCCTTATCAACATGAAAAGAGTGATCTATAAGGAGCAGCCGGAAGCCTCCAAAGGAAAAGGTTCCGCTTTGTCTGTATTCGCCATTACCGTTTCACTTGCAGGTGTACTTACATTCCTGACCAATGCTCAGAGAGGTTATATCATTTGGTCCTCGACGGACAGACGTTCCAGTTCTATTGTGCCATCTTATTATTCCTTCATTTTCGGCTATTATAATAATGTAACAGGAAAGTTTCTTTATACCGTTCAATATGATTTTTGCATGTTCTTACGTGGTCTTTTGATTGCCGGCATAGCGCTCCTTGTGATAAGCATTATCTGGATGGCGATTAAGAAAAAGCTCCGGCATAACCTGTTCAGCGTCATATTCTCCATAGCGTTGATCCTTGCTTCGTATTGGTGCATTAACAGGATGATGATCGAGATCGTAAGGTTCCATAACATCAGGTGATACAGTTTTAAAGTGCCTTTTGTTTTGTATAATGGATGCGGAAAACATCTGTATAAACAGAACTTTGGAGATATGAGGCATATGAAGATACTGGTTTTAGGCGGGACAAGGTTTTTCGGTATTCACATGGTCAATGACCTTATAGAGAAAGGTCATGAGGTCACGATTGCGACCAGGGGACAAACTCCTGATTATTTCGGTGATTCCGTTTCGAGGATCCGTTTCGAAAGAACGGACGAAGACAGCATAAAGGCTGTCATTTCAGACACGCATTATGACGTTATCATTGATAAGCTTGCTTATTGTTCAAATGACATCAGGAAGATCATGGAAGCGGCAGACTTCGATAAGTATATCTGCATGTCGAGCACGGCTGTCTATGAGCCTAAGCATCTCAATACCGTTGAAGCTGATTTTGACGGCAAGGGCGGAGAGCTTATCTGGTGCGACAGGCAGGACTATCCTTATGACGTGATAAAGAGACAGGCTGAATATGCGTTATGGCAGAAGTATCCGGATAAGAACTGGATCGCCGTCAGGTATCCTTTTGTAACCGGTAAAGACGATTACACCACGCGTCTTTATTTCTATGTCGAACATGTCTTAAAGCAGCTTCCGATGAAGGTGGATAATCTTGATTCAAAGATGTCTTTCAT
>JAFWQC010000081.1 GCA_017509245.1 Clostridiales bacterium | reverse complement strand
CCGTGTTATGCTGCTGTGCTTCCTGTATTATTTGAGCCTGTTTTTCTGTAAGGTACGCTTCCACACCGGTCAGATACTCGGAAAGACTCCCATGCTGTTCCTGTGATATCGTGTTTATATCAAGGTTCACGCCACCCATAATGATATCGCTCTGATGAAGAGTATTAAAAAGATCATCCTCTCTCACTGAGCCGCTGTAATACAGCACCACATCAAGGTCAGCTCCCTTCTCCTCCATGCCTCTGCACCTACTGCCGGATACAACGACATCCTCAATAGTTACATCCATTCCGTAATCATTCACTATGCCCTGCACTATCTTTTTGACATTAGCCTCTATCGTTTCAGGATCCATGCCGTCAAGCTCATGGAACTTCTCTTTGGTCTTATCCTTAAATGCGCTTATGACAGCGGCATCGTTAAGGCTTTCGCCTTTTGTTTCGTCTTTTGCCATTTCAGCTCCTTTCTAAAAGGCTCCGGAGATAATCCCCGAAGCCCTTTGATCTTATGCTATAACCTCTTCTTTTTTCTTTGCTACCGCAGGTGCTTTCTGATCCATGGCAGCTACAACCGCCTTCTTCTCATTAAGCCTTGCGACAAGGGACGGTCTTTCCTCTTTTGTCTCCGGTTTTGTTGCAGGGTTCCCCATATCCTCTGTTTCTGATATATCAGCCTCCTCAGCTTTTTCGCTTATTTCAGCCTTATCCTCCGATATGTGACCTGCCTCTTTGGTAGCCTCCTGTTCCGGCACTACCGTCTCGGTCTGCTCTGCTGTTTCTTTCTCCGGCTTTGGCGCATCTTCATCAAGATCAACCGCATCCTCACCCTTTTCATCCATATCAAGCAAACTGTTAAGCTCTGCAAGCCTTGTCAGCTTATCGTTAAGCTCCTGCTCCTGTGGGAACGGCTTTTCCACCTCAATCTTTGCAGTTTCAAGCTGCTGCTCCACATTGGCCAGCTTCGCAATCGCATCCTCAAGCTGTTTTGTCATGGATTCCATGACATTACCGATACGGGTAATGTTACCGGACGGGTCAGAGCCAATCTCCACTTCATGGCTGAGTTTTCCCTTCATGTTCAGCGTAAACTTCCTGAAAAATGAATCAAAGGTTACATTCATCTTCATACCCAGATACTCACCGATTGGCACAGCCACATTTGCCTGCTTCATCTCCTTACAGATACCGATGATCGCTGTTCCGGCTTCCTTCCTGTCATCATAGGTCTTTCCGGCTACCGTCATGGTGAAGATATCCTTATCCGCAGGCTTGTTTGCATTATAGGTTGCGATATCTGCCTTCATTCCGGCAATACGCTCTTTTAACGCTGATATCTGCTGCGGATAATTCTTTGCGATATTATCCTCCAGTCGGTATTTCTGACTGGTATGATTCGCTTTCATGAGCTTCAGCTTGCTAACCTGTATATCGAGATCCATCTTTTCCTTAATGTACGGATTACCCGTAGCAAGTGCCTTGACCTCTGCATAAGTAAGAGCTGCCTCGTCGATATCCTCACAGCTTCTGACCGGAGATTTGCTTGTCATGATCTGCCCGATGAACTTCTGCTTATTCTCGATAAGCTGCCACGAGTACGCATCAAACGTACCCTCGGTAACATAACGGAAGATCTTTACCTTCGGATTGGTATTGCCCTGTCGTAAGATACGACCTTCCTGCTGTTCAATGTCAGACGGTCTCCAAGGCACATCAAGGTGGTGTAAAGCTATCAGCCTGTCCTGCACGTTCGTACCGGCTCCCATTTTCTGCGTTGATCCCAACAAAAAACGGATCTGTCCGCTTCTTACTTTGCCAAACAGCTCCGCTTTCCTCGTCTCGGTATTCGCATCATGGATAAAAGCTATCTCTTCCGGTGGTACTCCTTTTGCTAT
>JAFWQC010000080.1 GCA_017509245.1 Clostridiales bacterium | reverse complement strand
TGCCCGTTCTGCTATTCGGCGCCGAGGCAAAGGATTCTTGCATGCTGGGCGCAGGAGAATGTCAGTTTGCTGAAAGGCTCTGACATTCTGTATTTCGCTCCTGAATATTCCATGATGAAGTGGTTCAGACATAACGGGATAAAGCTTACGACCGCTGATCTGTTTGATCCGGAGACAGACCTTAAGATCGATATTACTGATATCAGTCTTCCTGACTCATCTTATGACATGGTCATCTGCAATCATGTCCTGGAGCATGTCTCAAGTCATGAGAAAGCATTGAGTGAACTTAACCGCATACTGAAACCGGGCGGCAAACTCATCATTAGTTTTCCCATAGATCCGTCTCTCGATTCTGTTCTCGAAAAAGACGCGCCGATGCCTGAAGACAGGGTGCGCATCTTCGGGCAGAACGATCATGTGAGACTGTTCGGAAAAGACAGCCTTGAGCTTATCGGAAAGTACGGATTTAATGTCACCATCATCGATACGGGTAAAATGCCGGAAAGCATTCTTCCTGTAACAGGACCTGCTGATTACGACAGCGATCAGATCTTTTATTGTGAGAAGACTTCGAAATGAATCGTGAACGTGATATAGCAAAGAACGCGTTTATCTTTACGGCAGGTAAAGTGGCTGCCCAGCTCATCGGGTTCCTGCTTCTGCCGCTTTATTCCGTACTTCTTACCCCTGAGGATTTCGGAACAGCCGATCTTATCAACACGCTTGTTTTCCTGATAATTCCTTTTGTCGGAATACAGATGGATACTGCCCTGTTCAGATATACGGTCGACTGCAGGGAAGAAGCGGAAAAGCAGAAAGAACTTTTCAGCACAGTGATCATTGTCAATCTGATCCAGACTGGTGTTTATGCTGCGGTTTTCTTTGCCGCAAGACCGTTCATCAGTCTGAGATACAAGGATTTCCTGCTTTTGAATGTCGTGCTCATTCTATTTGTAAACACGTTCCTTCAGTTCATGAGGGGACTCGGGAACAACATCAGATATTCTGCCGCGGTATTCATTACTTCGGCTTCAGGCCTGATCCTTAATGTCGTGCTTGTTGCCGGTGTACGAATGGGCGTGACGGGCATTATCATCAGTTCTGCGGCATCACAGTTTCTGACTTTGGTGTTTGCCGTATTTGCTGTCAAACCTTGGAAGTATTTCAGCTTCAGGAAGTTCAGAACCAAGACCGCGAAAACGTTTCTTAAATATTCATTTCCGCTAATACCCAATCAGCTTGCCTGGTGGGTCATGGGAATTTCTGACAGGCTGGTTATTTCCGGAACGTTGGGCGTTGCGGCCAACGGCATATATTCTCTTGCGAACAGGTTTTCTTCCATATTCACTTCTGTTACTGACAGCATAAATCTGTCGTGGACTGAATCAACATCCCTGCATGTTAATGAAAAGGACAGAAACGAATACATATCTTCGATTATAGATTCACTGTTTGTTCTTTTCGCTTCAGGATGCTTTGTTTTCCTTGCACTCATTCCGTATGCGTTCATTCTGATCAACAGGGAATACTCAGATTCGTTCATGCAGATCCCGATTCTTCTGATGGCTGTCTTATGTCAGGCTGTAGTAGGCATTTACAGTGCTGTTCTCATCGCTCTAAAAAAGACAAAGAGCATTGCAGTTACGAGCATTATCGCTGCCGCTGTAAATATTCTGATCGACATCTTGTTCGTAGGAAGCATAGGCATATATGCAGGTTCTGTTTCAACACTCGTGGCGTTCTTTATCCTTGCAGTAATGAGATGCATTCTCGTATATAAACTTGTCGGGATAAGTCCAAAGATAAAGACAGTTGTTCCCATACTGATCTGGGGCCTTGCGGTGACGTTTGGTTTCTATTCAAAAGATCCTCGTCTGACCGTGGTAGCATTGGTGCTGACATTAATACTTGCCGTCATTGCTAACAGGAAGATAGCTGGCACGGGAATAATGATCTTCAGAAACAAACTGGATCAGATCAGGCACTCGAAAAGAAAACAGGATCTGTACGGAAAGTTCGAATTGTATGAAGGTGATGTTGAGGCGGCAAATGGCAGTGATCTTACAGGCGGCAAAGATCTTGGAGAACTGCTCATCTATAAGGACGAAACCTGGAATTACATCAAGGATCTGCGGCAATATCGGAAATTCCTTTCGAAGGGAAAACATCCAGATTGGGAAGATAATACGTGTTTCAGTGACAAATATGAGATCACTGAAGATGCTATTAATGTTGATGCAAAGGCCAAAGCTGATAACTGGCTATGCTATTACATCGGTCAGGAACTGCCGGAATCTTATGAGATCTCTCATGACATATGCATACATAATGAGTTTACGGAAGTACAGATTGCTTTTAATTATGCTGACCTCGGCAACCGTTACAGGTTCATGATCAAGGATAACAAGACCTTAAGATTTGAAGCTGTTTATGAAGGTGATTTCCTTGAGCCTTTTGCCGAGGTTCCGTTCATCCTGTCACTTGGCGAGCCTCATAGGATCTGTGTTAGAGTTAATGGAAACAGATACGGTTATTATGTCGACGGAAAGAAGATACTTGCAGTGGAGGAAAAAGGCGAAAGATCTGTAAAAGGCAACAAGTCCTGTCTGATCCTCTGGAATGAAAAGGATTTTTCGGGAATCACATGTGAGATCTCGAACTTAACGATCAGGAGCTTTGCAGAATGAAGATCGGCATAGTCACATATTGGAAGAGTACCAATAACTATGGTGAGCAGCTCCAAAACTATGCGCTGCAGGAATATCTGAGGAGCCTGGGGCATGAGCCATTTCTTATCCGTTACGATTATGATGCTGATACTATCTACGGGACAAAACCGTTGCCTGTAAGATTTTTGAGGGCATGCAACCCGAAACGTCTTGCGGAGTATTTCAAGTCCAAAAGCCTGAATAAAAAGAGGGCAATGGAAGGCATAACACATCCCAGGGGATTTGAGGCATTCAGAGAAAAGCACGTTTCGATGAGCCGGATATACTCATCCATTGATGATCTCAGGAGAGATCCGCCTGAAGCTGATCTTTACATAACCGGTTCTGATCAGGTGTGGAACACCTTCGGAGGCAAACTGAGCGAAATGGAGCACAGATATCATGCCTTTTTCCTTGATTTTGGAAAAGAAGGCGTTAAGAGGGTATCTTATGCCGCCAGCTGGGGAAGGGAAACCGTTCCGGAAGATGAAGCGGGACTGATAAGACAGCTCCTCCCGAAACTCGATTCGGTTTCGGTTAGGGAAAAGACCGGCATAGGTCTTTGCAGCCGCCTCGGCAGGGAAGATGCTTATCTGGCGCTTGACCCTGTCTTGCTTCTCGGTGCTGAAACTTACAGGAAACTATACCGCGGAGACGTTGCCGTAAGGCGAGAAAAGAAGTATCTGTTCTTCTATTACCTGAACAACGGATTGGATTTCGACAGGCAGACTGTGTTTGAATGGGCCCGCCAAAGGAATCTTGAGGTTGTCTATGTCACGGATGACTGGCATGAAGACTTTGAAAGATCGTTTCCCGGCATCCCTGAATGGCTTGAACTGATCGATGACGCGGAATATGTCGTCACGAATTCCTACCACTGCGCAATCTTTTCGATCCTTTTCGGCAAGAGATTCGGAATCATAAGGCGTAAGGGAGCTCACGCCGGCATGAATTCAAGGATGGAGACGCTTTTCGGGCTTTGCGGGATAAATTCCAGATTCATAGACGCTGAAGATTTTGAGGCTCTTGAACTTCCGGCAGGTAACCCTGATCTGGAAAAGCTGAAGGCGGCAAAGCGCCCAGAAGACGTTATTGAAGCGGCATTTACGCGCTGAAGGCCGGCATTCCGTCAAGCATAATTTACAGTTGCAACGGCACCCCATAATGTTTATAATACTTTGAATTATTTTACACGCGCTTATGCGCGTTAGTGATAATGGAGGAGGTTCATCGTGGCTAAAGGTAAAGTTACTTTTAACGAGAATCTGTGCAAGGGCTGCGGACTCTGCGTCGCTGCATGCCCCAAGAAAATCCTCGAACTGGACAAGACAAGGCTTAACGCTAAGGGT
>JAFWQC010000079.1 GCA_017509245.1 Clostridiales bacterium | reverse complement strand
TGTATTGGGAGGGAGGTCGGATTTCGCGCACGCCGTGTAATGATCGTTTTCGCGCACGCCGGAATCCAACTTTAAATCCAACTATTTGCCTTTAAAAAGTTGGAAGAAAAGTTGGAAAGCGCCGGAATCCAACTTTCATTCCATGTTTTCTGGTCCAAAAAGTTGGATTATAAGTTGGAACATTGAATATCCCGAAGGAAACCTCTGAATCAAATGCTCGACTTTTACACCTCGAAAACTCGGACGGGAAGTCGGTTTTCCAACTCCGCGTCCAACATTTCGGGGCTGAAAAGTTGGACAATGAGTTGAACATCAAATGGGAGCCGACGCTCCTCATGACATGCAGCAAAACAGGCGATGCCTTTTGAGACAACGTCTGTTTTATTGCCGTGGTGTGATACAATGTCTGACGTAACACAAACGAAGAGATCATTTGAGGATATAAAATGCCGCTTCTTACGCTTAATAACATCACGATGAATTTCGGTCCGCGCCGCATACTGGACGGCGTGTCTTTTCGCGTGAACAAAGGCGACAGGATCGCATTCATAGGTGATAACGGAGCAGGCAAATCCACACTGTTTAAGATCATAAAAGGAACCATTACTCCTGATGACGGTGAAGTGATACTGCATGGTAATACCATTGCAGGATATCTCTCGCAGAACATGGATGAACAGGACCTTTCGGGCGCATCGTTAAAGCCGTCAAATCTTATCGATCTTGAACTTAAGATAGAATCAGTTTCAGCTAAGATCACGCATGCATCAGAGAATGGTTCGGACACGGCAGAACTCGTTGATGAATTATCAAAACTGCAGTCGCTTTATGAAGCATCTGGCGGATATGATTACGAATACAGATTAAAAGATGCGCTTGCAGGATTAGGTCTTTCTGATATTCACGGAAGAGATGATTTTACGGGACTTTCGGGAGGCGAGAAGATGCGTGTGTGTCTTGCGCGTCTTATCGTCGACAGACCTGATATCCTCTTGCTCGACGAGCCGACGAACCATCTTGATATGGAAGCGGTTGAATGGCTTGAGAAGTTTTTATCTTCATACGGCGGAGCAGTTTTTGTCATCACGCACGACAGACATTTTATCGATCAGGTTGCTACAAGAGTTATCGAATTAGATGCCGGACACATCACTGAATATAAAGGCGGATACACTGATTACAAAGAACAGAAAGAGCACTTCATCAAGTCGCAGTCGCTTGTGACTAAAGCTTTGGAGGAAGAGCTTTCACATCAGCTTGACGTAAAGCAGACGATGCTCTCGCACAGAAATATCAGCGGGTACCACCAAAGAGAGAAGATGGTCGCAAAGCTTGAGGAAAAGCTTGAAGAAGCACGTTCAAGACTTCCTTCCGGATATGCGAAAATGAGTTTTACGGCTCAGCCCCTTGAACGTACGGGAAGGTCTGACAGGATAATACTCCAGGCAAAAGAACTTGCACTGAAATTCGATGATTGTGATGTTCCGTTATTTGATGGTCTGTCATTTGAAGTTACTGCCGATGAGAAATTATTCCTTGCAGGTCCCAACGGATGCGGCAAGACAACACTGCTTAAACTTTTGTCAGGTCACGCGGGCGAAAAGCTCAAAGGTTCATCAGGAACGGTTCTTATCGGTTCAGCACAGTCGATGGGATACATGGAACAGTTCGTTCCTTTTGATGATGAGGAAATGAACTGCTTTGACGAACTCGTATCAAGAAGTGATATCGGAACCACCGAAGCAAGAACACTTCTTGCAAGATTCGGATTCAAAGGTGATGATGCATTTAAGAAGATATCAATGCTTTCAGGCGGTGAGAGATCCAGGCTTTATCTTTGCTGTCTCTTGCGCGAAAATCCTGACATCTTATTCCTCGACGAGCCTACGAATCACCTTGATATCAATTCAAGAGAGATCCTTGAGGACGCGATAAAAGAATACAGCGGAGCTGTCGTATGCGTAAGTCACGACAGATTCTTCATTGATAAATGTGCGGATAAAGTGCTTGGATTTAAGGATCATACGGCAACGTTATATGATTCGTATTATTTCTATCGAAAAGCAGTTCAGACTGAGACATCTGTTCCTGTTGCTGAAGAGACAAAACAGGAAAATGAGAATACGGTACGTAATGTAAACCGTGCACAGGAAAGAAAAGAATCAGCAAAGCGCCGTCAAAGGATCGCTGATATCGAGAAAGAAACTACAAAACTTGAAGCGGAACAAAAAGAACTTGAAGCTAAATTCGGCGGTTCATGTTCTAGTGAAGATCTTAAGCGTTATGAAGAGAACGCCAATAAACTTACAGCACTCTATGATGAATATTTTTCGCTGAGCGAAGAATAAAAATTTTGTATCTCGTTTAAACATTCAAACTGCATTTAAACCGCCTTTTTGTTCCGGTAAAACTTCCGGCTATAGCCGGAACTATTACCGGAAAAAACGATCAAAAACGCAAAAGTTCCGGTATTTTTTTCCGGCTATAGCCGGAACTTTTACCGGAAGTTTTAAGAGAACGCACCGGAACTTATACCGGAAGTTTTAAGAGAATGCACCGGAATGTTTTGCCTTTCTTTTACATCATCACTGGTCTTTTTTATATATTAAGATTGATGTAAAATATTTTTATAATGTTTCCGGAGGTATGCGCATATGGCTATGACTATGACGCAGAAGATTCTTGCTGACCATGCAGGGTTGGAAAGTGTTGCTCCGGGAGACCTCATCGAAGCCCGGCTTGATTATGTTATGGGCAATGATGTTACTACTCCGCCGGCGGTAAAAGTTTTCGAGAAGCTCGGAGTAAAAGAGGTTTTCGATAAAGACAGAGTCCTCATGATACAGGACCATTTCACTCCGAATAAAGATATCAAATCCGCTGAACTCAATAAGGCGATGAGATGTTTTGCGCGTGAACATGAGATCACGCATTACTATGAACTCGGCAGAAGGGAAATGGGAATCGAGCATGTCATCCTTCCCGATAACGGTATCGTGCTGCCGGGTGATCTCATAATCGGCGCTGATTCACATACATGTACATATGGTGCTTTAGGTGCATTCTCGACAGGCGTCGGATCGACTGATCTTGCATGCGCGATGGCAAGAGGCGTCACGTGGTTTAAGGTTCCTGAAGCGATAAAGATCAACCTTAAAGGCATGTTCAAAAAGTATGTTACGGGCAAGGATCTTATCCTTTCGATCATAGGAAAGATCGGTGTTGACGGCGCGCTCTATAAGTCTCTGGAATTTGACGGTGAAGGCATAAAAGCGCTTTCGATGGACGGAAGACTTACTGTCTGCAATATGGCGATCGAATGCGGTGCAAAGAACGGTATTTTCCCGGTTGATAATTACACATTAAAGTACATATCAAGGACTAATCCGGAGAGATTCATCAAGAGCGATTATAAGGTATATTCAGCGGATGAGGATGCGGAATACAGTCAGGTCATAGATATTGATCTTAATGATATCGATCTTACCGTCGCACTGCCGCATCTTCCTTCGAATACAAGGAAAGCAGCTGACTGCGGTGACTTGAAGATCGACCAGGTCGTAATAGGTTCCTGCACTAACGGAAGGCTTGAGGATATCGGTGCTGCGGCAACTATTCTTAAGGGTCTTAAAGTACATAAGGATGTCAGATGCATTGTTATTCCGGGATCCCAGAAGGTATACCGCCAGGCGCTCGAAAACGGATGGCTTGAGATATTGGATGACGCCGGATGCGTTATCTCCACACCGACATGCGGTCCTTGCTTAGGCGGTCATATGGGCGTGCTTGCAAAGGGCGAGAGATGCGTTTCGACAACAAACAGGAATTTCGTGGGACGCATGGGCGATCCTGAATCGGAAGTTTTCCTGAGCGGTGTTCCTGTTGCTGTTGCTTCCGCAGTTCTCGGACGCGTCGGAACACCTGATGAGCTTTAAGGGGGTTAAGGGATGAAAGTCAGCGGAAAAGTTTTTAAATACGGCGACAACATCGATACTGATGTTATCATTCCCGCAAGATATCTTACATCGGCAGATCCGGAGCATCTTAAAGAGCATTGCATGGAGGATATCGATCTGTCTTTCAGGGACAGGGTAAAGCCCGGAGACATCATGGTTGCCGGAAAGAATTTCGGCTGCGGATCTTCAAGGGAACATGCACCGGTAGCAATCAAAGCAATCGGCATCTCGCTCGTCATTGCAAGTGATTTTGCGAGGATCTTCTACCGCAATTCGATCAATGTCGGACTTCCTATCCTGGAGTGTCCTGAAGCAGCGGAAAAGATCAATGACGGAGATGAGATCGAAGCGGATTTTGATACCGGAATCATTACTGATAAGACTACAGGGGAATGCTTTAGTTCAAAGCCTTTTCCTGAGTTTATAAAGAACATTATGGCCAGTGGCGGACTCGTGGGATATACAGAGTCCGGGTTGAAAAAATAAGGGGAAAAACTATGTCCAAAAAGTACAACATAGCAGTTATTCCCGGTGACGGAATCGGTCCCGAGATCACGACTGCTGCTATTGAAGTTTTGGAAGCCGCTGCAAATAAACAGGGAATAGAAATCTTCACAAAAGAGCTCAAGGCCGGAGGTGCTGCGATCGACAAGTTCGGCATACCGCTTCCGCAGGAGACCATAGAATCTGCTATGAACAGCGATGCAGTTCTGTTAGGTGCCGTAGGCGGACCCAAGTGGGATAATGTTGAGCCTGAGATCAGACCTGAAAGAGCGCTTCTCGGATTAAGATCCGGTCTCGGATTATATGCGAACATCAGACCGGTCATTGTTTATGATGAACTTAAAGGCGCTTCGCCTCTTAAAAATCCCGGAAACATTGATTTTGTTATAGTCAGAGAACTTACCGGCGGTATCTATTTCGGCAAGACCGGCGGATATCAGAGCGGTGACCATCTGCCTGACGGAACAGTTAAGGGGAAGGTGGTATTTGATACCGAGAGTTATTCGGAAGGCGAGATAACAAGGATATTGAAGATCGCTTTTGATCTGGCAATGAAGAGAAGAAAGAAGCTTACTCTCGTTGACAAGGCAAATGTGCTTGTCACGAGCAGAATGTGGAGATCTCTCGCAAGCCAGATGAGCTTTGATTATCCTGAAGTCGAATTCGACTGCCTTTACATCGATAATGCCGCAATGCAGCTTATCAGCAGGCCTTCTAGCTTTGACGTTATCGTAACGAGCAACCTTTTCGGTGACATATTATCAGACGAGGCAGGACAGATAGCAGGTTCTATAGGAATGCTGCCTTCTGCTTCTATCGGCGCGCCGGGAACGCCCGGATTATTTGAGCCGATACACGGTTCAGCGCCTGACATTGCAGGACAGAACAAGTCCAATCCGATGGGTTCGATACTGTCTGCAGCAATGATGATGAGGATAACGTTCGGCGAAGAGGAGATCGCTTCTGATATTGAGAATGCGGTCAAGAAAACTCTGGAGAAGGGACTTCGCACCAGCGACATAACCTTAGTCGGAGAAGAGAATAATTTTACGCTTGTCGGCACTAAAGAGATCACGGCTGAGATAATCGCCAATCTCTGACGGCATGAGGAAAAGAGGATCAATATATGGCAAAAAAGCTTGTCGCAGTGATCGACGTGGGATCGCTCACGGCGAGACTTAAGATTTTCGAGATCGGATCAAAGGGCAAGCCCAAAGAGATCGAGGCGGTCCGTAAGTTTACGGGCATAGGCACCAAGTCATTCAGCTCGGGTGTCATTCAGCCTGCACAGGTCGAAGAGCTCTGCAAATGTCTTAAGATGTTTGATGAGAAATGCAGGGAATACGGCGTTGCAAGGGTTTTCTGCGTTGCGACATCCGCTTTCAGAGATGCGTCAAATTCCGAAGTCGTAATAGAGAAGATAAGGACCAGGACAGGCTTTAAGATCAAGGTCTTGGACAATTCGATGGAGCGCTATTATCAGACGCTGGCGGTTCAGGCTATCTATCCGGATTTCGCGAAAATAATATCCGACGGCACCATGATGCTCGATATCGGTTCAGGCTCAATACAGGCATCCGTATACGATAAGTCGGAATTTGTTTTCAGCCAGAACCTTCTGCTTGGATCACTCAGGATCTCAGGCATGCTTACTGACCTTCAGAGCAGAACGATCAACTACGATCAGGTGCTCGAAGAATTCATTGGTCAGGACCTTGATGACTATCACGCAATGGAACCCAAGGGCATAATCTACAAGAACCTCATCGCTTTTTCGGGCGAGATGGGCTATATCAAGCATCTTGCAGGTCATGGTGCCATGGATTCCGTAGTCATTACCAAGGACGAATTCCTTAAGGTTTACAATCTTCTTCTCAAAGTAAGACCGACGGATCTTACCCTCAAGCACAACGTTCCTTCGATGATCGCGCCTTTGCTCCTGCCGACGGCCCTCATCATTAAGAACATGCTTGATTACACGGGCGTTGATAAGATCTATATGCCACACGCATCGCTCTCTGACGGAATCATATATTACTACTGCGTTAATTCGCAGGGACTTAAGACGGATATCTCGCCTGACAGTTATATTATTTCCGCTGCAAGGCACATCGCGAAAAGATACCGTTCGAGCAAGAAGCACATTGAATTTGTTGAGAAAGCCGCGCTTGAGTTTTTCGATGAGACCAAAAAGATAAGCGGACTCGGAAGCCGTGACAGACTGCTTTTACAGGTTGCGGTAATACTCCACGAGATAGGCAAGTTCGTTCACTCGAGAAACCACAGTGACGCTGCTTATTCGATAATCAAGAACACGAATCTCATGGGACTTGACCACGATGAGGTCAACATGATCGCCATGATCGTAAGGCTCTATCCAAGGAGCAAGCCTTACGACAGTTATTACTATTCGATCCTTCCTCCGGACCAGAAGGTCATCGTGTCAAAGCTCGCGTCGATATTAAAGATCGCGGATGCACTTGACGCTTCGCACAAGGAGAAGGGCAAGAAGATCCAGTGCAAGATCAAGGACAATGAATTTGTTATAACCTGTGATGCTTCCGAAGACATGTCTTTCGAGAAATGGGCATTCGGCAACAGAAGCGTCATGTTCGAAGATGTTATGGGAATCAAGCCGGTTCTCAAGACCAGGAGGGAAGGCTAATGACTGTCAAAAAAAACGCGGATACGCGCAAGGCAAATACAGGAGCGAAGAAGGCTTCAGTAAAGAAGACTGCTTCTAAAAAAGCACCTGCAAAGAAAGTTTCAGTAAAGAAATCAGCTGTCAAAAAGACTGACGTCAAAAAGGCCGTTGCCAAAAAGCCTGCTGCAAAGAAGACTGCACCGAAGAAGCGCGCTCCCCAAAAGACGGCGCCCAAAAAGTCAGTTCAGGGAAAGCCGTCTTTATTTGTTGCTTCACCTGAAGCTCCCGGAGCTGATTTCTTTAAATCCGGCGCGTCTTTCCTTAGCGGCAACGCGTGCTTTTATAACCGTGAACTTTCATGGCTCGAGTTCGATGACAGGATCCTTCATGAAGCAAGAGACGTTAAGAATCCTTTGCTCGAAAGGCTGAATTTCCTGTCGATCACCGCGTCTAATCTCGACGAATTCTATATCGTAAGAGTTGCATCTTTGCGCGACATGCAGAGCATCGATTTTGCCGAGCGTGATATCGCCGGTTTCTCCATCGATGAACAGCTCGAGAGGATCGACCAGAAGACAAGAAGGACAATGTCTTTGATGTATTCAACATACGGAAGATCCCTTGTCCCTTCTTTGGCGCAGGAGAAGATCTTCCTCAGGAATTACGACGAGCTGACAGATCAGATGAAAGCCATTGCAGATTCGTATTTCAAGGCAGTGCTCTATCCGATCCTGACGCCCATGGCTGTTGACTCTTCAAGGCCTTTCCCGCTGATCTACAACCGTATGCTCAATATGTGCGTCATGCTCGAAAATGAACCTTCAAAGGCAAAGCTCCAGGAGAATGCCACATACGGCATCAGCAATGCTAAGCACACAGTCAATGAGGATAAATATCTATATGCAACTGTTCAGATACCGACGGTCGTAAAGAGGCTTTATCAGATACCGACTGAAGAAGGCGATGTTTTCGTTCCCGTTGAGCAGATAATAAGAGCAAATACTGACATGCTCTTTGACGGGCAGAACGTTGTCGCAACCGCTTTTTACAGGGTAATGCGTAACGCCGACCTTGATATCGACGAGGACGAGGCTGAAGACCTTTTAAAGGAGATCGAAGCACAGGTAAGACGCAGAAGATTCGGCGAGATCATAAGACTTGAGGTCCAGGATGACATTGATTCAGACCTTTTGAGATATATCGTTAATGAGCTTGAAGTAGATGAGGCTGACATATTCAGCGTTAACGGTCCCATCGATCTGACGTTCCTTTCCAAGCTCGCTTCGGCATGCAAGGCAAAGCATCCGGAACTCTGCTATAAAGCACATGAACCGGCTGAGGCTGCTTCTTTTGACGGCCCTGTCTGCGAGCTGGATATTTTCGAGCAGATAAGAGAAAAAGACAGGATAGTGCATCACCCGTATGAGACATTCGAACCTGTTCTCGAATTCGTTAAGCAGGCGGCAAGAGATCCCAATGTTCTTGCCATCAAGCAGACTCTGTACCGTGTATCTGACAGGTCGCCGATCATCGCGTCACTTCTTGAGGCGGCGCAGAACGGCAAGCAGGTAATGGTACTCGTAGAACTTAAAGCGAGGTTCGACGAAGAGAACAACATCAACTGGGCAAAGAAACTCGAGAATGCGGGATGCCATGTAATCTACGGCCTTGTGGGACTCAAGACACACAGCAAGATCACGCTTGTCGTGCGCAAGGAGGAAGACGGCATCAGAAGATATCTGCACCTTGCAACCGGTAACTATAATGATGTAACCGCCAAGATCTATACGGATCTCGGGTTATTTACGGCTAACGAATCCTTTGGCGAGGACGCATC
The DNA here is from genome assembly GCA_017509245.1 of Clostridiales bacterium. Classification (GTDB taxonomy): domain Bacteria; phylum Bacillota; class Clostridia; order Saccharofermentanales; family Saccharofermentanaceae; genus Saccharofermentans. Next base: position 20,683 of record JAFWQC010000079.1, on the reverse strand, counting down.
GGAGTTCTTTAACATGCTCTCCGGATTCTCAATTCCTCAGACGTGGAGAAGGCTTATCCCGGCGCCTTTGTGGATGAAGGATTACTTCATTGCGAGGATCAGACGCGAGACCGATAATGCCAAGGCAGGCAAGCCTTCGCGCATCATTGCCAAGATAAATTCACTGGTTGACGAGACCATCATCAAGGCTCTCTATACCGCATCTAATGCGGGCGTTAAGATCGACCTGATCGTAAGAGGCATCTGCTGCTTAAGGGCAGGCATTCCGGGCATGAGCGAGAACATTACGGTCCGCTCCATCACGGGACGTTTCCTTGAGCATTCGAGGATCTTCTATTTCTATAATGAAGGTCATGAAGACATCTATCTTGCTTCCGCCGACTGGATGCCGAGAAACTTGAACCGCCGTGTTGAGCTTCTTTTCCCAATCGAGGATCCTGACTGCAGGGCAAGAGTAAAGGAAGTTCTTGATGTTGAGCTCGCTGATACGGTAAGAGCTTCGTTCCTGTCGCCTGACGGCACTTACCATAAGCTCGATCTGAGAGGCAAGGAGAAGGTCGATTCGCAGCAAAAGCTCATCGATCTTGCAGATGCGGCGATCGCCGAGCGCCACAAGAGCATAGACAAGAGGGAGTTCATTCCTGAGGAAAGTCCGAAGGAATAAGGTCTTCACTGCATAATGACGTGTATTGCAGGGCTGCTTTTACGGCGGTCCTGTTCTTTTGAATCCGGAAATGCCGTGTGAAAGCCTGTTTGAGGCATTTTAGCTTCTTTAAGGACAGGTTAAGTTTATGTTAATGATTTAGTGATACAATACTCAGGCAAAAGGGGGGCACCTTATGGAATTTGTTATAAACCATCTTGTTAAGAATTACGGATCCAAGAAGGTCCTTAAGGATGTTGATTTTGTTTTCGGTGAAGGAAAGATCTACGGGCTTCTGGGCCGCAACGGTTCGGGAAAGACAACGTTCTTCAACTGCATAAACGGTGATATCGATACCACTTCAGGATCTTTTTACCTGCGCGAAAACAGTGATTCCAAGGAGATAATCCCGTTGCTGCCCGAGGACATCGGATATCTCGTCTCAACCCCGACGGTGCCTGAATTCATGACGGGCAGGGAGTTTTTGAAGTTCTTTATCGAAGTCCATGAGGAGGTTACTCCGGACAGGACGATCGATGAATATTTTGATTATATGATGATCCCTGAAGATGACAGGGACAGGCTTTTGAAGGATTATTCGCACGGCACGAAGAATAAGATGCAGATGCTCTTAAACATCATCGCGTCGCCGAGACTCGTTCTTCTTGATGAACCGCTTACTTCTCTTGACGTTGTCATTGCAGAGGAGATGAAGAAGGTCATAAGAAGCCAGAAGCAGGGAAGGATTACGATCTTTTCCACACATCTTCTTGATGTGGCTGTCGATCTTTGCGATGAGATCGTTCTGCTTCACAACGGCAGGCTTGAGCCAATCGACAAGAACGAACTGAATGACAACGATTTCAAGATAAAGATCATTGAGGCATTGAAGGATCAGGACGATGCTTAAGGATTTCTTCAATACATTAGTAAAGGTAATACATCTGAGGAGTATTATCGGTTATAACGGTCTTGTTTTCGCGCTCAGGAAAACACCGGTGATCGGAAAACTGATTCCCGACCGCTTATACAGCACGGCATTTCTTAAGATCATTTACTGGGTGATCCATGTTGTGGCCGAAGTGTGCAAGCTCTTTGCCGGCAAGATATTCGGACTCGGGATGATCTATCTCATATCGTTTTTCCTTAAGACAGAATATCTCGAATACAATATGGCATCAGGTGTATCCGGATCCGCTCTTTACGCCGGTTTTGCACTGTCACTGTTTGTTGTCTACGCATTGTACGGAATACTCTTAAATATTCCTGTGTTCAGATGCACGCCTGAGAAGGAATACCTGGTTTTCATGATCAGGATGAATCCGAGAAAACTCAATAACACGCTTTTCATATACGATCTTGCAAAGCTTGTCATCGGTTATCAGATTGCGGGAATAGTTGCTGTCGTTACAGGCTGTCCTTTCTGGGTATGGCTTGGAATACCGGTTCTTGCCGTATTCATCAAGCTGTTCGGAACAGGTGTGCTCGCATTCTCGTACAGGATCAAAAATGATCACCACAAGCCTTTGAAATCTAGTGCTCTCGGTATGGTATTCAAGATCGTTACGGTTATACTTTCCGCGCCTGTTGTACTCATGTTCATTGCTAACGGACACTATGTTCCGCTCCATATTGCACTTATTGTTTGTGCAGTTCATATTCTGCTCGGCATCCGGGGACTTTCAGTTCTTATGAAGTTTGATGCAGGCCTTCACAGGAGAGCTCTCCGCGACAATATCGTCAAATATGAGGAACTGATACACAAAGAGCCCGATAAGACCAAGAGCTTCAAGCGCCTCAAGGCAAAGGGCAGTGTTAAAGGCAACAAAAAGGGCTTCGAATATCTTAATGCTTTATTCGTCAAAAGACACAGCGGCATGCTTATGGTTAAGCCAATTGCTTTTGCGGTATTTGTCCTTGTTTTATTGGGCCTTCTGATAGCGGAATTCATCTATGGTTATTATCATCAGTTCGGAGGCGATAACTGCATCCGGATGGTCATGAATAATCTTCTCAACATTATCCTTTTCAAGTGTTATGACGACCCGCTGCTTCCGTTTGAGATGACATCTGTGGCATCGTTTTTCAGATGGCTTGTCCAGTATCATCTTTTAGGCCTGGTTGTTCTGATCTCGGGAACCGATAATTCCGGTAAGAGCACACAGGCGATGTATATCAACTGCGATAACAGCCTCATGACGTTCAGCTTTTTCAAGCAGCGCGACAAGATCATCAAGCTCTTTGACATAAGACTTAAGCAGCTCATAAAGATCAACATAATTCCGGCACTCGCTTTTGCACTTGCAGCAAACCTGATACTGTTCTACACCGGCGGACAGGATTATCCGTTCCAGTATCTGGCGACATTTGTTGTTGCATCTTCGCTCAGCATAATCTATTCGACAATATGGCTTTCACTCTACTATCTGTTCCAGCCGTACACGACATCCGTCAATGTAAAAGGCGGCATGTATAAGGTTGTCAGTGTGATCACTGCCATTGTCTTTATGATACTTTTCTTCATACCTTGCAATTCTCTTATCCTTGCAGGAATCCTCGCCGTGTTCACTGTCTTTTTCGTCCTTTTAATGAGGAAGGCAGTTTATAAACACGCACCCGAAACATGGAAACTAAAAGTGTAAATTTAAAACAAAAATGATATTTGCCCGGCGATGTTGTATTATGCCTGCCGATACTATATTATTCAAAATAGTTTGCATTGGGACGTAGGCATTTTCGAGGGGATAAAACATGGAAACCGGTAGGCGTATTATCAGCATTGATGAGATCGTAAAACTCACATGTGGTAATGCTGAAAACGTTTTTTCGCACAACAACACTGATGATGAATCAAGGCGTTTCCGCTACCTTTTGAACGGATACATCAGAGCTGTTGATGAAGCCGATAAGCTTATGGGTCCTGAAGTGAAGGGTAAGTTCTCTGAAGATTCCCTCCGCAATATGAAATATCTTTTTGTCGTTAATACCGGCCTTGCTTCGCGCTGCATGATCGAAGCCGGAATTCCCAAAGATACCGTACGTTCCATCAGCGACGACTATATCAGAAAAGCCGATGTCGCAGGTTCAGTTAAAGAGATCCATGCGATCAACAGGGAAGTATGGACAGCTTTTGTCGATACGGTAAGGACCTTCAAAAAAGAGAGAGCATATTCCAAGACTGTATGGATCTGCCTGAATTACATCGATTCACATTTCACGGAGAAGATCACGCTCGATTCAGTTGCAGGAAGCCTCGGCATGTCTTCGAGCTATCTCGCAACCGTCTTCAAAAGGGAGACCGGAAAGACATTTTTGGGCTGCCTTACCGAGAAGAGGATCGAGGTCTCCAAAGCACTGCTTTCCAAGACCAACTATTCCTTTGCTGACATCGCATGCTCTCTTTCGTTTTGCTCGAAAAGTCATTTTGCCAAGATCTTCAAGAAATATACCGGCTACACTCCCATGGAGTACAGGATCAAATTCTATAACACTGACTTAAGGGGCGGTTCCAGGGTCATCTGACGTTTTATGCCCCATGCCTTGCAGGCACGTTTTACGGGTTGTGTGATATACTCTGGAAAGTATTCCATTTTTGGAGGTTTTAGAGGAATGAGCATTACATCCCGTGACTATTTATCAGCTAAGAATCCCGATCTGAAGGCTACACAGTTCACCATGGCCATTGACGGCGGCTATTCCGCTTCTGTCATCACATACGGTGCTGTCATCACAGATCTTATCGTTCCTGACAAGGACGGAAAGCCCACTGACATCATGCTCGGCTGCAAAGGCCTTGATGAATACATGGGCAACGGTGCCAATCACGGTGCTGTTGTCGGACGTTCCGCCAACAGGATCTTAAATGCATCCTTCGTTATCAACGGCGAGGAATATCACATCCCGAAGAATGAAGGCGAGAACAACCTCCACTCCGGCAATCCCGGCTATCACAACGTTTTCTGGGATGCCGAGATCCTTTCAGAGGAAGAGGCAGATGAGTTCATCCTCGATTCAAAGATCGCAGGTATTCCCGGCTGCGACGGCGGTGCAGTCCTTTTGAGCTACACAAGCCCTGACGGAGCTACCGGTTTCCCCGGAAACCTTGATACAAAGGTTCTTTACTGCTGGCTCGAAGATAAGACATTCCTTATCCTTTACTGCGGTAAGACAGACAAGGATACGATTTTCGCGCCCACAAACCACGCATATTTCAATCTCCGCGGTGAGGCAGCCGAGGGAACGGTAAACGATGACCTCATCATGATCAACTCCGACAAGATAACCATCAAGGACGACCACAACGTACCCACAGGCGAACTCCTGGACGTTGATGGAACGGTTTTCGACTGCAGGGAATACAGATTCATCGGTGAGCTCAATGACAGCGATGACCACCAGATGGTCATATCAAAGGGTATCGACCAGAACTTCTGCCTTAATACGATAGCCGGCACCTTATCATTTGCTGCAGCAGTTACATCACCTGAATCCGGAATCACGATGGAGTGCTTAACAGACCTTCCCGGAATCCAGATCTATGCCGGCAACAATCTCGGCAGCCCGCTCGACATCAAGACAACAAAGGCTTACGGCCAGTATGACGCTATCTGCCTTGAGGCTCAGATGGTGCCCAACGCCGTTAACCTCCCTCAGTTCGATTCACCTGTCATCAAGGCAGGCAAAAAGGTTTACCACGCATGCGGATACAGATTTGTATAAATTTGTAATGCTTTTCTGTTTTTCAAGTGGTACAATTCTTAACTAATTAATAAAAACAATCTTTAAGAAAGAAGGAATGTTTTATGGAAAAGAAGAATCTCGATTGGTCGAACCTGACATTCTCTTATCAGAAGACAGACAAAAGGTTCGTAGCAAACTACACCAACGGCGCATGGGACGAAGGCGCTCTCATCGATGACGACATGATCGTCATGAGCGAAGACGCAGGCGTTCTCCAGTATGCTCAGACCGTATTTGAAGGCCTTAAGGCTTATGAGACAGTCGACGGCAGGATCGTTACTTTCCGCCCTGACCTCAACGCTGAAAGACTTCATGACTCTGCAGTCCGCCTTGAGATTCCTCCGATTTCCAAGGAAATGTTCATCAGATCAGTTCAGGAGACAGTTGCAGGCAACGCAGCATGGGTTCCCCCGTATGGTTCCGGCGCATCTCTCTACCTGAGACCTTATATCTTCGGTATCAATCCCGTTATCGGCGTTAAGCCCGCTGATGACTATCAGTACAGGATCTTCGCTACACCTGTAGGCCCTTACTTCAAGGGCGGTGCTAAGCCGATCGCTGTTAAGATCTCTGACTTTGACCGTGCTGCTCCGAGAGGAACAGGCAACATCAAGGCAGGTCTCAACTATGCTATGTCCCTGCATGCAATCGTTACAGCACATAACGAAGGCTTTGCTGAGAACATCTATCTCGATCCCGCTACACGTACAAAGATCGAGGAGACAGGCGGCGCTAACATCATCCTCACAGACGGTCAGGGCACACTCGTTGTTCCGAAGTCCGATTCCATCCTGCCTTCTATCACAAGAAGATCTCTCGTTTATGTTGCAGAGCATTATTGCGGCATGAAGATCGAGGAGAGAGAAGTATATCTCGACGAGATCATGAGCGGCAAGTTCACAGAGGGTGGTCTCTGCGGTACAGCAGCAGTTATCTCACCTCTCGGAAAGATCAACGATCACGGCAAGGAATTCACATTCGCTTCCGGCATGGAGGAGATGGGTCCTGTCATGACTAAGCTCAGAGAGACACTCACAGGCATCCAGATGGGTACTGTTGAAGCACCTGAGGGCTGGATCATGGAGATCAAGGTCTGATCCGTATTAATTGATCATTACGAAGGCCGTTCCGTTTGGAGCGGCCTTTTTTGATGGCGTCACGAAGCATCGCTGTTTTTAACGGTGAATGTTTGATCAAAGCAGATATTTTCGTATCTTTTCTTCAATAACCCTTGTGTTCAGAGGAGCATTGTCTGTCTCCATTGTGATGATAAGGCTTTTCTCGTCAAACAATTCATTAAGAGTATATTTGTTTATCTTTCTTACGTTGCGGTTGGCATAATTCTCCTGACCCATCATGCCAAGATGTTCCCAATAGTATTCTTTCCTCCTTCCGACATTGAGACAATTGAAGTCAGGTGCTGCAATAAGCACACCATCATGATAAATGGGGTATTCATAACGGTAAGGAATGTTATGCCTGAAAAGCGAGTCAGCGATCAGGATCTCGGATTTTGAACGGACGCGCTCGCCCCTTGCCGTATAGAATTCCGGATCGTCTTTCTTGAATCCGAGCTTTTCGTATGGTGCGTTCTGCCATTGCTTAACGAATTCCTCATCCGTCATGAATACCGGAGTAACGAGTGCTTTTCGAGGGTCGGAAAGATCAGTATAGACCTGCACGGGCTTGTCCGGATCGAAATCAGAAATGAACTTATCGATCACTTTTAACTGTTCTTCCAATGCTTTGATCAGTTTTGTATCGTAATCTTTCTGGGCGAGAGCTGCAACGGTCGTGTTATCTTTGGCTGAAAGGTATTTTCCAATTGTGTCGTTGACTTCTGTTCTTTGATAATATTGATAGCCATTTCTCTTTTTGGCAATGCGAAGTGTACCGTTAGGCACATTTTGATTCCGCTCAACCAGTTGGTTGATAGTTGCAATAATCGATTGCCTATGCTGAGAAATTGCTTCTAACATCATTACGGTATTTGGGTTTTCCATAGTCTTATCCTTTGTGGTGTTTTTTCGACATACCTATAAAAAAGATAAATCTTGAGGATTTATAGGTACGTTCCGGCTGTTTTGTGATGTTTGGTGTTCAAATGTACCCATAAGAAAGGAGAATTATTGAAATTTATAGGTACACACTGATCAAAAATAGCAAAAAAAGAGTTAAACGTACCTATAAGAATTAGATTTTTAATCGATTTATGGGACATCGAAAAATTGATGCTTAAATTATTAGATATTCGAAGCCAAACTTCAATACTTTTAATAAAAGTTGAGACTAATTATGTCTTTTCCTGATCTATTTGAAGAGCTCGAAAAATAATCCTATTACCTATTGACATAGTAGGTTGATAGTGTTAAAGTATCGCCATCACGACGAAAGGAGGAGTGAGAAATGTACAGAACAATCTACACAACAGCTTCCATGATGATGTGTTGTCGAATGCTTGGCTCCCGGGTGCGCAATATGGCCCAGGGCGGAAGATATCATTCCTCACGCCTTGAGAACGATCGATGTTAAAGCGATAACAAGCATTTGAACATATGCCATGCGCCCGGGAGATTAATTGCTCGCCGGGCATTTTTTATGCCTAAACAAAATCATTCTTAAAGCGAAAAGCTTAAAACAAACAAAATAGAACCAAACACAAGGAGATTACTAAAATGAAAAACATATTTAAGAAGGCAATTGCCGCAGGACTTTTACTCGCAGTTACAGGATCTTTCGCAGCATGCGGAAAAGCAGAAGCTACTACAGCAGCTACATCCGGTGCAACAGGAAGTGATACACAAACCGAAGCACAGGCTGATGTACAGGCTAACGTAGTTCTCAAGGTCGGAGCAAACATCACACCTCACTCTGAGATCCTTGAAGTCGCAAAGCCGATCCTTGCAGATAAGGGAATCACACTTGAGATCGTTAGACTTGAAGATTCAGTCACACCTAATACAGGAGTTATCGAAGGTTCACTTGACGCAAACTATTTCCAGCACGTTCCTTATCTTGAGCAGTTCAATCTTGAGAACGGTTCAGACCTCGTATCCGCCGGCGCTGTTCACTATGAACCCTTCGGAATCTATGCAGGCAGAGTAACAGATCTTAAGGACCTTAAGGAAGGCGCTGTGATCGCAGTTCCCAATAACGTAACCAACGAAGCAAGAGCACTGCTCCTTCTCGCTCAGGAAGGCATCATCAAACTTAAGGAAGGCGCAGGCATCAAGGCAACAGTAGAAGATATTGAAGAGAATCCTCTTAACATTTCATTCAAGGAGCTGGCACCCGAGCAGCTCGTTGCAGCACTTCCTGACGTGGACGTTGCAGTCATCAACGGCAATTATGCGATCGAGGGCGGACTCCATGTAAGCCAGGCACTCGCAGTAGAGGCTAATGACGGACTTGCTGCACAGACATACGGCAACATCATTGCAACTTCACCTGACAAGGCTGAAGACCCGGCAGTAAAGACTCTCGTCGAAGTTCTCCAGGGACCTGAAGTAGCACAGTATATTAATGAAACATATGACGGCGCTGTAGTCCCGCTTTTCGGGTAATAAGCAAAAACAGGAAGATACAGGAGAATAAGTTTCATGATCGGTTTCGAATACTACAACCCCGCTAAGATCGTTTTCGGCGAGGACAGCGGGAAAAGCTTAAAGTCACTCCTCGCACAAAATAAAGCCACATCACTCCTTTTGGTATACAGTGGTGATTTCATTAAGACTTTGGGTATTTACGATGTCATTAAAGAAGCCGTTGAAGCCTTGGGGATAAGTTTCTCCGAGAGCGGGGAAGTAGTACCGAACCCTTCGATCGAACTTGTAAGAAAGCTTGTCGCGCAGGGCAAGGAAGACAAAGTTGACTTCGTTCTGGCAGTCGGCGGGGGAAGCTCCATCGACACGGCCAAGGCGATAGCTCTCGGTATACCGTACGATGGCGATGTCTGGGATTTCTTCGATAAGGGTGTTTCTCCCGAACATGTCCTTAACATCGGAGTGATCGCGACAACGGCATCGAGCGGTTCCGAGACGTCCAACTGCGCGATCCTCTCATACGGTGAGTGGAAGAAGGGGTTTGAGGATGACCGCATTATCCCGAAGTTCGCGATTATGAACCCGAAATATACAGCCAACCTTCCCCAATATCAGACAAACGTCGGCATCGCGGATGTTTTATCACACCTTTTAGAGAGATACTTCTCTGACGTAAAGAATTCAGATACTACAGATTATCTGATCGAAGGCGCGGTAAAAGCACTCCTGGTAAATGCCGACAGGCTGATCGAAGATCCGTCTGACCTTAACGCAAGAGCAGAGATCCAGTGGCTCGCCTCCGTGGCGCATAACAATTTCCTCGACGCCGGAAGAATAGCTGACTGGGGATCACACCGCATCGAACACGAGCTTTCCGCCCAATACAACATTACACACGGAGAAGGAATGGCAATCGTCTTCACGGCCTGGACAAAGTACATCGCAGACATCAAGCCGTGGAGACTTGCACTTCTTGCAAGCAGAGTGTACGGCAAGGATCCGTACGATTATTCAGAGAAAGAACGCGCACTTTTGTTATCTGACGAGCTCGAAAAGTTTTTCCGTAAGTTAAGCCTGAAGACTCATCTTTCAGAACTTGGAATTACTGACAGCGACTTTGAAGTCATGGCAAAGCGCGCAACCGCGGGCGGCAACGTCGGTCACTATGTACCGCTCGATTCACAAAAGATCATAGAGATCTTAAAGACCGCACTTTAAAATTTTTAGCAGGGCATGATCTGATGTCCGCGAAAATATAAACTACCGAGAGAATATAACGCAAAGGAGATTACAACAATGGCAAGAATCAAGTTAGTCGAACAGAACGAAGCAACAGGTGCCGAGAAGGAGCGCTATGATGAGCTCGCTGGCCGCAACGCAGTAACAAACATGAAGAAGGGACTTCTTAACGATGCAGCAACATATGATGCTTACATGGCATGGTATACATCTTGGAAGAGACTTGTTGAAGTCATCGGCGAGAAGGATGCTATTCTTTTTGCACACAAGATATCAACAACAAATTCATGCCAGCTCTGCTCACTTTTCTTCATAAGTGACGTTAAGGGCTTAGGCCTTGATCCCGCAAACCTTGTATACGATGAGAAGGAGACTGTTCTTGCTGAACTCGCAGAGCAGTATGTAAAGAATCCCACGGCAGTATCGGATGAGCTGTTCGGGAAACTGAGAAAATTCTTCAACGATCAGGAACTCGTAGTAATCGTAGGCTTTGCAGGTCAGATGATCGCAACTAATAACTTTAACGCAGTATTCAAGATCGACGTGGATAAGCGACTCCTTCCTTTGCTTGGTGAATTCAAGCCGGCTACATGGAGAGAAGCTATTAAGTAATACATATGAAAACCATACTGGCATTTGGCGATTCCAATACATGGGGACTTGTTCCGGGATCCAAACCTCTTGAAAGATATGACAGGAGCATAAGGTGGACAGGACTTCTTGAAGAATTGCTTGATGATACAAGGGTTATCGAAGCCGGACTCTGCGGAAGAACAACGGTCTTCGAAGATCCTTTACGTCCGGGAAGGAAGGGCGTATCTGCTCTTCCTTCCGTACTGGACAGCCAGAGTCCTTTGGATCTCGTGCTGATCATGCTGGGAACCAACGACTGCAAGACCGTATACCATGCGTCGCCTTATACGATAGGAAAAGGCCTGGAATTGTGCCTTGATGAGATATTAAAGTTCGTTCCGCCGGAAAGGATCCTCATCATCTCGCCGATCTTTCTTGGTGATGAGGTTATGCTTCCTCATAAAGATCCGGAGTTCGGTGAAAGGTCTGTTGAGGTTAGTCACAGCCTGAAAGATGTTTATTCAAAGACAGCATCAGAACGCGGTACGGCTTTCCTTGCAGCATCGGATCATGCAAAAGCCGATACGGCAGATGACGAGCATCTTAACCCTGAAGGACACAGAGCTTTGGCCAATGCTCTGGAAGAAAAGATCAGGGATATATTTGAAAGACAGCATTAATTATTGCTTCTGTTGCAAAGAAAAGGCGGCAGTGCCCATCATTGGGGCAGGCCGTCTTTTCGATTACATAAAAAATAACGATTAAGATCAAAGCAGATCCGTAAGCTTCTTTCCGTAGAAATAATCGTGTACGATACCGTCAAACTCTTTCCACATCGGAAGAGTCTTGCATATCTTTTTCCTGTCGCATTTATAATTCCTGTCGGCAAGGCAAACAACGGAATTAAGTGTGCCTTCCATCAGTTCGAGGATCTCGCCGACAGTATATTTCTCGGGCTTCTTGACGAGCTTATAACCGCCGCCTTTGCCGCTCGCGCCGTGGATCAGACCGCCTGTGACCATGTCCTTAACGATTATCTCCAGATACTTCTTGGAGATCTCCTGTCTTTCCGCGATGTCCTTGAGCGGTATGTATTCACCGGTGTTATTCTCGGCGAGATCGAGCATAACTCTTAATGCATATCTTCCTCTTGTTGAGATCATGTCATGGTCCTCCGGTCTTGAAGTTTTACCTATTATACCTAAAGGTAGGTAGGTAAATCAAGATAAACCTATTGACTTAGTGGGTTTAATAGAGTATTGTATCGGCATGATTTCATTCGAGGAGAATATAAACGTGATTTACGCAGATAATGCCGCTACCACAAAAATGAGCGAAAAGGCTGTCGAGACCATGATCAGCCTTATTTCCACAACATACGGCAACCCATCCAGCCTTTATGAATTCGGCCAGAAAGCAAAGGAAGTGCTTGAACAGGCAAGAAGAGATGTTGCAGAAGCCATCGGGGCTGACCCTAAAGAGATCTTATTTACATCAGGAGGAAGCGAGGCTGACAACCAGGCTCTAATCACAGCCGCAAAGCTCGGTGAGGCAAAGGGCAAGAAGCACATAATTTCCACTGCTTTTGAGCATCACGCGGTTTTACATACTTTGAAGAAGCTCGAAAAAGAGGGCTTCGAGGTCACGCTCCTTGATGTCCATTCCAACGGCATCGTACTTCCTGAGCAGGTCGAGGAAGCGATCCGCGAAGATACATGCCTCGTAACAGTCATGTATGCCAATAACGAGATCGGTACTATCCAGCCTATCCGCGAGATCGGCGCTGTCTGCAGAAAGCACGGCGTTCTTTTCCATACGGATGCAGTTCAGGCTGTCGGTCATATCAAGGTCAATGTCGAAGATGACAATATCGACATGCTCTCAGCTTCAGGACATAAGTTCCACGGCCCGAAGGGAGTAGGTTTCCTCTATGCGAAGAAGGGCATAAGGCTTGTAAATCTCATCGAGGGCGGTGCTCAGGAGAAGGGCAAGCGTGCCGGTACGGAGAATGTTCCGGGAATCGCTTCCATGGCAACTGCGCTTAAGGAGGCTGTTGCAGGTCTCGATGAATATAAAGCAAAGCTAACACCTGTAAGAGATAAGATCATCAAGGGCTTATCTGAGATCCCTCATTCTGCTGTAAACGGTGATCTTGAGCACAGAGTGCCTTCCAATATCAATTTCTGCTTTGAAGGAATTGAAGGCGAGTCATTGCTGCTGCTCCTGGACGATAAGGGGATAGCAGCTTCATCCGGAAGCGCGTGCACTTCGGGATCACTTGATCCTTCACATGTTCTTCTTGCAATTGGACGCGTACATGATGTTGCGCACGGTTCTTTGAGACTGTCTCTTGGCGAAGACATCACAGACGAAGATGCTGATTACATCATCAGTTCAGTTAAGGAAGTCGTTGAATACTTAAGAGGTTTCTCGCCTGTATGGAGAGACCTTGTTTCAGGCAAGTCAAAGTTCATTTTATAAGGGGGGAAACCAAAATGGCATTATATAGTGAAAAGGTAATGGATCACTTCAGAAATCCGAGAAACGTAGGTGTTCTTGAGGACGCAAACGGTGTAGGCGAGGTAGGCAACGCAAAGTGCGGTGACATCATGAAGATGTATTTAAAGATCGAAGATGACATCGTCAAGGATGTAAAGTTCGAGACATTCGGCTGCGGAAGCGCCATCGCTTCAAGTTCCATGGCAACAGAGCTCATCAAGGGCAAGCCTGTCGAGGAAGCAAGACAGCTTACCAACAAGGCTGTAGCTGAAGCTCTTGACGGACTTCCGGATTATAAGATGCACTGCTCCGTTCTTGCCCAGGAGGCTATCGAAGCCGCCTTGAAGGATTACGAATCAAGACAGGGATCCTGATTGTTTTTATCCCGTAAATCGAAAAGTTAACTGGCGGAAAAGTATAAATATACAGCTTATAAACCTATTGACATAGTAGGTAAAAAGGTTATAATGTGACCATAAAGTTTAAAAGGAGGCGCAATATGTTAATGATCATGTGTTGTCGAATGCATTTATCACGGGCTGTATCGGCCTTGGCGTTTGACTGCACCAGAATGCGCCTTGACGATCTTCGATGTTGAAAAAAAAAGACATCACTGACCACAGCCCGGGAAAATCAATATTCCCGGGCTTTTTTATATACAACAGAAAGCAGGAGATTACTATGAGTTACAAAAGAAATTCTTTATTGATACACGGCGGTATTGACGGCGATGAGACTACGGGTGCAGTTAACGTTCCCGTATATCAGACTTCAACATATAAGCAGGACGGCCTCGGAAAGAACAGGGGCTGGGAATATTCAAGAACAGGGAACCCGACCAGAGCGGCATTGGAAAAGCTCATCGCGGACCTCGAAGAAGGGCAGTACGGCCTTGCTTTTGCATCAGGCCTTGCAGCTATCAACACTGTTTTATCACTTTTCAAAGCAGGCGATAAGCTTATAGTTTCAGACAATATCTACGGCGGTACTTTTCGAATCCTTGATAATGTATTCAAGAACTTCAACATCACTTACAAGATCGTAAACACATCTGATCTTAAGGCTGTTGAAGAAGCGGTCGATGATGATGTTAAAGCGATATATATCGAGACTCCCGCTAATCCTTTGCTTACCATAACCGATATCGAAGCTGTATCTAAGATCGGCAAGAAGTACGGCAAGCTCGTTATCGTTGACAACACTTTCCTTACACCTTATCTCCAGCGTCCTCTGACGCTCGGTGCGGATATCGTCATTCACAGCGGAACTAAATATCTGGGTGGTCATTCCGATACCATCTCAGGCTTTGTTGCAGTAAGCGACAAGGCTCTGGCTGACAGGCTCTATTACCTTCAGAATGCTATCGGCGGAGTGCTCGCACCATGGGACAGCTTCCTCATCATCAGAGGAATTAAGACATTGGGCGTCCGCATGGACAGACATGTTGCAAACGCGAACAAGATCGCAAGATGGCTTAGTGAGAGCGGCTATGTAAGCAAGGTATATTATCCGGGTCTTGAATCCGATCCGGGTTATGAGATCCAGAAGAAGCAGGCCGACGGCGCCGGTGCGATGATCTCGTTCGTTCTTGATGAGAAGTATGACTACAAAGTCTTTTTCGAGCAGTTAAAGCTCATAACACTGGCCGAAAGCCTTGGCGGTGTTGAATCACTTGTATGCCATCCGGCGACGATGACTCATGCTGCGATCCCTGCTGACATCAGAAAAGAAGTAGGCATCGTGGATGAGCTCATCAGACTCTCGGTAGGCATTGAGGATGTTGACGATCTTATAGAAGATCTCAAACAGGCGATTGAAAATTCCGTAAAGGCATGAGGTGGAACAGATGAATAACGTATATGGCAGCGTAAGAGAGATGATCGGCAATACGCCGGTCCTGAAGATCAACAATATGGGCGTCAAGCCCGGAGTAAATATTTTCGCAAAACTTGAATTAATGAATCCTGCAGGAAGCGTCAAAGACCGTGTCGGTGTCTATATGATCGATGACGCAGTCAGGAAAGGAATACTTAAAGAAGGCGGCACTATCGTGGATGCCACTGCCGGCAACACGGGAATCGGAATTGCGGTTGCGGCGCTTAATCAGGGTTACCGAGTCATATTTACCGTTCCCGAGAAGTTCTCTTTAGAAAAACAGAAAGTAATGAGAGCTTTGGGTGCCGAGATAGTTCACACATCGCGTGAAGGCGGAATGCTCGGAGCGGAAGAGAAGGCCGAGGAGCTGTTAAAGACCATTCCGGGTGCGATCTCCTTAAGGCAGTTCAGAAATCCCGCGAACCCTCTTGCCCATTACGAGACGACAGGTCCTGAGATCTACAGCCAGTTAGACGGCAGGGTCGATTATTTTGTAGCGGGAGCCGGCAGCGGCGGAACGTTCTCGGGAGTTGTGAAATACCTTAAGGAGAAAAATCCCGGAATAAAGGGAGTGCTCGCAGATCCGTACGGGTCGACGATCGGCGGCGGTGAGCATTTCGATTACAACATTGAAGGCATTGGAAACGACTTTATCGCAGATACGATGGATATCACTCTGGTCGATAAGGTCATAAAGATAACAGATGATGAAGCATTCAAAGCTTCAAGGGATCTTGCGAAGCACGAGGGGATCCTGGCCGGATCTTCGTCAGGTGCGGCACTTGCAGCGGCACTAAAGCTCGCGCAGGAGATCGACGGTGGAAACATCGTCACAGTCTTCCCTGACAGAGGGGACAGATATTTGAGTAAAGGATTATTTGATTGATGGAAAACGTATTTGAGCTTCAAAACGTATACAAGACATATAAGAACGACGGAAAGGAATTCACGGCGCTCAAGGATGTCAGCCTTACCATCGAAGAGGGTGAGATCTTCGGCATCATCGGCATGAGCGGTGCGGGCAAATCCACGCTCGTAAGAACGCTCAACAGACTTGAGGAAATCTCTTCGGGATCTGTCAGTTTCTACGGAAGAAACCTCGCGGAATTAAAGCCTAAAGAATTGCGTGAAGTGCGCCATTCGATATCCATGATCTTCCAGGGCTTTAACCTCATCAATCAGCGTACCGTCATACAGAATGTCGAACAGTCATTGAAAATCATCGGAACACCGCGTGCCCAAAGACGCGAGAAGGCAAGACAGATGCTTGAGATCGTAGGCCTTCTTGATAAGGCTAATCAGTATCCCGCCAGACTTTCCGGCGGACAGAAGCAGAGAGTTGCTATTGCAAGAGCGCTTGCTGCCGATCCCAAGGTCCTGTTATGCGATGAGGCTACGAGTGCTTTGGATCCGAAGATCACGGGCGAGATATTGGACCTTCTGAAGAAGATCAATGAGGAAAGAAAACTCACGATCGTGATCATCACACATGAGATGAGCGTCGTTGAGAAGATCTGTGACCGCGTTGCGATCATCGACGACGGAAATCTTGCGGAGATCGGCGATGTAAAGGAAGTATTTTCGAACCCGCAGTCAAAGGCTGCAAAAAAACTCGTTTTCCCGGCTAATCCGTTCGATCCGTCCGGTGATTCGGGATCTTTGGTGAGGATAGTTTTCGACGGAACACAATCGAATGTGCCGTTCATCGCAAACCTCGTCGAAAAAACGGGGCTCAAGGTGAACATCCTTAGCGCAAATACAAAGAGTGTCGGCGGGATCGGCTACGGCCAGATGATCCTGGAACTCCCTTCATCTGAAAGAGAAAGGCGGACCGTCATTGACTTCTTTAAAGACGGCGGGCTTGCAGTATCGGAGGTGACCATAAATGAGTGATTACATAAAAGACGCGATCATCACAGGCGTATGGGAGACGTTCGTAATGACGTTTTTCGCGTCGCTTTTCTCTTACATAATCGGCATGCCCTTAGGAGTGTTGTTGTATTCGACTTCAAGAGGCCGCCTGCTCGAAAACCGTCCGGTCAACTTTGTGCTCGGAGCCATAATCAATATCGCGAGGTCACTGCCGTTCCTTATCCTTCTGGTATTGCTGATCCCGTTCACAAGATTCCTGGTCGGACAGTCAATAGGAACGACAGCGGCGATCGTGCCGCTGACAATCGGCGCGATACCGATCGTCGCGAGGATGGTCGAATCATCTCTTAACGAGGTTCAGCCGGGAATAATCGAAGCTGCGTCTTCGATGGGCGCTTCGCCGCTATATACGATAATCCATTTCATTATTCCCGAAGCAACGCCTTCGCTTCTTCAGGGCGGCGCTATCAATGTCGCAACAGTTCTGGGGTATTCGGCGATGGCAGGTGTTATCGGAGGCGGCGGACTTGGTGCCATTGCTCTCCAGTACGGCTACTACAGATATCAGAAGGATGTGCTTTGGACCACGGTAACTCTTCTGATCATCATGGTAATGCTTATCCAGGAGATAGGCATTTGGATGTCCAAAAAGCACAGAAAGACATAAGAAAGGTTCTTGAAGGGGAGGAAAAGATCATGAGCATAAAAGACGATATTAAGAACTATATCCGCAAGGGCGAATCCGACAGTCAGGGCTTGGGTCTTGAGATCGAGCATTTTGTCATAAACGATAAAGGAGAACAGATAGGATTCCATGAGGTATCTTTCCTACTCGAGAAGATGGCTGAGATCCTGCATGCAAAGATCATATATATGGACGGGTATCCTGTCGGTTACATTACGGAGGGATATTCCATAACGTTAGAACCTGCGTGCCAGTTTGAGATAAGCATCGATCCGTATTCTGATATAGATGTCATAAGCAGTGTCTATAAAGAATTCATCGATCTCTGGACTCCGGTGTTAAGATCCCATGGCTATCACTTTGAGACTAAAGGGAATCTTCCTCTTGTTGAAAAAGGCGTGATCGATCCTGATGAGATCACGTTGTCACCGAAGAAGAGATACAAGTTTATGGACGCATATTTCAGGAATTCGGGGAAATACGGCAAATACATGATGAGAGCTTCTGCTTCGACTCAGGTGTCCGTGGATTTCAGGTCCGAGGAAGATCTGGTGCGTAAACTCAATATCCTTCAGAAGATATCGCCGATCCTCATGATCGCAATGGAAAATAAGACCTGTCCGGATTCGACACTAAAAGACAATCCCGGCAAACCGCATCTTTTCAGGATCCAGGAGTGGGATGATCTCGACAGCGCAAGAACGGGCTTCTATCCCGGATCCTTTGAGCCAGGATTCGGATACGATTCCGTTGCCGATACAATTTACCACACGCCCCTGATCCTCCTTACCGATAATGGTGAGACTGTGGATGTGGGAGCGGACACGGCGGAAGATATTTTCGAGAACGGGCTAATATCGGAAAACAATCTTGACGCATCCCGTAAGCAAGGGCTCATCGAACACTTCATCTCAATGGGATTCTTCCATTTCCGCGTGAAGAAATACATTGAGATACGTGTTGCGGACAGCGTTCCTTTGGACCGCGCCCTCGGTTATGTCGCACTTCTTAAGGGAATAGTCTATTCTGACAGGAATCTTTTAAAGCTCGAAAAAGAATTGTCATCGATAGATTCTGCTGATAAAGTACAGCAGGCTGTGGAAGCGGTTGAGGTTGAAGGCTTTGATGCTGAGGTATATGGAAAGAAAGCTTCAGTTTGGGCTACATATCTTTTCGAGCTGGCGGTAAGTCAATTATCCGAGTCTGATAAGGAGTATCTGGAAAATGTGCGAGCTTTTTGGGGTATCAGCTGACAGAAAGATCCGTGTAAACGAATATCTGGATGCCTTTTACAAGCACAGTGTCGAACACCATAACGGGTGGGGGCTGGCTCTGCTTGACGATGGTCTGGTATCGGTCGAGAAAGAGCCGGTGCGTGCCGTTGACAGCAAGTACCTCAAGAACAGGCTTACCGGAAAGATCGAGACATCACGATGTATGGCCCATATCAGAAAAGCGACCGTAGGTGATGTAAGCTTCGGCAATACGCATCCGTTTGTGCTCAGCGATTCCTCAGGAAAGAAATGGGTATTTGTGCATAACGGAACCATCTTTGAATCTGCAGTGCTCAGTCCGTATCTTTATGTCCAGGAAGGATCAACTGACAGCGAGAGAGTCCTGTACTACATCGTTGAGTGGATCAACAGACTGATACTTACCGGCTTTGACGATGCCAGAAAGATCAACTTCATAAATGAGATCGTGCTTAAGCTCACACCCGGCAACAAACTTAACTTTCTCTTGTACGACGGCGATTACATGTATGTCCACAAGAATGAGCCCGGAACGATGTACAGGCTTTCCAGACCCGGCGCGGTGGTCTTCTCGACCCATCCGCTTGACGGTTCAGAATGGGAGGAAGTACCACAGAACCAGCTCATTGTCTACCGCGACGGACAACTTGTGTATGAAGCCAGGCCGCACTGTAACACTTATATTCACGATGAAGAAAAAATGCGTTACCAGTATCTGGATCACGCAATGCTATAAATTTATATAAAAGGAGAACTCAATATGAGCAATAAAGAAAAGAACAGAAACACATTAAAAAAGACCGCATACGCAGGCGTACTTGCGGCATTGATATTTATCGGGACCGAACTTCACATACCGACGGCCATAGGTCACATTAATCTCGGCGACCTCATGATCCTGGTAAGTTCATATATCCTGGGACCATTCGCGCTGGTACCCGCAGCAATCGGTTCGACGCTGGCAGACCTGATGGCGGGATATCCGCAATATGCGGTTGCAACATTCCTGATCAAAGGAATAATGGGACTTGTTGCCGGCCTTTTGCTTAAGAGGAACAATGAAGGAAAGGTATCGCTTGCAAGAAAGCTTTCAGCTTCTTTTGCAGCTGAGGTCATCATGCTCGCCGGCTACTTCGCTTTTGAATCACTGCCTTTTATGTACGGCGTCACGGCTGCTCTTGGCTCAGTGATCCCCAACGGCATCCAGGCCAGTGCGGCAATCGTAGGCGCGGTCCCGCTCATGTACGTGAAGCTCTTCGATAAGTACCAGCTTTCGCAGCAGGCTGAGGTCTCAAAGAAGCATAATACTGCGGTGTTGTGATGGGGTGCAGGCGGAGGCCTTGAAGTGGTTGAAAACTGCGGTTTTCCGTAGGCGTTTTCCAATGCTCGACTCAATGCTCGAGTTTTTTGCCTCGAAAAGTCGGTCACGAAGTCGGTTTTCACCAATGCTCGACTCAATGCTCGAGTTTTTTGCCTCGATAAGTCGGTCACGAAGTCGGTTTTCACCAATGCTCGACTCAATGCTCGAGTTTTTTGCCTCGAAAAGTCGGTCGAAAAGTCGAGCATTAACAAAGTTTTTTCGATGTCCAACGTTTTTCCCAGGAAATGTTGGACATGAAGTTGGATTTTGCGTCGTGCCCATATAATTGTGTAAATTCAAAATAAAAGAGCCAAGTGACTTAACCTTGTATAATTTGTTTGTCCAGAACAATTAAGGAGGTTAAGAACATGGCTCAATTGAATATTACTTTAAATCACGAGG
>JAFWQC010000078.1 GCA_017509245.1 Clostridiales bacterium | reverse complement strand
GGCACGGCGATAAGCGGCAATGAGTTCACGATGACAGCCGGCAAAGCCACCGTTGAAGTTACGTTTAAGAAGGGCGTTTACAGTATTACGGTCAAGAAGACCGGCGAAGGAAAAGTAAAGCTTTCAAAGACATCCGCGTATTACGGAGACGAGATCTCATTGACGCTCGAACCTGAAGAAGGCTATCTGACCGGTACGGTCAAGGCTGACGGAACAACGGTAAGCGGAAACAAGTTTACGATGCCTGCAAAGAACATTACCGTGGAAGTCACGTTCAACGAGATCGTAATGACTCACAAACTGACCAAGGTTGAAGCCAAACCTGCTACATGCACCGGAAAGGGCAACATTGCATACTATGTCTGCGAGGATACTGAATGCGGATGCAAGAAACTCTATAAGGACCGCTACGGCCAGCATGAGATCACACTTGCAGATACCGTAGTTCCTGCCAAGGGTCACAGTCTCGAAAAGACGTCGGCCAAGGATGCAACCTGCACGGAGTCAGGTCATACCGAATACTGGAAATGTACCGCGTGCGGAAAACTGTTCGGTGATTCCGAAGGTAAGAATGAGATAACATCAGCAAGCACAGTTGTTGCGCCTTTGGGCCACGACAAAGATCATGCGGAGCATCACGCGGAAAAGGCTCCGACATACAACATTGACGGACACAAAGAATACTACCAGTGCACCAGATGCGGAAAGAAGTTTTCCGATCCGGACTTAAAGAATGAAGTCAGCGATGCTGATCTTCTGATCCCGAAAAAGGGTGCTGCAGTAAAGGGTGAAGAGGCGACGGTAGACAATATCATTTACCGTGTAACTTATTCGGCCACAGATGGAACAGGTACTGTTTCAGTAATCGGAATCAAGGACAGAACGGAAAGTGTCAGCATTCCTGCTACCGTTGAGATAAAAGAGAACAGATACATAGTCAACAGGATCGCAACGACGGCATTCAATAAAGACACTGTGCTGACGTCAGTGGTTATCGGATCGAATGTTGTTATAATCGATGACAATGCTTTCCAGGGATGCTCTAATCTGGTCAAGGTAACAGGAGGTGCCAAGCTCAAGACGATCGGTACAAAAGCATTTATCAGCTGTCCGAAACTCAAGTCTTTCACGATTACTTCAAAGGTTCTCTGGAAGATAGGTCCGTATGCGTTCTACGGTGATAAGAGCCTGAAGACCATTTACATTAAGAATACGGTCAAGCTCGCCAAGTCCGGAGTAAAGAGATCGCTCAAGGGATCCAAGGTTAAGACCGTTAAGGTAAAGAAATCGAAGATCAGAAAATACAGAAAACTGTTCAAAAAATCCAATTCAGGAAGAAAAGTTAAAGTGAAGAAATAGGAAACTGATCCCCCGAAAAGCTCAAGAGCAATCTTGAGCTTTTTTACCGAATTTACAGAGTGTTTATTATTTATTGATTATTCGGTATAAATGCCACCCATATAATAAAAATAGAAACTTAAGCAAAGGGGGATCAGACTATGGCACTTACAGATGTTTTGAAAGATAAGATCATGAAGTTGGCCGCTAAGCAGAAGCTGGGTGCCATCGTCAAGTATGTGGACAGCCCGAGCGAAGACATCAGGCTCACAACCGCAATAGCTCTCGGCATGATTCCATCTTACGATTCAGGCATGGCACTGATCAATCTTCTGCGTGACATCTCTCCCGTGGTGAGAGCAGCTGCATGTGAATCTGCTGCAACGATCCATGCAAAGAACTGTGAGGAGTACGTCAAGAAACTCGCATTCTCTGATACGGATCCAAATGTTAAGCAGGTCGCGAAAAGAGCTTTTGATCAGCTCAAGGACAGAGTAGCTTAAAGAAGACATAATACACGGAAGCGGGCTTCGGCCCGCTTTTTGTTTGCGCGGTTTTTGCAAATGTTATAATGGTAAATATTTGAAGGGTGATCATATGAATAAACGAAATAAGAAAGCGATAGTCATCACGGCTGTTGTAATGTTTATCGGGATCCTGCTGGTATTGGCAGGTTTCTTCGGTAACTGGTTTACGGGCCTGTTTAAGAAAGGCTTTGATTACAAGAACATAAAGCCTGAAGATCTCGGTCAAAACATCGAGACTGATATCTTTGTCTATTACGATGACATCGACCTTAAGGATAAAAAACTTCAGGTGGTCGGGGACATAAACGGAGACTTTGCGTTTATCCTGTTTGATCTTTCCGGTATGAGCGAAAAAGATAAGCAGCTCTATTTCAGAAACATGTATAAGCACATTACAGTTCAGGGAAGACTTAGGGCTGTGGATGATGCTGAATTCAAAGAGGTGGCCGAGTGCCTCTATAGGCTTTACGATCCGATGTTTTATCAGCGTGAACGTTTCAAAGAGAATGGCGAACGTGTAACGCTGGAAGAATTCCGTAAGGTGATGACGGATCCGGTGATCCATTACTGCATTGATGTCAAAACGGTCGGAACGTTCAACTGGTTCCCGTTCATTCCCGCAGGCGCAGTGCTCTTCCTGATCTCATTCGTTCTTGAGATCTGCTTTGTCTTCAAGCTCAAAAAAAAGATCGTACTACCTGTCGTATACGGACTCATGATCCTCATACCTTCCGTTCTGCTTTTCAATCACATACGCACCATGATGACAGTGAATAAAGTTTCTGGCGGTTTGTACACAATGAAGAATCTTGAGTGCACCAATACTAAGGGCATGATGGATTCAGGTGCGAAAAGCGTTGATGAGCTTTTAGGATGGATCCTTAACAAGCATTTATACGGTGCGCCCAATCTTTTCGATAAGAATAACTTCGGTTTCGGATGTGCGGCTTTTGCTGCTGTTACGGCTGACGGCGATCATCTGCTGGGGCGCAATTTCGATTACACGGAGACAGATACGATCCTGGTCCATTCTCATCCTGAAGGAGCCTATGAATCTATCGGCATCGCAGATCTCGGTGTCCTTGGTGTGGGTCAGGAAGCATCCGTAAACCCTGACTCTCCTTTGGGGAGACTCATAATGATCATAACGCCTTATATGGTTGTTGATGGGATGAACGAGAAGGGCGTGGGAGCAGGCATACTTCAGATCAGTATTGATGAGACCCACCAGGACAACGGGAAGCCGGATCTTCTCATATACTGTGCAATCAGAGCCATTCTCGATAACTGTGCTTCTGTCGATGAGGCGCTTAAGTTGCTCGATACATATGACATTCATTCCGATCTCGAAACTACATACCATCTGTTCATCACGGACAGATCAGGCAGATATGTCGTTGTTGAGTGGCTTGACGGAAAGATGGTAACGGTTGAACATCCGTGTTGCACCAACAGCGTGATCGCGCCCGGAAAGTATTACGGCAAGGGCGAAACGGATGGAAGACTGAGCACCATTGAAAAGGAGCTCGGATCCAAACATGAAGTCACGGAGCAGGAAGCTATGGCAATCCTCGAAAAAGTGAAGAACAAACAGCTGACTGAATGGTCCTGCGTATATAATCTCGATGAGCTTACCGTCAGCATCTGCCTGGATAATGATTTCTCGAAGGTTTATACTTTCAAAATGAAAGACCTGGGGTAAAGATCTGGTTTTTCAATTATTATGGTAGTGATCAGATTGAATTAGCGGAAGGATAAAAATGTACGGTGCAGTTTTCGGTGACATAATAGGATCCTGGTACGAGTGGCATAATGTCAAATCGGAAGACTTTGTACTGTTCCCGAAAGATGCAAGGTTCACGGATGATTCGGTCCTGACTGTCGCCATAGCAGAAAGCATTCTCAACATGGATGACAGTTCTCCGCGTAAATGCTATGCTCAGCACATTAAGGCGTATTACAACCGTTATCCGCATGCAGGCTTCGGACGGATGTTCATCGACTGGGCCGAATCAGATTCGCTGCATGTACAGAGAAGTTACGGCAATGGTGCTTCCATGCGCGTTTCGGCGATCGGCTGGGCCTTTGATGATGAGGAAACCATTCGCAAACAGGTCAGCGAGAGCTGCTACTATACCCATCACAACCGTGAGGCCGTCAGGTGTGCCCAGGCAGTTGCGCTTGCAGTATTTTATGCGCGCAAAGGAATCGATAAGAACGAGATCAGGCGCCGTCTTACTGAAGAGTTCAAACTTCCATTTGTTCCGATAGAAGATATCAGAGACGGATATCAGTTTGATTCGAGGTCGATGTATTCAGTGCCTCCTGCGATAGAAGCGTTTTTCGAGACAGAAGATTATGAGTCCTGCATCAGAAGAGCAATATCATTAGGCGGAGACAGTGATACGATAGCGGCAATAGCAGGCGGGATCGCAGAAGCGTATTACAAAGAGATTCCGCCGCATATAGTAAGCAAAGGAAAGCTTATCCTGGACAGCGGTCTCAAGCGCGTACTGAATCAGTTTGAAGAGAAGTATTGTAAATAGTTCCGGCTGAATATAAGAATCCTCACCCGCGAATTTCGCGGATGAGGATCTGACTGATTCTTTTTTGTCTAGATCAATGAGCTGCTGCCATTGTTTGTAAGATTATTCCACCTGCGAGAAGAAGAGCACAGGGAATGACGGAGATGCCGATCTTTGCGCCAAGCTTAATTCCGCTCTTTTCTTTTCCTTCGGAGATCTCATTCTGACGCTTGATGAGATGGATACCGAGAACAAGGAACAGAGGGCAGAGGAATGCTGCGATCATCATGCCGGGTACTGCATCGACTGCTGCAGCCGTAACCTCAGCTGCGCTCTGTGACTGACCTGCCTGCTGAGCAGTTACAGATGCGATAGTGCTTATTCCGATGGTTACAAAGTTGTTGATGAAGTGGAACATTGCAGGGAGAAGGATGTTGTTGCGCTTAACAACGAGGTAGGCAAGGCATCCGCCCATGAGTGATGTGTTGATGAATCTTACCGAGTCAGTATGAAGGATGCCGAACATCACTGCGATGATGAGTACGATGACCCAGTCCTTTTTGATGGAGCGGAAATTGCTGAGTATCGCACCTCTCATGATCGCTTCTTCGCAGATCGGAGGGCAGATTACAGCTGCGATGAATCCGACTACAACAATGCTCGTGGTCATTTCAGTAAGTCCTGCTGTAACATTCTCAAATGTCTTCGGCATGAACTTGCCTACGATGAGTGCGCTGAGAAGGCCAAGAGGGAGTGCGCCGATCCACATAAGGAGTGTTCCGAAGAAATCTCTTACCGTGATCTTTTTGATCGGGAATACTTCCTTAAGCGGTGTCTTGTTGATAAGACATGCTGCAATCGCTATTGCCAGAAAACCTAACTGAATCACCAGTGTCGAATAAGTTCCGATAAAGAACGATAACATGCTTCCGATGATAAGCCATGCAAATGCGATAACGAACAGAAGAACGCCCTTCCAGGGCTTCCATTTCGCCTGAGTGGATAATTCTTTTGCCATATTTACCTCCAAAAACCTCTTTTTGATGTCGCGGCGATTCTATCACTGCATTACCTGCGTCTGAGGCAGCCTGGCGTGAATGGTATCGTTTTTGCCGTGAACAGTATGTTGCATTCATTTATGGGTAATAATAAAATTCAAAAAGCAATATTGTTGGAGGGGCCGGAGATGCGTATCGCAATCTGTGATGACGAGGAATTATTCCGTAAGGAATTCAAAACCGTTCTTGATAAACAGCTCGCCGAACTCGATTATGATATCGACACCTTTCCCGACGGGAATCTTCTTTTCGACTCTTTCTGTGCCTGTCCCTACGATCTGGTATTCCTTGATATCGAGATGCCTGAAATGGACGGGATCACTTTGGCAAAGAAACTGAGAAGCAAGTCCGAAAGCGTCTTTATAGTTTTTCTTACGTCCCACATCGAATATGCGCTTGAAGGATATGAAGTCAACGCATTAAGATATCTCACCAAGCCTGTTGATCCGGGCAAGTTAAAAGAAGTCTTATCCTATGTCCGTGACACCAAGAGCAAGAACCGCCAGATAATAGTCAAAGAAGACGGCGGAGATGTTCTGATAGACATAAACAGTATCATTTACATGGAATCAATGGATAAGAATGTCAGGATCGTCACCTCAAACGGTGAACACATCACCAGATATAACATAAGTGACTATGAGGAGCAGCTGAAGAACAGCGGTTTCTTCAGGATCCACAGAGGATATCTGATATCGCTTGCAAAGGTCAAAAAGATAGCGAAAAGCGATGCTGTCATGGATAACGGCGAACTTCTTCCGGTGAGCCGCAGCAACATAAAGCCGCTTAAAGAAGCGTTATATGATTTCGTTGAGAGGGCAGCTTTCTGATATGTCAGACACAATGATACAAGCTGTGATCAATACCTTATCCGCGGTCATGAATAATACTATGTACGTTCTGGCTTTGCTGCTGGTTGTTCTTATCGCTGCCTGCTTCATGGGGAGAAATATCACTCTCACGCGCAAAATGGTTCTGTCTTCGTTTGGCTTTTTCGGATTAACTATAGTCTACAATGTCATATTGAACATTATCTTTAGCGACATCGATGCTGATATGCTCCAGATCACAAATACAATGATCGTTGCTGCATTCTATATTTTTGCTTTCGTCTTCTATCTGTTTGCCTATACGGAGAAGAAGGTCAGAAGAGCAATAGAATCAACGGTCTTCTTTTTGATACTGACCTATTACCTGAATGCTTTTTCACAGATGACAGTGGTTTACCTGATAGGTGGCACGGAAGAAGTGTCGAATGAGATATTTAAGAAAACATTCGCAACCGGGCCACTCTGGTTAGCAATTTCAGCCATAGCAATGCTGATAACTTCTGCGCTTTTCTTGATCGTTTATTTCGGATTCTACAGGCAGAAAAAGTATTTTGTTATCAGCATTCCGTTAAGGGTCGTTTTTATTTTGTGGATTGCCTTTTTCGTAATGTTTCCTTTTATTCCTGCGCTCCTTCCGTCTGACGATATCAGTCTTGAATACAGATATCACATCATGAGCATAATCTATGCGATTGAGATAGTGATATCAGGGCTTGCGGTACCGGTCTTCGTAATCGTGTCAGCAGCGGAAAGGACACTTCGCGAGAAAACAAAATCGCAGGAAACGTATCTCGCAGCCGAGCTTGAATACATCAGCCAATATAAGAAACAGCAGACGGAGACCAGAGCATTCCGCCATGACATAAAAAACAATCTAGCGATGGCGCAGATGATGCTTGCGAACGGTCAGACAGAAGAAGCGTCCGCGCACATCAGCGACATGCTGGGAAGCGTAGGCTCACTTTCACCCAGGTTCGTTACAGGCGATGAGATGTTTGACATCATCATCTCCATGAAAGCAGAGAAGATGGATGAGCGGAATATCAGGTTTAACATAGACGGAACCGTTGACGGAGGCCTCAAGTTAAAGCCGATGGACATGTGCAGCATTTTCGCGAACATTCTTGATAATGCCATTGAAGCTTCCTGCACGTGTGACGATCCTTACATAACCGTCAGCATAAAAAAGACGGAGAAGTTCTTTGTCATAAAGATAACCAATTCGGCTTCTACTAAGATTGATACCGGAATGCTCTTAAGTTCAACAGGATATACATCTAAGAAAGATACCGAGCATCACGGATTCGGACTTTTGAACGTAAGGCGAGCAGTGGAAGATCTAGGCGGAATGCTCAAGGCAGAATCTGACGAAAAGTCCTTCGGTCTTACTGTAATGCTGCCCAGGACATAAACAGGCCGGCCAGTCAGATTTGGCGTTTTGCTTTTTGTGTGTTTAACTATAGCCTGATAAGTTGAACGTATGAAAGGAAATAAATATGAAAACAAACAGACTGACTTCTTTGCTCCTCTGCGGAGCTCTTGTGCTTTCTTTTGCAGGCTGTACGGCCAAACCCGCTGAATCTTCACAGGCAAAAACAGAACCCGAAACAACCGTTACAAGTGAAGCAAAAGCTGACAATACAGGTGATGAATTTGTCGGGCAGTATCCTGCCTTTGCAGTTACTTCCAACAGCCTTCACAACGGTTATTGGGATGATGTGACATCAAACACAGGCGACAAAATAAATGCTTCTCCCGAATTGTCATGGAAGCCTGTTGAAGGTGCTTCCTGCTATGCAATTTATATGGTAGATGTAAATGCCAACTGTTTTCTTCATTGGGTCCAGGGGGACATAACCGAAACATCACTCCCTGAAGGATTTGCAGGAAAAGACTTTTATGTTGGAGCATATCCGCCCGCAGGAAGCGTTCATCAGTACAACATCTATGTCATAGCTCTTAAGAATCCCGTTAAGAGAGTCAAAGGCAGCATAAATTCCAATTTCCCTGAAGTTCCGAAGTTCATCAAGGACATGGAAACTGACAAAGACGGCAATACCGGCAATGTAATCGCTGCAGGCAAGATAACAGGATTGTTTAAGGGAAAATAAGCGTACTGTTGTAAGTTAATACACCATATTTAAGCCAGGTGCTGTTATCAGCATCGGGCCTTTGTATTAACGCCGCAGGCACTTTGTTCTCGCGCGAAAATCAACTATTCTTTACAT
>JAFWQC010000077.1 GCA_017509245.1 Clostridiales bacterium | reverse complement strand
TAAAAGTTCCTGTTCGCCCCGACAGGCACCATAAACGCTGGGAAGAATTGTCACGGCAAACAGTCCTGCCCGGTTCAGATCAGACGGCATAAACCGCCTGAAGCAGTGAATCAAAAAGGCAAGCTCATGACCATAAAACCTGTTATGTAAGGGCCGGTGTCAAGAGGGTATAACGAAAAATTCGAAGAATTTTGAGGTTATACCCTCTTGATGATTCAAAGACATAGGGAAAGAGTATTCGACATGTAACAGTTCGCGGTAGTTGGCCACTCTGTTATACGTGTATCAGGGAACGAGTTCCCACCCCACAGGTCAATGGCTTCGCCGCCAGTTCTGCTGTCTTGATTCGAGGATCACGGTGATGTTGTGCCTCAAAGTTTTATCGCAGATAACTGAACCATCCAGTTTCTGTCGAATGACTCCTTCCTTATAACTTTGAATATTTGTAATGTGATGCTTTCCAGTATTTCATAAACACTTGATTTATTTCAAAAGAAATAAATGTGTACCCCCGGTGAGTGCGCCCTGGCAGGCGCACGGGGCTGGCCGACTTTTATCTGACAACCACCGACTGGGGTCTGCCAGGCGAATAAGGAACCCGACCGAAGGGAGATGAAGCTGACCGTTTTGCAGGTCAGCGGAATGGGGGTTCCGGTGAGCCGGTAAGCAGACCGAGCGCAGCGAGAGGAGGTGGCGCTACACGTTTGAATCATCAGGGGTTCTGCTGATCTCCTCTCTGATCAGCCGTTTGATCGATCCCTGGATCGAACTGTTTGGATCCTTTTTCTGCTTCCGTACCCAATCGATAATATCCTTGTCGGTATGTGTATTGAATTTCAGCTTCACCTGAATGGTTGCGTACCAGTCATACTGTGTCTGACTGCTGTATTTGCCTTCCGAATACCAGCTCATAATCATCTTCTCCAGATAGGTGTACACCTTTATCTCAGGCCAGAGCCGTATGGGTGTTTCCTGTCATCATTCCCCAGATGAAGCAGGCAAGCTCCCGTGCTACCGCCGTATTGGCTTTGTTTGCAGGTTTCTTGTTGATTAAGACCAGTCGCTGATACCTTTTCCTTAATCGTTCGTTGGCTTTATCTGCGTATGCAATGATCTCCTCGGTATTTCCGCTTTGTCTCTGAAGCAGTTCTTTCGATTTTGTTCTGGAAGCGAATCTTGAAAAGCATTGTGCTGATTCTGTCAGGAGTCTTCTCAGGAAACGATTTCCCTGTTTCGTAATACCAAGAAGGTTCTGCCCATCGGAGCTGCTGTTCTCACCTGATACAAGTCCGAGAAATGCCGCAAAGTTCTTAGCTTTGACAAATCGTGTAAAGTCACCGATCTCAACGATGAGCGCAAGTGCAGTCAGAGTCTTGATCCCCTTGAAGCAGATCAGTTTATGCACAGACTCACGGTATTTGTCAGTTTCAGCGATCGTATTAATTTTGATATCGAGTTCATTGATCCGATCCGTATGGTAGTTCAGGGATCTGAGATAACCATCGAGCGTTTCCTTAAGCATCCCCTCAACAGGAAGGCTCCTGAGCCACTCCATGTGTTTCTTCGTCCAGTACTTGCTTTCTGAATAATGGAATCCGTGCCGATGACAGAAAGCTCCAATTCTTTGTTTGGTACGCTTCTGATCCTGTTTGATATCTTCCCGCAGCCTGATGTAATCCCTGACTGCTTCATCCTCTTTGTCCGGCATATGGACTTCACTGTAGTCGTGAGAAAGCAGACTTTTAGCAATTGCTTTGGCATCCCTCTTATCTGTCTTTTTACGGCGTTTACGATTCATCTCCGTTCCAGGTATAGAACTGGGTGCTACTACAATGCATTTGATATTCTTCTCTTCAAGATCTCTGCGAAGAGAGAATCCCAGTGTTCCAGCTTCATATCCGGTGATGATCTCTGTATCTTCTCCAAATCGTTTTTTGAGATCTTTGCAGTAAGAGACGATATTAGAAATCTTTGGGGCATAGGTGTTCACATTGATAGGATCCTGATCAATAGCGAACATAGCAGCGAGCGTGTAATTGGTTGTATGAGCATCAATTCCGACATATACTTTCATTTGTAAAGGCCTTCCTTTCTTGTATGAGGCAACTTCTCATGTACCTGGTGTTTTAGCCAACAACAAGTATATTGAGATGATCCTCGAACCTACAAGTTGTTGGGAGGCCCTTACATATTGTCTTGAGCTTTAATTTCTTTAAGAATAACATAAGACAATAAAGATTATCGATAAAATGAAGTATTTCCTCAGGGTTCTTTCGTTTAGACGGTTTAAAAGAGAAGGAGTCAATAGACTAACTCATATTATGTCAAGGTCCGGATTTTTC
>JAFWQC010000001.1 GCA_017509245.1 Clostridiales bacterium | reverse complement strand
CTGGGAGTCCATCACGGGTAACTGCGATGAATTCCTGTATCTGGGCGGCAATGAGCAAAGCACTCACAAGTATGTCAGTGAGCTCGTAGGCAAGGAGACGATCGATACGAACAACTACGACGAGAACAGAGGTCGTAGTGGTGGCGGATCCACAAAACACGATTTACTTCAGGCCAGAGAACTCATGACCCCTGATGAGGTAAGAATGCTCGATAACCGTTACGGGATCCTCTTCATAAGAGGTGAATATCCGGTTGTCGATCTTAAGTACGACCTCATGCACCATCCGAAGATCGCTTTCACGGAAGAGGGAGGCGCAGCGCCGTTCATTCACGGCAAAGACACGAGATCTGAAGCGACCATCGCACTGGTTGGCGACGATCCTGACGTATGGGATAAGGCAATCAACATCGAGAACCTTATCAAGGAACAAACCGAATGTGAGGTCCTCTCTTATGAGGATCTCGAAGAAAACTAACAAACAAAGGAGATTGAAAAACATGAACAAGATCAATTCAAACAACAATGTAACCGCTCTTGCTAATGACAAGAGAAAGAAGATCATGAAGCGCTACCTGGCGACTGCGATCACCTGCGGCATCGTAGCTGTATGTATGGTGCCGGTACTCGCTGACAGTGAGGCTGAAACTGCCATCAACAACATGTCGAACATCATCTTCGGCATCATCAGGGCAATCGGCGTAATTCTTTCCGGTTGGGGCCTGGTTCAGGTTGGTATGAGCTTCCAGAGCCACGATCCTTCCCAGAGATCTCAGGGATTCCTTTGCCTCGCTGGCGGTCTCATCATCGTCTTCGCAAAGTCGATCCTTACCGCTATCGCTCCCGGCGTCTTCGGCTGATCTGATCGGGAGGTGATATTTTGGGTACCGCAGCTTGGTACGAGCTTTACCAGGGTCTTGAGTACCTTGGCGATATGCTCGAAAAAATGTGGGCCATCCTTACAACCTCTCCGCAGACCTTCAAAGGCGGCACCATTTGGAGCATCATCTCCACAATAAATGGTGTCTTAGGAGCTATCGGCACTGCCCTGCTGGTTTTGTTCTTCACTGTTGGAGTTATCAAGACCTGCGGGAGCTTTGCCGAGCTCCGAAAGCCTGAGACGGCTGTAAAAGTGTTTATCCGTTTTGCTATTGCAAAATACTTGATCGATAACTGTCTTACCCTGCTTGTGGATTTCGTAACGATAGTTCAAGGCATCATCTCAAAGGTAACCGGAGCCAGCTCCATTGGCACTGCCCTGGAGTTCACGATCCCTTCTGAGGTGCAGAGCACTTTCGAGGGTATCGGTATCTTAGACGGTGCTATTCCTATATGGGCTGTATGCTTCATCGCTCACCTTGCATTTATTGTGGTTGGTCTAGTCCTGCTCCTTACTGTATACGGCAGATTCTTCAGGATCTATATGTATGCGGCTATAGCACCTATACCGCTATCTACTATGGCAGGCCAGCCTACAGAGAACATCGCTAAGAGCTTTCTTAAGAGCTTCGCCGGTGTCTGTCTTCAGGGTGTAGTTATTGTTTTGGCATGCGTTATCTTCACTGCTTATGCAGCATCGATGCCTCAAATGAACACTTCATATGAACCTTTGAAGATGGTTTGGATATACGTAACGGAAGTAGTCTTCAACATGCTTGTATTAGTCGGGCTCGTTAAAGGCTCCGACAGGATAATTCACGACATGATGGGCTTGTAAGGAGGAAAACCATGGAAATCAATATAAACAAAGACATTAGAGAATACACCGAAGGCGTCTTCTTCGGACTTAACTTAAGGCAGCTGATCTGTTCCGGGCTCGCTGTAGCTTCCGCCGTTGCGGTCTACTTCGGTACCCGTGACATCGTATCTAAGGACATGATCACTTACTTTTGTATCGCTGCTGCAATACCTTTTGCAGCTATTGGGTTCATCAAGTATAACGGCATGCCTTTCGAGAAGATCCTCATGGCATGGATTAAGGACAACTTCATCGTCCCGAGAAGGCTGACAGTTAAGGCAAACAACCTGTATTTGGAAGCGCTTAAGGGGTATTTCTCAGACAAAGACAAGGAGGCAATGAATGCTAAAGAGCATACAAACATTACTGAAGCAGGATAAGGAGATGTTTGTTGTGCCGAGACGGGTCCAGGACCTGATCCCGGTACAGCGCATCTGGCCTGACGGGATCTTTCAGGTAGGACCTAACAAGTTCTCAAAGACATGGAAGTTCTCGGACATCAACTATCAGGTAGCATCTGAAGAGGACAAGGAGAATATGTTCCTGCTCTATTCCGACGTTCTCAATTCATTTGACAGTGCCGCTACTACCAAGATTACGGTAAACAACCATAGGCTGAACAAGAAGGACTTTGAGAATTCAATCCTTATGCAGCTTAAGGGTGACAAGCTTGATGTTTACCGTGAAGAGTACAATGACATGCTTCTCGAGAAAGCAACTGGAGCAAACGGCATTACTCAGGAGAAGTATATTACCGTATCGATCAACAAGAAGAGTGTTGAAGATGCAAGGACGTACTTTGCCAGGACCGGAGCGGATCTTCAGATGCGTCTTTCTTCTTTGGGAAGTTCCCTGGAAGATCTCGATGCAACAGAGAAGCTTCGCATACTCCACGACTTCTACAGGCAGGGCGAAGAGGTCACTTTCGAGTTCGATATGAATAAGAAAGCAGCCCTTGGCCACGACTTCCGCGACTATATCTGTCCGGATACCATCGAGCGAAAAGATGACTATATCAAGCTCGGGGAGAAGTTCGTGAGGGTCCTTTTCCTCAAGGACTACGGCAACTATATCAGCGATGACATTATTGCCGAGCTTACCGACATGAACAGGAACCTCATGCTCTCAATCGATGTTCTCTCAGTGCCAACTGATGAAGCAATCCGTGAGGTCGAAAATAGACTTCTCGGTGTTGAGACCAATATCACTAACTGGCAGAGGAAGCAGAACCAGAACAACAACTTCTCTGCTGTTATTCCTTACGATATGGAACTGCAGCGCAATAAGACGAAGGAGTTTCTGGCTGATCTCACTACTCGTGACCAGCGCATGATGCTCGGCCTCATTACCATTGCTATCTCTTCAGACAGCAAAGAGCAGCTGGATCTCGATACAGAAGCTCTGCAGTCCGTTGCAAAGGGTAGACACTGCCAGATGGCAGTCCTAAAATGGCAGCAGGCCGACGGCCTGAATACTGCCCTGCCTTTTGGTGTCAGGAAGATCGACTGCTTCAGGACTCTTAATACTGAGTCCTTGGCAGTATTCCTGCCCTTCAAGACACAGGAGATAATGGACAAAGGCGGCATCTACTATGGTGAGAATGCGATCTCGCATAACCTTATCATGTGCAACAAGGAGAACCTTCTCAACCAGTCGGCTTTCCTTTTGGGTGTCCCGGGCTCCGGTAAGTCTTTCTCAGCCAAGGAACTTATCACTTTCCTTATGCTCAATACGGACGACGATATCCTTGTCTGCGATCCAGAGGGCGAGTACGCACCACTAGTAGAGGCAATGGGACCTGATATGGGCTCAGTTATCCGCGTATCGGCCGGCGGACGCGACAGGCTCAACGCCATGTATATGGTCGATGG
>JAFWQC010000009.1 GCA_017509245.1 Clostridiales bacterium | reverse complement strand
TTCAGAGGTTGCTTTCGGGATATTCAATGTTCCAACTTATAATCCAACTTTTTGGACCAGAAAACATGGAATGAAAGTTGGATTCCGGCGCTTTCCAACTTTTCTTCCAACTTTTTAAAGACAAATAGTTGGATTTAAAGTTGGATTCCGGCGTGCGCGAAAACGATCATTACACGGCGCGCTCGAAAACGATCATTGCACGGCGTGCGCGAAATCCGCCTCCCTCCCAAGACAAAAAGAGCTGCCTCATTTTGAGGCAGCCCCTGGGTTTACAGTTACAAAATTATTCAGATGTAATTCAAGTACGACTGATCTCTTGATTCAAATTTTGAGAGAAACTCAAATTTAAGTTTAATACTTACTTGGAGGAAACGAGTGAATCAAGCAAGACCAATCGTCTGCTTGTTTGTGCTTCACTTCCCATTGGTCTCACCTCCTTCAAACTATTCCGTTCGTTTTATCTGATGGCTTAAATATAGCACAACCAATGTCAGAATGTGTTACAAAATAATTAACGTTTTCTGACACAAGGGTGGCAAAAAAGCCAAAGCAATAATTACATAACAGAAGAGCTTAATTGGGTGCGGGAATGCCGAAATCCTTGTCGCCGTCGCGGGAAAGGAATGTCATGGGCGGCAGTTCTACTGCAGAGCCGTCAACAGAGGATACGGCCTTCATGTAGAACTTCATCTCAGGAT
This sequence comes from Clostridiales bacterium, assembly GCA_017509245.1. Taxonomy (GTDB): domain Bacteria; phylum Bacillota; class Clostridia; order Saccharofermentanales; family Saccharofermentanaceae; genus Saccharofermentans. The sequence continues at coordinate 119,356 of JAFWQC010000009.1, read as the reverse complement.
GAGGGCAGTCGTTGACGGGATTCATCTTGCTGTCGTAAAGCTCGGAAACAACCACCGGGGCGATATAGCCTTCGGGCATGAGCACGTTCAAAGTGTCGCCCTTATAGAGCTTGTTCTTCTGGGTGACAATGCAAAGTCCGGATTCAGCATCGAAGCCTTCGGTGACGCCGACGACAAATGCAGGTTTGTTATAGGACTTGTCGGGATCTATTTTCGCGTCATCAGCAGGGGCATCGAAAAAGAACCCCGTGTCATAGTCCCTGTGGACGACCTTGTCGAGGATCACTTTCCAGCGAGGGTCAACCTTGTAGTTGTCAGGATCCTTGCAGTAAAGATCGACTGCTTCCCTGTAGACCTTTGTGACGGCTGCGGCATAGTATGCGCCCTTTATGCGGCCTTCGATCTTGAAGGAATTGATGCCAGCATCGACGAGCTCCGGTATGTGGTCGATCATGCAGATATCGCGGCTGCCGAAGATGTATGTGCCGCGGCGATCTTCCTCGACGGGCAGCGGGATGTCGGGACGTTTTTCCTCGACCACGTAATAACCCCATCTGCAGGGCTGCGCGCAGGCGCCGCCGTTGGATCTTCTGCCCGTGAAGTAATTGGACAGAAGGCATCTGCCGGAGTAAGAGACGCACATTGCGCCGTGAATGAAACATTCGAGTTCGACATCAGCAGGGATAGCTGCACGGATCTTCCGAATCTGGTCAAGGGAGACCTCGCGCGCGAGGACGATCCTTTTCGCGCCCTGTGAAGCCCAGAAATTGCAGGCAGCGCTGTTTGTGACACTTGCCTGTGTGGAGATATGGATCTCGAGATCAGGACACAGAGTGCGCGCCATGGTAAACACACCGGGATCAGAGATCAGCACCGCATCAGCGCCGCTCTCGTTACCGACGAACTTTATGGCATGTTCCAGACCGTTCAGATCTTCTTCTGTCGGCATTACGTTCAGCGTAACATAGCATTTTACGCCGTGCCCGTGGGCATACGCGATCCCGGCCTTCATCTCTTCCTCGTTGAAGTTGTCGGAAAAAGCGCGCAGACCATAGCTCTGGCCCGAAAGATAGACCGCATCGGCGCCGTATTCGACTGCCGCGCGAAGCTTGTCCGGATTGCCTGCCGGGCTTAAGATCTCATATCTTGAACGGTCATACCCCATAATACTTCCCCTGCGCGAAAATCTGACCCGAGGATCAAGTGCCCGGAATGATCACAAGTCCGCCGTTATCCGTCGTCTCAGTCGGCTCTGTATAATCAGCGGGTGTCGGTGTAGGCGAAGCGTTAGCAGCCTCGTCAGCCTTGATCCAGTTCTCCCTGTACTTCTCGATATTTGCCTCGTGATCTGAAAGATTCGTGGCAAATGCGGTATTGCCGTCTTCGCCCGTAGCGCAGAAATACATGTAGTTGCAGTTCGGCTCGGGATAAAGGGCAGCAGAGATCGCTTCGCTGCCGGGCATACAGATAGGTCCCGGCGGGAGTCCCTGATGTGTATATGTGTTGTAAGGACTGTCGATGGAAAGCTGGGAATCCGTATGAAGGATCGACGATCTGCCTCCGTTGATCTCAACGAGGTAATTGATCGTAGCAGATGATCCGAGATATCTCATCGACTCGTCATCAGACTTAAGTCTGTTGTGGAATACCGCAGAGACATAGAGCATATCAAGAGGCTTACCTGTCTCCATCTGGATAACGGAAGCAAGAGTGATAACCTCATCCATCGACATGCCGAGTTTCTTCGCCCTGGTGTAATACTCATCGTAGAGCTTGTTCCTCATGTTGTTCAAGAACCTTCTGATGATGGACTCAGGGCTCGCGTTGATATCGAAATAATACGTATCGGGATAGAGATATCCGGAGAGGATAAAGTCTCTTCCGTCCTTGATCTCGATCTGTGATACAAATTCATAGTCGACAAAGAGGTTCGGCGAATTCATGCACTTGTCGAATTCCTCATCGTCGAAATTAAGGCCCGCATCGTGCAGGATCTTTTTGATCTCGTAGTATGTGGAACCCTCAGGAATGGTTACCTTGACAGCCGCAGGCTCAAGGGTAAGGAAATACATGATCTCATCGTAAGAATAGCCTTTGAGCAGGTAGTGTGTACCTGCAACGTAGGCACCGTCAAAACCGTTAAGCTTACTGATGATCGAGAAGAGGAACTTATTGGTGATAAGCCCCTGATCGTATAATTGTTCAGCAATGTCAGATGTGGAATCACCGCTTCTTACCACGATGGTAACGGCGCCTTCAGTATCGGCTTTTACGTCATACTTGCCGTCTTCAATATCCTTCTTTAAGGTATTGAATCTCTTATCCTGGGAAATGACATAGTTGTAGCCGATGTAAACACCGGCTACGGCAAAACCGAATAACAATGCAATGATGATCAATATCCTGAGAGCTACTCTGACTTTGTTTGACAACATCAGTTAAAAAGTACCCCCAAAGTTAATTTTTCAGATCAAGCGTCCTTCTTCTGCTTTGCAAGAGTCTTGGCACGCAAGTCATTATTAAGTATCTTTTTGCGAAGTCTGATGCTCTGTGGAGTTACCTCGCAAAGCTCATCATCTTCGACGAATTCGAGGCACTGCTCAAGGGAGAATGACAGGGGCGGTGTAAGACGCATTGCGTCGTCGGCTCCTGCAGAACGCATGTTGGTTACATGCTTCTTCTTGCAGACATTAACGGTAATATCATCAGGCTTAGGATTTACACCTACGATCATGCCTTCGTATACCGGCGTGCCTGCTCCGATGAAGAGTGCACCTCTATCCTGGGCATTGTACAATCCGTAGGTTACAGCGGTACCTGTCTCGAACGCCACGAGCACGCCCTGACCTCTGGTCTCGATTTCTCCTGCGAAGGGTTCAAAGCCCGAGATAACGCTGTTCATTATACCATTGCCCTTAGTGTCGGTCAAAAACTCGGTGCGGTATCCGAGGAGTCCACGGGACGGGATCTTGAACTCAAGACGTGTATATCCCTTGGTCGGAGGAAGCATGTTCAGGAGCTCTCCCTTACGCTTTCCGATCTTCTCCATGACAGGACCTACGAAGTCTTCGGGAACGTCGATAACGAGCTCCTCAACAGGTTCTGAGAGCACTCCGTCGATCTCCTTCATGATGACCTTCGGCTTGCTTACCTGGAATTCATATCCTTCACGGCGCATTGTCTCGATGAGGACTGAGAGATGGAGCTCACCTCTTCCCTTTACGATAAATGCCTCGGTTGTATCTGTCTCTTCGACTCTCATGGAAACGTTTGTCTCGATCTCCTTGAAAAGTCTTTCTCTTAAGTGACGTGATGTTACGAACTTGCCTTCCTGGCCTGCGAAAGGGCTGTCATTGACAGAGAATGTCATGGCGATCGTAGGCTCGTCGATCTTAACGAACGGGAGCGGCTCGGGTTCATTGGGATCGCAGAGTGTGTCGCCGATGTTGATGTCAGCAATACCTGCAACGCAGACGATCTCGCCGATGGATGCGGATGAGACTTCCTCGCGTCCTAAGTTGTGGAATCTCATGAGCTTAACTACTCTTGCGTTTCTCTTGCCGTCTTCGCCGTATGTCATGAGGGCAACGCTCTCGCCCTGCTTGATAGTGCCCCTCTCGACTCTTCCTACGCCGATCCTTCCGATATAAGGATCTGAATCGATATTGGATACGAGAAGCTGCATAGGGCCCTCAGGATCGCCTACAGGGCAGGGTGTGTACTTAACTACTGTATCGAGGAGAGGTGTGAAGTCCAATTCCTTGCCTTCCTCATATTCCTTGAGATCAAGTGTGGCAATACATGTCTTGCCTGATGTGTATACAACGGGGAATTCAAGCTGGTCGTCATCTGCGCCGAGCTCGATGAAGAGGTCAAGGACCATGTCTACGACTTCGAGAGGCCTTGCATCAGGACGGTCGATCTTATTGATACAGACGATAGGCTTAAGGCCTAACTCGAGTGCCTTGTGAAGAACGAATCTTGTCTGGGGCATGGGTCCGTCAAAAGCGTCAACTACGAGAAGAACGGAGTCGACCATCTTAAGAACACGCTCAACCTCACCGCCAAAATCAGCGTGACCGGGAGTGTCGACTACGTTGATGCGGATGCCCTTGTAGTCGATAGCCGTATTCTTTGCGAGGATCGTGATGCCTCTCTCACGCTCAAGATCGTTGGAGTCCATGACCTGCTCAACGACTGCCTCGTTCTCACGGTATACGCCTGCCTGCTTAAGCATTGAGTCGACGATAGTTGTCTTGCCGTGGTCAACGTGAGCGATGATTGCGATGTTTCTCAAGTTCTCGATAGTTGTAACTGCCATAAAAGAATTCTCCGTAAAAAATGATCAGTCGCGGCTGATCGCTTATTGCCCTATTATTTAATTTAAACCGAGTAATATTTTGCTACTGTTCGCGCCGGTTTTGGCACTGTGATATTTCACAAATTATCAGTCTTCTTCGCCATTCTTATTACGCAAAAGGAGACGCAGCGGAACGCCTTCGAAGCCGAAGTTGCGGCGGAGCTGGTTTTCGAGATAGCGTTCGTAAGAAAAATGCGACAGTTCCTTGTCGTTTACAAAGAGCGCAAACGTAGGCGGCTGAACAGAGACCTGTGTGCCGTAATAGATCTTAAGATGCCTTCCCTTGTCCTGCGGCGTCGGAACCTGCGTAACGGCCTCAGAGATCATCTTATTGAGAACGCTTGTCGTTAAGCGCTTCTTCGAATTCTCATATACTGTCTTTATGAGCGCGAAAAGCTTGTCCACGCGCTGTCCTGTCTTGGCTGAGATAAAGAGCACCGGAGCGTAATCCATGAAAGGAAGACGCTGCTTTACGATCTTTGTCATCTCCTCAAGAGTGCCTGTCTCTTTCTCGATGAGGTCCCACTTGTTGATGACGATGACCGAAGCCTTGCCGTTATCGTGCGCGAGGCCTGCGATCCTTGCATCCTGCTCCGTTACGCCCGCTTCGGCATCGACCAGGATAACGCAGACATCTGCACGGTCTACTGCGGCAAGAGCCCTGACCATCGAATAACGCTCGATGACGTCTTCGATCTTGCCCTTCTTGCGCATACCGGCCGTATCAACGATGGTGAACGATCCGTAATCGTTCTCGATAAGAGAGTCTATTGTGTCTCTCGTGGTGCCGGCGATATCGGACACGATGGATCTCTCGGCACCCGCAAGCCTGTTGGACAATGAGGATTTGCCTGCATTCGGACGGCCGATTATTGCGACCCTGATGGTATCGTCCTTGCCTTCATTCTCGTCTGCAGGCGGGAACTTGGATATTATCATGTCGAGCATCTCGCCAAGACCGAGCTTGTGAGCTGCTGAGATCGCGCAGACATCCTCTAAGCCGAGATTATAGAATTCATAGAATTCCGGCGGCGGATCGCCGACATAGTCGGACTTATTGACGCAAACGACGACGGGACGCCCTGCTTTCCTGAGCATTACGGCGATCTCCTCATCTGCGGCAGTAAGTCCGCTCTTAAGGTCACACATGAATAAGATGACATCGGCAGTCTCGATCGCGATCTCTGCCTGGACGCGCATCTGCTGCAGGATAATGTCATCTCCCGTATCGGGCTCTATACCGCCCGTATCGATCATTATGAAATCTCTTCCGCTCCAGGAGGTCTCGGCATAGATACGGTCTCTCGTGACACCGGGGGTGTCATGAACAATGGAGATCCTCTCTCCGTAAATCGTGTTGAACAGTGAGGATTTGCCAACGTTAGGCCTTCCCACTATTGCGACAACAGGTTTACTCATGCCAGAAATCCTTCCTTTGCAAAAATAAGAGGCAGTGCCTTATTTCCAAACACCGCCTCGTTAACTAAATACTTCTTTATTACATCAAATCTCGTCGCCGACTTTGATAACCTGTTTTCCATCCAGGTAACCGCAGTTCTTGCAGACCGTGCGGCGAAGCATCTTAGCATGACACTGGGGACATTCAACGAGACCCGGCATGTTAAGTTTCCATGCGCTTCTGTGACGTGCAGTCCTTGCCTTCGACCATTTACGCTTCGGATGTGCCATTCATCTTCACCTCTTTCTTTTCACAAATGCTTGAAGATAATACCTTATATTTGTTCGTTTTGCAAGAGCCTTTTTATGGAAAATATATTCCTTATCGGTTCACCGCTGTCAGGATCGAGTGTATAACTGATCTCGGCACCGTCAACAAGGCCTCCCGGGAAGTTGATATATTCGGTATCAATGACGACATCAATGACGCCGAAAGCCGTATTCATTGAGCTTGTCGTCTTGTTTCCTGCCTCGAAAACCATTCTTGAGGTAACGTCCCCGTTCCTTACGACGATCGCCTTTGATTCTTCTTTAATAAGAGTCATTACAAAATGAGTTTCTTTCTCATTGTCATTGTGCTTCTCTGCCCAGTTGTAGACCGTTCTCGTACCCTCAGTCGATACCGACCCTTTTGTTGTCAGGGGTTCGCCGTACATTCCGGACTTGATCACGAACAGACACTTTTCCTCAGGATTACCGGCCATCAGACAGTCACCTCGTATTTATCAGTCGTGAAATGCTTTGTTCCGGAAGGCAGTCCCTCACCCAGGAAAGGTGCAGCGACCTGTTCAAAGAGTTCAGGCTCATCGCTTGTATAGAACTCTCTTACCGGTTCCTCATTTCTTCCGGAGCATATTCCTTCCTTATCAAGAAGGCCTCTTACGACCTTCGCCGTAGCAACGCCGGTATTTACAAGAGTTACGCCGTCACCCATCACTTCACCTATTACCTTTGTAAGCAAAGGATAGTGGGTGCATGCCATGACGAGCGTATCGATGCCGGCTTCCTTCAAAGGCTTTAAATATTCCTCAGCAGTAAGTCTTGTGACCTCCGAATCCCACCAGCCTTCCTCGGCAAGAGATACGAACAGCGGGCAAGCCTGCTGGAAGATCTCGATATTATCCATTCCGAGCTCTTTAGCCCTTCTCTCCACCGCGTCCTTATAAACGCCCGTGGAAACAGTGGCTTTCGTTGCGATTATGCCTATCTTACCGTTCTTTGTTGCATTGCACGCATCATCTGCGCCCGGAGTAACAACCTCAACGACCGGGACCTTTGCCCTGGCCTTGAGTTCTTCATATGCGTAAGCACTGGCTGTATTGCAGGCAACGACGATCATCTTAACGTCTTTGCTCTCTAAGAATTTCAGGTTCTGAAGGGAATAACGGATAACAGTGCTTCTGGATTTTGTACCGTAAGGCGCCCTTGAGTTGTCACCGAAATATATGGTGCTCTCATCCGGGGCAGTCTTCCAGATCTCACGGAGAACGGTGAGTCCCCCGATGCCGGAATCAAATAATCCGATTGGTCTGTTGTCAGTCATCTGTTATGCACTTCCTATGGTTTACGCTTTATTTTGCGAGCTTAACATTATAATCAGGTAATATTTTATAGGTTTTGCCTGACACGTCAACGTGCATGTTATTCTTCGGGATCCTGCCGAAGAGGATCTGGCAGGAGAACAGCTGCTGGTATCTTACCTTCTTCCCGTCTTTTGTCTCAAAGTGCATGTTGACCTTGTTCCTTCCGTAGTTGCCGTCACCTATTACTGGGTGTCCGAGATGCGCGAACTGCGCCCTGATCTGGTGCGTTCTTCCGGTCACGAGCTCGAGCTCTAAGTCGGATACGCTCTCACCGTCAGGTCCGGCATCCTTGAAGGTCTTGAGGATCTTGTATTTTGTGGCTATATCAAGATCGCCGGGGTGCTTGTCATCATGGATGTACACCTTGCCGGCCTTGGTCTTTTCGAGATAGCCCTTGACTTCTTTATAAATCGTTCCGTCCTCGCCTACAGCCGGCTCACCTTCATCAGGCTCACCAAGCACAAGCGCCCGGTATCTCTTGGTTACGAGGTTATTCTTGAACAGTTCGACGCAGTCAGCCAGAGCCTGCTTATTCTTGGCGATAAGGACCAGGCCTCCGGTATTCATGTCGATCCTGTGGCAGAGCTCGGCATCCTTATATTTTGTAGTCTCACGGATCAGGTCGATAAGCGTGTCGTCGATGTCGCTCCTGCCTGAATGCACCGCGATGCCCTGTGATTTATTGACGATAAGAAGGCCTTTTGTCTCTGCAACGATCTCAAACATCGGCTCATCCGGCTTTGCGGGAGCCTGTGCGTTTTTGGCATCGAAAAGCACGTCCGGCAGCCATATCTCAACGACATTTCCCGCTTTGACCGCGATATCTTTATTGATCTTTTTGCCGTCGATCCTTATGTCACGCCTTTTGAGCGCGTGAAAAAGATCCGCTGACTTAAGCTGCGGAAAAGCCTCCTGTGAAGCCTTAACAACATGAAGCCCGTCCTGGGCCTTGCTTACTGTAAAATCACGCATCTGCTGTCTCCAATTTACGGATATACCTTATAAACTGTCCTGACATTGTACCACAACAGGGTCACTTGGGTATCGGAAGAAGGCTCCTTGTTTCCGCCCTGTATTCTTCGTAGCCGGGCTTTTGAGACTGCCTTTTGTCAGCAAGCGGAATGCTTACAGTAAGGAACATGACTGTATTAGCAGCGGCGCCCGCTATGAGCCACCAGCGCTCCGGCATTACCGATACCGCCTGGACCGCGATTCCCCACCACATCAGGATCTCACCAAGATAATTCGGATGCCTGGAATTCTTCCAAAGTCCCGTGCGGATAAGACCTTTTCTGCCGCTCTTTCTGTATTTATGCATCTGCACGTCAGCGAAAAGCTGTAGCGTTGCCGCTCCTACGCAGACAGCAGTTCCTGCTATGCTTCCGATATTTGCATTAACCTCCGACGTCGTAACAAACACGGCCGGCAGTGTGCAAAGATAAACAATGAGCGTGGGCATCATGTGAATGCCCGTAAAGTTTACGAACGGATATAACTTACCGGTCTCATTCCGGTATTTCGTATAACGCCAGTCCTGTATCCCGAGTCCGCCGAAAGTGTAAGCCCAGTTGGCTGTAAGTCTTATGCCCCAGTAAGTGACCGATACCAGGATGAGCAAAGCTGCGGTCGTCATTTTCGAGGACAGGGCAAAACATAAGACTATGACGACAGGCTGAACGCTCCAATAGGGATCGTAGACCGACGAGTTGTTGAAGATCATGCTGAATATGAACACAAAGACCGTCGCCGCAACGTCAGCCGCAAGAAGATTTGCCCATAAGGCGAAAGGCATTACCGAATAAACGAAGATACCTATGGCCGAAGCCATAAGATATATAGCCGTGATGAGCAGTATGCCGATGAGTTTATTGTCTTTTATCGAAGTCATTTCGTTCAGCTTATGTTCTTTACTTTGCCTACGGAAACATATTTATTCACGACTGCGTAAAGGTCAGTTCCGGGAGAGCCTTCCCAGGTGCGCTTATAATCGACCTGGTAAGTGATCTTATCGCCGTCTTTTGCCGTGACATTGTATCCTATTATGTCGAAATCATCCTCAGAGAGTTTGCAGTCATATAGAACGCCCTTGCATTCACTCAGAGGACAGCCGGGGAAATTCACGTTCCATACTTCATTATGGCCCAACGGCTCGTCCAGCAGTCTTGCCGCGATCTCCTCAATGTATTTCTCCGTAACGTCATTCAAGCCATCGTATTCTTTAGAGAAAGCGATAGTGTGCTTTTTGAGGGCTGCCGCTTCGAATGCGGCGCCTACCGTTGCCGAATACTGGATGTCGCTTGCGATGTTGTAGCCGAGGTTGATGCCGCAGAAGACATTATCCGGACCGCCCGGCACTACCGCAATCACACCGAGACGGATACAGTCTGCCGGAGTACCTGAGCACACATATGCATGAACACCATCCACGGGAAAATCAGAAGGCCACACATCGACACCTCTCCAGAATGTCGAATAGTGCGACATAGCGCTGCGCTGTGAATCGGGTGCGACGACCCAGACCTCACCGAACTTCTTTGCAGCAGCAGCAAGCATTGCAAGGCCTTCGGAATTAATGCCGTCGTCGTTTGCGATCAGGATCTTCCGCATCGATCACCCTCCAATCCGTTTTAAAGCCGTGTCTATATTAAATTAAAATAATGTCCGGGGCAATAAAAAATCCGTATTCCGTTCTGCTCAGCCCAACGCTTTGAGCTTGTATACGGCATTAAGATTAAGCTGCTTGAAGTTGCCGTTGTCAGGCGTAAGCTCGCGCTCAAAATCAATACCCTTGTGTTCCAGGCACAGGTCAAGGAACAGCATGAATATGCCTATGTCGATGCTTCCGAAATACGCAAGTCTGAAAGGCGGGATTATGCCGTGCTTTCCTGGCCGTCTGTAGCGGTATACGTCAAGCGTTCCGCCGCCCTTATTCACGACCTTCCAAGGCTGTATGTTGCATGCCGTCGGAGTGAGCCTTACAACGTCTGTGATGCCGTCGATCACATCACCTTCCCAGAACTCCTCTACAGGTACGCGCTTGAATGTCGAGAGATCGCCCGGCGTTCTGAACTTTGAATCATCATCGATCTTGCGGATGGCCATCATGATGACGTATTCCAGGCCCTCATAACGTCTTTCCTTCGTCCTGCCGACGCCGAACCACAAAGGTCCGATCCCTCTTGCAGTAAGGCAGAGATCAAGCTGCTCGCCTATGTAACCGATATTCTGGAGATATCCGGGCTTTTTCTCGCTGTAGATCAGGATGCAGTATTCCTCACCCCTGTTGCAGCTCGTCTGCTCTCCCGGCACGATCTTTATCTTTGTCTTTATCCCGTCGAAAAGAGGCTTAAACTCATACCACATCCTGCTGATGTCATCCAGTTCCTCAGGCGTGATCTTCTTCCCGTCCGGCTCGCCGTATCTGTGAAAAGATTTGCGCTTGAAGATCATGTCGTAATATGTAGGGTCCATCGGTATGTAAACCTCCCGTTTTGGTATCTTTAATATTCTAGCACAACCGCGGAGTTTATCTTTTCGAGCGCGTGTTCGACTCAATGCTCGACTTTTTAACCTCGAAAAGTCGGACACGGAGTCGAGCATGGGAAAAGAAACCATCAGCGAGCGCTTCCGTCCCGTAGCCCCAGAATCCGCTCCCCTTCCCAGGATCAAAAGAGGCTGCCTCCACGGCGGAGACAGCCCCTTGATATTTCTGATTTACGTGACCGGATCAGCCTTTGCTTTCGACGTACGCGAAAAGGAATACCGCAGGTGAATTCCAGTAGATGGTAACCTCGTTCAGGGAGAATGCCTGGTCACTGTCTGCATAGCAGAGGGCGGGAGCGGCTTCTGCGAGAACGTTTGCTGCGTAAGGATCCTCGAGATTCTCGTTAGGACCGCCTGCGAGCATGCCCGGAACCGGCTTACCCTTTGCCTGTGAAGGTCTGTGGTGAGGTGATTCGGGGGATACCGTACCATAGCATGTGAGGAAGCAATAGCCAACGCCGTTGGTTCCGAGCAGGTAGTTGAGTTGCTCTCTTGCGATACCGTCGCCCTTATTGCCGCCGTTCAATGAATCGTAGAGGAGCATATACATACCGTTGTTTGCGATGGACATGTTGCTGCCCCAAGGATATACGGTAAGTGATGAGTTGTAGCTGTCGCTTGCAGCGGCTGCCTCGATAGCTGAAAGGCCGCCCATGAAGCTTGCGAGAACTGCATCATAGTACTTGCCCTTAACTGCAGACGAGAGATAAGCGTAGCTTGCATATCCGCCTACGCCCATCCAGCCGAGGTCTGTTGCGTAAGGAACTTCGCCGTCGATGAGAGCGCAGAATGCGTCATCGTACTTTGTGTCGCCCGTAGCCTTGAAGAGCTCTGCGTAAGCCCAGATCCTTTCGTCAGCATCTTCGATGTCAGGATATTCGCCTGTTACGATGCCGTCAGGGTTCTTAGCGCCTTCGAGATCAGGATGCGTATCGAGATAGTCTGCTGCCTTCTGTGCTGCTTCGAGGCACTTTGCAGCGAAGTCTGCGTCAATCTTTTCGTAGACCTTGGATGCCATTGCCATGACTGCAGCGAAATCGCCGGTTGCCGTTGTGGATACAGGGCAGACGATGAGTTCTTCGGTCTCTTCCTCAGGCATTACGAAGCCGGGGAAGTTGGTGCATGTTACCTTGTGGTAAACGCCGCCTTCGGAATTCTGCATCTTGAACAGCCAGTTGAGCTCGAACTGAACTTCGTCGAGAACATCAGGTACGCCGTTGCCGGATTCAGGGATGCCGAGGTTATCGTCAAATGCCTTCGGATAGAGTGAGTATGCAAGCATGAGGTCTGCTGCTGCCTTCGCGCCGGAAACTACATATCTTCCGTAGTCACCTGCATCGTGCCAGCCGCCTGATACATCGATAGTCTCATCGGTGCCGTAGATCGTTGCTTCAGATGTATGGCATTCAGGGTGAGCATAATCGCCTGCTAAGTCTTCTGTAAGCTCAACGCCGCATCTCTGAAGGTAGAACATACGGAGCGATGCCTTGAAAGCATCATCGTAAACATCATCACTGATCACGAACCTGAATGATTCGATATCGCCGACAACGACCTTATATTCACCGGGTGTTGTGACGCTTGAGAAATCAAATCTAGCCTCGTCTCTTCCGGTGCTCTCATTAAATACTGCTGCGCTTACGTCGCCTTCATATACGGTGCTGCCAGAAACGGCATCAACGACAGAAGCCTTGGAAGCGATCGCATCACCGTTGAGAACAGCGATCTTTTCAGCCTTGGTAAGATAGCCTACCTGATTGAGGTTGATCGCAGGGTATACGATCTTGCCTGCATTTACATATCCGCTGTCATCGATGCATCTCAGATCGAAATTATCGAACATAACGGAATGCTCTTTAAACTTGTCATTGGTCTCGAATTTTCCGAGATTGAAGCAGAGACGCGGTGCGGGATCGCTTGCTTCCTCCATCGTGAATGTGATGTCAAAATGCTGCATCTCCGTTGTTACGTGGATGATCTCGCTGTTATAAGCGTGGTAGTCGGAACCGTTGATCTGGATCCTGTACTCAATATCACGCTCGACGGTCGCATAAGCATCGAACTGCATCTCATATGTGCAGTCCTGATAGATGCTGAATCCGTCATAGTAGATCTGGTTTGCGTGCTGCTTTGTTCCTACAATGGAGCAGTCGTACTCGAGTTCGCCCTTGTCATTAACGATGACGAGTCCTTCACCGCCCTCAAGATAAACATTCCAAGCAGCTTTCTTGTTGGAGAAATCCCCGTTATCGATCATGTTGAATCCCATGATTGAATCAGGATCCAAAGTAGTCTCGGTCACTTCAGTCGTTGTCTCAGATGTCTCTGAAGTTTCCGTGTCTGTTGGCACAGTCTTGGTGCACGAAGCCAGGCTCAACAGCATGGAACCTGCCAGGACCGCGCTTACGATCTTTTTCTTCATAATAGCCTCCCTCAAAAAGGATTACTTAAATAACATAGCGATTATATCATCACAACCAGACAAATAATAACAAATATGTGCATAACTCTTTATATTTCGTAGATTGCCTTTCCGGCGCGCGCGAAAATAAAAAACCGCAAATGCCTTACTCAGGAACAAATGCGGTTTGATTGGCTGCCGAACAAGGATTCGAACCTTGACAAACGGTGTCAGAGACCGGTGTGCTACCGTTACACAATTCGGCAATGCTTTTTACGACTTCGAGATTATAGCAAAGCACATTCCGAAAATCAATATAAGATATTTAATCTTTTTGCAGACTCCATAAAGCCGGCCGTAACCGGTTCGGTATATTTATTCTTTTACGGGCTCCAGAGGAGGCATGGCTCCGATCTCGGTCAGTTTCTCACGGACTTTGGCCATATCCTCGTAAATCGGCATCTTATTAGCCGGATTTCTCAAGGCATAAGCCGGGTGGTATGTGGTCATGATGTAGTAGCCGTTCTTCTCGATGAACCTGCCCCTGACATCGTGCATAACGGGTTTGGTGCCGAAGAACCCCTCATAAGCCGTGGAACCGCAAAGAAGGATAACCTTGGGCTTTACAAGCTTGAACTGCTCAGCGAGCAGGGGCTTGCAGGCATGGATCTCCTCGGGTGTGGGACGCCTGTTTTGAGGCGGACGGCACTTTGCGATATTGCAGATATGGTAGTCGTCATTAGTAAAACCATAGCTTCCCAAAAGGTTTTGAAGGAGCTGGCCGGACCTTCCGACAAAAGGAAGGCCCTGGATGTCCTCGCTCTCACCGGGCGCCTCGCCGATTATCATCAAAGGGGCTTTCCTGCTGCCTCTGTAGATGACGACATTTTTGCAGCCGTCCCTTAATCCGCAGTTGTGGCAAGCCTTGCACCTGGCTTCAAACAAGTTCCATTTTGTCTCGAATTCGTCTGCCATATAAACCTCTTGTCCTTATTTAAACATAACGACAGTTATGCCGTCATTTTGTACTCCCCAGTCACGGTCTCTGGAGGCGGCGGGATGCTTCGCGCTGATCTCGCGCCCCGCAGACGAGAAAGGGCCGAAATCCTCACCCGGGCAGTAAGCCTTGATCATGCCGCGCGCCATGTATTTCCTAAGTTCCATACTGATAGCCTGCTTGATCGCTCCGCCTGTGCCGGAGGATCCGTAGCCGTGGATTATCTTAGCAAGCGGCTGACCTGTGGCCCTCGCACGGTAGATGCCGTTCTGGAGCTTGGTCATGGCCTGCCGGACCGTCGGATGTCCCTGTTCTATGTTTATGATCTCCATCTTCAAAGAACCTCGCAAATTAACTTCAATTATAAACTATTAAGTTATAATAGTTTCATGAGACTTGACAGATTACTTGCAAACAGCGGCCTGGGCACAAGATCCGGCGTAAGGGACATGATATCGGGAGGCGGCGTCGAAGTTAACGGCACCGTTGTTACTGACCCGTCGGCGCATGTTTCAGAGAGCGATCTCATTACTTACGGAGGGTCTCCGGTCAACTGCCAGACCAAACTGTATTACCTTCTTGATAAGCCTGACGGGGTGCTCACAGCCATGGAGGACAAGCGTCTTCCCTGCGTTGCCGACTACATTCCGTCTGAGCTCAAGTCCAAAAAACTCTCCCCGGTCGGAAGGCTTGATTACCATACCTCAGGGCTTTTGATAATCACGAATGACGGTGAGCTTTCCCACCGTCTCCAGTCACCGAAATACAAGGTCCCCAAGATCTATCTTGCCACCTTCAGAGGCCTTGAATGGCGCGAAAATGAGATCGCCACGATATCGTCAGGCTTTACGATAAAGGACAAAGGCTACAGCGAGCAGATCGCGTCTGCAAAGCTCGAACCCCTTGATTTTGGAAGCGGCACAGGCAGGGCCCTCCTAACGCTTACCGAGGGAAAGACTCATGAGGTAAGAAGGATTTTCGCGCACTTCAACAAGGAAGTATCAGAACTTCGAAGGATAGAACTGGCAGGGATCAAAGTAAGCGAAGATACCGGGTCATGCGGAACGTTCCGTCCGCTTGAAGAAAGCGAATTAAAGCTGCTTTACGATGCCACGGGAATGGCATGATCCTATAGCGGACTATACCTTAATTAAATGCGCTGTTGATGATCGTCGTGATAACGAGGACTGTCTGGTCGTCATTTGTGCTGTTGACGCACTGGCCGAAGACCAGCGTTGTCTCGCGTTCCTTCCACCAGCAATCGACGCCTAACCGCTTGACCTTTTCAGGATCTTTAAGCTCGATGCCTATCATGACTGGCGTATCCGGGAACATATCAGGATCCATATCCTCTATATCGATGATGCCGTTTAACGTGTTCATGATGTTCTGATACTTAACAGCATCGCGTTCAGACATATAAATGGGCTCAACAGAAGCCTTTGCCTCATCAGAAAGGCCTTCCATTATCCTGTCGTAAAGAGGTGTAAGGTCCTTAAAAGCATTGAAATAGAATTTATATGACCTTGAGTCTGAGACCAGCACATCAGGGTCAGTATAGAACTGGGCATTGAACATCTCGTTGCCGTATTCTTCCTGTGGTATCTCCTGATCGTTCGGGACTACGATATTGACAGACCCGACATAGGGCTTCCTGATCTCCTGTGCTTCAAGCACTTCCCTGACATAAGTGTTGTCAAAATCCATGTGACCGAAAAAGATAACCGAGCAATCCGACTTGGTGTTGGTAATAAATCCTATTGTGATTGCGATTGCCGATACGGCGATGACTGCCCATAAGATCCAGTTCTTCCAGTTATAGTGGATTATGTTCTTCCAGTCACTCTTATATCTTCCGAAATACTTGGGTTCTGTACTCCTCCGGGTCTCCTCGGCGGCCCTTCTGTCACGCCTGCCCGAAGCGATATCGTATACGGCTGAGATCTCATCTTCCTTTGCGATGGATTCGGGATCGGTCTTCCCCCTGTATTTCTTGGACATCTGCCAGAAGCGGTCGTCGATCTCCTTTATGTCGGCATCAGCTTCAAGACCCATGTAGATAAGAGCCTCTTCGCGTGTCATGCTGACCGTCTTCTGATCACCGGCTTCCCCGTCAGCCTTGGAAGCGGCAGAGCCTGTCAGGGATCTGACTTCTTCTATGTCCTTGCATACTTTTGTATCGATCTTGCCCTCGAAAAGTGACGCACCTTCTTTAAGCCTGCCGATATTACCGTTGTCGATAAAGACAAGTGTCTCAAGCCCGTTCTTCTTAAGGTTTGGAACCAGGATCTTCTGACACCACTTGATATCAGCTTCATCCGGTTCGATGTCTGTCCTGAAATCGATGACAAGGACCTTGCACGAATGCCTCATGACCATATCGGCCGCATGCATCAGAGGAGTCCTGAAATCATCTCTTACTGCTTTGCCCTTCAATACAACAAGGACGATATCATCGTCCTTCCTGTACTCTGCATTTACGTTTACTGAATCAAATACTTCGTCCATTAAACTCCCGTTTTACAAGCATTTGATCGCAAGACGCACAAAGTTCATTGCGGCAGACTGGACGTCGCTCAAGGTAAGTCTTCCGGTGTTGACCGCAGTAACAATATCCCTGGCATTCTTTGCACAGCCGGGCATCTGCATGTCGCATCCGGCATAAACGCAAAGTCTTGAGAATGCCGGCGGATACTTAATCTTCTTCTCATCGTAGCCTAAGAATTCGACATCTTCAAAAGATGAGTACCAGTCGGTCATTACAAGACCTTCATAGTCCCATTCGTCTCTCAGTACGTTCTGGATCAGCTCGTAGTTATTTGCTGTATGTATTCCGTTGAGGAGGTTATATGAAGTCATTAAGCAGAAAGGCTGCGCAAGCTTTACTGCTATCTCAAATCCTCTCAGGTATATGTCGCGCAGAGCTCTTACGGAAACGTGAGAGTTGCTGAACATTCTGTTGTCTTCCTGGTTGTTGCAGGCGAAATGCTTTATCGTTACGCCCTTGCCGTCAACAGACTGGACGCCCTTCGTATCGGCTGCGGCGCAAAGGCCCGTAATCAGCGGATCTTCGGAATAGTATTCGAAGTTTCTTCCGCACAAAGGATTTCTGTGGATATTCATTCCCGGTGCGAGCCAGAGATGAACACCGAATTCCTCCATCTCCTCGCCGACAAGTCTTCCGAACTTCTCAATAAGATTGAGATTCCAGCTCGAAGCAAGTGCTGTGGCAACGGGGATCATGGTGCAGTACTGATAGTAATCGACTGCATCTTCGGGAGTATCTTCCGGGAACGGATTATTTATGAGGCCGAATGTCTCTCCGCCCTTCAAAAGTTCACCGGTCTTGGTAGCCTTGAAGTGAGGCTGAAGTCTTAAGCCTGCAGGGCCGTCTGCCATTACAAGGACAGGGATCCTTCTTGACCATTCAAAACGTGAAGTCGTCTCAGCGGCAGCGCCCGGAACGCGTGATGATGAAGCAAATACAACGCCATCGTCATCGTCATCATCCTTGACATAGCTGCCGACGATAAGCTCTGCTAATTCTTCGAGAGAGAACTGTGCAACAAACTCGGCAGCACCTGCGTTACGGCCAATGACGGAACCCAATGTGAGCGTCTCGCCTTTTCTCTCGTCCAAATGGGTCTCGTTAACGCCTCTGTATCTTATGATGCCTCTTCTGATACGTGACATATCAAGAGTGAATCTTCTTCCGCACTCGGCAAGCTGTGATTCCTCAAGAGCCTGATGCAGTGCCTTGCCGATACCGGGATTCTTCAGGTCTTCGAAAAGATATCTTCCATCGTCTTCAAGGATCCTGTCGAACTTCTCCTTGATAACAGTCTCCGGAACCGTAACAACGGCTTCGATCCTTGTCTCGCGGGAGCTTGTTCCGACTCTGATTATGTAATCGCCGCCCGGAATGACTTTTGCGGGATAATCATCATCGAAGCACGCGAAATTCTCGATCGGGAAAGTGACAGTAACGACTTCGCTTGCACCGGGTTCTATAAGTTCACTTTTCGCGAATCCGGCAAGCTCCTGGAAAGGTCTGTCGATCTCGCCCTCAGGTGCCGAGAAATATACCTGGATGACCTGCTTGCCTGCATACTCTCCGGTATTTGAAACTATCGCGGAAACCTTGATGTCCGTTCCCTGCTGGACCACATCAGTAACAGTGGTATTGAATGTCGTATAAGACTTTCCGTATCCGAACGGATATGAGGGCTGAAGGCCGAATGAATCGAAGAATCTGTATCCTACATAGATGCCTTCCCTGTAGAATTCGTCATCGGTATTGCCGTTCAGGCTCGAAAATTCCTTCGCAAACGGATAATCCTCATAAGCCTTAGCCCATGTATCGACCAACTTGCCCGAAGGATTGGTCTTGCCTGTAATGCAGTCTGCAACGATGTGTCCCGTGATATTACCGACCTGTCCGACGAACAGGAGTGAATTGACTCCGGGACGGTGCTTGAGCTCAGACGTATCGATAACGGCTCCTACATTAAGGAGAATGATGACCTTATCAAAGTGTGAAGTGATAAAGTCGATATTGTAATCCTCTTCGTCAGTAAGATAATAATCGCCCTTGGTGGGAGTCCTGTCTCTTCCTTCAGTGGAATCACGTGATATAACGAAGATCGCGGTGTCACATGAAGCTTCCTTGACGTCTTCTTCAGTGATCTTCGGCATATCAGGTGCTTCCAGAGCCATCTCGAAATAAACGCTCGTGGCGGGAACCCCTCTTGCCTTGGCAATCGTCTCAACCTTAGTCATATAGGCATTAACGGTCTCTTCGTATATATCGTCATATCTGTCGAGCCAGCTCCTGGAAGCGATCTCAAAGCCCGCTTTCTCAAGGCCGTCGCAGATATTTACATCATTTCTGGTATTAACTTCTCCGGAACCGCCGCCGCCTTTTACCGTATGTCTTGCGCCGTTTCCATAAAGAGCGATCCTTCCGGGATTTTTGATAGGGAGCGTACCGTCATTCTCGAGAAGTACAAGGCATTCGGCCGCAAGTTCTCTTACGGTGTCCAAGTGCCTGATCTCCATATTGGTGATCTCATCAGTAGTCTTCGCGAGAAAATCCATAAAGCACTCCTTCCATACGGCTGCCGTCACGGCCCTGCTATGTCAGCCCAAATAAACACCAGTCTATTATATTATAAAAACTCTGGAGCGCAAAATTACAAATAAATGATAAAACGGATGATACCCTTTATCTGAGGTCAGTAACCGGAATGACGGGACCTCCCGCCAGGTAATCAAAGTCACCGACAGTGCCGCCGCAGTAGTAGCGGATATCCTCCGCCCCGTAAACCGTATATGTCAGGGTTCCTGTTCCTTCGTCATTTTCCGTGATCTTTATAGACAGCTTGTAGACATTCTGATCATCACCCGCAAGTCCGGCATTTTCTGAATCAAACGGTGACATGTCTCTCTTGAGATACAGTGTTCTCTCGTAAGCGTTCTTCCCGCTGTTGGGATAGATAAGGATATTGTCGAGCGAAGACTGCTCCGACAGGGTGCAGATGCTGGAGATGCGGCCGATATAATCGCTGCAGCCGGAATCTTTGTAAACCGAGAATGAGAAATCCCTCTCACTGTTTTCCGAATCAACATAAAGGCCAACCGATGCCGGTCTGTCAGTCGTTGCGACAATAAGAACATAATCGAGGTAGCCGACATCGCAAGTGATCTCGGAAAGGCTCTGCTTGCAGACCTCTTCCTTGATGGCTGAGGCGTGCCACATCTTCGGAACACCATTTTCGATACCCGCATATATGCCGATATGGCTCCAGCAGTCGTCTTTCTTGTCATTATCCCAGAACAGGAGATCACCGGGCTGTGCGCCTATGCCCTCAAGGTAGTCGACCCAGCCGCTGTTAGTCATGCCTTCAACATATTTTCTGCCGGCACGCGGTTCGATGACCTTGCCGATATAATTCTCGTAGAGCCATGTTACCGAAGTTCCGCCGGGTCTGTAGATATCGTACCTGTCAACGTAACTTCCGGCCTGCTTGTGTTCCTCTTGATAATCGAACTTGCACCAGAACTTATCTCTGTAGCGCTCAAAGTCATGCGCCGTACCGAAAGTCAGTCTGAATACCAGGCTGACAAAGCCGTCGCAGCCGAGGTAATGTTCCTGCGTACCGTATGTATAGCCTATTCCCGAGAGTTTGTCGCAGTTGGAAAGCATCTTCTTTACGAGCTGCTCCTGGCTCATGAAATCATCAGGATCGCCGCTCTTGTCGCGGAATACGTCATAAAGGGTATCGTACAGATCACCGGAAGCTGATACATTCTCAGGATGAATATATGCGCCTGCAAAGCCCGCGAAAACCACGGTCACCGAAAACAGCGCTATTGCCTTTATGGCACGGTTCCTTACGCTCTTAAAACCCATTCAACCTCTCTTTTTCCCCAATGCTATTTTATCAGGGCAAAAAGCAGATGTAAATTAAGGATGCGTTTCAGAACAGTTAACAAAGCGCCTGAATGATTATCTTTGGACCCTTCCCGAACCGTCACCCTTAGCGAGTTTCATGACTTCTTCCACAGTTACCCTGTTGAAGTCACCATCGATGGTGTGCTTAAGACAGCTTGCCGCCACTGCAAACTCGAGTGCTTCGCCGTCATTTCCGAGCTCGTTAAGGCCATAGATGAGACCGCCTGCAAAAGAGTCTCCGCCGCCTACGCGGTCGACGATATCGTACATCTCATACTTGCGGCTGACGATGAATTCATTGCCGTTATTAAGTGCTGCGGCCCAGAAATTGATGTCGGCACTCTTGCTCTCTCTTAATGTGATCGCAACTTTTTTGACATTGGGATACTGCGCGAGAAGACTGTCGCTTAACTTCTTATAGTCCTCATGGTTGAGCTTGCCGCCCTCGACATTGCTCTCACATTTCAGTCCGAGTGACTTCTGGCAGTCCTCCTCATTGGCGATGATGATGTCTGCAAACTTTGTCATTTCAGTCATGACTTCCTTTGCTTCGACACCGTACTTCCAGAGATTCTTTCTGTAATTGAGGTCGATCGAGACCGTTATGCCGCGCGCCTTAGCCTCCTTAACTGCCATTAACGAAGCATCCTTTGTCTCTTCCGAAATAGCGGGCGTGATGCCGGATATGTGGAGCCACTTAACGTCCTTATAGATCCTGTCCCAGTCGTATCCCTCCGGTTTAAACATCGATATCGCGGAATAGGCCCTGTCATAGATGACCTTGCTCGCGCGCTGGTTTGCACCTGTCTCCAGATAGTAGATACCCATTCTGCCGGGCGTTCTTATGATCTTATCCGTTCCGACATTGAATCTTCTGAGCTCTCCGACCGCTGCATCTCCTATCGAATTATCGGGAAGCACGGATACGAATTCAGCCTCAAGCCCGTAGTTTGCAAGTGATACGGCAACGTTTGCCTCGCCGCCTCCGAAAGTCGCCTCAAGTGAAGGTGACTGCATCAGGCGCTCCCTTCCGGGGCTCTTAAGTCTTAACATTAATTCGCCGAATGTCAGATATTTGCTCATGCTCTTGTCTCCTTGATTATCCTGACGGCATTCTCCGAAAGCGCCGTTATCTTCTCCCAATTATGCTCCAAAACATCATCTTTCTTACATACCCAGCTTCCGCCAACGGCAGCAACGGATCTGTTTCCGGTAAAGTCACTGAGATTTGCTTCGGACACACCGCCGGTCGGGAGGAACTTCACCTGCCCGAAAGGTGCCGCCAAAGCCTTTATGGCCTTTATTCCGCCGTAAACATCTGCCGGGAAGAACTTAACAACCTTAAGTCCCAGACTTATTGCCTTCATGATCTCCGTCGGCGTGACGCAGCCAGGTATGACGGGGATGTCATTTGCCAGTGCCCACTTTACTGTCTCCTCATCAAGTCCGGGTGACACGATGAACTTCGCACCCTTCTCCACTGCAAGCTTCGCCTGCTCCGCATTCAGCACGGTTCCCGCGCCAACGGTCATGTCCGGCACCTCTTTGCTGATGATCTCAATGCACTCTGCCGCGCATGCCGTCCTGAACGTTATCTCCATGAAGCTGATGCCGCCCTTGAGCAATGCATTTGCCAGCGGGACCGCGTCTTCCGTTTTTTCCAGGACCACTACCGGCACTATCCCGGCCTCGAAAATTCTATCTGTAAATGTCATATAAACACCTCGCATTTCTTAGCTAGTATTCTAGCATATTTTTGTTTGCGATTACAGCGAAAAAAAGTTATTCTATATGCAATCAGCAATTAAAGAGGTGGACCATGAAAAGCTTAACAGGCGACAACTTCCTTCTGGAAAACAACACCGCCGTAAATCTCTATAACGAATATGCCAAGGACCTCCCGGTCGTTGACTACCACTGCCACATCGAATCGAAGGAGATCGCCGAAGATAAGGTTTTCGCGAACATAACAGAATTATGGCTCAAAGGTGACCACTACAAATGGCGTCTGATGAGAGCTTCGGGCATCGAAGAAAAATACATCACGGGTGACGCCTCCGACAAAGAGAAGTTCATGATGTGGGCCAAGGCAGTCGAATCTGCATTCGGCAATCCCCTCTACCACTGGACAAATCTTGAGCTCGCAAGATATTTCGGCATCGACGAGCCACTCACGGCACTGAACGCAGAAAGCGTATGGAACAGGACAAATGATATCTTACAGTCCGGCAGTCTCTCCGCCCGCAAGATCATGTCCATGTCAAATGTCGAGGCGATCTGCACTACCGACGGTCCCTGCGATTCACTCATCTATCACGAACAGATCAAGGATTCCGGCTTTGTGACCAGGGTCCTCCCCGCATTCAGACCTGACAGCATTGTTGATATCGAGAAAGCTTCTTTTAATTCCTACCTTGCAAGGCTTGAGGACGTTTCCGGCAACAAGATCACTTCAATGAATGATCTCAAGGCTGCTCTCACATCAAGGCTTGATCACTTTCAAGACCACGGCTGCACGATCTCGGATCACGGCACTGAATACATATGGTATGGTGAAGATACGGGCAATACGGCTGACGAGGTTTTGGCAAAGAAACTCGCTTCTCCTGACAGCATACTTACTGATAGCGAACTGACGGCTTATAAGAGTGACATAATGCTGTTTTTCGCGCGCGAATATGCAAAGCGCGGCTGGACGATGCAGCTCCACTTCGGCTGCAAGCGCAACGTTAACAGCGTCATGCTTGAAAGCGCCGGCATCAACTGCGGCTGCGACACGATTACGGGTTCATTCGACTTTGTGACTCCGCTTACCGGATTCATGGACAGGCTCAACAGCGAAGGGCTTCTTCCCCGCATGATCATCTACTCATTAAATCCCGTGGACAACACAGTGATCGACACCCTCTGCGGCTGCTTTAACGACGGCAGCGTCCCCGGCAAGATCCAGCACGGCGCGGCATGGTGGTTCAACGATAATCTCTCCGGCATGGAAGATCACCTGAGGTCACTTTGCAACCAGAGCCCTCTTGCATCTTTTGTCGGCATGCTCACGGATTCAAGATGCTTCCTGTCCTACACAAGACACGAATACTTCAGGCGCATCTTCTGCAACTACCTCGGCACCGAGATCGAGCGCGGCAGATTCCCCTCAGACAAGCGCATCCTGAAGAACATCATCGAAAGAGTCTGCTACAAGAACGCAAGAGACATGCTCGGGTAAGAAAGATTACCCGCAAAATTACATAAAGATAAAGTGAACCCCGGAAGTTGAACAAGACCTCCGGGGTTCACTTAAAAACAACTTTAGTTGATCGCCGGCAATATTTATTTCTTCCTTATCACGATCTTCTGCATTACGACCATCGAATCGAGCACAACATATTCAAGGCTGTGTTTGCCGGAAGCAATACTGAACTCACTCTTAAGTTCGCGGCAGTTCTTAAGCACCGCTTCACTCCAGTTCTTATCAGTGCCGTAGCCTGCCATGTAGCCTTCAGGGAACAGGTCGACCTTTTTCATAGAGCCGCCGTCCATCTTGAGACCGAAGCTCAGGTTCTGATTCTTGAACGTGTTGTTTGAAGGTGCGACTACAACGGTGACCTCGTAATCGCCGTCTTCGGGAACATAGAAATCATAAGTTACCGAAGGCGCCTGGTCTTCAGAATAATCTTTGGTAAGCGGATAGATCTTCAATGCCCTGCCCGACAATCCGTAATTGTCGATCGTAAGGAAGGAACTGTCACCCGGCTCGTTCTTTGAAGCATAAGCATCGCACAAAAGGCTTAATGAACCTGCAACCATGCAAGGGACATCAGTAATTGCCCTGCTGTCTGTTATCTTTGCCTTTATGCTTACTTCATGGAACTCGAAAATAACCTTCACGACAGCCTCTTCGGCCACGGCAACAGGCATGATATCGATCCTGTAAGCGCCGTCAGTGATCTTTACGGCATCAGCCTTTACGAGGGAACCGTCGTATTCAAGTCTGAAAGGATCTTCCCTTATGGATGTCTCAAGCACATAGACTTCCTTAGGTGCGGGATCGTTAATGTCCATCTCGGGAAGAGAGCACTCGCCATCGTAGAAGGACTCCGAACGCTCGATAATGACCTTCGCCCTCTGCTCTGCGGAAGAAAGCTTCCTGATGACAGGCTTCGGATATTCGGAATCCTCATCATTCCAGTGCTTGAAGTTCACGTGCTTGGAGCTCATCATGTACTTCCACTTGCCGTCAGACATATCCTCGTTATAGAACCTTACGAGTTCGATATCGCGGTCAACTGTTTTGTTGATCTCTTCTGCAAGATAATTCGCGACGGTGAATTCCGTCTTTGAGACGATGTCATATAGCCCCGTGAGGATCATCATCTTTCTGAGGTTAGCAGATGCGGCGGCCGGGAAATAAACAAGTCCGTAGAACTTGTCATAGATCTCATCAGGGATCAGGGCCTTCAAGGAATCGGCATCCTTGAGGATATTCTCTGCGCAACGGAGCTCAACGAAAGCCTCATTTGAAGGAACATCGAATGTATCCGGATGAGTAGCCTCAGGTCTTCTCCTGCCGTTCAGATTGATATAGTCGTTAAGCAAAGCTCCGATCTTTGCACACACATCATCAGACACTCCGGCAAACTGCTGCCTGACCCACTTCGCGAGATACTCGCCGGTCTTGTTCGGTGCCTGCCAGTAATCGAAATCAAATGCCAGATCCATGAAGTAACTCAAAGGAAGCTCGACCGGCCTTACATCGCCGACGTTGCAGATCCAGAGTTTTCTTATGCCGTATTCATACGCGGAAGTGAGCTGCTCCCATGCCTTGGTGATCGGTGTCGAATTGACCCACTCATAAGAGATCGGATCGCCGTGATAATCGAAGTGATAGTAGATGCCCCAGCCGGGTTTGCGGTCCTTTAATTCAGGAGAAGGAACCGTCCTTAGATTGGCGAAGTTGTCATCTGATAACAGGAGCGTCAGATCGTCTAAGCCTTCCCACTTGTTAAGGCCTTCGGCGGTCTCATCACCATAGTAGTAGTCCTCGACTTCCTTATAGAGCGCGAGCACTTTGGGACAGCCCTCAAGCCCGTTCTCTGCAAGGATCTTCTTCTGGTCGGTGATCGTCTTTTTGAGAAGATCGATATTGTCCTTCATGGTCGCGTCCTCACCGAGGATCTTGCTGTCGCGCTCGCCGCGCATGCCGACCGTGATAAGGTTCTTATACTTGCCGCGCGCCTTGATCGAATCAGACCAGAACTCGTAAAGGCCCCTCGGATTGGTATAGTAGCTCCAGTCCTTGCCGTAGCCCACATCATTGCTGTCTGTCATCATGTGCGAAAATTCCTCGCCCGCCCTGATGAGCGGCTCATGGTGCGACGTGCCCATGGTGATGCCGAGTTCATCAGCAAGCACCGCAGATGCTTCAGGATAAGCCTTGCCGTCGTTGTTAAAAACTGCAGACCACATCGCGGGCCACATGAAGTTTCCTCTGAGTCTTAATAAGAGATCGAAAACATGTTCATAGAACAACTCGTTAAAATCGCCGAACCTGTTGGTTACCCATCCGCCAAGTGACGGCCAGTCGTCGTTCATAAAAAATCCTCTGTATTCGATCTTCGGCTCATGAGATACTACCGGGAATTCCTCATCACCAAAGACCAGCTTCTCATTTACCAACGGTTTAACATCACCGAAGTAATGCCAGGGGCTTACGCCGATCATCTCAGAGAGGTGATAGAGGCCGTAGATGGTGCCGAGCTTATCGCTTCCGGCGATCACGAAGACCTTCTTATTTTCGAGTCCGGGAAAAGATAAAACCTCGTCAAAAGCGTAGACTTCTTTCTTGCCGAGAACCAGGTCCTTATCAACAGTTGTTTTTGCAAGAAGCCTGTCAATAAAATTGTCTTCTGATCCTGTCAGGATCCCTGCAAAAACAAGTGTGTCCGCATATGCGGTCTTGCCGCCTGATACTTCATCAGTAACTGCTATCCTGCAAAATTTACGCAATGAACCCGTTACGCGCTCAATGTCCTTTATGACTATAGACGCGACGCGGAGGATGCCTGCATCACTGCCGTCACAAACGATGGCGATCTTTTGACCTTTACTGAAGAAAGAAGTTGTACTCATGTTTTTACCTCGTGATCTTTTAGAACAAAGGGGCATCCCTCTGTGATTATACATCGGAATGCCCCTCGGTTTTAAATTAAATAAGTCTTAAGTGTGACTATTATTTGTAGAGCTGAGCGTAGATGTCTACAAGACCCTGTACGTTCAAGTCTTCGCAAGACTTAACATACTCGTCCCACTTAGCGTTGATGTCTTCCTGACCTGTAACGAACTTCAGTGTCCAGGTATTAACGTTGCTGATGAGAGGTGTAGCGATGAGGTTGATCTCTTCGTTCTGATCCTCTGTAGGAGCGATACCGGGAGCGAGCGGAGGTACATCTCTGTAAGCTGTGTCACGTGCAACATAGTCTGCTACCGGAGGAATGAGGTTGTCAGACATCTCTGCAACTGTACCGCCGTACCAGAAGTTACCGCCTGCATAACCCCACTGGAGTCTGATATCAGTCATGGAACCTTCTTCGTCGTTACCATAGCCGAGACCGCCGCAGCAGAAACCGTCAACGAGCTTCTTGTTGCCGTCTGCGTCTACTGTGTAGTGCTCGCCTTCAACGCCCCACTTTGTAAGCTCATAAGCCTCGTGAGAATAGAAGAGCCAGTCAACGAATCTGAGCATTTCGATGAAGCCGTCCTCGCCGAGCTCATCAAGAGCCTTCTGTGAGATCATGACGCCGTTCTCGAGTCTCTCAGGAGATACTGTGGAATTGTTTGTAGAACCTACAGGAATTGTAAGAACATAGTTCTCATAGTTGCCTGCGCCGAGCTGAGCTGTCATGTTCTCTTCGTAGTTAGCATACTGACCCTGGTTGATGGACATGATAGCTGTCTTGCCGTTGTAGTACTGTGATGTAGCTGTAGCGTCATCCTGTGTGAATGTCTCGGGATCGAGGATTCCTGCTTCGATGAAGCTGTTAGCTGTAAGTAAGAATGCCTTATAGTTGTCTGTTGTAGGTGAGAAGATGAACTTATCCTGATCGATATTGTATCTCATACCGTTGCCCATGTTCCAACCTGCGTTGCAGTCATAAGTAGCTGCGATGATGCCGAGGAGGTTTCCGCCGCTGCCCTGGCCGGATTCGTTACCGCACCAGAGGTCAGACCAGATGTAGTCGCCCTCGGAGATCATACCCTGTGCTACCATGTAGGACTTAACCTTCTTCAAAGCCTCGAGCATGTCTGCCCAGTTCCATGTCTTTTCGAGCTCAACAACATCAACACCTGCTGCGTCCCAGATATCCTTTCTGATAACGAAAGAATAGTTGATGAGATTAGCTTCCTTCATGCCGGGGAGCTTGTAATACTTACCGTTGGATCTTGTGATCGTCTGGATATCTCCGGAGAGATTATAAGTATTGTAGAACTCTGTGAAGTAAGGCATGTACTGAACATAGTCAGAGATAGGTACGATGGCACCACCGTCAACGAATGCGGAATCATCATAGATCTTAGGAATGATGTATGCTGCGTTTCCGGCATTGATGTCGAGAGTGATGTTCTCCATGTAGTCGCCGCTATCATAGGACTTGATATCGAGTGTAACGTTTGTACGCTCCTCGATCTTCTTGAAGACGCCCTCCGTCTTCCATGTGTCAATCATCGGATACCAAGAAGCATCACTGAAGAACATGGTGTAGGTTACGGGCTCGTCAGCGTGGAATGTAACGCCGTATCCGTAATCGTAAGGAAGATCTTCTTCTGTCTGTGAAGGAGTTGTTTCGATCTGACTAGGGATCGTTGTTGTCTCGGATGACTGACCACCAGCACCGTTACAAGCTGCTAATGTGGAAAGCATTGAGATAGCAAGACCGACACAAGTTACCTTTGCAAGTTTTGTTGTCTTCATAACTGTTTCCTTTCTTTTTTACTTTTCTATTGCTGTGGGTCATCCCCTATAGCACTGATTCATTACTCCTTGACACCGCCAAGCATCATGCCCTGGACATAATACTTTTGGATGACAGGATATACGCATATGATCGGAAGTACTGTTAGTACCATCGCGCAGGATTTAATGTTTGCAGACATCTGTGTGGCATCAGGATCTGATGCGCCCGCACCTCTGATGATCGTCTGAAGGAAGTACGCAACAGGCCACTTAGCCTTATCCTGCAGGTAGAGTTTTGCATTGAACCAGTTGTTCCAATACATAACCGCATAGAAGAGTGTCATTGTTGCGATGATGGGCTTGGAGAGCGGAATAGCGATATTCCAGAAAACGCCGAACTTGTTAAGACCGTCGATCTCTCCTGCTTCCTCAAGATCCTTCGGGATGCTCATGAAGAACGATCTCATGAGGATTACATAATATGTGCTGATGAGCATCGGAAGAATGAAGCCCCACATTGAGTTCTTGAGTCCGAGCTTTAAGATAAGGACGTAGTTTGCAATGAGTCCGCCGCCGAAATACATCGTGAAGATGATGAAAGGCGATAAGAACTTATTTATCCTGAGCTTTGTTTTCGATAACGGATAAGCAAGGACCGAAGAGAACAGAAGTGATAATACTGTACCTACGACCGTGTAGATTACCGTATTCAGATAATACTTCAGGAATTCGCAGTCATAACGCGTGATGACGTAGATATATGTATTGATGTTAAAGCCTTCAGGTATAAGGCTCGTGTGTCCCGCAATGATAGCCTGCTCTGATGAGAAAGACTGTGATACGAGATACAGGAACGGATAAAGCGTTGCAAACGATACCAGGATCATGATGATCGTATTAAATACCGTAAAAACCTTATAACCGGTTGATTCCTTGATCTTATTCTTAGGATTGTGAACGTGGATCTCGGGAGTGGAATTGTCAATGCTGCTCATATTACTACCCCCTTACCACAGACTTGTTTTCGCGACCTTGCGCGATACGAGATTTGCACATGTGAGAAGCACCAGGTTTATCAGTCCCTCGAACAGACCTACGGCCGTTGCGAAGTTAATGCTTCCCGATTCAACACCCATTCGGTATACGTATGTCGAAACGATATCGCTCGTCTCATATGTCATAGGGTTATAAAGAAGGAATACCTTCTCGAAAGCTCCGCCTGATCCTACAAGTCCGCCGATATCAAGGATAAGGAGCGTTGCGATCGTAGGAAGGATGCAGGGGATCGTTACGTGGATGACCTGCTGGAAGTGTGAAGCACCGTCAACGGTTGCAGCTTCATAAAGCGAAGGATTGATGCCTGTCATGGCTGCAAGATAAAGTATCGTGCCCCATCCAAGGCTCTGCCATATACCGGACGTTACGAAGATCGCTCTGAACCATTCGGCCAGTGATATGAAGCTGATCTTCTCTCCGCCGAGCTTGAAAATAAGATCATTGATAGGACCCTGTGTTGAAAGGAGTTCCTTGATCATGCCGCAGACGATAACCATTGAGATAAAGTGCGGGAGATAAGAAACGGTCTGAACGAATTTCTTCCAATGAAGGTTCCTGATCTCGTTGATGAGGAGGGCGAAAATAAGTGTTAACGGGAATCTGAATAAGAGATAGAGTCCGTTAAGGATAAGCGTATTTGAGAATGCCTGCCAGAAAGGTTTTGCTGACATGAACTGCTTGAAGTACTTAAGCGTCAGAGGACCTTCACCGAAGATGCTCCTTCCTGCCGAATACTTACGGAAAGCAAGGATGTTACCGAACATCGGAACATATCTGAACAAAATGAAATATGCAACAGGAATAATGACCATTACATAAAGCAGACCATTGATCTTTATATCCTTATAAAACCTCTTCGCAAGAGAAGGTGTCTCAGGAATCCACTCATCGCGGGACTCGGTTGCCATATTCTCTTTGGAACGGAACTTTGTATTATTACTCATCTCCAGATAATCCTCTCAGACTATTGATTCAATAAGATACTGTTCAATTCAAGAACACTTGAATACTTGTACGTCTTGTATCTTTGCTGTCTTGTATACTTGTATGTTAGTTAACTTGGTATGAGATTATCACCACGTTTGTGATATGTCAATACATTTCTTCCTTTCGGGGTGCCGAATTTGTGTAATTCGAACAGAAAGGGACGGGAGAACTTAAATTAGGAAACTTATTTCTTATATAGGAGGGGTGCAGTGATACCCAAGGTGCTTTTTTGCGTAGCCGCGCGTTCTTATGGGGTGGCAGGTTGACTCTTCTTCCCTGTTTGTTAACCCATACGGCCGTTTTTTGGGGGTGTAGGATAATAAAAGCCCGTTTTTTTATCCCATACGGCCTTTTTGGGGGAGTGTAGGTTAAAAAGATTCTTTTCCCGCTCTCGAAAAGCACCCGGCCGAAGCCGGGTGCAAAAAAGGATACGCTACTGTTACAAAACGTGTCCAAACAGGCACTCAAAGTCCCTTCTCAGAACTCCATTGATGCTTTCGCGAAGTCAGCACCCAGAGCGCTCTTGTTCTGCGGGTGCAGCTCATAGACCGGAGACGGGGCAGGCGCGTTGACCACCTTAACGTTGCTGATGTATTCAGGCGCGGTTTCCTGAAGTGTCTGGATCTTTCTCCAGCCCTCCGGAACCTCCGTCTCGAAAGTCAGCGGATTGATATAGTCAGCCATCTTTACGAGGATAATGGGTACCTCGCCGAACAGCTCTCTCATCTTTTTGAAGGTCCTGATCATCTTCTGATCGTAACCTCTGGGATTGATCTTGCCGGATCCGTCCTGATCCCACAGTTGCTCTGACAAAGTCGCATTCTTCGCCGTCAGACCGTCAGGGTCACCCGCGTTGGATTCACCCTGGTACCACCAGATCTGTGATATGGCTATATTCTTTATTGTCAGGACACTTGCGTAGTAGAGCGTTGCCGGAAGCATCTGCGCCATCGGGATTGCTTCGAACTTGGAAAGCTTTATCTCTTCGACCATCTTCCACTCACCCGAAAGTTCTATCTTCTGCGAAGCGGTCTTCAGATAGTAAGGGTGTCCTTCAACAAATCCGCCGTATTCCTGCTCCACGATAAGTCTTGTTCTGATGACATTCTTTCCCTGCTTTAATACCGAGCCGTCGAAATGATAGATCCTGGGCGGATACTGGTATTCGGTCCGTCCGACTTCGACGCCGTTTATGTATGTGACGTCGGCATCGATCAGGTCACCAAGTCTTAGCAGGCAATCGCCTTCGCAGGGGCCGTCGATGAAGAGCTCTTTTTCGAGCCACACAACGCCGGAAAAATCTCTGACGACGATACCCGGCAGCGTCACAGTTACAGCGTTCTTCATGGCCTCTTCTATGTCAAAAGAATTGTTTATTGCTTTCGAGCGCCAGTCGACTGACCTTTGCTGCCAGTCATCGACATAGGCTTTGAGCGCGCCTCTGCCTCTTAACGGTGCCAGCTCATCCTCGCTGATTCCGGATGCATAGAGATCCTCGTCGCACATCCAGGCTTCGATGGTCGACCCGCCCTGAGCGTTGAGTATCAGGCCTATGGGAATGTTTTCCGCTTCGAAGATCCTCTTGGCAGCATAAAAACCTACCGCGCTGAATCCGTCTTTGCCGGCTCCAACCGCCTTTGTCCATTCAATCTCAGGCAGCTTGCAGATCGATGTGCCGCCCTTTTCGGGGAGTTCGAGGTCCGGCGTAAGCAGATACTGCCTTACATAAGGATAGTCTTCTGCTTCGATCTCGTCTTTATTTAATTCATAAGTTCTTATGACGGGGAGCTCCATGTTAGACTGGCCGGAGAGCATGAACACATCGCCGATGCACACGTCTTTGATGGTGATCTCTTCACTGCCTTCGACTTTTAGCACGGTATCGAAAACCACGTCCATGGGTTCGAAGACCGCCTTGAACCTGCCGTTTTCCACAGGAGCCGCAACGGTCCTGTCAGCCAGAGTCACTCTGACTTCAGATGCAGCGCTTTCCTCGCCTTCAATTATGATCTCCTTATTTCTCTGGAGGACCATTCCGTTTGAATATATACCGAGAAGTTTTGTCGAAGACATATTATTCACCACCCTTCAAGGACATTTTATACACACCTGTTTATCTTGTCTAGTATTCTAGTTGGCAAGTCGGTCTTTTTCTGATATATTCATAGCATATACTACCGCAAGAGAAAGGAGAAAAACTTTGAAGAGTTCCTTTGATCACATCACGAACAGCCGCCTTTACAGGATCGGCGATGCC
This sequence comes from Clostridiales bacterium, assembly GCA_017509245.1. Classification (GTDB taxonomy): domain Bacteria; phylum Bacillota; class Clostridia; order Saccharofermentanales; family Saccharofermentanaceae; genus Saccharofermentans. The sequence continues at coordinate 86,312 of JAFWQC010000009.1, read as the reverse complement.
ATCGGCAATGTCGTGATCATATCGGCACTTTTCCTCGTGTTCTGCCTCCCGGTCGTTACGATCGGCGCCTCCCTGTCGGCTCTTTATTACACGGTATATCGTAAATATATAAAGAAGAGCGACTCCCCTTCCAAGGATTTCATGCACTCGCTTAAGACCAACCTCAAAAACGGGATCATTATTCATCTGATATACACGGTCTACTGTGCACTTGTGGGATTCAACATTTACTTTGCTTTTAACGGATTTAACGGAGTGAAGCTCCCTGACTGGTATATGCTCGTGTCCTTCATTCCGCTCCTGCCGGTCATATTTACACTTCCTTTCGTTTATCCGCTTCTTGCAAGATTCAATAACGGCATCAAGGGAACCATAACCAACAGCCTCACTCTCTGCATGATCAACTTCCCGAAGTTCCTTCTCATATGGCTTATCGCTGCAGTTGCACTTGCTGTCAGCATCGTGTTCCCGCCTGCGGCTCTCGTAACTCCTCTCGCGGCAACATACCTTTGCCAGATGATCACCGAGAAAGCAATCTCGGCGGCCGTAAGGGTTGAAAAGGCAAGAGATGAGAAGGAAGCGGAAGCAAACTTGACGGATGACGTTGACGGGGAAAAATAAATGGACAGCACTTATTACAATCTAATACAGCTGATATCAGGTGTTCTCGCGGTAGCCGCGGTATTTGCAGGCATATTCATAAGCTGCAAGAAGTTAAATCCTGAAAAATATGAGACTATCCCGCCTAAGACAACTGTCATATCAGTAGCGTTGATCATCCTGGGACTTCTCTTATATGCTGTTACCAAGACATGTACAAACCTTACCGTTGTAACCGAAGAACACTATGAACTCGGCACTTTATACATGATCTCTTTGGGCGAAGTCTTTAAGTCATACGGCTTCGTTGCGTGCATTCCCATACTTTTCAGGATGTTCAAGCCGAAGACGCGTAAGGAGAAGCCGGACGAAGATATTCCGGAAGATATCGAAGAAACCTGAATTTATTGGTTTTCGAGCGCGCAATACACAAATATATAGTATAATTCAAATCTATTTGTCATAATCTATTGACAAGGTATGCGAATACTAGTATTCTAGTTAACAGAACAAAGCTTGAGTATTGTCTCAAGACTCTATTCCAGTATAAAACTGAGGGTATAAAGTGTTATGAAATTGGTTTTGCGGTGGTTTCCTTACGGCGATGACAGCGTATCGCTCAAGCATATAAAACAGATTCCCGGCGTCAGCGGCGTTGCCACTCATCTGACCAAGATCCCTGTAGGTGACGTCTGGACGATGGACGAGATCAATCTCGTTAAGGACGAGATCAATTCCTACGGTCTTGAGATGGAAGTCATCGAAAGCCTCAATATCCATGAAGACATCAAGAAGGGCCTCCCTTCAAGAGATATGCTGATCGATAACTATATCGAATCAATGAAGAACCTTTCCAGGGCCGGCGTTAAGTGCATCTGCTACAATTTCATGCCTGTCATGGACTGGTACAGGAGCAACCTCGCAAAGGAGCTTTCCGACGGAAGCACCGCAATGGCTTATTGCCACAGCGAAGCCGTTAAGCTCACTTTGGAGAAGATCACGTCCGATATGATCGACGGATCTCACAATTTCAGTCTTCCCGGATGGGAGCCTGAGAGATTCGGCCAGATGGCAGAGGACATCAAGTTCTATCAGAACATGACCTCCGAAAACTACTTCAAGAACATCAAGTATTTCCTTGACGCAGTCATTCCTGCCGCTGAGGAACTCGACATTAATTTCGCAGTTCATCCCGACGATCCGCCGATGCCTTTGTTCAACCTCCCGAAGGTCGTTAACAGCAAGGAATCCATCAACACATACCTTAACCTCAATGAATCCAAGAGAAACGGTCTTACCCTCTGCACCGGAAGTCTTGGCGCAGGCATTCATAACGATGTCGAGGATATCGCGAAAACATTCACCTCTATGGGTAAGGTCCATTTCGTACACCTGAGAAACGTAAAGCACGAATCAGAAACTGATTTCCATGAATCAGCACATCTCTCCTCATGCGGCGATCTCGATATGTTCGCCATCGTAAAGGCTCTTTACGAGAACGGCTTTGACGGTTATATCCGTCCTGACCACGGACGCATGATCTGGGACGAGACCGGAAGACCCGGCTACGGACTTTTCGACCGCGCGCTGGGCGCAGCATACATCAACGGCTTATGGGAAGCCGTAAGCAAGCTTTGTTAACTTTTTTGTTTTCATACAGGCAATAACTCCTCCTTCTTGCCCGCAAAACCGATGATCTTATAAACTCTTATAAGGTTATCGGTTTTGTCTGAACAATAAGACAGTCAGTTGCCTCAGAAAGGAACGGATATTATGGATCTCTCAAAAGCCAATCTGCAAAATAAGGAATTCTGGAACAGCATTAATGTTGTCCTTCCTCAATATGATATCGACGCAGTAAAAGAATCAACTTATAAGAACCCTGCCTGGCTTCACGTCGGCGGCGGCAACATCTTCCGTGCTTTCATCGCAAGGATCAACCAGAGGCTCCTTAATCAGGGACTTACTGACACGGGAATAATCGTATGCGGAACGATGGACTACGAGAATTTCGAGCGCGTATATAAACCGTTCGACAACCTCTCCATAATCTGTGACTTAAGGCCCGACGGCAACACCGGCTACGAGATCATCGGAAACATCACAGAAGCAATCGCTTCCAATTACGATATAGAAGAAAACGTTAATAGACTTAATGAGATTGCAAGAAACCCTTCACTGCAGATCATCTCCTTCACGATCACCGAGAAGGGTTATGCAAACAGAGATGCAGACGGCAAGCTTTATGAGCTTGCTAAAAAAGATATGGAAAACGGTCCTTCACATCCGCTTTCCTGCATGGGCTTTATCGCATCGCTCCTCTATGAGAGATTCAAAGCGGGCGCATATCCTCTGGCTCTGGCCAGCATGGACAACTGCAGCCATAACGGCGATAAGCTCAGAAATTCATTGATGGAGATAATCGATGCCTGGGTGGAACTGGGCTACGTTGGTAATTCTTTTCGATCTTACGTTAACGATCCAACCAGAATAGCATGCCCCTGGAGCATGATCGATAAGATTACTCCCAGACCTTCCGAAATAATTCTGGACAAGCTCACGAACCTGGGCATCGATAATCTTAAGAGCGTGAAAACAACGACCGGCATCTTTGCCGCTCCGTTCGTCAACGCCGAAGTTCCGGAATATCTCGTCATCGAAGACCTCTTCCCCAACGGCAGACCTCCTCTTGAGAAAGGCGGAGTCATCCTGACTGACAGAGATACTGTCGATAAGGCAGAGAGAATGAAGGTCACCGCATGTCTTAACCCGCTCCACACGGCACTTGCAATCTTCGGATGCCTTCTTGGCTTTACGAAGATCTCTGACGAGATGAACGATGACGACTTAAGAACACTGGTCACGGAAATGGGTTATAACGAATGCCTTCCCGTCGTTTGCGACCCCGTGATACTCAATCCCGGAAAGTTCCTCAAGGAAGTTCTTGAGGAGAGATTCCCCAATCCCTTCCTCCCTGACACCCCTCAGAGGATCGCAACTGACACAAGCCAGAAGCTTCCCATCAGATACGGCATAACCCTTAATTCTTATCTTTCAGAGAAACCCGACAGACTTGTAGGATTAAAGTACATCCCGCTGGTCCTCGCCGCATGGCTCAGATATCTTCTTGCCGTAGACGACGAAGGAAATCCTTTTGAGATCAGCTCCGACCCGATGGCAGGCTTCTTCCAGGATGAACTCAAAAAACTGGGAATCACCTACGGGATGAACGGAAGCGTATCCGGCAAACTCTCAGGCATTCTGTCTAACGAAACGGTTTTCGGAACCGACATAAACAAGACCGGCTTAACGCCTTTAATTGAGCAATATTTTGACGATTTGAACAAAGGAAAAGGTGCTGTTCGAAACACACTTCACAACGTGGTTGCTAATTAGTATGTAAGCGCTAGACATAAATATTTTTTTATGTTAGTTTCTTTATAGATTTCGTATTTTAAAGGGGAATTCTATAAATGATCATCACGCCCAAGAAGACTTTTGAACCCAACCGCGAGTATGCTTTCCGGATCGTAAAAGACAACATCATCAACATGGAGATCAAGCCCGGATCATTGATCGGCGAGCAGGAGATCGCAACCCAGCTCGGTATCTCCAGAACCCCGGTTCACGAAGCATTCCTCGAATTATCAAAGTCCAAGATCGTTAATATCCTTCCCCAGAAGGGCTGCAATGTATCCCTGATCGATTATGAGCTCATCAAGGAATCCAGGTTCCTCCGTATCGCAGTTGAGACTGCGCTCTTAAGAGAAGCCTGCGACGTCGCAACCGAAGAAGATATCCAGAAGCTATACGCAAACATCAAGCTTCAGCAGTTCTACATCGAGAACGACCCGCCGAAGTTCTTGGATCTCGACAACGATTTCCACAAGAGCATCTACGTCGCATGCAACAAGATGCAGTGCTTCTACATGGTAGGCCTCATGAGCCTTCACTTCGACCGCGTAAGATCCCTGTCCCTCAAGACCATAAAGGACACCAAGCTCGTATCTGACCATAAGGCCATCGCGGATGCTATCGCAGCTCACGACAAGGATGCTGCCGAAGCCGCTTTCGCAAAGCACATGTCAAGATTCGAACTCGACTGGGACATCATTAAGAAAGCATACAGCGAGTACATCGCAGAATAATTCATTGCACGGATCTGATTCAGGGGCTGTCCTTTGTGCGGGCAGCCTTTTTTGATGCTGTGTGCGCGAAAATCAAAGCTTGGCGGCTGATCCGTATCAAGAACGATTTTCGGGCACCGATACGGCACGCGCTAATTACCCGCTCAGTGATTCAATATCAGATACAGCGCGAAAAGGACCGCGAGCATTATCACATTGATCACGGTAAAGTGAAGGAGATAGTTTCCCTGCTTGCCGCCGTCTTTCTGAGTCTTCGTGAGTGCAGAGTGGAATCTGTATGTGATGAGGCTTGCCATGCTTGCGATGAGCGTGCCGAGACCGCCAAGGTTGGTACCGATGATGAGCGACTTGCCGTCTTGCGTAAATGCGGAAAGGAGCATGGCTGCGGGAACGTTGCTGATGATCTGCGATGAGAGGATCGCCGCAGGCACGGGGTAACCGGAAACGAGGCCTGACAGCGAATTTGTTATAGCGTCAATGCGGCCGATATTACCTATCAGGATAAAGAAGAATACAAATGTCAGAAGGAGATTGTAATCTGCTTTGAGGAAGGCTTTGCGGTCCATGATGAACATCGCTGTTACTGTTACGATCAGAGGGATCAGGAAATGAACGACACCGATGACCGTGAGGATATTCAGGATAAAAAGTGCGAAGTATATGATGACTTTAACGGCGGAAAGGCCCTTGACTTCACGCCTGCCGTTGACGGGCAGTTCCGTTGACCCCTTTATGAGGGTGAACGTAAGCACAACGATCAGTGCCAGGGACAGTGCCGAATACGGCAGCATCAGGAGAATAAAATCTTTAACAGGCACCTTGTAGGTATCGTAAAGATAAAGATTCTGCGGATTGCCGATCGGTGTAAGCATGCTTCCGAGGTTTGCTGCGACGGTCATTATTATCAGCGTGTGCATGAGTTTTCTGTTTTCGCAGAAGGGGGCGAGGACCATTATCGCAAAGGGAACCAGCGTTACGAGCGATACGTCGTTTGTAAGGAACATGCTTAAGAAGAATGCGAGCAGTGACATGAGCAGGCTTATGCCCCTGTATGACTTGACCCTGGTGAGGAGTTTGTTGGTCAGCGCATCGAAGGTTCCGATGTGACCCATAGCGCCGACGATGAGCATCAGGCCAAAGAGGATCGCGAGGACCCTGACGTTTATGTAATCAAGATACTGCTTATCGGGCTTTACGAAAAAGCACGATATGAAAGCAAGCAGTCCCGATATGTAAAGGATCGCGTTGTTCTTAATGCTGTTGATAAGTTTCTGCATTTATACACTCCTCTGACCAATGGTAGATTTTACACCATATCGGGAATAATGTAACATCTCCTCTGCTTTTTCTGTGCATAATAAAAGGGGCTGTGAAAAAACCTCGACCTAAAAATCGAGGTTACACAGCCCCCTTTTTATACTTGTAGCTGTCCTTAGCGACAGCATTTTTACTTTTTAGTGTGCGTCTATTTACTGAGTTTGCCAGGCGCTTAGCCGAAGGTTTCTTGAATGTCTCCGGCTGCATTTCTGGAGGGGCTTTCCAGTAAGAAGTTTTGAGATTTCCAGAATAGAACTTAAAAAGCTTCCTTATGTTAAAGCCAAGGAACGTGAGCATATATTCAGTTGTTGCTTTTGCTTTTGTGATTCTGCGAAATCTAACATAACGCATATCTTGCTTCAAAGCACCAAATGCACCTTCACTTTGAACGCTTCGATTAACTCGCATACAGATGCCTTGCACGGAGAGAAGATTATCTTCTGCCTGTTGTATATATCTGCTTAATGGTACAACCACTTCGAATATCTTGAAATTCTCATTCTTCTTTTTCTGCCATCTTTTGCAGTAGGTGCTGAACTCACAGTGTTTGCAACCAACAATCTTATAAAATAAAGAATTGGCATACTTGGGATGCCTGTCATTTAAGGTGATTACATGTCCCGTGTTTCCGTTAAGACAAGTAATTGTTTTATCTGGATTTAGACGATATTGAGCAGGATTCTTTCCAGATACATTGCCTTGCCACGACATATGCTTTACATAGTTATCAATTCCGTTTGTTTCAAGGAATTCATAGTTTTCCAAAGATCCATACCCAGAATCAGCACACAAACGCTTCGGATAACATCCGTGAAACTCATAAAACTTTTCAAGCGTGGGAATAAGATCTTTAATGTCATTTCGGGATTGAGATAAATAAAAGGCGCTGACAAACCCTTGAGATACAATTGCCTGAACATTATATGCTGCATGCATATTACTTCCAAGACCTGCATAGTAATCTGTCTTTAAAGTCATCGCTGTTGCATCGTGATCGGTCTTATAATACGAATTTCGATCCGGCCCACATATCCGTTCTTTCTCCTCATATTCCAACGACTTTTCTAGATAAATACTCGATTGATCGTATTGTTTGAGAAGTATTTCTTTCTGCCTTTCATCTTCAGCTTGATCTATAAGTTTATAGTGTTCAGCCAGTTTCTCTGCTATTTTGGATGAATGTATAATTCCCTTATTTGGAATGCCTCTGTCGAGGTTGTTAATTGAAAGCAATGTTCTTATCTTATCCGATAGGCGAATATGTAATGTTGTTGGTTTCCAGACAAATTTATATTTGTTCGCGTTGGCTTCTATCTTTGTCCCGTCAATATACGCATCGTCAAGATTTATGCCGCATTCATTAAGTATTGCGTTGTTTATTGCTTGGAATATTGCATCTGTATTAGGCACTATGTATTCGTTGATATAGTTACAGATCGTCCTATAAGTTGGAATTTCTTCTTGCATAAGATACAGGTATCGCAAATCGTTTTTGCAAGACGATTCCAAATCCCTTAATGTTCCAGTTCCAAACGCAAATCCGTAGAGGATGGTTGAGAATAGATTGTATATGTCATAGGATGGTCGGCCGCCAGAACTAACGTCTTTATCCTTAACTAAATCTAAGATATGGGCGACACCGCTTATGTTGAGCAGCTGCAAAAAACGATCAATTTTCGCCTGCTCCTTCACATCTATAGTGTAAGAAGGGAACATGCGCTGTTGGCGTATGGTAAAATAATCACACATGGTATATATCTCCTGAACAAAGATATACTACCATTATTAAAGGCTCCGGGTTCGATTCCCCGAGCCTTTAATTTCATAAAAAAGGGGCCGTGAACTCCCGATTTTTGAACCGAAGTTTTTTCACAGCCCCTTCTTAAAAGTCTGATCTTTTACTCTACCGCGCCGATCTGAGCTATAGCTTCTTCAACAGTAGTTGCCTTGTCTTCTTTAAGGCATTCAATGATTAGGTTAACCTTGCGGCTCGTGCGGTATTCCGGAGGAACGAGGTTTTCATATCTCTTGATGTTGCCGAGATTGCTCTGATAGAGATCTATCAGCTTCTCGTTCTTAAGGCCCATCTGGTATCTCTCGGCAGCAATGCGGTTCATCATGTCTGCATTGCTGTTAATGTCATCTCTTTTTCTTCTGGAGATCTTCACACCGATTATGATGATTGCAACAGCTACGATTACGGCAACAATAAAGCCGCCGTAAATGTCACCCATAGCATTGTTCACAAGTGTCTGAGCTTCCTGTGAAGAAATGTGGTCCCTCGAGCTTGCATCTACCATTGATGAGAACATGATAAACAGCGAGATGCAATAAATGAGAAAACCTGCGCCGATTCCGCCGACCAAAAACGGCCAGAAGAATCTCATGAGCGATCTCTTCTTATAGATCTTTTCATCCGATGACGGGAATTCGCTCTGCGGCTTGATCATAGTCTCAAGCTCTTCATTCTCGCCCAGAAGATCTCTGAGCTTAGTAAGGTTCATGATCAATACGTGCTTTTCCGTATTGAACGGTTTGATTGTGGCAGATGCATCTCCGCCGGCAGCGCCGGCTTCATCTTTTGAATAACCACACCTGGGGCATTTCATTCCACTGAAGGGAAGAATAGTTCCACATGCCTTACAAGTATCCATAGTAACCTCCTTATATATCTCTACCCTTATTTCTTCGAAAAAACCTGTGCTACCGCGCACAGGTTCCCGATAAATACAATAATACAGTAATAAAATATGTTTTACAACAACTATTGCCTGTTACCGGCAGACTCTATTTCTTCCGGTCTCTTTTGCATTATAGAGCTTCTCATCAGCAACGCTCACATTTTCCTCGATCGCTTTGGCGGGATCGAAAAGAGCACATCCGAAACTCATCGTGCATCTTATAGTATTTCCGTCAGCTTCGATGTCGGAATCCATGAGCTTTAACCTGATCTCTTCAGCCTTCTTAACGGCGCCATCAAGATCAGTGTCACGCATTACCATGACGAACTCCTCACCACCCCATCTGTAGACACCGCCCTTCTCATCGCAGAAAGATTCGAGAAGGCCTGCAGTAAACTTAAGGACATCATCACCGGCATTGTGGCCGTAGGTATCGTTGACATTTTTAAACTTATCGATATCGCAGATGAATAATGACAGCGTCTTGCCGGATGCCGGGATCATGTAATCCTTGTATCTGTTGTTGAAATCATAGTAGAAACCCATTCTGTTCTTAAGGCCCGTGAGCTTGTCATGGTGCGAGTCCTCAAGGAATGTCTCGGACTCCAGTGCGATGCCGCAGACGAGAGCTGCAAGAGAGAGTTTCTTGGGATCAGTCTCATCATCAAATCCGTGCTCATCATTCTTGTTGATAAGCTGCAGAGCACCGATGAAGTTTCCGTTCACATCCGCAACGGGAAGGACCAGGATGGACTTTGTCTTATATCCTGTCTGAATGTCGATCTCGTGGTTGAAGTCAGGATCGTTATAAGGATCGTTGGTAATGATGGTCTTCTTAAGCCTTAATGCTTTTCCTACAAGCCCCGTGTCATCGGGAATGACGATCTTGTCAACGCCCGTGGCAGACATTGTCCAGATCTCGCCCTTTCTCTTGTCCCACTTCCAGAAGCTTGCCCTGTCGGCATCGACGATAGTCTTGGAAAGACCGGTAAGATACGAGAACAGAAGATTATGGTCCTTGCTGTCGTTCATGCACATGTCTCTGTAAAGGCTGTTCGTGATATCGAAAATACCGCTCAGCATTCTTCCGTTATCTTCCATAGTAGCTCCTTCAAGTTCAAGCGGTGCAAACTCCGCGCCGGTATTCTCCATGACCTGAAGTATCCTCTTCTCATCATCCATATGCATGAGGTAAACATGAATACCGGAATCAACAAGTTCCTTGATCTTATCCACCATATCGGTGCAGTAAAGGTGTACGGGTGATTTGTAAGCAGACATCTCGCAATAGAAAAAGGTGTCTTTTTTGAGATACTTTTCATAAGGTATCAGGGTATTCGTATCACCCGTGTAAACAACATTTTTGCCGTCTATGTTAAGACAATAGCCGAAGCATTTGCCTGCAAGTTCTTCAGTGTGGGAAGTCGGTATCGAACAGACGAACCAGTCTTTCTCAAGGTCTTCGACCGAGATCAGTTCATACCAGGATGAACTGCATCCTTCGATCCTTGATATCAGGTAGAAAAGATCTGCTTCAACATCTTTGGAAGGTGCAACGATCGTAATCGGAGTCTTAACGGTAAACTCTAAAAGGTCAATGAGCATTCCGATTCCGCCGACATGGTCTCCGTGGGTATGAGTTACAAGCACATATACATGATCGAACAAGGCCATATTCCTGTCGTTGAGTCTCATGAAGGCACTCATCGGACAGTCGATCAGGACCAGCTCATCATTTCTTATGAAATATGCGCTGTTATGCTCGTCCGTAAACGCAGAACCTCTGCCGAGAAATTTCAGCATCATTTATTCCTCCTTTTTTGAGGGGGTTGACCCCGTCAAAAATGCCTGATGGGGTCTGACCCCATCAATATATTATTATACTGGTCCGATCAGTTTCAATATTTCAAATCCGTCAGCCTTACCCTTGAGCTTGATCGGGTGATCCAGAGGTTCGAACTTCATTCTTCCCTCAAGTCTGTCAGCGCAGGAACGGCTGATATATACAGTGCCGCCGGGCGCATTGGCCTCAAGTCTTGCCGACGTGTTGACCGTATCGCCGATGGCAGTGTAGTCCATTCTTTTTTCAGAGCCCATATTGCCGACGACAGCCGGTCCGTAGTTGATACCGACACCGACGTTGAGCTCTTCGCCGATCTCTTCCTTTAACTCGGCAGAAATCTTTTTCGCGCCCTCGACAATACCGAGAGCCGTGACTGCTGCATGGTAAACCGGATCATCGTCATCGATGGGTGCACCCCAGAAGGCCATCATGGCGTCGCCGACGAACTTGTCGACAGTACCCTTGGTGTCATCAACGCATGCGCTTGCCATCGTAAGATATCTGTTGAGGATCTTGACGACAACCTCAGGAGACAGTCTCTCCGACATCGTAGTGAAGCCTCTGACATCAACGAAAAGAACTGCGATATCGACAGTCTTGCCGCCAAGCTTCAGCGCATCCGTACCTTCCTTCAATATCTCGCCGACGATATTCGGCGCAACATATCTCTCGAATGTCCTTGTGACGTTCTGCTTTGCGATGGCAGCGTTGATGTAATTTCTTGCCACACATACGACAAACAGGATTAGGAGACCTACAGGTATCCACAGTGCATGAATGATGTATCCGGCCTCGTAGATCAGCATGGCTGCACCTATTGCAAGACCTGCCAATACTGCAAATGCAGGTACGACAACGCGGAGTTTTCTATTGCTGCAGAAATAGAAGAAAGCAAAGCAGATAACGAAGAGTATCGCCAGCTGAAGAAAGTCTGAAGCTTCCCTCTTATATCTGCCGTCCAAAAGGCACTGCATGACATTTGCATGATATTCAACACCATACATCATGCGTCCTCTGTCGATCGCAGTGATGAAAGCGTCCTGTAGACCGGAAGCATAAGGTCCGATAACGACGAGTTTGTCTGCAAAAAACTCCGGTTTGAATTCACCGTTGATAACATCACTTAAGGAAATATCATCATAGAAATCACCGGGCTGGGCAGAGAAAGGCACATAGAACCAGCCTCTTGCGTCCGTCGGAGGCATCTCAATATCAAAGCCCTGCTGCTGAGCATAAAGCTTTGCCCCCACATAAGGCATCGAGTAAACGCGATTGCCGCCGGGTTCGAGATACAGAGCCGAATGGCGGATAACTCCGTCCTCGTCATACATCGTGTTCATGAAGCCCTGTGTTGTAGCATTCTTCAGTTCATCAAACGGCTCTATGTAATCCAGTACCGCATAGTCATCTTCATATATCGTTGATGCGGTTCCGAAAATCCTCTCGGTGCCGATCTTTGCCTCGGTAGCGACAACTACATTGAGTTCCCCCGCCGCAGATGCGAGTCTGGAATCTTTTTCTTTATCTGTCTCGCCATCGAAAAGAACGTCCATTACGACTACTGCCGGCTTATTATCAGGGTCAGATGCAAGCGCTTCAAGAACCCTGGCATAAACAGTTCTGTCCCAGGAATAATAAGGACCGAACTCATCAAAATCCTCATCGGTGATACCGATTACGATAATGTCGCCGGGCACATATACAGGCTGCTGGTATAAAGTGTCTTCAAGCCATAATTCAGGACTTCTGAAAACACCCAGACCGCAGAGCACCGTGATAACAAGTGCCCAGGATAATGCGATTAATATTTCTCTCGTCCGTTTTTTCATGTTTGTGTCCATTCGTAATCATACAATTCAGTAGACGGAGTCTCTCGATGGTAATAGAATTTGTCCCCATCATAATAGTAATTGATCATTAATCCGGCATAGTTTATGTTTTCAACTCTCTTTCCGGTAAGATCGACCCATCCTCTTCCGTCTATATATCCTTTAAGGCCGCCGTCTGCCGAATTACTCTGACAAATAAAGATATGGTCAAAGTAATCATTGCGCTTATCCCAGCACCAGGAGGTCTTCGAATACCCTGACGGGGGTTCAGGCTCAGTTCCTACGGTCATATCGGATTGATGGGTAGTAATAATCGGCTGTTCCTTCTCAACACTGTACTCGTAATATACAGAACCGGTTGTAGAATAGTATCTGTAGATCGTAAAGTTTCCTTCTTCGGATTCTTCATAAGTGAGTTTATCCCAATTACCGTTCGAAAGCAGGCCTTCATATACCGGCTTTTCATTTTCGATGTGTGCACGTATGGTAACAGTGCCGCCATTGAAAGTCTTATTCCTAACGATGTACTCATATTCGTATTCAACAGCATCTGTCGGCGACGGTGATGAAGTCAACGTCAGAGGTGCTGTAGGCAGAGGTGACGGCGTAGCCGTTCCTGCCGGAGTTGATGTCGGCTTAGTTGTAGGTGTTGCGGAAACAGTCGGCTTCGGTGTGGCAACCGGAGTTCCCGTTGCAGGAGGTGTCGCAGGCGGTGTCGGCGTCTCGTCCGCTATGTTGGCAGGCGGAGGCGTCGGTGTATCTTCACCTTCTTCTGTCGGTTCGGGAGTAGGTGTCAGTTCGATCTCCTGTCCTTCCACCTCGCCGCTCGTAATACTGCTGACGAGTTCTTTGAGCTTCTCTTCATCCCAGCCCGTGTATTCACAGACCCTGTTCATGAGCTCCTTGTTCTCAACGATATTCTGAAGTGTAAAATCAGTGAGTTCTTCTTCAGTTACTTCATCAAGATAGAACTCGACGCTGTCATGGGAATCGTCACTGTCAGAATACAGGTAGACCTTGATCCTCTGACCGCCTTCAACCTTTGCATGCTTAACTTCGCCCGTCTCCGGATTAACAGCCGTGACTTCAACCATACCGTCAGTTACGATAAGTGAATCCCTCTGTGCTTCCTCATCGTAATAGATGATGCCTGATGTGCCTCTGATGCCGGCAGTCATTGTAGATGTCTTTATCTCGAATGTCTCATCAGGCTTGAGCTTCTCAGTTACGTTGAAGAATACGGCGCCCTTTGTGAGCTTAAGCTCAAGCTGTTTGCCGTTCTTCTTGAATTCAGCACGGCTGCTGTTCTGAAGGGTGACGATCTTTGTATCATCAAGTCCTACTGAAGCAAGGCCGTCCTCACCGGTATTCAAAGCATCACCTGACTGGAACCTGATGTTATTGGTAACAGGTTTGGTACCGCCGGAAGAATCCTCAATACTGACTGTTCCTTCAACGCGGAGCAGCCTCATTGTAGAAGCCAGATAACCGTTTCTGCCGAGAACGATGCAGACAACTGCAATTGCAATAACAGCCACAGCGGCCGCTCCGCAGATAATCTTGCTCTTTAAGGACATCTTCTTTAGTTTGTCAATAAAGCTCATACAACACCCTCCCTTGATGTATAACCCAAAAATATTGACTATCCTAAATTTAATTGCATTACAGCCGTTTTTTGCTCACCTGAAATGCAAAGCTCCCCATAATATCAGCTGTTGATTTCTTCTGCTGTCAGTTCCTCTCATCCGCAGTTTAATTCAGCGGTTCCGTATAGTACACGATAACATTTCCGCCGTCATCAGTATAATAGAACTTCCTGACTCCGGCACCGGTATCGTTCTCAGTGCGCAGATACTCCCATGTATCGCCGATATATCCGTAATAACGGTCTGAACCGCCGCTTGACTGACTCATGCAAATGTAGATTCCCTTCTCAGGAACAGATACATATTCCCAGGCTCCGGACGGGATCTCAGGACCCGGTGTGGTCGACGGGACTTCTGTCGGCGTATTAGTCGGCGTGTTAGTAGATGTATTCGTCGGCGTAATGGTCAGCATGTCCGACGGCGTAGTGGTCGGTGTGTTCGTCGATGTGTTAGTAGGCGTAATGGTCGGCGTGTTAGTAGGCGTATTCGTAATTGTGGATGTCGGCGATGACGTCACAGTCGGCGTATTCGTCGGCGTGTTAGTAGGCGTATTCGTCGGATTGGCCGGTGCCTCAGGCACATCAAGCGGCGGGTCAGCAGGCGGTGCCGGCGTCACAAACGGTGTCGGTGAAATCGACGGCGGTGCCGGTGTCACAGACGGTGCCGGTGAAGGTGTCGGTGTATCAAGAGGTTCCGGAGTCGGAGTCAGTTCGATCTCTTCACCCTCAGCCTCTCCGCTGACAATATCTTTAACAAGTTCTTTCAATGTCTCTTTATCCCAACCGGTGTATTCACAGACCCTGTTTAAGAGATCCTCATTCTCTGCGATCATCTGAACGGAGAAATCAGGAAGTTCTTTTTCTGTTATCTCATCAAGATAGAATTCTACGGAATCGTGATTCTCGGTATTCTCATTATAAAGATAGACCTTGATCCTCTGTCCGCCTTCCACCTTGGCATGCTTAACTTCACCGGTAGTCGGGTTGACCGCGGTTACCTCAACGGTACCGTCAGTAACGATAATGGAATCCCTTCCCTCAGTCTCATCGTAATAGATCATGCCTGATGTGCCTCTGATACCGGCAGTCATTGTGGATGTCTTTATCTCAAAGGTCTCATCGGGCTTGAGTTTTTCCGTTACGTTGAAGAAGACCGCACCCTTTGTGAGCTTAAGTTCGAGTTTCTTTCCGTTCTTTGTGAATTCGGCCCTGCTGTTGTTCTGGAGCGTAACTATCTTGGAATCATCAAGACCTACGGATGCCAGACCGTCAGCACCTGTATTGAGGGCATCTCCTGACTGGAATCTGATGTTTCCGGAAGCAGGCTTGCTGCCGCCACCGGCGTCTTCGATGTTAACCGTTCCCTCTACGTGGAGGAGTCTCATGGTCGTTGCCAGATACCCTTTCCGTGCCAGCAATATACAAATAACGACGGCTGTAACAACAGCCGCCGCTATAACAGTTACGATTATCTTATTTCTTCGGGTTAAATTCTTGATCTTGTCGAATAAACTCATAACTTCTGCCTTATAACTTCTGAATCAACTATTTTATTATATCAAATCAGGCAGCCGTTTTTAAGCCTTGCGATCAAGGCATCAACCGTTTCCTTCATCTCCGGAGCCTCCGGACGTATTGTTGGGATCATCCTCAGAAGGCGCCGTGCTCGGTGTATTCGAAGGTGTATTCGAAGGTGTATTCGAAGGCGTATTCGAAGGTGTATTTGACGGTGTATTCGTCGGAGTGCTGGTAGGTGTATTCGTAGGTGTGTTTGTCGGCGAATTCGAAGGCGTGGTCGTCGGTGTTAATGTCGGTGTATTAGTCGCCTTCTTAGTAGGCGCAGTCGTCGCCTTAGGCTTCGATGTCGGCTTCGGAGTCGGCTTTTTGTTATCCGCCGGCTTGGATGTGGCCTCAGTAGTGGATTCAGGTTCCGGAGTAGGTGTAGCCTCCTCTGTCACTTCCTCAGAAGTCGTCTCCGAAGATACATCAGACGTTGCTTCCGGTGTGGGAACAGGTGTGAGTTCTTCTATCGATACAGGTTCTGTCTCAACCGGTTTATCGGCTACGATATCCAAAAGCACTTGCTTGTCCCAGCCTGTAGATCCGCAAACCTTATTTAAAAGCTCCTCATTCTCTGTGATCATCTTAAGGGGCAGTGCGGGAAGCTCTTCAGCTCCGATATCTTGGGAATCAAACACGATCGAATCCTCAGCTCTGTCGGAATAAAGGATGACCGTCATCCTCTGTCCGCCCTGAACCTTGGTATATTTGGTCTCACCGGAATCAGCATTTATGGAAGTAACGATAACTTCTCCATCCGTAACGATGATCGAATCATGACCCTCCTCATCGACATAGATATAACCTGATGCTGTTTTGATATCGGCAGTCATGGTTGCAGTCTTAATGAAGAAGTTCTCATCATCATTAAGCTTGTCGGTTACTTCAAAGAAAATGGCACCCTCGGTCAGCTTGAGTTCGATATGCTTGTTAAACTTCGTGAAGCAAGCCGTGGTCCTGGGCTGCAGTGTAACTGACTTGCCCTCATCAAGTCCTACGGTAGCCAAACCATTCGAAAGCGTGGTGATCGACTCGCCCGACTGGAATCTTGCATTCTTTTTGACGAATTTATTCTTTCCGTTGGAATCGATAACCTTGACTGAACCTTCTACTCGAAGGAGTCTCATTGATGTTGCCGTGTATCTTGTGTTCGCGAAAATAACACATCCCACAACCGTTGCTACTACAACTACAGCAATGGCAGCAAGAATGATTATCTTATTTTTGCGCGGCAAATAGGTGAGTCCATCTAAGAATCCCATAACTTCAGCCTTCCTCAATCGTGTTTTTGCAACTTAATATTTTAGCACGTCTTCAAGGATTTCTGAATTTGTCAATTATATCAATAAATCAGTGTCTGTTATTCTCCTGATACCGCTAATTTGTCACCACAGGGATAGGACCATAATAATATATCTGGTCTGAGCCTGTGTAATAGAAGTACTCGTTATTACCATTTTGTTCATTATAAATATCAAACCATATGTCATCATAGCCAAGATAATCGTACGAAGAATTCATGGGAGTACGGCATATATATATATCCTTGCCGTTGTATCTTTGGTCCCAAATATATTCTTCATAGCCGGAAGGAAGTTCCATGCTGTAAGACGGATAGCCCGGACCTGACAAATACTGATCTGAATAATAAACTCCATTGAAAGTTTCAAGTTCGTAATAGCTCGAATCTCCAAGATCATGAAGGATGAGGTCATACCAGTGACCATTCTCGTAACCTCTGTATTGACGAGGAGACTGCCCGAAACTCTTTGCTTTGCCTGAATCATTAAGTTTGGCTATATAAACGGTAGAACCGCCGTATGTAACTCCCCATAACGAAGTTTGATAATAACCCGCAGGGAGAGCCGGACCACCCGGGATCAGTGTAGGCGTATTTGTCGGCGTCGAAGTATTTGTCGGCGTGTTTGTCGGCGTGGATGTGTTTGAAGGTGTCGGCGTCAATGTGGATGTCGATGTAGCCGTAGGAACCGGCGTCAAAGTAGGAGTATTTGTCAATTTGGGTGTTGCCGTTGCTGCAGGGCTTGGTGTTACCGTAGCTCCCGGCTTTGTAGTTGCTGTCGGTTCAGGCGTCGGTGACGGCGTGCCTGTCGGTGTCGGAGACGGTGTAATATCCGCTATATTGTCAGGCGCAGGCGTTTCTTCCGGCACTTCCGTCAGTTCAGGAGTAGGCGTCAGTTCGATCTCCTCACCTTCCGCTTCCCCGCTTTCTATATCCTGTACCAGTTCCTTTAATGTCTCTTTGTCCCAGCCTGTGTATTCACAGACCCTGTTCAAGAGTTCTTCATTCTCAGCGATCATCTGTACGGAGAAATCAGGAAGCTCTTCTTCTGTTATCTCATCAAGGAAGAATTCGACTGTGTCGTGGCTCTCTGTCGTTTCTGTATAAAGATAGACCTTTATCCTCTGACCACCTTCAACCTTTGCAGTCTTTACTTCACCTGTAGTCGGGTTTACTGCCGTTACTTCAACGGAACCGTCAGTAACGATAATGGAATCCCTTCCCTCGGCCTCATCATAGTAGATCATGCCGGATGTTCCTCTGATACCGGCTGTCATCGTGGATGTCTTTATCTCAAATGTCTCTTCAGGCTTGAGCTTCTCGGTTACGTTAAAGAAGACCGCACCCTTGGTGAGGTTTAATTCAAGCTGTTTGCCGTTCTTCTTGAATTCGGCACGGCTGTCATTTTGCAGAGTGATAATTTTCGTGTCATCAAGGCCTACTGAAGCAAGACCGTCAGAACCGGTATTGAGGGCGTCGCCTGACTGGAATCTGATATTGTCGGCAGCGGGCTTTGTTCCGCCTGTGGAAGACTCGATATTTACCGTGCCTTCGACACGCAAAAGCCTCATTGTCTTAGCAAGATAATTATTTCTTGAAAGAAGAATAATTACCACAGCTGCCACGACAACAGCTGCCAGCGCCGAGATTATGATAATCCTGTTCTTACGGGATAACCCCCTGATCTTCTCAATAAACCCCATAATAAGCCCCTCGGGAAAAAGCAATTATTATCCAACTTCCTTCTGCACATTATTTTATTGCACTAAAATCCGGGTTTACTCACATATTTTAGAATTTTGTCTAAAAAAGTGCCGGGACACGAAAAAGCCTGATCAAATGCTTCCTTTTAACAATTCCATGCGTTGTCTCCCTTATCCGTTTACTCCTGAGGCCGCACACCTTCCAATTCGTATAACCGGTACATCCTGCTGTATGTTTTTTCCCTGAACATCAGCTTGAAGAAACGGCGTTCGGAATTCTTTAACCGGCTTACGAGATGATCCGGTGTAAAAGAGTGTTCTTTGACCACCCTAACACCTGTGCCTTCAAGCAATTTACCAATATCATCCACGCCATGAACCTCAGTGACACCGACGTCGTTTATGGGATTCTTGTATTTGGTGGCTTTTGCTCCGAACTCCGTATAGACATCCATCAGAACATTGAGCTTCGGGTATTTGTCCTTCAGAGTCCTGAGAAGTGCCTTTAACTCACCATTGGCAAGATACATCGAGATGCCTTCAAGAACGATCACGGCGGCATCAGCATCAGGGAGACCCTTTACCGCATCAGTGTCCGTGGCATCGAGTTCTGCCATATGGTAATTGGGCGTTTCTTTGAAGTATTGTTTCCGGACAGTAATGACGTCAGGTAAATCACAGTCGAGCCAGAGCTTATAGTTGCGCTTTACCCTGAAACACCTGCTGTCTAGTCCGCAGCCGATATGGATGACTATGGCTTCAGGGTTTTGGGCGGTCATTGATTCCGTCCAGTCATCGAAAACCTTCGCGCGCATTGCCATGTTATAGGCAAGCCACTTGGACTTCGACTTACCCTTAAGCTCAAAGCCTTCCTTATTCCATATCTCTTCGGCCTTTGTATCCTGCAGTATTATTCCCTGCCGGCTCACAAACGACTTGCCGTAAAGAGGTATATAAAGTGTCTTGTTAACTTCATTCATCAGAATCCAGTATAACACTAGACCGCAATCAGAAAGATCACTCTGAAGCCTTGAAGTTATATATGGGCTTCAAAACCTCGATTACGTCAACGGATTCCGAGATAACATCGATGATGTCGTCCAGTGACTTATAAGCCATCGGAGCCTCATCCAATGTCTGACTGTTTACTGATGTAGTGAAGACATCCTTCATCGCTTCCCTGTAATCGTCCATAGAAAGAGTGTTCTTAGCCTTTGTTCTGGACATGATGCGTCCGGCACCGTGAGGCGCGGAATAGTTCCATTCAGGGTTGCCCTTTCCTATTGCAAGGACGGAACCGTCTCTCATGTTGATCGGGATAAGGACCTTCTCCCCCTCGTGAGCAGCGATCGAACCCTTTCTTAAGATCATCTCATCAGTATCGATGTAGTTATGGATAGTGTGGAAGGAATCACCTGCCGAAAGTCCTGTCTTTTCAATAAGGATCTCAGCCATCTTCTCACGGCTGCGCTTAGCGAATGCCTGGCAGATCTCAACATCGCGGAGATAATCTTCAAGATACTTACCTGTTAAGTAACAGAGATCTTCGGGTATGCTTGTCTCGCCTCCGAAAACCTTCCAGTGAAGCTGCTTTAATGCTTCCTGGATCTCTTCCTGTCTTCCCTGCTCCTTGTAGGTTCTTATGATCTCATCTCTTTTCTCAAGATAATCACCATAACCTCTGTTGAGGTTTATTGCGAGCTTCTGGTAATATTCGGCAACCTGCTTTCCGAGGTTTCTCGATCCGGAGTGAATTACAAGATACTTTGTTCCGTCGGAAGAAACATCGACTTCTATGAAGTGGTTTCCGCCTCCTAACGTACCTAAGGATCTTTCAAGTCTTCTTGTATCCTTGAGTTCCCTGAAACACTTAAGACCCGTCAAGTCAAATCTCTCCTGTCTTCCTTCCCATACATTCATGCCGGAAGGAATAAAATGCGCTGTTGCATCGAGCAGCATGAGATCGATGTCACCCTTGCCGAGATCAACCGTGTACATACCGCAGCCGATATCGACACCTACGACGTTGGGAACAGCCTTGTCAGTGATGGTCATTGTTGTTCCTATCGTGCAGCCCTTACCGGAGTGAACGTCAGGCATGATACGTATTTTCGAGCCCTCAGTCATAGGATAGTCACACATACGTCTGATCTGTTCTATGGCCTCTTCTTCAACCACCTTCGCATAGCAGATGGCAGTGTTGACCTTTCCCTGTATTTCTATATATTCCATAGTCTTTTCCTTTCTTAAAAAAGTCCCCGGCTTTGATTATATTGCACCGGGGACCTGGATTTCTTAAGCAGCGATATTCTCATATCTTTCAGACTTAAGAACGCTCATCATGAACCTGTAGGGCTCAAGATTGCCTTCCTTTAGCATCTTGAAGATCTGAGGACTGCAGCCTGATACGAGCGCTGCGCCCTGTTCATTCATTTTGACGGGCTGCTGAGCATTGCGGCTTCTGACGTTCCAGAAGATTATCTGAGGCAGTCTGTAGCCGTATAATGCAAATCTTTTCTTCGCATGCTCGAAGTTTGTTTCGTCTGCGTTAGCAGCGCAGTAGTCAAACTCCATGTCGGATATGATGTATATCTTCTCAGGCATATCCTTCTGCTTCAGTCTGTTCTTTACTGCAGTTTTCAGGATGAGCTCGAAAACCTTTCCGATATCAGTATTGCTTGCTTCGTTAAAGCTCATGCAGTATCTGACCTTCTCGACAATATCTCTGCCCCTTATCTCGACCAGTCTGGGATTGGTGGAGAAAGTTATGAAGTGGTTTTTAAATGCACCCTTGTTGTGCTCTGCAAAGTAGATACCCAGAGACTGCGCAACTGCTGCAGCGCAGGGTTCGCCGAGAAAATACATTGAACCGGAACCGTCTACAACGGCAAGAGCGTTGTCAGAACCCGTGAAGTCCTCCAAAGCATTCCATGTAACGTTCATGGACTTTCTCTCCTGTTTGCTTATGTCGGCACGCCTGATTACAGGTGCGATGACATCGTAAGGTGTAAGTGTGCCGGTGTTCAGTAAGGACGGATCTGCTGAAGCCCTGTCCATGAACTTGCAGTATCTTTCGATATCGTTTCTTATGAAGGCTCTTCTGTATTTGTAGAGCGCCTTTGAAGGCTGCTTCTCATACTCGAAAGTGTAGTCCTTTTCCCTTAAGTTGTTCTCGATAATCTTTATCTGAGCTCTTAAGGAAGACAATGTCTTTCTGTACTCGGCTTCGGACATGCCAATGACTTTTGCAATCTTTCTTGCAGTTCTTACCGTTGCTTCGCTTGAAGCATTTACGGAAGGGAGCCACTTTGCGAGCAGGGACACTTCGCCGCCGGCATTAAGTGCCTGTATATCGCCGGCAAGCGTGGATCTGATGTATTCCAGCGCAGCCTGCTCACAAGGTGTGCCTATAAGTACAAGAATGTCGTCATATCTGCCGTATTCGGCAATGTTAGCGATATTCTTTATAACCGTTTCAGGTTCTGCTTCTGCAAGATACTTCAGGATAACCTTAAAGAATCTTCTCTCACCCAGACCGCCTCTGATATCTCTTGCAAAGAAGAGTGTCTTAACGGCAAGGTCCCTGTCTTCTGCAAATGCCTTGATGAATCTGCTGATGATCTCTTCGTCTGAAGCCTGGCGGAGTGCGCCTGCCGTAGCGAAAAGATCAAGGCAGAAAGACTCTGTGCTCATGAATGTGACAGCACCGTTCTCAGTGAATGTCTGATTAGCTTCCTTCTTCAAAAATTTCAACATTTTCATTATCTCCTTTTTTACAAGGTGCCCCCCGGGCTCCACCCCGGGGATTACTGAACGAGGCTACTTGCTGTATGCACCTTTATTTCCGTAACATATTTCCAAGACACTCCCCGAAGGGTTCTTTCAAAGGGGGGATTCGAACCCCCGCAGAGACCGCCTGAATATTTGCTGTAAGTGTCTTATCACGTTACAGCCTTATGATAGCCCTGCCGGTTGGGTTCTTAAAGATGCAGAATCATTTCAATTTATAACCCCACTTTTATCAGGATTTATTGTATAATTACGTTATATTCATCGAAAATCACGACCCCAAACAGGAGTTATCTAATGACTGAGAAATATAAGATCTACCTTTCAGAGGACATAAGAACAAGGCTTATAAACGATGCAGAACTCTTTGAATTCACAAGGAGTGATGCTTCCGTAAACCTCAACGGTTTCTTAAAGGAACTTATCGTAAACTACTTCGATCAGTACAGAAAGGACTCGGAAGAACTCTTAAGCGGAATCATTGACGATATAGCATCCGTCAGATCCATTAAGCGCAAGGATGCCGCTGCCCTCGCAGATAAGATAATCAGCACTTACATAAGGGGTGAATCATCTTCTACAGGAGGCAAAGCCGTTATAACACTTACCGTAAGCGGTCCTTCTTACAACATCATAAAGACCATAGAGAATAACCTTCTTCAGGATAAGTCTTTGTCCGGCTACATGAAGGATATGTTCACGTCTTATCTCTCAATTCCCAGAAGCAGGCGCGAAGAGATCATCTTCAAGGATGTCTACGCGGATATCAGAAGAGCCATAGCAGAACATAAACGTCTGTCGCTCTCATCCACGAGCAACGAATTCAACTTCACGGTCGAACCTTACATAATCGCACCTTCCAAGGAAGAGCAGTGCAACTATCTCCTGTGCCGCGATGTTAAGACTAAAAAATCAAGAACATTCAGGATCTCAAGAATAAGGACTCCTTTTGTAACTTCAGACACTTTTAAGACTGACGGGAAGTTCTATGAGAGGCTCCGTGCGATAGCTGCAAGAAGTCCTCACACCGCTGCCCCTGACATCCATGCTCTCATACGTCTTAACGAGGCAGGAAAAAGGAAATACAGGCTGATAGTCAAGAACAGACCGCAGGTTACGAAGATAGACGGTGATGTCTATGTCTTCGATTGGCCGGAGGTTCAGCTTGATGATTATTTTCGAAGATTCGGAAAAGATGCTGTCGTATTGAAGCCCGGAAAACTCAGATCAAGACTCAGGAATTACTACTCACAGGCACTTGAAGTTTATACGGGCCAGTCAGAAGAAAAATCGGTGGAAAGAACAATTAATTCACGCATGGGAGTATTAAGAGCAGAACACGAATGGCAGAGAGCCGGTGCGTACTCGGTGCGTATCGAGGGAATGAACCGTCAGCATCACATAACGCTCAGAGAGGAATTCGATGAGCATGACTGCGACGGAACAAAATATATCGTCATACTTGATGACGGTTATCCCGTTGCGACATGCCGCTTCTACGAAACAGATAAAGACAGCGTGACTTTAGGCCGTGTCGTGGTCCTTCCTGAGTACCGCGGCAAGGGACTCGGCAGCCGCGTCGTCACCGAAGCCGAGAAATGGATAAAAGAGCTGGGTTACGGCAACATCCTGATAGACAGCAGGCTGGAAGCAATAGATTTCTATGAGAAGCTCGGCTATCAGCACACAGATGACGATGTGGTAAAGAGCGGTAATTTCGATTGTGTGAAAATGCAAAAGAAAACGGAGCAGTGAGAACTCACCACTCCGTTTCTTAATATATGGAAACTCTTAAGAGACTATCTTGTAGTATGCGTTAGAGGTTACTTTGTAGATCACCGCATAGAATACTCCGCAGATGACCACACAGATTCCCGCACATACGAGAAGCAGGTTCATATTGAAAAGTCCGAAAAGCGTAAGGAGCTTGTCTACGACAGGAAGAACTACCAGCAGATGGATGCCTGCAACGATGACAGGGATCATGAATACAGTGATCATCTGTGAGTTGATACTCTTCTTGATCTCCTTGCCGGTCATTCCGACCTTCTGCATGATGCCGAATCTTGACTGGTCCTCAAGACCCTCCGAGATCTGCTTGTAGTAGATGATGACTACACAGGATACGAGGAATATGAGGCTTAAGAGGATGCCGAGGAAGAAAAGACCGCCGAATGTGCTTACAAAATCATCTCTTTCCGCTTCCCTGCTTTCACAATAATAGATGGTGAATCCCTTGCCCTGAAGCTCATCCGTCATAGCGGTGTTTATCTTGTCTGCAAGAGCGATCTGGCCGTCAGAATCAAGTCCCGAATCGAACTGCATATACCATGACCAGGAAACCATTTTGCCGTTTTCGTTGCCCGGAAGACCTTCAAACTCACGTGCGAGCGACTGAACATCATCAACTACAACGAAGAGTATTATGATCGGCGAACCGGCAGCCGACGGATCGATGGCGGAGATCTTGTCATCAATTCTTCCGCTGATCTCAAACGTATGACCCCCGATAGTCAGTTCATCTCCTATGTGAATGTTCTTTGCCGTGCCTACGAGCATCTTTCCGGGTTCGACCTTCTCATTGAACCCGAATTCCCGGTTAAACTCATCGACATCAAATATCTCGAGTGACACGATCTTATCGTAGTCGATAAGCTGAAATCCGTTTACCATATTTATGTCTGTCTCAAGCACATCATTATCGAGATAACCGCTTATGGAATAATTTGAATAACTGCGGATGTTCTTCATCTCAGCGCCGCTCTCTTCAGCGGTATTCCTGATGATCCCACTCATTCTTTCAGTCTGTTCAGGAAGCTCTTCATTGAAGCCGGTGTTGCTCATGTATGCATCGATCTCCTGCGGACAATGTGCCTTAAGCGTCTGCTCCTTACCTGCATAGAGAGCCGATGTTGATGAGAGGGTTACAAGAACCATAGTGATAAGGATGCAGATGGATGCAAGTCCCGCGCCGTTCCTCTTCATTCTGTATGCCATTGAAGATACGGAAACGAAATGGTTTGTCTTATAATAATAGCCCTTATTCTTCTGAAGCAGTCTGCAAAAGATCACAGAGCCTGCAATGAGCAGGAAGTATGTGCCGATTATAACCAGGATTACCGCAACAAAGAACAGTGTAAGTGCTGATATAGGTTCCTTGATCTTAATAGCGATGAAATATCCTGCACCCATTGAAAGAAGTCCGATGATGCCGAGTACCCAGTTTGACTTCGGGGGCTTCTCGCCTGCCTTTTCGGTCGTGATAAGCTGTGTTGCATTAGCGAATCTGATCTGTCTTACGGAATTTAAGTAGATCAGGAAGAATATGGCCGAGAATAGTATGACAGATGCAACGATGGAACCGCCGGATACTTTAAAGCTGTAATCCGTCTTTGCTTCGATCATCTTGGTAAACCCCAATTCCGCAAGCTTGGAAAGACCGATACCTGCAAGAAGGCCGAGACCCAGAGATACTGCCCAGTTGACCACTGATTCCCAGAATAAGATCTTGCCGATATTGCGCTTGTTCATGCCGAGAATACTGTAAAGACCAAACTCTTTCTTGCGTCCCTTGATAAGCGTCGACTGTGTATAGAAAAGGAATATCGCAGCGAAGATCGCGATGACAAAAACTCCGAATCCCAACATTTGCCTTGCGGTTGTTACGCCCATCATTCCGTCCATTACGTCAGAGAAAGCGAGGAAATGAACTATGTAAAAAACTGCGACCATCAGGATGCAGGTGATAAGATACGGCATATAAAGCCTGCCGTTCTTACGCATTCCGCTGACGGCCATCTTCGGATAGAAACCGGCCTTCATTACTGGTCACCTCCCCGAGCAAGAAGCGTCAGCGTGTCACTGATGGACTGGTACATCTGCTGGTCGGTAGCCTGTCCCTTATAGATCTGATGGAAGATCGTTCCGTCCTTGATGAAGAGCACTCTGGAGGCATTGGATGCCGCCTTTGTTGAGTGTGTAACCATAAGAACTGTCTGACCCATCTGGTTGACCTTCTTAAAGAGAGCGAGAAGCTCGTCGGAAGACTTTGAATCCAACGCACCGGTAGGCTCGTCTGCCAGGATCATACGGGGATTTGTGATGAGGGCTCTTGCAACTGCCGCTCTCTGCTTCTGACCGCCGGAAACCTCATAAGGATACTTCTTCAGGAGTTCTGCGATGCCCAAAGTTCCCGCAATCCCGTCAAGCCTCTGCTTCATCTCGGCATGCTTCTTGCCTGCGAGCACCAGAGGGAGGTAGATATTATCTTCCAGAGAGAATGTATCAAGAAGGTTGAAATCCTGGAACACGTATCCCAGATTGTCTCTTCTGAACTTTGCAACATCCTTGTCCTTAACTTTGGTAAGATCCATGCCGTCGAGGATGACAGTACCTTCAGTAGCCTTATCGAGTGCTGCGATGATGTTAAGGAGCGTTGTCTTTCCTGATCCCGACTCGCCCATGATCGCAACATATTCACCCTTTTCGACGGTGAAGCTTACATTCTTCAGCGCTTCGACAGAGGCACCGCCAAAACGTGTCTTATATACTTTTCTGATATTTCTTGCTTCAAGCAAACTCATAACTAAACTCCCTTTCGTATTTTGGATAGCTTGAGTTTAGTATTCAATGAGTTTTCATTCCTTAAGAAGTGCTTACGCAAATCTAACAAGTCTGTCACAATTACTCGATTCCGAGTTGATGCTGATTAAGATCTATCATTATCTTAGTCCCCACACCCTGCGCGGATTCAGCAGAGATCTTATGTCCCAGATTGTCACAGACACGTTTGCAGAGATATAACCCTATCCCGCTCGCACGCTTGTCCTCGCGTCCGTTAAAGCCCGTATACCCGTTCTCGAAAACTCTCGGCAGATCCTCAGCACTTATTCCGATGCCCGTGTCTTCTATGCACAGTATCCCGGCTTCTTTCATGTAAATACGGATCCCGCCGGTCTTCGTATATTTGACGGCATTGGAGATGACCTGCTCGATCACGAATGACAGCCATTTCTCGTCAGATAAGACTTTTGTTTCCAAAGTTTCATAATCCATCGAGAGTTTTTTGGATATAAAGTCGCGCGCGAATTTTCTTATTACGGGTTTAATTACTTTATCAAGATCGATCTCTTTGATCACATAATCCGTGCTGTCGGAATCCAGCCTTAAGAAAGTAAGGACCATCCCGACATATTCCTCTATCCTGTTAAGGTCGCCGTTAAGGCGTCTTGCAACATCCGTATCCTCAGACTGGAGCTGCAGGCGCATGGAAGCAATCGGAGTCTTTATCTGATGTGCCCACACGGTATAGTATTCCACCATGTTGTTAAAGTCCTCATTGGCCTTCTTGCGGGATAATTCCTCTTCTTCCTTGAGTTTAAGGATTATCTTCTGGTAATCCTTTTCGAGAATTCCGGAAGGGGCAGGCATCTCACGCATCTGAAGCTGCTTATGCTTGCCCAGAGTAATAAGAAAATCTATTATTCCTATTAACAGAAGGAATGCAAAGCATAAAATTACCGGATATAACACTGTTACAACAGGCATATCAAACAGCAGATATGAGGACGCGAAGATCAGGACTGCCGTCATGAGCAGGATGATGACCTTAAGGCGGGATTTGAGATAATCTTTTATCATTGATCCTCCAGGATATATCCCACACCGAACTTGGTCTTGATCAGATCCTTTAATCCGGCATTCTCAAGAGTCTTTCTAAGACGCCCGACGTTTACGGTAAGCGTATTCTCGTCGACATAGCAGTCGGTCTCCCACAACGCCTCCATGAGCTTCTCACGGCTTACGACCTTGTTCTTGTTCTGAACGAGCGTTAACAGGATCTTATATTCGTTGCGCGCAAGATCTATATCCCTGCCGTTATACGAAAGTGTGTTGTTATTGGTATTGAGCACGGCGCCGGCAACTTCGAGTGTGCTTCCGGACTGTGCAAAATCATAAGTCCTTCTTAAGAGCGCAGATACCTTTGCGATAAGCACGCTCTGGTCAAAGGGCTTTGCAATAAAATCATCCGCGCCCATATTGATCGCCATGACGATATTCATGTTGTCGGTCGCGGAAGATATGAATATTATCGGCACCTTGCTGGTCTTCCTGATCTCCTGGCACCAGTGGTAGCCGCCCATATAAGGCAAAGTGATATCCATGATTATCAGGTGCGGATCGTATTCACTTATCTCTTCCATGACCTTCATGAAGTCAGAGACCACTCTGCCCTCCATGCCGAAATTCTTAAGGCACCCTATGATACCTTCAGCAATTCCCTTGTCATCTTCAACTATATAGATCTTATACATTTTCATTACTCCCGACTGGATTATACCACTTAAGGAAGCAGGCCTTTGCGGCTTAAATGTAAGTTAAAGCTCCAGCCTCATAAAAACATCGGCATGCAAATTATCGTTATATCTTTCCGTATCCTTAAAACCCGCACGTTCATAAAGCCTTCTGGCGTCCTTATACTTTGACATCGAATCAAGGACAATGCTCTTATACCCGAGTTCTTTTGCAGCCGAGACGGCCTTATCCATCAGCTTGCGGCCAATGCCCTGCCCTCTCAGGCCTTTATCCAGATACAAAGCCTTAAGCTCCACGGTATCGGTATTGAACTTCTTCAAGCCCACGGTTCCCGTGACGCGGTTATCCTCGAGCACGCAATAGAACACATCAAACTCATCCGCGATGTCATTATAGAAGCTGTGACGTCCGTCAGGCTCGAACTTTTTGCCAAGCTCTTCAAAGCATCTTTCCGTAAACTCGAAAACGCTCTTCTTATACTCTTCACTGTATTCAACTATCTCCACTTACAGATCCTTCTCTTCGTAAGGTTTGTCCCAGGAACCTATCTCAATAAGATTGCCTTCAGGGTCGGCAATATAGCACGTCCTCTGTCCCCATGGCTCAGTCGTCGGCTCAAGAACAGGCGTTCCGCTCTGCTCCACGATACGCTTGAACTCAGCGTCAACTTCATCATAAGTATCGACATAGAGCGCAAGTTCAAAATGTCCGTTGGGACCCTTTAAATATTCGTATGTGCGGCTTGTCATCTTCTCAAAGTCTTTCCTTCCGAACATCAGGAAAAGCGTCCCGTCCTTTACAAGGTATACATTCCCGTCCTCAGGCTTCTCCTTGATCTCAAATCCGAGCACGTCCCTGTAAAAAGGAATCATTACGCCCAGATCTTCAACAAACAAACCAAACCCGTCTAATCTCATGATGGATCCTCCAAATAGCTTTTTGCATATTTTACCATTGCCTATTATGGTGATTAAAAATCCCCATTAATTGTTTTGATATCTTTTATTTGATATGAATAGCAATTCTTGTTAGTGATGATATAATGAATTTATTACTTTGATTATTGAAATATTATGGGGGACATATGGATAACATTCGCGAAACTTGGTTATATAAGTTTGGAGAACTTTTAGTTCTTATAGCCACAATAATTCAGTTTATACTCACGATCGTATCCTGGTTTATAAAAGATTTTCCTCATACTATTGTTCTTTCCTGCCTCGTTATTATTCAGGGATGTTTTATTTTTGTTCTAATTGGTTTCACTTATAACTACAAATGCCAACTATCATTCATCAAAGCATTGGAGAATAACGAGCGAGTAAATTTAACTTCTGCTATTCAAATGTTTTTAAACAAAGACTTGTATGCAAATACTGTTAGAATAGACAAAGCGACTGTTGATATTTCTGTTGTAAATTACAGAAGTGAATATTCAAATAATAATGAAGATTGCGACATGAGATTCGAATGGCGTTTTGAAGGAAAGAACACTAACAAGAAGAATCTTGACCGCTTCTTCTTTCGTCTATTTACTGCTTCATCCACATCATATTCTAAACTAGCATTTTCCGCAAATCAGGTAATAAATTACGGTGGTGGCACTACTCAAAAAACTAATATGAAAACCGATGATGATCATATCTGTGATAAAAGCAATATGATCATTATTCCGTTGTTATTTGATAAACCAATTGGGAAAAATGAATCTTTTATAGTAGAAACTTCATACACGTGTCATAGTTTCTTTATGCAAAAAAAAGACTGGCTAACATTTGCACCTTATAATTTTTCAAAAATTCCATTAGAAAAATTAGAAATCAACATTCATTGTGATGACGAGATAATTACTAAAGAAAAATACTATATTCGTTTATATAAAATGCTTATTAAATCAATAAGACGAAGAGATTTAGATGGGGCTTCAAGGTTCAATTATTTGCCAAATGGAGTATTCTCTTCAGGTGTAATTGAAGTCAATCCAAAATATATTTATACAACAGAGATAGTAAGAAACTAAGTATTACAAAAAATAAAACTACACATTTAATAGTTAACACACTCATCATTAAAGCATATATTTTTTCGTGATTTGAGCTAATGCTTCCGTAAGAAAGATAAGAAAAAGCAATCCTTGAAAAGTGATGTGGATGAGATATTTAACAGAGCGTACGGTAGCACCTGCAGTCTTTGCAGTCAATGACGTCAGCATACGTCAGAAAAACAGCCGTATACCCCGGTGGAAAACAAAAATGAAATATGGTTGGATTTCCAACCACCAAAATTACATGCAAACAAAATTCTGCCCCGGAACACAGATTTGTCCGGGGCAGCTTCAGATCAATTCACCGGTCTCACTTCTTAACGATCGGTATCCATAATTCGCAGAAAAGATCAGGTCTGCTGTTGTCGAAGTAGAGTTCGTAGTCAGTCTCATTGCCTGCTTCGTAACCCATCTGGGGCAGGAATTCCTTATAGAAATTCACCCATGTCTTTGCGATGCAGTCGCCATCTTCGCCAATACAATCAAAGACTACATATGTACCGGGCTTGACGTCCCAGATACGGAATCCTTTCTTCTCAAGATCTGCCTGATCAAAAGCGGCAGTGTCCTCATCGATGATGATGCCGATACCATATTCGAAAGTATCCTGTCCTTCTGTCGTCGGGCTGCAAAGACCGTAAAGGTCGCGCTTTCCGTCTTCTCTAAGCATCCAGATGGGAGAAAGCATCTGATTGCTGTTGACCTCGCCCCAGAAGTCTGCCACGTCGTGGTTTGCTTCATCGTTGATGATCGCGTTGCTGAATTCTCTTACGAGTGCAATAAACTTCTTTTCTTTTGTCTGTACTATACGGTAATCCATACTCTTACCACCTTTCACGGATAATGTAATCGTAAGCGGATTGAAAAGCACAAGTTTGCCGGCTTCTTCTCTGGCCGTCTTAGGCGCAACACCATGAAACCTTGTAAAAGCTTTAGTAAAGCTCTCCGGTGTCTCGTAGCCGTATTTCATTGCCAGATCCGTGATCTTCGCATCGGTCTCAACGAGTTCCCTTCCCGCCAGAGATAAGCGGCGGTTGCGGATGTATGCGTTGGCCGTTAAGCCCGTCACGAAACTGAAAGCCCTGTGAAACTCGTAGCTTGACGTGTGCACCTGCTTCGCTACGTCTTCATAGTTGATCTCCTCGAGAAGATGATCTTCCATATACGTGATAGCTTTTTGTAATGCTTCGATCCATTCCATGCTTTAGGTCCTCCTGCTTACAAGCCCATTATGGACGAGATCAGTGAAAGGGACATTTCCCCGTTTGCGGAAAATTGTCAGCCTTTCAATTCATATGCCGCGATCTCTCTGGTCGGCCAGAATGCGCAAAGATGAAGTCTCGTGACAGTTGCCGCCAAAGGTCTGAATGACTTCACGACCGTAGGCAGAGCCGCATGAACAACTTCGGGTTCGTTGATAAGTATTGTTGTATGTGGTGTCCATGGATGCTCCTGAACGACGCCGAGATCACATGCCTCATGAAGTCTGTCGAGTTCAGGATTTCTTTCCGGGCCTGCGAAAAGAACGCTTCCGCCGGCGAACATTCCCATATGACTCAGGTGCACCGTAAACGGAGCAAAACCGGATGCAACCTTCTTCATATGTTCGACTGCTTCAGCTTCCTTCTCGAGCGGATATGTGGACATGGTGATGTGGTAAGGCAGTCCTAATGTCTGTTTGCCTTCAAACCCTGCCAGGGTCAGCTCGTCATACCAGCCCGATAAGATCTTCTGTGTTTCACCGTCCAGGTCTGCCATCAATACCAGTATCTTTTCCGCCATATCATTCTCCTTCACTCACATACATAAGCTGTCTGAACTCACCGCCGCGGCTGATCGTACGGACACAGTCAGTTAATACAAAACCGCATTTCTCATAGAACGCCCTGGCATTCGTGTTCACTTCCAGCACCCACAGTATAACCTTTTGATCCTTATATTCTGACCTGATGTATCTGATCGCCTCACGACCGAACCCCAGGCCCCTGAATTCTTCAAGGATATAGATGCTTGCGATCTCAATTTTCGAGCCATCGGAAAAAAGCTTAACGATACCGGCCGCACGTGAATTCTCTTCAAGAAGCAGATAGACGCAGCGCTCATCTTCAATGTAACGGAGGAACTCGGCGCTTCTTTTAGAAGGCGAATCCTCATCTATGTACCCTCTCGCGAAAATGCCCTGATACGTTTGCTTCCAGGCCAGAGAATGGACTTCGCCCACAACAGCCGTATCTTCTTTTACCGCCAGACGGATCACCATAAAAACACCAACTTTCACTAAGTCAACTTTAGTCTTAATAGTATCATTTACTTGTGGACAGGTGTCTACTTTGCTATTATTAAAATGCTTTTACAATTAACCAATCTGTTTCATAGGAGGTTTTTTATGGCGAAATTTGTATTAACATCAACAAGCAACGGCTTCAGGTTCAATCTGGTTGCAGGCAACGGACAAGTAATTGCCACAAGTCAGGTTTACGCATCAGTTGATACTGCTAAAGCAGGCATCGCATCCATTGTGACAAACGCACCCATCGCAAACATCGAAAACCAGACAGAGAAGGACTTTAAGGAAGAAGTTAATCCCAAATTCGAGGTTTACGAGGACAAGGGCGGTGAATTCCGTTTCCGCTTAAAGGCAAAGAACGGCCAGATCATCGCAGCAAGCGAAGGCTATACAAAGATCGACAGCTGCCTTAACGGAATCGAATCTGTAAAGAAGAATGCTCCGGAAGCAACGATCGAAGAGAATTTATAAGCATTAAGTCTATAACTGAACAGGGGTTGTCCAAATATAACGGACAGCCCCTGTTTAAGTTTTACGGAAACGGTTTTATCTACTGCCGTATCTTTCCTCAAACTGATTCAAAACACGCTTCAGTCCGCTGTCCAGGATGAGTTTGCCTTTGCTCACGATATGGGCCGGGATCTCACCGTAATATGCTTCAGCAATACCGCCGGCGATCGCAGCGATCGTATCACTGTCACCGCCCAAGGATATTGCTCTTCTTATGCACGATTCGTAATCGTCCGTCTCGAAAAATGCCTCTATGGCATGCGGCACCGAATTGATTGATCTTGAGTCAAACTGATATCCGTCCCGCACATCGGCGATCGGAACAAAATAGAGCTTGAATTCTTCTTCCAGACGGCGGCGTATCTCATTCTTATCCACGCCTTTCCTGGCATAGAATACTGCCAGCGCAACAGCCTGCGCGCAACTTACTGCTTCACGGTTATGGTGGGTATAATAGCAGCTCTCGCTGACCTGTTTTCTTATCGTGTCCTCATCTTCAAATGCCCAGCCGATCGCGGAAACGCGCATTGAAGCACCGTTGCCGTAGCTCTTCTGAACATAAAGAGAATCCGACTCCGCCCAGTTAATGAACATCTGGCCAAACCCTGCGTGCGGATAACGCGAATAATAAGTCTTTATATGCTGCGCATAACACTTGCGCGGCACTGTCCCGTCCATGTTAAGAATGCTGTCGGCAACAGCCACAGTGAGCACCGTATCGTCAGTAAAATGCGCGCCTTTTGGAAACAGTTCAAAATCTTCCGTTCTGACATTGTGCCACTCGTAAGACGAACCTATTATGTCTCCGAAAACTGCTCCGTACATTATTCTTCCCTCGCAACGCTTAATGTTTTCATCCGGTTTCCTTTAACCTGTAATATCCTCTGTAGAACGAAGAACCGGAAGGCTTGATTAGAATAAGAAATGAATTGATGATGTCAGATCCTGCAATGAACGCATTGATCCATGCTATATAAGCGAGATATTCTCTTAGCGCGCCTGAAGCGAAAACAGCACCGGCACCGGTAAATCCCGTAAGTATAATGAGCGGCAAAGTAATGAAGATCCAGAACCTTCCCTTGCTCAATTCGATATCGGGTGTAAGCCAGAAATAAATCCCGGAATGACTGAGATAGATATCTCCTTTTCTGCAAACGGTAACGATATGAAGCAATTCATGAACCGGATAAACAGCAAGAAAGACCAGTATTCTAATTATTATGTTCCCTGCCCGGAAACCGCCCGTAAAGAAAGCAGTGAGGTAAATAAGAATCATGAGGCCGTATGCAAACCACATGTAATGCTTTCTAAACCAATCATTTTTGATGAATGGTTTATACTCGCGTTGATCGATATTCAATTGAGGTATAGTTTTATTCCAAAAAAGCATCTGCAATTCCCACTCTCGTTAACTTATTAACCCGGATTCAAAACAGTTCATCCAGCAGGATGAAATAATCTATCTTATCCCGGTCAGGTTCTATGCCCAGCGCGTCAAAGATCATGATGCAGGAACCGGACATGCCGGTATCGTCAGTAGTGTATTCCCTGCCGGATATGAGGCTTTTTATATTGCCGGGAATGATAAATCCGTGTTCGTTTTCCATACGAGTATAATAACTGTTTTTGAGGCTTATATCACCTGTCAGTCCGTTATTAATCTGACGTCAGTATCAAAGCGCAGCATGCGAATATCCCTGTCCCGGTAAACTATGCATCCGCTAGCACGTTCTTCCGCTTCAACATTTTGCATCAGTTCCGTAAGTTTAGGGCAGTTTCTGATATCCAAAGATGACAGTCCGTTATCCTCACAAAGAAGCCAGCCGAGATTAGGGCACCCTGTAACATCTAATTCTGTCAGGTTATTAGTATCACATTCCAATGACTTCAGATTCTTGTAAGCGCTTACATCAAGTTTGCACAGATTATTCGAGATGCACTTGAGCTCCTCCAGTTCTTCGCATCCGGAGATATTCAGTTCAGTAAGATTATTGAATGAGCACTCCAGTTTTTTCAGATTGGGGCAATCCCTTATGGTTATCTTGTTCAGGAGCTTATTGTCACTGCAGTTAAGTTCTGTCAGTTCCGGCAAACCGCTGAATTCCAGTTCTGTAATGGAATTATTGCTCTCAATGTGGATGATCTTAAGGCTTTTATAGTTGTTAAGATCCATATCCGTCAACTGTGACTTGATGCATGTTAATTCCTTAAGAGGAGCATCCTCCGGCAGGATCAATTCTTCAAGGTTTTTGCATTTGATCTTGATCCATTGCAGGTTTGTATTTCCGCTCAGATCTATGCGGTCTGATGCCCAGGTTCCGTCGATGGCTATTGACCTGAGATTGGTAAAGCATTTAAAGTCATATTTCATATTTTTCCCATTTCTTAAACTAATGCTGTCAAGGCTTGTAAATACTTCTAATCCCGTAAGATCCTGCACTCCGTCAAGATAGATCTTAGTTGCGCTCTCTATCTCATCGCTGCTCAGTTTTGTGTTGTGATCAAGATCCTTTTTCCTTGCTGCTTCCCATAACACTTCATCCGGAAAATGCTCTCTGTCAATATCTATATCCTTCTCTTGGTTCAGGCAGCCTGACAACGGCAGCAACAGTGCCAGTATCAGGATCCCTGTCACGATGCGCCTCATATCCTTACCTCTCAAGATACTTGTAAAGCCGCGCCGGTTTTCCCTTCGATGATTCAGTCTTGTTCAGGTCGATCACTTTGCCTGTTGAGACATAATCTCTCAAGAAGGTCTTCCGGAAATTCGGAAGATCCAGAGTCCTGTTCTTTATAGTCTCGTGGATCCTCTTGAGTTCTGAGATAGTGAATTTCTCTTTGTTTTTAAGGAGGTTAAAGGCATCATCTTCGTAATCTATCCTATTCCTTAATCTGGTGATGGCCATCTTGATGATCTCGGCGTGATCGAACGCAAGATCACTTTCGGTAATTACCGTATTCCCGTTTGTGAAGATGATGCCGTTAACGTCATATTTAATAGCGAAGAGTTTTGCTTCCTTGGCGTCATCACCGGCTTTTATATCAAGTTTGTGCTTTGGTACAAGTGCTGTATATGCAACAGATATGACTGTGGTTCTGGGATCTCTTCCAAGATCGCCGAATGTATAGAGCTGCTTGAGATATACGTCATCAATGTTGGTCTCAGTCCTGAGTTCCCTTGCTGCAGCTTCATCGATCGATTCCTTACCCGCTTCGAGGAATCCGCCGGGGATTGCCCAGCAGTCCTTATAAGGGAATCCTCCGCGCTTGATAAGAAGGATGTTCAGCTCATCAGCATCGTCCAATGTGAAGATAACGATATCTGCCGTAACGGAAGGACGCTCGAATTTAGTAACGTCATATTGCTCCAGGAATTCTTTCTCTTCCTTTGACGGGTTATTGCGCTTTTTCATGTGCTCCCTCCGTTATGGTTGTTTGTACCACTTGTATTATGGTACGTTTTACCATTATTGTCAAGAGAGATTTTTGCTTGCTCCGAGATACATTTTCGAGTTCCACAAAATGGGCATGAATTTTGGCTCTTCCGTGGAAAAAATGCGGATTTTTCCACGGAAACACATTTTTCCGGGCCTGTTTTATGGAAAGACAAGCCGGCGGATCCAGCCGGGGCTTCTCCCCTTATGCAAGGTCCATTCTGAAATCGATATTATTCGCAAAGCACCATTGATCGATCAGACTGACAACAGACGCATATTCGTTGAAGACTTTATTCTTATTGTTTTTAGGTGATTTGCCGAAGTAGAACTTATGAACATTGCCTTTAATATCCGTTACGGCTACGGATCTGAAATCGAAGTTCTTGGTGACATTTTCATAAGCAGGCGGGGTTGCGGTAACCTTCCTGATCCGGGATGCGTCAAACTTCTCGTTTCCGAATGTGATGCAGTAAGGACCTGCTGCAACAAATTCCGGCGTGCACTCAATTGCAGCTTTATTCTCTTTTCTGCCGTAAAGGAATAACAGCATGGCAAAAGACAGGCCCATGACTCCGAAGATCAAAGCAACAGCGATCGCCGTATATATGTCCAGCAACACAAAGGCAACGGGACATATGATTACTGCTAATCCTGCAAGAATTACTGATGTTATGGAACGTATCTTTAAAGTCTTTGAGAGCGCCTGTGACAGCTTAACGCTTGGAACACCGATCGTGAATTCACCTTCGAAGAAATCTCTTATAGCTTCTTTTGATTCCTCATTATCTTCATCAGCACGGCCGAACTTTGTTATAGCTGATACGATGTCAGAGAATTCCGCATTTTCAAACGGCAGCTTGATCGATTGCAGCCTGCCGTTTGGCAAAGCAAATCTGAGATTTCTTTCCTCCACGCCGTTAAATGTTGCGATATATGTTCCGCGGTACGATGAGATGGGAAATATCTTCTGATCCTTGCCTCTTGTATAAGTGACGTTTTCCCTGTCTATCGTGATCTTTATATCTTTATTCGAGATCAAGGCGCATATGGCAACAACGATGCCTAACGAGACTGAGATGGCAACTTTGACATAATAAGCAGACTCGGCTGTATAACCGGCTCTTCCGAAAAGGGAACTCAGCATTATGAAAAACAAGAAAGTCGTCGCTATGAGCGTAGTAAAGAAAACGGCAGCTTTATTGCGTGCCTTCTTTGTGAATACAGCTTGATCCTCTGTCATATATCAGATTCTCCGTTCCGGCAGAAAATATAACATTTTCATCTGCGCTCGCTCACTTTAGATTTTGTGCATTTCTTCTTATGCTTGATAAGATCCGTGATCCCCGAGATGATCACACATATGCTTATAATTATGACGACAGCGCCAACGATCCAAAAAAAGACATCCATTGTTCATTCTCCAAATTATCCCCACCACAATAAAACCGAACGGGAAAAGGATTGCTGCATTGTCACGAAAGCATAATTCCGTCCCCACAAGCTATTGTAGGAAGATTTAACAGATTTGTCTATAATCTGACACGAATGTTTACAAAAAACCGGAGTTTATTTTCCTTCGGGATAAAAGATCCTCATCGTCGGCAGGGCTGTTGATACGGTCTGCTCGCGGATCTCACTGACAGGTGTTATAGTTCCGTCATTACCAAGGCGGACGGGGATTCCCGATCCGTCAAATATGGCTTTAACATAGTCTTTTACAGAATCTATCCTGTGCTCGAAAAGCATTCCTCCCATGTCGCCGTCGTAGAAATAATGTATATCAGATCCGGATGTCATGGTCTGGCCGAGCTTTGTGCAGTATTCAAAAGCAAGAGCATTCATGTTGGGAGTATTTGCGGCATTATA
The DNA here is from genome assembly GCA_017509245.1 of Clostridiales bacterium. GTDB lineage: Bacteria > Bacillota > Clostridia > Saccharofermentanales > Saccharofermentanaceae > Saccharofermentans. Next base: position 47,438 of record JAFWQC010000009.1, on the reverse strand, counting down.
TACTTCGATGCCGTCACTTGCTGTAGGAGCAAGCTTGATATCCTCGTAGTAATCCCTCTCCCTGAAAGGATGCGCGCAGACCATTGCACCGCCGGCTTTATGGATGGCATCCTTCAGTTCATGCCTAGTCATGCGCATTATGCCTTCATTATTGATGAGCCATTCTTTATCGATGCCGTAGAGAAGGTATTCGTCTTTCCAGTAATTGATCTCAACACCGAACATAACGTTGAAATCCTTGCCTTCAGCAGCCTTCAGAGCTCTCTCGTAACCCGAGCAGTATATCTCGACTCTTTCTTTCCATGGGAGGTCTTCCGGCACGCATGTGTTGCCGTTAAAGAAATGATCGGTAATGATCATTCCGCTGTAGCCCTTATCCATCATGTAAGAGATGTAATCTTCCCCGTGGACCTTGCCGCACGCGCTTGCTTCACAGGTATGGCTGTGTGTCTCGTATAGATAACCCATTACTGCTGTCCTTGCATTTTTTATACCGGCAAATGCTAGCACTCACAGGTACTCAAATCAAGTTATGGAACAGTAATGCCGTAATATTCATCATTCCTGTGAGAAGAATACGGTGTTGCCGTCGACCAAAGGCAGCACGGCAGCGCCCAGGATCAATCCGCAGAAAATACAGGGAAATTATAAAGGCTTAGACATTAGCCGGACTGCCTGCATCGATACGTGCAAGTTCGTCACGGACTTTCAGGAATCTTTCTTTAACTTCATCCCTTTCGCTTATCAGCGGATCAAGTTCTCTTGCAATATAGTAATCCGTCGTCTTCATCTCGGCATTCATGCCCAGATACTGATACTGAAGAGTTTTCCTGAGAGCGTCTCTCTTATCAGTAAGAGGCTTCATCTTCAGTTCCTTGTTCCACAATTCTTCATAAAGATCAATAAAACTCTTGCAGGTATCAAAATATCCGCGGTCCTTATCCCATGCATGGACCAAAGCCTCACCGATACGGTCGCGGATATTCTTTATTCGCACGACTGATACCGACGTCGGGCACTCGACACCGGCAAAGTCCTTCCATCTTGCTGCGCAGAGGATACGTCCGCGGAGAGCATCAAAGTCATAAGAACGCACCATGAGCATGCAGTTATACCAGACGTCAGCTTCGTTGAATTCGCCAAGCAAAACGGAACTCTCGGCTTTTGTTTTCGCATCGCTGTCGAAAAGAATGGAGCTTCCGTATGCCACACCGCATGACAGACACCTGTAGATGTTGTTATCCTTGTCCGGAATAAGACTTCCGGCGCACTTGGTGCAGGTTACTTTGGAATCTCCCTGTACGGAAGCTCCAGCCTTGTATGAATCTTTCGCGATATATTTGGGGATCTTCGAAGAAGTTAAAGAAGGCTCACGCCTGATAAGTGATTTAAAGATCCCGTCGTATTTCTTCTCCAGCTCATCCATATTTGAAGATATGACATCGGTCTCGCGGTTCATTTGAACGATCTTCCTGTGCCTCTGTTCATTGACACGGCGGCGGATGAAAAGCACGTCCACAGCATGTAAGATCAGGCAGAATGCGATTATGCCAAGAACAGTGAATATACCGGGATTAGGATTCTGAATGACAAGGAAGAAGTAAATAAGTACCGATACCGATACCAGACCCGAGCAGAAATATATGATGTTTAAGATGATCTCGGGAGTGCTCCTGTTACTGATCTCCTCTTTGACATTCTCGTTATTTCCGGTCTTATCTTCGGCATTCTTAAAGCGCTCGTCCACGATATCAGCAAGGCTTAAAAGATCTGCAAAATAGGATGCATCATCAGCGGAAGCATTTGCCTTCGCAAACTCTAATGCTGTCCGCATCTCATCAAGTTCCGGCTTCTTTATCTTGTCAGGTGATTTGAGCGAGAAAACAGACTGGAGCTTTCCCGCGCAAAGGGCAAGTCCTCTTAATGCTTCAAAATCATGAGGATCGCTCTCGAGAAGCGAATTAAACTTGGCTTTTGCCGCGTTGAATTCTCTTTGCTGCATATTAACAGCAGCATCTTCAAGGAGCTCTTTCCTGTGCATCAGAGTCAGATCAAATGCATTGCCGCAGAAAGGGCAGTTCAATACCTCTTCACTTCTGTTAACGATCAGAGCTCCGCCGCATGTTGAGCATGAATAACTGATAAGTTTTCTCATAAAGATCCCCCCGGAAAACTATCCCTTAACCCTAAGCCATCAGAAATTATTATGACACACCGGGACCTGCTGTTCCAGATTCTCTGATCTTTATTTGCTTATCCTTTTAGAAGCGCGCTTGAATCAACGACACTGAACTTTCTTATTTTCTCATACTTTGAGAGATCTTCATTGACTTTATCGATGACGGCCTGCCAGTCGCCTTCGACATTTTCTTTTCCGTTCACGAAAATATCGCATGTGAGCAAGTCATCCCTGATATAAGCCTTAACCGATGAGATCCTCGGATCAGCAGCTTTTACCTTCTCGCAGATGCGCTTGGAGGAAACATTTTCGCCGTTCAAAAGAACGAGCATCGTGTCCTTTCTTCCCTTGACATAGACCATGTTGCCGACGATCTTTCCAAGGTCGCCCGTAAGGAAATATCCGTCCTTGTCGAAGGCTCTCTTAGTTGCTTCAGGATCGTTCAGATAACCGTGGAAAATATTCGGTCCCTTGATCGCAAGCTCGCCGATGCCGTCCTCATCAGGATCTATGACCTTAGCATCAACATATTCCAGAAGCGTGCCTGCACTGTCCATGTCGGTAACGTCAGGATAGTCGATCGAGAAGCCCGAAGATGTCTCAGAAAGCGCATATGCATTCATCGGGTTGATACCCTGATCGATAAAGGCCTGACGGATATCATAAGGCAGACATGAACCTCCGATGAAAAGATATCTCATCCTGCCGCCAAGGAGCATCTTCAAAGGCACATTCATTGCCTTTGCGCCCTCGCAGAATTTGACGCAGACAAGAGGCACCGCGCAGAAGACAGTAGGCTTTACCGTCATCATCTCCTGAGCCATGTTCTTAATGTCTCCCGTTAGATAGATGCTGTAACCGAACACCAATGAATACAGGAAATTGAAGATGGAACCGTAAGTATGATTCAAAGGCAGGAACAGGTAGCAGACGTCATTTGTATCGACACTGATCCTTCTGCCCAGTGCTTCATAGCTTGAATAGATATTTTTGACTGACAGCATTACGGCCTTCGGGAAAGATGTGGAGCCGCTCGTAAATACGATCTTCGCGGGCTTGTCCTCATCAACCGGTTCGAGCGCGAAAAGCTCTTTGCATGCTGCTTTACCCTCATCGATCATCCTGTCGAAATTCTCTTCGATGCACACGAATTCAACTGACGGATACTTATCCTTAACGGCGTTGATCTTGTCTTCTAATCCCTTGCTGTAAAGCATCAGAGCGATCTCGCATTTGCCGATAGCATAATCGAGATTATCGTCCTTCCAGTCCTTGTTAAGACCGACGCTTAATCCGACATAGTTCATGATCGCAACATCTGCGATCATCCAAGCGATCGAGTTCGGGCTGTAGATACCGATATTCTTGCCCTTATAGCCGTTATTAACAAGATAGGTTCCGAGGTAATTCACCTTCTCGATGAATTCGCCCATCGTAATACCTACATACTTGCCGTCGACCATCTCGTGGAGGTAATCGTTGTCCTTCCACTTCTCATAGTCCGCTCTTAAAAACTTCTCAAGTTCATTCATCTCTCTATCGTCCTTTCCAAAAGTACATATTCGTAAACGCCGGTGATGTCACCATTCGCATATGTCTGTGTTAATTTGCCGTCCCTCATGAGCGCGCCGATGCTCGGGAGCCCTGATGCCATAAGTTCCTTCATGATCGCGTAAACGAGCGCTTTTCCCAAACCCCTGTGCTGCTGGTCAACACCCATGTAGAGCATTACATAGCGCTTCGGCTTTTTCTTCGTCATGAGGATCTTCGCGATGTTAACAGGATTGCCCGTATGGTAAACAAGATTGCCGTAATCAGGGATCGAGACATAGAAGCCGACAGCCTTGCCGTTATAGTAAGCGAGCTTGGTCATGCTCATGTTCATTATCTGCTTATAGCTCATGAAGACTTCCCTGAAGTCCTCCTGCTTAACGTCCTTGAAGATCGGGAAGTCGCTGTAAAGGTCAGTTACGAGTCTGTAGACGTCATCTATCGCCTGCGAAAACTCTTCTTCCTTTGGACTCCTGATCTCATAGCCGGCGTTAAGGAATTCCTGGTAATGCTCTTCAAACTTCGGATTCTTATACTCCTCGCCGACGCTTCTGAAGGCATGTGATGTGTAGTGCTCGGCGACAATAAAACCGTTGTCTTCGAAGAGCTTCAAGTAGTAATCTTTGTTGTAAGGTTCACCCGTATAAGGAGCATCGAACTTGTTGATCTTAAGTCTGTACTTGATCCAGAAGGAAGCATCGACCGGGCCCTGGATCTTCGCAAAACCATTTTCGCTGCAATATGAATATGCGCTGTCGAATAGGAACTTTGCAACTTCTGCATCATTTACGCATTCGAAAAAGCCGAGATATGCTGTCTCATCGCCCTCATATGAAGTGATGCAGAAACGGCCTTTGGCAATACCGCTGTCATCGTATACAAGGAACTTTGCAAGCGTGAAATACTTGCTTAAAGGATGCCCTCCTTTGAGTATCTTCTTTATCGAATCAGGATCTTCCATGTTGTCGGAAGTATCGTAGATCTTCTCTGCGAGCTTTACAAAATCCTTTATGTAATTCTCTTCCAGATCAAACTTGACTAACTTCATGTATCGCCGCTCCTTTTCAATATCTCGATCTTTCCCTTATCGCCGTTCATCCTGATAAGGTCGCCCGTCCGGATCGTATCCATCAGGTCTTTGACACCGACTATCGAAGGTATGCCTATCTCTCTTGAGACGATCGCCGTGTGAGATAAAAGCGAACCCTTCTCAGAGATAACGCCCTTTGCCTGTGTCAGAAGGAACACCCAGCCGGGATCTGTCATCTTCGTGATGAGGATCTTATCCTTCACATCGCCCGTGTCGTTTACGTCAGTAATTACAAGTGCTTCACCCTCGCATATGCCGCCTGAACAGGGCACTCCGAAGAGCTCGTTATCCTTGAGTTTCTTGTGGTAAGAATTAACATTTGCGTGTCGCTTGTTGAAAGGTCCTTCAGCAAAGATGAGCCTCGAATAAGGCGGAAGCTCCCTGTAGAGCTTATACTGGTCCTTGCGGTCACTTACGGTCTTTCTCATATCCTTAGGATCGCTTGCAAGGCCTAATGCCTCGTCGACCTTCATGTAGTAGATATCGTGTGCTTTCTCGATAAGGCCCTGCTCTTTATATTTCGCGCCAAGAGCGTCTACGATAAGTCTTACGACGCCGTAGATTCGGCTTCTGTTAAGCCTTGAGATCTCACGGTTATAGATACCGAGAGAACTCTTCTTAACGTAGAACCGGGTCAGCGCGTCGTACTTATCTTCAGTATTCTTTTTTCTAGTGAAGCTGTCCCATGTTGCCTTAAGGCGCTCCATGTCTTTCCTGTACTGGTTAATGCGCCAGTCGAGAAGCTCGGGATTGCTCCTGAACGTCCTGCTCTCTAGCTTTAATTCCTCGAGATTGCGGTCGCCGTAAAGCCTTATGTATTCTCTCTTTGCGGCTGCAAACTCTTCTTCGGTCATATTATCTTTCTCAAGCGCAAGCCTTGTGATCTCGATGACAGGCTTCATGCTCTCGATGTCGGAGATGCCGCTTATGTACTCATTGATCTCCTTGTCGTCCTTACCGTATTTCTTCTTCATGCGGGACTTGAGAAGACCCGTGAAGATAAATGAATACATGTCGTTTAGAAGCGTTACGTCCCAGCAGTCGAAAAGCTTGACCTTAACGTCATTAAACAGCGCGACTAGCTCTGCAGGCGACAAAGAAGTATCGAACTTACTGTAGAAATCGTCATTGATTACGATGAATTTCTCGTTGAGTTTTCGCATGTTCTTCGGAACGGCGCAAAGCTCATAAACGGAATTAAAATACGTAGCGATGCGCGTGAAGAAACCGATCTTAACATCGTCTTCGTTATATGTTTTGTTGCGCACGCCCATCATCTCCTGCCATACGGGGATGATCTTCTTGCTCATCGGCAGGAACTTTATAACCGTATACCAGTTGCTGATCTTATAGTAAACACGGCCGTTTACGTGACCTGTCATGTTGAGGAAAACGTCCTCGTGCTTGTTTAGTTCCCTATCGTTCTTAAGGACTCTTCCGCACACGCCTTTGAAGACTCCGCTGTAAACGAGATCCACAAATGACGTCGTAAGAGGCGAAGAGATTCCCGGATAACTCTCAACGATATTGCTGTTATCCATAATGAGCGGATCGTCAGTCTTAAGTGTAGTTATCGGGCGCACCTGAAGGATAAATACCTCATCGTCCCTGATTGCAAATTCGATATCAAGATACTCACCAAAGAGGGGCTTCATCTTATCTGAGATACCGATAAGCTCTTCGATCCTGTCCTGTGATATCAGGTCTTCCTTGCCTTCGAAATAACAGATCTTATCAGTAAGGTTGTAGTAGTAAGATGTCGTATCAACTCTGGATGAGACGATGCCTTCACCAAGACCTCTTCCGACAGTTATAACGCTCTCATTCAAGATGCCTTGAGGGTTAGCTGTAAAGAGGACGCCGGATACTTCGGAATCTATCATGTCCTGCACGATAATGTTCATCCTGATGTCGGAAACATCGATTTTTTTAGACTCTGCATATGCCTTAACGCTGTCGCTGTTAAGGGAATTTACTATCGTCTTTATTTTCGAAGCGACATCATCGCGCGATACATTAAGGAAAGTATCGAACTGCCCTGCAAAGCTCTGGAATTCACCGTCCTCGACATTGGCAGAACTTCTGACTGAAAAGAGTTTTCCTGATGAAGGCAGCTTTACCTCAAGGTCTTCCCTGACAGCATCCTCATAAGGCACAATGGTAAATGCCGGAACATTAAATCCGCTGTCACTTAGCTTTATGAGATTGTCAATCTTAGAGCCGTACATATCAGATCTTTCCGAAGATTATGAAGCAGACAATGGTTAAGAGCATCGTCGATTCCTGCAGATAAGTGTAGAGCTCGACTTTCTCTACCAGGACGAACCTCTCGGGGTTCTTAATGAACTGGATAAACTTCCATGTCATCCAGGATACGAGCAGGAAGAGAACGCCTACGGATATCTTGTTGAGATTCCATACGAGGATGAAGTTCGTGATGATGTCCAGGATCGTCAGTATCAATACGAACTTGGTTGAATCCTTGTAACCGAAGAGCTTCGAATATGTCGTATATTCCGTCTCGTCTTTTGGCGCCCTGATCTTTCTTGATACCTCCCAGATAAGCGCAGGGAAATAAAGCGTCCACAGTGCCATTATGTTGGTCAGCGAGAAGAACGGAAGCTGGTATTTCTGAATGGTGAAGGCGATGATGTAAAGGTTTATGAATGCCTGGACGGGATTGTGCGTGATGAGCGCCAGAGGAAGGCTCGGCTGGATCTTCTTTTTCTTGAAGAACCACTTGCTCATCAGATATCCGTAGATGTAGAGGATAACGAGGAAGATCAGGTTTTCGCGCATGAATAAGACATTCAGGGCAATTGCTATAACCTGAACTATTACGCATGCGACCATTACGTCCTTCTTGAATACTCTTCCGCTCGGCAGGGGCCTGTCGGGGAAGAGTTTCTTATCAGTCTCGAAGTCCTTTAAGTCGTCAGCGATCCTGAGCCACAAAAGAAAAGCAAAGCACGTGAAAGCGCCTGTTGCTTCGGCGGGACCGAGATGGACCTCTTTCCATGTGACACCCATGTTCAAAAGGATTATGAAATGGATCTCCAGGAAAAGGATGATGCCCAGGATTATCCTCGGAATGATCGGATAACGTTCTTTGAAATAGATGTGGAGCCTTTTGATCATAATGCCGTACCTATCCTCTCTCCGTATCTGACTTTTGTCTCTATCCCTGAGACGCTTTGTTCCATTATATCTTCGTCTATCTTTATGTTATTCGCGAGTATTATTACTGTCGATCCGCCGGGTTCAAAATGTCCTTTTTCCTGGCCTTTCGCGAAAATACCGATCCCTTCGTCCACGATCCTTCCGACGAGCATCGCACCGACTTCGATATATGCCATGGTGCCGAAATTATCAGTCTTCAGGATGCTGACATCCCTTGTGTTCTCGTGGTAGATCTTATGGTCTTTTGAAACCGGGCTGACCGTATGGAGCTTGCCCTTTATGCTCTTCCTGCATATGACGCTTCCGCTGTCCGGGAAACAATATCTGTGATAGTCGTCAACCGTAAGCCTGAACACCATTGCTATTCCGTCTTTAAACTCCTGCGCATCGCCTGTTCCGCCAAGGATCTCATCGACTGTATATTCACGTCCCTTTATATTCATTCCGGTATTGGAATCGATCTTATAGACAAGGAGCTTTGAATCGCACGGTGAGATAAAAGCTTTTGGATCCATATCCACAGGGCGTTTGCCGGGCTTGATCTTTCTTGTGAAAAAATCGGTGAAAGACTCATATTCCTTATCTTCGTAATCACCCATGTCAATATTGTGATTTCTGATGAATTCCGGGATATCTTTGCAAGAGCTCTTTTTCGATTTCTTTTTTGAATAGATATCTGACACGAAGGACGACACGGCGATTCCCAGGAACAGACGGCCGAACGGATTGTTGTAAAGGAAATTCAGTTTCCCTGCTCCGAACTGCTCTATCTCTTCGTAAGATTCAGTCTGTCGGTCGTAGATCTTCATAGGCTTTCAGATAACTGCAAGATAAACAACTAATAAAGCAATTGCCGCCAATCCGAATATTATGTACCAGAAGCCTGTAGGCTTCGGAACTTTTATCTTAAGGATCTCAAAAACGGAGATAAGAACTATAGCCGCTCTGTATATCCACATGAATACATCTCCTTCAAAAGGCAGGAACAAAAGATATACAAGAGGGAATATCAAAGCCGCATAAGTAACGGGCAGGCCGGTATAGTGCTTGACCGCCTTCTCGCTGTCAGCGGTATAGATATTGAAATATGCAAGTCTTGCTACGCCTGCCAGCGCGAAAAACATGAATATCACGATATCCCATACCTTCGTTAGTCCCATTGAAATGAAGATACATACAGGAAGGGCAACAAAACTCAATGTGTCGACGATCGAATCGAGTTCTATTCCGAACTTCTTCTCTTCTTCAGTACGCTTGCAGCGTCTTGCGACCATGCCGTCGAAAAGATCACAGACTCCCGCGACCATAAGACAGCACATTGCGTAATTGATCTTTCCGCATGTGAATGCGAGGACCATGCCAAGCACCGCGAAAAGCATGCCCGCATAAGTCAGGATCACCGATTTGTTCCACTTGCCTACGATCATGATTCGTCCTCCAGTGTAACCACACCCGTGCTTCCGTCGATCGTTATGATCTGTCCGTCACGGATCCTGCTCATAGCATCCCTGCAGCAAACGATCGCAGGAATTCCGTACTCTCTTGAAACGATCGCCGCATGGCATAAGATACCGCCGTACTCGGTTACGATACCGGAAAGGATAGCGAACTTCGGAGTCCAGCCGGTATCGGTAAACCTTGTTACTAGGATATCACCCTGCTCCAATCTGTCTATCTGCGTGAAGTCTTCGATTACTCTTGCAATACCCCTGATCTTTCCGTTATTTGCTCCAAGGCCTCTTACGGAATTCTTGCTTTCCGTATCATTTATAACCTTGAAGTCATGGCCGATCTCATTGTCACTGATGTAGTTCCTGTAAGCGTTATAGTAGAACTTGTTTTTTGCGATCAGGGCACTAAGATCATCTTCATCGATATTACCTTCGATGTAGTCCCAGAGGTTTCCTACCTTTAAGAACCAGACATCCTCCCAGCGTGAGAGAACACCGTCTCTTACAAGCTTTTTGGCATACTCGATCGTATACATACGTAGCATATAGTAGAACCTTGTAGAGACATCGCGGAATTCTTCACGCCACCAGAGCATCTTGCGCATCTTGGCAACTTTTTCCTTTATCTTTTTGACCTCCGAAGCGGAGTGGTTCTTACCAAGGTCTTCAAGGATCTTCGTATAAACGGCCGTGCCGCGTTCCTTATCCTTCTCGGGGGAATAGGAATCGTCCAGCATGATCATGTCCTTAACCATAGAGATCATTACCTGAGGCTCCTCGTAGTAGCACGGATATGTGATATCAAGTTCCTTGTCGGAGTGATAACCATAGTCATCGATCAGCTTTTTAACGAGCGGGATATTATGGCTGTCACTTTCAAGATCACCGGCAATATCTTCCGCGGAAACCTCCTGCCAGAACTTCATATCATCCTCATTTGCCCTGATCTTTCTCGTGATATCCCACATGTCGTAGAACGGGAGAAGATGCGATATGTTGTCGATGCTTGAAAGGAGCGAGAGATACTCACTCTCAGACACATACTTTAACAGGCTGTCCTTATAGAGCGACTGGTGGATCGTATTGATGAATATCTGGTGGAAATAGGTGGTCTCCGACCTTAAGTATGTCTCATGAGTGATCTTATAAAAGCATCTCGTGATATCATCTATCGTGCCCTCATCGAGGTGCTTCTTGTAATCGTAATAGAGGTCTAAAAGTTCCTGCTTATAACGCTCGGAATTCTTCTTGCGGTCATTTAAGATTTTTGTCTGCTCGATTATGATCGGGATCATGTGTAAGAGCACCTTTGGAGTCGCGCCGGTAACCTTGCCGTCACCTTCGTAATTTCCGACGATCCCGTATTCGTTATCGAATTCCCTTTCCTTATATCCCACGATCTGTTCCATCGTCTTCTTGACAGCGGAAAGATTCCAGTAGCATCTGCCGTAATACATCTCACCGAGCTTTTTGGGAAGCTGCTCATCTTTAAGGATCTTTGAATTAACGATAAACACACGGAGCGAATACTCCCAGATGTATTCATAAAGGCTCCACATGTAAGGCGTGCATACGGTTGCGGACACACCGCCATCCTTGAAGTCAGCCGTCGTCCAGACATCATTGATGCCGGAATAATTCAGTTTGGTGATCCTTCTTGACTGAAGGATAAAGAGTTCATCATCCTTGATCGCAAACTCGATATCGCAGGGATATCCAAAGTGCTGTTGTATTTTCGCGAAAACCTTCGCATACTCTATAACCTTATCTTCAGAGATAAGCCTGTTCTCAGGAGCCCTGCCGACTTCTTTGTCATCAAACCAGTTGTAGTGGTACTGCTCCGGCACGGTCTTGCCGCTGACGATATCCTCGCCAAGACCCTCCGATACTTCGATCAGCATCGTCTTGTCGTTGCCCGTAACGGGGTCGATCGTAAAGCATATACCGCTCTTGTCGGAAGCGACCATCTCCTGAACCACAACGGACATCTTAAGATCAGCCGTGTCAATATTGCGGTTAACAAGATAGCTTAAGATGATCTCACTGAACATCGACCTGTAGCAGTCGATGACTCTTGCTTCGACATCCTCAGGCTTTGTATTGAGGAAAGTCTGATACTGTCCCGCAAATGAGAACTCATCGAGATCCTCCTTGGTTCCGCTGCTCCTGACGGCATAGAGCTTATCCGGATCAAGCGCCGCCTTTATCTCTTCACTGACCTTCGAAGGAAGACTTATCTTGCCGAAGAGTTCATAAAGGCCTGCGGAAGTCTCCGCAACGTTATCCTTGTTTAGCTTGGATATTGCTTCGCTTATTATCTTTCCCGGCACGCCTTCAACCGTCTCATCATATGTGCCGCTGTCCAGCACAAAACCGCCGGGCACATTAAAGCCGTTCTGCTTCATGAGCAGAAGGAATCTGCCCTTGTTTCCTAACTTGCCGTTGTCTTTTTCATTACTGTCTAATCTGATCAACATAACTATTCCTTAAACCATGTTTTTTCTGAGATGCATGAAATAAAGCAGCATATTCAGAATGATGTGGGTTAATGCCCCCACGAGCACATAAGCGAGATATAAGAGTATTCCCAGAGGGAAGAAAAACCAGACCACCAGTGCAACTCCGAATATCGAATCAGCCTGATCAAGGAATACGAAGAACACCTTCCAGAAACCGTTTACTGTCTTACCGGGAGTGATATCAAGTCTTCTTTTGAGGAAACTGTTCGGCAGCTCGAAAAGAGCATACCCGAGGCCCAGCAGTATGCCCGTAATGACGTTAAACATCAGCGTATTCTCATGGTGCTGATAAAAGAAATTCAGACTTTTCAAGGTCTCATTATTGCAGGCAAGTCCCCAGAGGATTTGGAAGATTAGATTAAAAAGAACGTATCCCAAAAGGCCTTTCCATGTCTTGTTGTCACCGAAGAGCCTCTTACCGTCTATAAAATTCTTACCGAAGTCAATAGGTTTAGCTAAAGCTTTTAATATGGGCAGCTTACACCACAGCATTACCATTATCCCCGCCAGTATTACCGGAACAAGGGTAACGTACATCATTCCAACAATCTTAATCATACTCTCCTCCTCGCTTATCCTACCACAATAAGGTTAAAGCGCCAAATTATAATAAATATATTATCAGGTGGTCATATATATCCATCCACCAACCATTAGCACCAGTCCAAGCGGTATGTTGACAAACGAAAAGAAATTAAGGACTTTCCCTACCTTCTTGCCGGATTTCTTTCTGTCCAGTCTGACAACAATAAGAACTATTCCTAAGCAGATAAGCAAATAACCGGCCATAATTCCCAATAATACTAGAAGCGTTATAAATGCAGACACCAGAAAATTCATGATCCTTACCTGTCTTTCTATTCAATTCCCGGCGCTTGCTTTAAGCCGGTTCTTTCCCGATCCCCAAAAGGAATTTCCATACCGTAACAAGCACGACAGATGCTGCGCCTGCTATAAGAACACTGACCTGCCCTGAAGCGATCAGAGAGCCGTCGTGATAGTACTTTAAGTATTCCAGAAGGAACCTTACGACGGTTAAGGCTGCAAGGATCACATATATCGCTGTGAGCTTGTTCTTCATCTTTTTGACGAGTATCAGATTTACCGCAAACATCGCTATGAAAACTGCCATGTCGACGATCTGCGCAGGGAAATAAGACCCACCGTTTGCACCTGAATAAACTATTGCCAAAGGGCCTTCATATTCTTTCCCGTGGCAGCATCCTCCGATAAGGCATCCGCTTTTCGCGAGTCCGTACATCAAAGGTGCAGTTGCAATAAAGGAAGCCATGACGCTTTCGGGTTTGTCCCTGAAGATAAGGCCTGATATAAGCACTCCAAGGATCATGCCGACCACGGCTCCGAGCCCTGAGAATCCGAGTGCTCCGGGATCTTCATTCATCAGCCTGTTTACCACTACCGAATTCGTCACGGTGAATACTGCTGTCAGAAGACATGTGTAACGTATCGTATTCTTTGTGACCCCGGATTTTCTCATGAGATATACCGCTGCTGCAAAGCCAATAGCAACTGAGGATAATACCAGCAGACCGTAAGGAGACCATGCCAGTTCGGGAATATAGATCTTCATAAGGAGTTACCCCGGCATATAGCATGTGGCGCAGGTATAAAGACAGTATGCAATGTACGCTATGAGTATAACTGCAGCCGTTACGGTAATCGCTATATAGATTATCAGCAGTTTCTTGGCGAACTTGTTTTCTCTATACTTTGCCCTTGCCACGATCACGAGCACCCAGGAAGCTTCATAAGAAAAAGAACCAAGAATGCTTGTGATCTTCATGCCAAAATGGCCAATGTCGTAATCAAACAGAATAAAGAAAAGGCATGTACCTGTGAACAAAAGAATTGTTGCTATGAATAAGCTCAACGAGATATAGCAAAGTAAATTTGCTTTACTCTTTCTTGCGGCAGTATCGTCCTGCGGCTTTGCCGGTATTTCATTTGTTACCGTTTCCGGCTGCAACGGGTTGTTTTCCAAAATCCTGTTTTCCATTTTCAGTACCTCCTTAATAATGGCGGTAGCTAACGGGGATATCCCTCTCTCCTAGCCGCATAATACGGCAAAAATACTTTGATAGTCAAACTAATTTTCGGCAAAGATGTGGCAAGTTGAAACGCAATAAACAAAGACTGTTATACTGTTGGTATAAAAAGTTTTATTCTATTTGTATTACCGGTGTATTCATTTTCGAGCCCGTATCATCTACAATCAGGACAGCAAAGGTACCGGCAACGGCAGTCTTAAGGAGAAGCAATATGAAGAATAATCTTGCAGAAAACATCAGGACATTCCGCAAAGAAAGAGGCCTTACCCAGGAGCAGTTTGCAGAAGTCTTCAATGTAACGTTCGGAGCGGTCCACAAGTGGGAAGCGGGTCTGTCGACACCTGAACTTCCGCTGCTCCTCGACATGGCTGATTTCTTTGACACTTCCCTCGATGTGCTTGTTGGTTTTGATGTGCGCGACAACAGGATAGAGACTCTGGTGGAGCGCCTTAAGAAAATGGTCGAATCAATGGATCCCGAAGGTCCTTCTGAAGCCGAGAAAGCGCTCAAGAAGTATCCTCACAGCTTTGCAGTGGTACGGATGTGTGCAAACCTTTACAGAGCTTACGGTTCCATGTTCAAGATCGACCTGAAGTATAACCGCCGGGCTAAAGAACTCTACGAGCAGGCCATAAAGCTTATATCTCAGAATAACGATCCTAATATCAATGAGACCGAACTCTATGGTGAGCTTGCAGGTGTATATCACGCGATGGGAGACATAAGTAAAAGTCTTGAGATCTATAAGGCACATAATGCGGGCGGGATATTCAACACTCCTATCGGTCTGATAATGATAACTAACGGAATGGACTTGGAGGAAGCCGACCGCTATCTGTCATATGGCTTTATCGACCGCGTCGGCAGGGGGATCAATCTGTTTCTGGCCAAGGCTCTCTATTACTACCGCACGGGACAGCTGGACGAGGCAAAGGTTCTTTTCGAGATGGTATTAAGCGAGAACAATTACATGAGAAAGAATGACGATCCGTCTTTTCTCGACAGGCTGGACTGCGTATACCTTACGGGACTTGCCTTCATCGAGCTGAACCAAAAGAACAAGAAGGAAGCATTAAGGATCCTTAAGGACGTAAAGAGCAAAGCAGAAGCTTTTGATTCCGCTCCTGATTACGACCTGACCAATCTGCGTTTTGTATCGCGCCGGGAATGTCTTTCCGCTTACGACACTTTGGGTTCGACGTGCAAAGAAATCGTGGAAAATTCCATATCAGAGCTAAGATCACCCGAACTCATGAAGCTCTGGAAATCAATCAACAAATGAGGTAACCACAAATGAATAAAACTTCCGTACGCGCGGAACTGGTCTCCCGGTTCTACGTGAAGAATCACTGCGCCTTTTTCACGGCACTGATAATATCCATGCTCTCCGGAACTACAGGTCCCATGGTCTCCTGGATCTTAATGGGGATCATCGATCTCATGTCGGGGCAGGGACATTATACCCTTCAGCAGATGGCAATGATGTGCATCGCTTTTACCGTCTTCACGCTTTTGCTCACGGTGATCAATTATCATTCGGAACCGCACTTTGTAAGCAGGGCGATGCGCCAGTTCAAGGACAGGGCATTCTGCATTCTCTCAAAGAAAAACATCGCATCCTTCAGGCAGGAAGAGACTTCCACATATCTTTCAGCGCTGACGAACGACGCGACGTCTGTCGAGACTAATTATGTCGCTTCCATACTCCCGATCGTATCTGAAACGGTCTCGCTTGTCGTTTCCGTTGCTCTGATGCTCTACTACTCACCTGCACTTACCGCAGTCGCTGTGCTGATAACCGTGATCCCCGCATCGATATCGGCCGTTATGGGTAAGAAGATGGCAAAGGCCCAAAAGGAAGTATCGGACAGGAATAAGGATTTTGTCGCAACGCTCACTGACTGCCTCGGCGGATTCCAGGTTATAAAGAGCTTCAGGGCCGAGAAAGAAGCATATAAGATCTTCGAGTCCGGCGACCGCAAGCTTGAGGATACAAAGTGCCGCTTAAGAAAGATCACGGGCGCTGCCGGCGCACTCGGTGCCATATCAGGCGCAGTTGCCCAGTTCGGCGTATTCCTTGCAGGAACTTATCTCGTGCTTAACGGCAAGGGCGTAACAGCCGGTTCGGTAATGATGTTCGTAAACCTCATGAACTTCATGGTCGCCCCTGTCTCCAAACTGCCGAAGCTCCTTGCAGGCAAAAAGGCTTCATCCGCCCTCATTGACAAGCTTTCCTCCGCGCTCGAAAAGAATGCCGACACCAAAGGCACCCTTTCAGTGGGCACTGTCGGTGAAGCGATCAGCTTCCAGAACGTGTCTTTCGCCTACGACGGCAAAAAGGAAGTCCTCCACGATGTCACCTGCTCTTTCCTTCCCGGCAGGTCCTATGCGATCGTCGGTTCCAGCGGGAGCGGCAAGTCAACGCTCTTAAATCTCCTCACCTCCGGCGACGGCAAATACGGCGGAAGCATCACGATCGACGGCAAGGAACTCTCGTCGGTCAACACAGAGACACTCTACGACATCATGACGGTCATTCAGCAGAATGTTTTCATCTTCAATTCGTCGATAAGAGACAATGTAACAATGTTCCGCGGCTTCGAAAAGCCCGTGGTTGACGCTGCTCTGGCCCAGGCCCGCCTCACAGAACTCATAGAGGAAAAAGGCGCCGGCTACCTCTGCGGAGAGAACGGAAAAGGTCTTTCCGGCGGTGAGAAACAGCGCATCTCGATTGCAAGAGGTCTTCTCAAAAAGTCCAAAATACTCCTTGCCGACGAGATAACCTCAGCCCTTGATGCAAAGACATCTCACGAAGTCATCAACGGCATCCTTGACCTTGATTCGATGACACGGATCGTCGTTACCCACTCTCTCGAAGAGCAGACCCTGAAGCGCTTCGACGAGATAATCGTGCTTAGGAACGGGACGATCGAGGAGAAAGGGGACTTTTCGAGCCTCATGAAAAACGACGGATACTTCAAGGCATTGTTCACGGTCGCAAAGGGGTAGGTACGGATACTTCAAGGCGTTGTTCACCGTTGCAAAGGAGTAAGAACGGATACGTTTTGCGTTTTCGCTGCCTGGAACTTCTCTGTTCCCGCGCGGAATCTCTACTCCCACCCGGAATCTCTACTCCCACCCGGAATCTCTACTCCCGCCCGGAAGATGTGATATCATTTATCTGTTGGCGGACTTAAAGGCCCGGAATGCCTTTGTCCGGA
Source organism: Clostridiales bacterium (assembly GCA_017509245.1). Taxonomy (GTDB): domain Bacteria; phylum Bacillota; class Clostridia; order Saccharofermentanales; family Saccharofermentanaceae; genus Saccharofermentans. The sequence goes on along the minus strand of JAFWQC010000009.1, from coordinate 30,178 downwards.
TGGGATTGGATTACAGGATAGATCTTAGGAGAGAACTATGAACAGGAGATTATTCGCATCTAACCGAAAAACGCCTTTGCTTTTCACGGCTGCCGTATTGGCCTGCTGCATGCTTTTATGTGCATGCAACAAAGGGACTCCAAAGTCCGGCCGGAACACCTCTGACGGTGAGAAACTTGAAGGTTCTGACACAGCTGCCGTAACAACGACTTCAGGCACCACCTCCGCTGCAACCACGGCCACTGATGACACTCAGCCATACGTTGACAGGGATTACACACAGATATACATTCCCGACTCAACGCCTTATAAGAAGATCACTCTTGATGGTGTTAAGGACCATCACTTTATTGCAGATGACTTCTGCTATATCGAGACGGAGAGATCCTTCTTATTTTTGGATAAGGACATCGAACTTCCCGGTGATTTCGCCGACAACGTTGATGCGATCATCAATGAGCTCGAAAACCAGTTAGGCATATCTGCCTGCCCAGATTCTTTTGATTATTGCGGTGTAACCGACAACTCCATATACTACGGCGGTTTCAATCCATGGGAAGGCTGGTGCACAGGCAAGAAGATCCCGATCTTTCTTATGGTAGACAGAGAATCCAAGGGTTTGATCTCCTGCGCCACTGCTTCTGATGCGGTCCTGGTAATATACGAATGCTTTTCTGATGAATTATGGAACTCCGTTCCTGAATACAGGGACAATCCATGGCGCAGATTTGACTACATGGATTATGATTCTATCGCTCACGAACTGACGCATACGATCACGGAAAGGAACTGCGATCTGACTGACATCCTCACGGAAGGCATCGCTCAATACATGGCAGGCACTGTCATCGATGCACTTGCTGACGATTATCCTTCCATCGGCGAATACAAAGAAAAAACCGAGCCTTACGACTTTAGCGTTCCCGAAGCAGTAAATGCCGACAATGCCGAAAGGATCTTTATCGAGGATTACAACACTCTCACGGCGATGGAGCGCGGCCCCGAATACGTCTACGGCAAATATCTCTATAATTTCCTGAGCGAAGAATACGGTGCCGACTACTTCAGCAGATTAAATACCTATATAACTGCCAACGGACTTCACTACGACTACGGCTATTACGATGGTGACGCAACTGTGAAATATGCCGAAGCCATTAAGTCAATCTTCGGCGATGACGTCTTCACTAAGTTCGGCAGCTGGTGTGTGGCAAATAATCATCTTCAGGAATAAGGGTCTTTAGCATACGATTAGAACCGCTTTGCTTCTTAAGCTGAATAACGGGAGGTAGGATTATCCCTCCCGTTATATTTTTTCGCGCGCTCGAAAATGCAAACCGCCCAAAATATGCTAAATCACCAAAATCAGCCCAAAAAGCATACGATTTGCACCCAAGTGTATGCTAAATCTCTAAATTTAAGACTTTTAGCATACGTTTTGCCCCTCCAAGCGGCTCTGACACGGGCGAGCAACCCGCCCCAACCCATAAAACGTATGCTAAACCGTCAGATTTAAGGGTTTTAGCATATTTCTCAAAAGAATTTGACCGAGCGGATCTCCTCACCCCTCCTCAACCCAACCCGAATCGCATACCCCGTATAAGCTGCCATCTATCTCCGCCGCACTTTTAAAAGCCGCCTCGCATCCGTTTCCGCCACAAAACGCCACCTTGGGGGAAAATGAGGCATTTTCCGGCAAATGATCTCCAAAAACGGCATTTTCGCGCGCTCTAAACATACATCCCAAATCACGAAAAACAGCCTGTTTGGGATACATTCAGCCCCCTAAAAACACCCCAAATCACGTTTTTAAGCCATTTGGGATGTTCGCCAAGTCACAAGCCATAACGCTTAGATCCGCCCCGCCCCACTCCGTTGAGCCCGTATCAACTGTGCGTTGCTTGATATTATTCGTGGCAAAATATACGATGTCATTAAGTCAGGAAAAGCATGCAAACTCTTGATCAATAAACATCAAGGAGAATGGATATGGGAAAGACTATCGGGAATAACATCAAGATTTACCGGAAGAATAAGGGTTTTACGCAGGAGGAGCTTGCGGATCTTCTGAGCGTCACGCCGCAGGCTGTGAGCAAGTGGGAATCGGAGAACGGGCTTCCTGATGTTTCGATGCTCATACCGCTTGCGCAGATCCTGGGTGTCAGCACGGATGCGCTGCTGGGTTATGATTCCATGTCTGAGAACGAGGAGCTGATCACCAGGGTCAGGCAGACTGTGGAAGGCATTAAGAACAGCGGTGATGACAGGGCGCAAAAGGCCCTTCAGATATGTGAATTTCTCTCTGCTGAGACGACGCTTAATCCCGGATGTTTCGAGATAATCAAGGACTACGTTGAAGAGACCGCAAACCTGAGCATGTATGCAGATCCGGTGCTTGAGGATTCATTCCCCGACGACATGGACCACATCAAAAAGTTATACAGCGATGCCATCCGCAAAGGGGCTTATCTTATCAGTCACTGCACAGATAAGACGCTGATCGAGAAGACGCATTACGGCGTTGCGTGGATATACATACACGACAAGGATTTTGACAATGCGAGAGAGCATATCAACGTGCTGCCCGCAATATCGACGAACCGCATTAAGGAGAAGCTCAGCATGGAGCTGACTTTTTTCGAGAGCGGGTTCGAAAAGATGAAGGGCGACATATCGGAAAACTCGGTAATGCTTTTCGAGCTCGTGGCAAGCATGCTGAACACATTCGCGCAGAACTACGGCTGGTGGGACAATAACAAGGACGAGGCGCTCGCAATGTGCAACTGGTGCGAAGGGATCGTGAAGGCTTTCGCATCAAGAAAAGAAGCTGTCAATATGGAGCATTACCTGCGCATCAGAAGGAGCCTCGCATTTTTCAAGCTCGTTGCGCTCAAGAAAGAGGGCGATGATGAAGGCGCGATCGCCCAGTACAATGATTTCGCAGATGAGATCCGTTCTGAAGACCTGACTGATGAGCAGAAAGCCAGAGTCATGGAGCTTCTTCAGAACGACATTGATCACTACGGAAAATACACCTGATAGCGGGCCAGCTTCTCAGCGAGGCAAAAGGCCGTTATGCATCTGTCGTTGACACGATGTTCTGTGCCCAGTTGATCTTCCGCAAGAAGAGCAGTGACAGGCAGCACTTGACGATATCAGAGCAGTTGACGAGTACGAAGATGCGGATAACATCAAGGTCAGTGAAGTGCGACAGGAAGTAAGCAAGCGGTATGTACAATACCCACTGGAGACCGCTGTCGAAGAGGAACGTGAGCCATGTCTTGCCGCCCGATCTGAGCGCGAAATACGACGCGTGGCAGATTCCCTGGAACGGCACGTAGCAGCTCGCGAGAAGGATTATCTTTAGTGCCAGTTCCTTGACTTCCGGTTCGGTATTGAAGAAATCCGGGAACGGCCTTGCGCAGAGCGCCATCAGCGAACCCGAAATGATGCAGATAATGAACGTGCAGAAGATGAGCTTCGTCGTGGTCTCCTTTGCTTCCTTGATCTTGTTGGCACCGAGCATGGGTCCGATTATGATGGATACCGCAGAGCCCATGGCAAGGAAGAAAATGTTGAAGACATTTGCGATCGAAGTGTTGATGTTAAGCGCCGCAAGAGCAGAGAGTCCTCTCGTGGAATAGCACTGTGTCGCAACAGTTATCGATATTACCCACAGCGTCTCATTTGCTACCAGCGGAAAGCCTTTCGACGCTATTCCCTTGAGAAGCGTGCCTGAGATCCTGAACGTCTTATATGCATGCCTGATGAACTCAAAACGCCCGGCCTTTATATGGGTATAAGCAATGTTGAGCACGCACTCCGTGATCCTTGCGATGACTGTGGCGATGGCCGCACCCTTTACTCCGAGCTCCGGGAAACCGAAGTTGCCGAAGATAAGAAGATAGTTGAATACGAGGTCAGTAAGCACCGCGATTATTCCGGTGATCATGGGCGGGAGAGTTACCCTGCACTCACGCACGGTAGATGAATAGCACATCGAGATGCCCAGGAACGGGAGACCGAAAAGCATTATATAAAGATATTCCCATGAGGCATTGGCTGCAAGGACTATGTTTCCGATGCCGTCCTGTGAATCATGGATGTATAGCGCGATAAGATCCTTTCCCCAGATCAGGAAAAAGAATATCGATATGACTGAGACGACCGCGCAGATATAGAGCTTCATTCTGAAAGCAGCAGCCATCTCTTTGTAATCCGCCTTGCCGAAATACTGCGAGCTGAATATTCCCGCTCCCGACACCGCGCCAAAGCATACGATTATAAATACAAACAGGAGATTGCCCGCGATCGACACTCCCGTCATGCTGTCCGTTCCCAACTGTCCGACCATGACATTATCCAGAAGTCCGACGACACTCGTCAGAGCATTCTGCAGCATGATCGGTATTGTTATAAGGAACAGATTCTTGTAAAACTTCTTATCCCCTATAAATCTGTGCAGATTTAAGGTCATTCTTTTCATACCCCACCTTTGAAAATATCTAAGAATTATACCAACAAAAACTTACATTACAAGCTTGATATCCGTGGTATTAATGATATTTTGGTGCTGTATTTTCGAACTCGCTCGAAAACTCTTTTTCCGGAATGTGTGAAAACGCACGTCCTCATTCGTCTTATAGGTGAGATCTCAAAAACCGGAGAAAAGGAAGGACATAAGACATGACCAACGAAGCAGTGTTGAGATTCTACGACAAGTATGCCGATGACGCATTCCGTCTTGCATACTCGTATCTCGGATCAAGACCTGACGATGAATACGGGGCGCGGAAATGGCAAATCTCATCACCATTTCGTAACCAAAGGGTGTTGCCGGCTTTTATCAGACAGATAACGCCATTAGGTTATTATCACAAGTCAAAAACAACGGCTGCAACACCTTACGCATTGCAGCCGCCTTATTATAACTTGTTTATTACGTGGTTGTGAGATCAATCCTCATCTTCTGCTTCGGCTTCAGTCTCTTCCGCCTCGGTCTCGATAGCAGGAGCAATGAACTTGACCTTTGCATTGGTGAATTCGGTCTTGCCGAGGACTGCGGATCTGTAAAGCTGATCGGAATCAACAGCACCATCCCAGGTCCAGTCAACGGCGCCTTCGCCTCTGTCCTTTTTGACTGAATAATCGCTTGCGATCTTGCCGTCAGAGCCGACCTTAATATTCTTGAGATAGAGGGCGTCATATACCTCTTGGGTATCATCGCTGTCCCTCTCACTCTGATATGTCATCTTGACCAAGAATACCAGTCTGCTCTCATTTTCGCTCGTAAAGAGATAGCATTCGTAGATCTCGGGATCGCTGCAGATAGACCAGTCAGTAACGGGAAGATCATATGTGGTGACCTTCTTCTCGTTTCTTTCCTTATTGACATAGGACATGACGGAAGCCTGTGCGTTTTCCATGAACTCGGTGTCAGCTTCAACATCGGCAACGGTTATCGTGATGTAGGGAGACAACGTCGTCTCTGTGGTTGTTGTCTGCAGTTCATCTCTGAGCTGATCGAAAAGTGACTGGCCCATGACCAGCTTGTAGAATAAGATTCCGATGCCGAAGAAGACGACAAGGAAAATAACCAGCGAGAGCAAAGCCTTGAATTTGTTGGCTGCCTGGGTTCTGCGCGCCTCGGATTTCTGCCTCTTCTCGTTCTTGATGCGGGCTTCTTCCTGAAGACGGAACTGGGTCTCCAGCATTTCCTTCTCATGAGCAAACTGCTGCTTGTTGAGCTCATTGGCTTTGCTCAAGCGCTCGAACTCTACGTCGGACTCATCGTAATCGATCTTGAATGAGGATCCGCAGCTGTCGCAATACTGCATCTGGCCTTCAGTTCTGAGTGGAGATCCGCAATTGGGACAATTCAAACTTTGTAACTTCATAATCTTAACCCTCCCCTATTTTTACTCCGCGATAATTATAGCATATTTAATACTTTAAACGTAAAATTTAATATCACATGCTTTCCACGGCTGCGCACCGGAAACTCGCCGTCAGCACACCGCCGTGGACGTCATCAGCACGCCACGACTCATCGGCAACACGCAGCCGTCAGCACGCCGCACACCCTCCGCAAATCCGCACTCACTCCGCTGTCTTAATAAACTCCGGACTTACAAACTCAACGCCGTTCTTGAGCAATTCCTCAATGAAGATCTTATAGTAGCCGGGCGCCATCTCGTCAGTAATGTCGTGGGCATGAAGAAGCAGGATGTGACTGCTTCCATCCTTAAAGAGGACCGCGCCGTCCTGAGGCTCCTGATCGTAGATCCTCTTCATGACGTCATCTATTGTAAAGCCGCTGTCCGGACGGATGTTATATTCCGCAAAATCAAAGGTCCAGAAGGTATCGATGTCCTTATCAAGGCCCATCTCCTTCCACCAGGGATAGTCAATATCCGTGTCCTTTACCTTGTCAAAGCCGTTCTCTTTGAGGTATGCCGAGAGAAGCTCCTTATTGTCACCGCCCTTGTCGCCGAAGGGGAAGCGGAAAGGCCTGTATTTTCTTTCGACGCCGGCCTTTTCATAGAAGCGGTCCAGCACTTGCTCGTTCTTCTCGATCTCCGCCTTGCACTGCTCAAAGGTAAGCTCTGAAAAATGCGGATGGGAGTAGCTGTGATTTCCGACCGTGATCCCGTGCTTTAATGCATAGATCAGTTCATCAGGACAGTCTTCGGCCCACTGCCCGACCATGAACATCAGAACACGTATGTTCTTTTCACACAGGTAGTCAACAATGGCAGGTGTGTTTTTGGATGAGACATCATCGATCGTAAGAAGTGCCTTGATCATATTAATTTCCCTTTCTTTTGCGGTCCCGAAAACCTTTTTCGATGAGAATTATAGCATTATCAAGTCTGTTCAAGAACAGAGCGAGTCACTTCAGCAGCTCGATGTTTTTTCGAACACGCGGAAGACCGGAGATGACCAGAATGGCGCAGCCTGCAAAGAGTAGCACTGAGACCGGAGCTATCGTGAGCACGGCACTTCCGGACAGGAGATAGAGTCCGTAAGCCAAAGCGCCCGTCAAGAGCGCCGCGATCATCTCGGCTGCGAGGTTGAAGAAGCAGTTCAGATTGCCGCGGAGAGCCGACAGTTCGTCAGACCATGCGGTATAAGGCGATATCGAATCCATTATCACACCGATCATGGTCGCGGTAAGAACGCATGCGGAAGAGACGATGATATAGAGCGGAAGCATTGCGGCGTTGCCCAGGTAAACGGTCACCGGGATGATTGCGATCACTTCGGGAATGAGCGTAAAGAGCACGGCAATAAGGACTTTCGCGCTGATCTGTTTGCCGGGACCGGATGGCAGGTAGTTAAGCATATCAAGGTGCGTGCCCTCGCGCGTAAATGAAGTCGAGGCTATGGAATTGAGGCCGGAAGCGATGAAGGAGACTGCGATGACAACTGCAAACAGGATGACCTGGCTTTTCGCGTCCCCGTTCTGCAGGTTATAAGAGAACTTCTTCAGGATCTCAAAGTTCGGCGCCTCGAAAATAAAGATCACGGCTGCCACGGGCCAGAGGAGATTCGCATAAACGCAGTTCATCCTGTATGTCATCGTCCTCATGAGGACGCGGGCTTCCTTTATCACAAGAGACGAAAAGACCTTGCGGCTTGCGTATCCGGAGCGGATCTTTCCGGACGGTTTTCTGTCGCTGATAACTGCTGCCGCGAAGAGACCTTTTCGATATGTGAAATGAGCAGTAAGGACCGACAGGAAATAAAGCGCCGCGGTTATTGCAACGGAGCCTGAAAGCGGAAGGATCCTGTGTGTCCTTATGGAAAGCGTGGTCAGATAGTTTGTCGGGAACAAAACATTGCAGATCCTGGTAAATGTGTTGTTGCTCAGGACGAGTGAATCGATATAGTTCATCATGCTTATGGCGCCGTAACTCCTGAAAGACAAGAGGAACATGACCGCAAAGACGATAAACAGAATAAGTGACGAGTGGTAATAGATATCCGTGCGCTTGATCTTCCTTAATACCAGCATCAGGAGCATTGCGATGACCGAGCAATAGATCAGGGGCAGCAGGAGCGCAGAATAAAGCCCTATTACTGAAGAGATAAGCGCTGCCGGATGGAGCGCCGCCTTAAGTCCCGAATGCTTTGCGCAGGCTATGAAATATCCGATGTATATCGCGAAAAGAACGTTTGATGTCATGACATTCTCGGCCTTGAACGTGTGCCAGAATCTTGCCTTGTAAAGCGACGTGGACTTCACGGGAAGCGCTGTCAGGAACTTAAGATCTGAAGAAAAGAACAGCACGCTGAACATGAGCGGCATACCGAATATCATGGCAAAAGCCGATATCAGATCAAGCTCTGATAAAAGCCCGTAAGCATTGCCGTCGAACATATAGAGCAGATCCGTAAGGATATACGTTATATAGCCGACGATGACGGATATGGGCAGCATTATCCCGATGAATGCGATCATGCCGAAACGGTTATAGAGCTTCACCTTCTTCTCACCGTTCGGCTTTGGCATCTCAAGATTGGAGCTGAACGCCTTATAAAGGCTCCTGGTCTTGTTCATATCAATCCTCCGGCTTGCCCGTGAGCTTGACAAATATCTCTTCCAGGGTCATTCCGGGATTGTCGAGTTTTAAGAAATCGAGCGTTCCTTCCCTGATTATCTTTCCTTTGTTGATTATAAGGATCCTGTCGCACAGCTGTTCAGCCACTTCAAGAACGTGGGTCGAGAACAGTACGGCATTGCCTGCTGCAGCATGCTCTCTCATCATCTGTTTCAGCTCAAATGCCGCTGAAGGATCAAGACCTGTCATGGGCTCATCAAGGATCCATGCCGGAGGGTCGTGAATAAGCGCCGAGATGACCATGAGCTTCTGCCTCATTCCGTGTGAGTATTCACGCATCCGGGTATTTAAGACGCCGCTCATTCCGAATCTTTCCGCGAGGACACCGATCTTCTGTTTTCTCTTATCTTCCGGGACCTCATACATATCCGCAATGAAGTTTAAATATTCAAGGCCCGTAAGCTGTATCAGTATGTCCGGATTGTCGGCAATATAGGCAAATGACATCTTGGTCTTTACAGGATCCCTGCCGATATCAAAACCATTGATCAGGACCGTGCCCGATGTTGGCTTAAGGATACCCGTGAGCATCTTGATGACCGTGGTCTTGCCTGCCCCGTTAGGTCCTGCAAAACCCACTATCTCTCCTGCCTTAATGTTGAAAGAGACATCATCGGTCGCCTTGTGGCCGTTGCCGTATATCATGGTAAGGGATCTGGCTTCGATCATAGGCCGTACATCTCCTTTATGCGTTCGCAGCGTTCGTACCTTTCCGGATGATCTTTTGCCGTTCCACTGAACATCAAAAGCCGGAGAAACCTTGTTTTCCTTATTCCGCGGGCTTGCCCCGTATCTTTAAATTATACCAGATAACGCATGAAGCAAGCGCTTCATATTGGTATCGAGTACACAAAGGAGCCCTTATCCCGGCATGTGTTCATTTGTGAAAATGCGAATTGATAACAACGTTCTCTATTTCTATAATTCTGTGGTTTTGCTAATAAGAAAGAAGAATTGAGGATATATCCATGAATGAATTCAAGCCAAAGCTGTTCTCGGTTATGAAGGATTACACAGGCAGCCAGTTCGTAAAGGATCTCGTTGCCGGAATAATCGTTGCCATCATAGCGCTGCCTTTATCAATTGCACTTGCCATAGCGTCGGGCGTCGGACCTGAAGCCGGTATCTACACCGCGATCGTGGCAGGATTCATCGTATCTTTCCTTGGCGGAAGCCGTGTCCAGATCGCAGGACCCACGGCAGCTTTTGCGACGATCGTTGCAGGCATCGTAATGAAGGACGGCAGAGAAGGGCTCATGATCGCTACGATCATGGCGGGCATCCTCCTCATAATCATGGGTCTGTGCCGCTTCGGAAGCCTGCTCAAATATATTCCCGATCCTATCACCACAGGCTTTACAGCAGGTATTGCAGTTACTCTCCTCATCGGCCAGATCAAGGACTTCACAGGCATCACTTACCAGAACGGCGAGAAGCCCATCGAGACAGGCGAGAAGATCATGGCCCTCATAAACAACGCCGTTACTCTCAACTGGCAGGCAGTCATGGTAGGCGCGATCGCACTCGTTATCCTCATCGTATGGCCCATCTTCTTCAAAAAGATCCCCGGTTCATTCATTGCGGTAATCGTTACCGCAGTCATCGTCGAAGTATTCCATCTCGACGTTAATACTATCGGAAAGCAGTTTGCGGATATCCCGGCAGGTCTTCCCCCTTTCAGCCTGAACTTTTCTGTGTTCACGTTCGAAAACATAAAAGGCCAGCTATCGAACGCCGTCACGATCGCATTCCTCGCAGGTGTCGAATCCCTGCTCTCCGCAGTGGTTGCCGATTCCATGATCGGTTCAAAACACCGCCCGAATGCAGAACTCGTTGCCCAGGGTCTGGGTAACATGGCATCCGCATGCTTCGGCGGTATCCCTGCCACAGGAGCCATCGCCAGAACTGCCGCTAACATCAAGAACGGCGGTAAGACACCTGTTGCCGGCATGATCCACTCTGTAACACTTCTTATCGTTGTTGTATTCCTCATGCCCTATGCAAAGCTCATCCCCATGCCCTGCATCGCTGCGATCCTTTTCCAGGTTGCATATAACATGAGCGGCTGGAGGAGATTCGTTAAGCTCGTTAAGAGCTCACCTAAGAGCGACATCGTTGTACTCCTTATCACTTTCGCACTCACGGTCATCTTCGATCTCGTCGTAGCTATTGAAGTAGGCGTGCTCCTTGCAGCTGTTCTCTTCATGAAGAGAATGAGCGAGGTCACACAGGTTGCAGGCTGGAAGGATTTCGATCCCGAGAACGATCCTGACAGCATCGATCTTCGTGTCCTTCCCGAGAACACTCTCGTCTATGAGATCTCCGGACCCATGTTTTTCGCGAGCGCGGGAAAGATACTCCAGATCTCGCCCAAAGAAGGCACAAAAGCTCTTGTTATAAGAATGAGAAGTGTCAGTACGATAGACGCCACAGCCATGCGCAATCTCGAGCTTCTCTACGACGAGTGCACGAGCCGCGGCGTTCAGCTCATCATGTCACACGTAAATGAGCAGCCGATGAAGGTCATCCACAAGGCCGGATTCGACCAAAAGCTCGGCGAGGCTAACTTCTGCGCACACATCGACGATGCGCTCGCACGCGCACAGGAGATCGTAAAAGCATAATGTCCGGATGACAAATCCGGACACCATACGCTTTATCGGGAAATAATCAGGAGTAAGGAATTACATCACGGTAACCATGTTTCTTCCGTTATGCTTGGAAGCATACATGGCTTTGTCGATCCTGTTAAAAGCCTTGGCAAAATCATCTCCGGGCTTAAGCTCGGTAACACCGATGGAACAGGTTATATGCGCTATCTCAGGGAAGAGATATTCGTCAACATTCCTTCTTAATTCCTCTGCCATCTCAGAAGCTTTCCCCGCATCCTTCTTATAGCAGACTATGACGAACTCCTCACCGCCCCAGCGGCCTACGGATGCATGCTGTGACACTGCAAGTTCCTTCATGATCTTCGCGAAATGCTTTAAGGTAAGGTCGCCTACTGAATGGCCGTAGTTATCATTTACGGTCTTGAAATGGTCTAAGTCGAGCATCATGACGGAAACGCCTTGTAGAGTGGCTTTACATGATATATTCAAGCCGGCACAGGTCTTCCGCCCGCGGATTCCGGCAGGTCACATTCCGGCCGGCCCATGACCGCTGCCGGAGAGCCGGCACAGGTCAGGTAGCTGCCATTTCCTCAGCAAGCCCGAGATGCTCCCTGTATTTCTGACAAATAAAAGCATATACGGGTTTATCGGTTCTCCCTGGAATGGACTCCATCTTTCTTAAAGCCTCTAAGGCCTCATCTTTCCTGCCGAGATACATGTCATAATCTGCTTCAACAAAACACTTTAAAAAGTACTTGTCAGCTTCGGCAGAGTGGTAAGTCTTAAGCTTATTCACATATTCAGCCGCCTTGGCATAATTGCCTATGATCATGTAATAGTTATAGTATGTAACATCAGATGACATAGCAAGGGTGTCATGTTTAAAGTCCATGTCGAGTATCGGTCTTGCGCGCTCGATCAGATCAACGGCTTTAGCTTTGTCATCCAGTCCCCTGTAGCTCTCAATAAGGCATCCGATGTACATGAGCGAATACAGTCCGTTATCGATAAAAGTGGCTTCCTTGATCATATAATCCCTCTCGTTAAGGATAGCAACTAGCTCCAGCGCCTTATCATACTGCCCCGTCAGGTTATAGTAATCCGCCGTATAGAGCACGAAATCGCTTAAGTAGACCGTGCTGAAGGTCTCACCATTCTTATGTGCAGCCAGCGCCTTGTCCGAAAGCTCGAAAAACTTCTCCGTATATCCGTTGTTGACAAGCTCATGAGTAAACTCAGAATGCAGCTTTCCATACGGGTTCTTCTTCTCTTTATTGAGCAGGATCTTCAATACTATGAACGTTACGGGAATGCTTACCACCAAAGCAGCAGGGATCGCGATGAAAAGATTGATCTCAAAGATCCTGCTTACAGTTCCTACAGCAGCTAATGCAAAAAAGGCGACAATTAAATACAAAAGGCCGTATGTCTTCAAATATACTTTTTTATCCATGCCCGCAACCCCTGACTAAAGTTTCTCTTATTATATCAATAACCCGGGGCTGGGGAGACGGAGCAAAGTACGGAGGGCATATTTTCGAGAACGGGCAACAGAAAGTTTTAACCTATACGGCCGTTTTAAGCGGGTGTAGTTCAAAAAAAGCCCTGTTTTTTGAATCATACCCCCGTTTTTTGGGGGTATAGGTTAAATCTTATTAACCCAGTTGCGTATTTTTGGGGGGTATAGGTTAAATTTCATTAACCCAGTTGCGTATTCTGGGGGTATAGGTTAAATTTCATTAACCCGGTTGCGTGTTTTTTGGGGGTATGGGTTAAAACCTTTGGGGCATAGAGTACCATATGATTACGGAAATGACCGATCCCCCGCCATCCCGTAACCAAATGGCACTATCCCCATATTTGCAGACGGACATGGCGCTCATGCCTTGTTCTGACAGTTAAAAAGTATCCGCGCTTTGAAAACGCCTTCTTCTGATGACAGCTCGAGCTTGTAGCCCAGTATGTTCAGATTGTTGTCCGCAATGGACAGTCCGAGGCCGGTGCCCTTATTCCCTCTGGCACCGTCGCCCTTAACAAAAGGCTGCTTAAGTGATTCTGCATCATCGTAGGTCATTGAAGTCTTATTCGTTATCTCAAGACTGTCAGCGCTCGAAAATATAGTAACCGGACTATCCTTATCGCCATATCTGTCGCAGTTAGACAGGAGATTATCAATCGCCTGCTTGAAAAGTTTTTTGTCTGTCTTAAGTTCCATATCATCGCCGGAGATCTCAGTCTTCATAGAAGGGAACGTCTGAAGACTTTCTTTTATGACGGACATGACGCTCAAAGCTTCGTTTCCGATCACGATATTGCCGGAAGAATTCGCGGAAAGTGTAAGGATGTCTTTGATCATGTGGTCCATGGATGTTACCTTTTCGATGATCCTGCGCGAAAAATCTCTTGTTTTCGCAGGGTCATCAGCAGATGACTCGATATTCTCGGCATATGCCATGATCGATGCCAAAGGTGTCTTGAGATCATGTGCCATCGCTTCCGTTGTCCTGGTCCTGTATACGAATATATTCCAGACAGTCTTGTCATTCTGATATTTGACGAAGGAAAGGATGAGGGCCACGATTATCGCAGCTGCCAGATTTATAAACGTGATCAATGCAGAAGTTATGGGAGCGGTCTTAAAGACATTATCAATTTTGATCGCGGTAAATCCGATACTCCAGGGCTTTATTACGCTTTCCGGCTTTTCCGCATAAAGGCTGTTGGTCATATACATAGGTTCGCCATTTGCAACCGGTTCGACATGCTCTGAAAAATCTTCGGATGTAAGGTCTTTATCTCCTCTGTGCGAGATAATTGAATAAACCAATTCACCATCTTCCACATACTCGTAACCTTTTGTATCAGCCGGAGTGCAGTCCACCTGATATTCCTTTTTGCCATGCATTATGGTGATTACTCCCGGAATAAACGTGTTGGTCTCACGGTTTATATAGGCATTCTCTATACGGTAGTCAGTGGCCATGAATTGGCATAGATAATTGTTAAATAACGGATCGAAATATAACGCATTTATCAGATCATTGCTCTTCCCGGTATTATATTTGCCGTCCATGAACTGATCTAAAGGCTCAATATATTCCATGTCCTCAATGAAATAGAATCTGTAGACCGGGTTCGATTTCACAGCTATAAATGCTGTATCTTCATCCGTTGCGGTCTCCCAGTCACCGATGCGCACTTCCGCATAACAGTTATCATTCTTCTGATACATTGCTAATGCATACCCGAGCAGGTTGTACCACTTCTCATATTCTTCGCTCCCCGGTTCTGCCTCATACATGCTCTTTGTTGCTTCCACAACCTTATCCCTATAACTGGAGATAAAGTGATATTTATTGTAAAAAACCTTATCATCGAGCCACACCAGCACACACAATGCAATTATCGAGAAAACGATAAACATGATAAGAAATCTGACAGCAAATATCTTACTGAATACAGGTTTGGTAATCGCCTGCTTTTTCATATGCTCTCTCCTTTTTATCCCCCCGGTCAGCATATCTTGTAACCGCCTCCGATCACAGTCCTGACCGATTCCCCTGAATCACCAAGCTTTTTTCTGAGTTTCTTTATGTGGTTGTCGACGACGCGGTCAGAGCCGTCAAAACCGAGCCCCCACACAAGATCCAAAAGCCTGTCTCTTCCGAGGACAATACCCTTATTCTCCATGAGAACTTTAAGGAGGAAGTATTCTTTAGGAGCAAGCTCAACACTGCGTCCTTTTACTTCAACATCCATCCGGAGCGGATAGAGCTTTATGTCACCACACTCGAGAACGATCTCTTTGCGCATCTCATTCCCCGCCCTGTTAAGGAGCACGAGGCATTTTGCATAAAGCACCTTGAGCGAAAACGGTTTGACCATGTACTCGTCGGCACCGGCCTCATATCCCTTAAGGATATTGCTCTCATTGCCGAGAGCCGTCAGAAAAACGATTGGGCACTGACTCTTGCTGCGGAGTGCTTTGCACACTTCAAAACCGTCAGCTCCGGGGATCATGATGTCCAGTATCGCGATATCATAGTCTTTCCTGCCTATGAGCGCTAAAGCCGTGTTGCCGTCCGGAGCGGCATCGACTTCAAATGTGCCTTTGCTCCTGAAGAAATCAGCAACAAGTTCAAGGAGCTCTTCAGAGTCTTCAACTATCAAAATACCGGCCATTAATTTTTCCTCCCGGGTATGATCTTACAATGCCCATGTATCCTTCATATGTCCATATTGGAAAAATTTCAGATTTATTGCCCGCATATCTTCCCAAAAAGAATTATACATAAAAACCAATTTTCGCACCCTAAGCCCGCAAACATAATAAATTCAAGGCTTTGGCGGTCTGACGGGCGGTCCTTCAGCCACCCTCTGATGGTACAAATTACTACAGCGTGATATAATTGTGTTAGAAAAAAGGAGTGAAAGTCCAAAACTGCTGATTATATAAGACTCCCGGGCCGTTGATCCATGCGGCTAATCTGTTGTTAAGGAGTACCGCCATGAGTAACGAGAACAGAGATCAACAGGTAGAACAGTTATTGAGAGGCATTTACAGGCTCTGTGTTAACAAGGACGAATGTTACGACTGCCCTTTTTTCAATATCAAATGCATGTTCGAAGAACCCAAGCCCAGAACCTGGTTCGATGAGGATTCCATTAAAGCAAAGACATGGCCCGATTACGCTGATCAGGGCGACGGAGCAGATCAGACTTACGGCGACGATTCAGAAGGCACGTGGCTCGTCAGCACTACGATGGGCAGCGCTTTTACAAAATATGTATTTATCTGCTCCAAGTGCGGTTACAGAAAAGAATCAATGTTCTCCTTCACTCCGATGACATACTGTCCGGAATGTGAGAAGAAAAAGGCCAGATAGATCCTTACCTTTTTGAATAACTATTCGGTCCTGTCAGGTGCTTTGACAGGTGATTATAAGATGCTCATTTGCAATGTCGTTATATACCTTGCAGTTTCTTCCCGAAACATCGAAAACACGGACTATCTTAGACAGCTCCGCACCACCTTCGAATTCACTGATAAGATCAGGTGAACTCTCAAGCTTTTCGGGATGGAAATGAATAGTTTTCGGATTGTGGAATACGGCGGTATATAAGATCTCCGCTTCGACAAGATCCTGGAATATATGGCTTCCGTAAGACAGCTCGGGATTATATCTGGCCTTGGTCTCTTCGGTTTCACATATGATCTCGAATGCACTTATGTCGGCAAAGGATGTCGGAACGCCGAGTTCCGGAGATGAAGTGCCTACACGGCCGGGAACGATAAGCATCATGTGCTTGCCAAGGTCTCTGAAATGCCAGTTTATCCTGCCGATCAACCTTGCAACAAGAGTCTTGTCTTTATACGGCATGTTGTAGTAATTCACGGGGTCGACATATACGATGATGTCCAGCTCTGATGCTTTTGAGATTCCCATGGAAGAGCCCTTGCTCTCAAGAAGGATATCATCCTCCCTGATGCCTTCCGGAATGACGGTACCGGAAGATGTCTTCTGTACCTGGAGCGGACGGCACTGGAGAAGATCTACGGAATAATCCCCATTGTCGGAAATATTGATCGTAAACTCGGTATCGACAGGATAATCGTACTCGTCCTGGATGCACCTGAGCATTCTCTTCATCTGGTCCATAAGCTGCTTATTCGCAACAAGACCTTTGCATGAGATGAACTTGATCTGCCTGTATTTTCCCATTTCGCGGAGTCTTGATTCGGCGTCGTAATCGTGTTCAAGAAGTACGTTTTCCAGATACTTCGGGATATCGGATTCAAGGTCCTCGTAAGAGTGCTTTTCGAGCATGTGGGAAGACATGTTGATGACTTCAGCCTTGCCCTGAGAAAACTTGTGTTTGTCGGCAGATGAAGAATATGAAGACTTCTCGGGCATATCGAGATTAACGATCCTAGGGTAAGAACCTTCGGTCCTGTCAACAGCAGAGGTGCCTAAGCCCATGACGAGCCTTAACATTCCGGCCGCGGGATCAGAATCTTTCATGACCCTGTATGGACTGTACGAATAACCGACGCCCGCTGCGCATGGCATGTAATATGAACCATAGTAAGAACCTGACACACGCTGTATAAGAAGCGCCATCTGCTCGTCACGCTTATCAAGGCCTCTCCTCTTGCGGTAATCAAGTGCGGACATGCTCATCGAGCTCGCATAAACTGTCTTGATCGCATTCTCAAACTCTTTAAGACGCTCGTCCATCGACCCCCTGTTTACGCAGAAGACCGACTCGTATTTACCTGCAAATGCATTGCCGAAGCCGTCTTCAAGGATACTGCTCGACCTGATGATGTAAGGATCCTGTCCGTAGTACTTGATGATGCGCAGGAACTGCTCACGCATCGGTCCTGAGAACTCGCCTTCCATGATCTTCTCCGCGAACTCTTCAGCGAGTGTAAAGTACCCTTCTTCAGTACGTTGTTTTATTCTCAGATCCCACAGCTTGTTGTCGACAATATATGTGTAGTAAAGGTCAGAACCGACATAGAAAGAATCGTGAGGCTCAAGATAATCCGCAATATCCGGCTCCCTGTTCCTGATTATCGCTCTTGCAAGCAACATTCCGCACGATTTGCCGCCGATCATGCCGGTTCCTATCATGTGATCCCTAACAGCGAAATAGTCTTCAGGCGTGAAATTTCTCTTCACCATCTCACGCATCTTCTCGTCACGCGTCATCATGATATTGCACATTCTTGAGCACTCTTCGGTAATATCAACTTCACTCTCGTGAAGGATCTTCGTGCGGTTGAAGAACCTGTCCCACGAATCCGCGAACTGCTCTTCTGCAGAGCGCTGCGCCTGGCCTAAAGTCTGATAGAATCTGCTCGATTTAACGCCGTCTAAGATCGGCTGGAACTTTCCCGTATCAGGCTCATACGTGTGCGGCAGAAACATCGTGTCGGAATTTCTGTTCCACACCTTCTGAGGCCTTACATAGATATTCTTGTTGTCAGAATAAACGTCGATAAAAAGCTGCGTCGTATCAAGGATCTTGTTGATCGCATGCACGGAATGTTTTCCTCTAATGATCGGGAAAAACGCAACGGTATCAAGAATAAAAAGGAAAGGGCACGTGACCTTAAAGAAGTTACCCATCATGAGGTCTGTCGCCCATGCTGTCTGAAGTTCTGACAGGCAATCGAAAACATAGAACGCATCAAAGCCCTCTTTCTCAATAACGTTATGGATATCGACCGTGAACGTCTCAAACCTGTGCGACAAAGGTATCTCGACAGTCTTGATCTCAGGACGGTCTTCAACAAGCGGTTCATGACTCGCGAACCTGAAATAAATAATGTTGCGCTTATCCTTTACCGCCTGCTCGACATAGGGCTCCATGAACAGCTTAAATTGGGACAGGTCAGACACACGCCAAACTACATTGTCTCCAAGCCTGATGTTATCGAATGCCGTATCCATCTCCGGAATACCGCTCAAGATCCTGTCAAATGCTGCCATAGTACCTGCCTCCTTTATTTCAGTATAAAGGCAAGCATTATCATTCAGGCATACTTTCTCGGAATAGGAATAATGCCGTTTAAGAATAAATAATAACGCGTCAGATCACTTTGTAAGAACGCTGTCCCGTGCCATCGAGATTATTTTCGAGCGCGCTTCATCATAAGCCAGTTTTAGTCCGGGTGCAGCATTTTGAAATGGCTGCAGGCGCGACAGGATTTCTTCACGTTCAACTCTAGTTGCTTCTTCCATGTTGCAAAATTCGGAATAAACCTCTATCTTCGTGCGGACAACATCCAGCTCTTTGTTAATGACCATTTGTTTATGCCTGTTCACGGCAAGAGCTCCAAGCGCGTCAATATAATCCTGAAGGCACTTGAAATACTCTTTGTCCTGCTCTTCCGAATCAGAAAGTGCCTTAAGCAATCCGTTGCGGGCATGTCTTATACGGGTAGGAGTCAGTTCGCCGGATATGCTTATATCGCTGACTCTTGTCCATCTTCCGGCACATAGAATGCGGCCCAAAAGGCTCTCAAAATTCGAAGGTTCCGCCATGAGGATATGACTGAATCTTTTATCTGCCTCAGCAAAAAAGCCCATATTCATTGAATTCAACGCCTTCTCGTGAGGCAGGCCAAAGAACAGTGAGATACCGTACGCGACACCGCACGAACCGCATTCATAAACGCGCTTCTCCATATCGAGTGTTAAACCGGCTCCGCATTTTGCGCACTGTATGGTCTTCTCAGACAGTTTATGTGAACCATAGTCTTCAACCTTTGTGCCGGTCTCAGATGGTTCAGTATCCTCTTCAGATTCAGGCTCTATTGCTATAAGCTTCTTGTATAGATTCATATAAGCATCTTCATGCCATTCGATATCCGAAGTTATCTTATTCTTTTTTACTTTAGTGTTTTCGACCATCTTCTCAAGATTTTTATGGGATTTTGCATTACTTATACAGACCGCGACAGCAAGCAGAACAAACGGTCCGGCAAATATCAGGAGCTGACTGAATGAAAATAAAATTGCCTGCGGGTCACCATGCATGAGAATGATAAACGCAATATATAATGCGACCAGTATGCCAAGGAACACCAAAACCCTTATCAAATACGGCGAAAAGACCTTGCCGCTGGAGCTATCCAGAGCTTTTGAGGCGTTATTCATCAGGTTTTTAGATGTCTCGGATTCCATCTCATCGCGGATCTTTTCTATCTGCTTCAGTTCTTCGACATGCCCGGTCATATTGGATATGACATTGAAATATTCCCAATTCTTCTTGCCCGAAAAATCCCTTGCGGTATCTAAATCATTCCTTATCCTGTTAAGATTTGCCCTCTTCAGTCTGCTGATATCCGAGAGTTCTTTTTCCGAAGAAACCATGATCGTGCAGAGCAGCATTCCGCGCAAAGCATTAAAGTTTCTGGCATCTTCTGCCAGAATGGCCTTGTATTTCTCTTTTGCAGCACTGAACTCACGGCGTTCAAGACACGCATCCGCCTGACTTAACAGTTCATTTCCGTGAAAATCAACGGAACTGAATCTCGTTCCGCAGAAAGGACAATCGAAGAACTCCTGATCGGAATCAAAGATCAGTATACCGGCACACTTTGAACAAGTGTAACTCTTTAAAACCGCCATGGAACTCTCCCCCTTAGTCCAACAGTTGAGATAATTATATCAAGAGCAATGCAAAAGACTTATCAATATCTTTAAAGTGTTCATTTCACGAAAATCCCGCATAATGAAAATGCTTTGCCGCTCAACTATTTCGCCCTATAAAACATCAGCTAACATATAAACACCCTGTTGCGAAAAGATTCAGCCGCAAAAAGCCACAGCATCTGCCTGGAACTGAAGACCCTCTTTCCCGCCAACATGTGCAAACTCTGTCTGGATGGACTTACGCACAGGATACTTGCCGTTGAATCTTTCCTTAATGATTTTCTCCATTACAGGAATGTTCCATACATCTCTGAACAGACAATCCATCTGAATAACCGATTCCAGAGTAAGTCCGACCATGGCAAGTCTTTGTTCCATGTTGTCAAACGCTCCGTTTATCTGCTCTTCTATGGTTCCTCCGATATTCCCCACGCAGTAACTCAGGTAGCAAAAGTCTCCTGCTTTTATGATTCCTGAATGTGCCCATTCTTCACTTACATCGTATCTCTCAATTTCTGCCATTATTCTTTCCTCCATACATTTTAATCATTGATTCTGCCATTGTTTTTAATCTCTTCCGCAGTTCCTGCGGTTCAATAACTTCGACCTTGTCGCCAAAGGTAAGCATCCACATAGTCAGATTATCCATATCAGCGTAATTTCTTATCAGAAGAAGCCTGCCATCTTCCAATTCCTCATAACACCCGGGGCCGAACTCTTCAACTAGTCTCCACTTCATATCCGGCGTAAATATCGCTTTTAGGACGATATTTCTTGGATACTTCAGTTCTGAACTAAGGTTTGGTACAGGTGCATTTCTGCAAGAGAAATCTTTTATTGTCTCTTTCACCTGATCCATGCGGTTAAGCTTAAACAGCCTGTAATCCTTACGTTTCAGGCACCAACCATATACGTACCAGCTTGTCCATTTGAAAACAACGTAATATGGTTCGATAGTGCGTTTACCTTCTCCGGACTGAGCATAATAGTAAAACTCAAGCAAGTGCCTGTTTTCGATTGCGTCCTGGATAGTTGATATCTTAGGTGCCAGCGTATTCTTATACCAGGACGACAGATCTATCAGTATCGATTCTCTTCCGCTGATGAATTCGGATGAACGTACCTGGATCTTTTCCATCAGCTGGCCGTAATAGCTGCTTCCACTGACGCTGTCCAAACTTCTTAAGCCTGCGAGTATCATCTGCATGTCTTTTGAAGTCAAGATAGTCCTGTCCATCTTATAGCCTTCAGCAATACTGATTCCGCCGCCTGTACCCTGTGCAGTACGGATCGGGATCCCTGCATATAACAGATCGTCTATGTCACGGTTGATAGTCCTCCTTGATACCTCAAATCTCTCAGCAAGTTCCGGCGCCGTCACTTTTTCCTCTTGTAGCAATACTGACAATATTCCGATAAGTCTGTCTATCTTCATATGTTTTCCGCTCCGATCCGATATTAACAAAATAAACACGACAACAGTTTGTCATGTTTATTCTAACAGGTATAAATTTTTGTTGGGAACTTTCCTTACGGAAAATCACACGAATCTCAAATGGATTATGCCAGCCGTTGCCATTTTATGTCTGGCTTAATCCCATTTTTCACACAATCATCGAGATAAAGATCTATAAGATTCTGGTATGGAATACCAGTCTCTTCAGCGAGCTTCTTAAAGTAGTCTACATCAGTTGCCTCAATCGGATGTAGATTTATTGATTAGTATAATTAATAGACAGTAAGCAATTGCAATGATCTTGGGATATAAATATCAGGCGGTGCCGTTATCTGAAACAGCACCGCCTTTATTTGTCCTTGCAGGACTTATTCTACATCAAATGATCAATCCTTAATTGTCTTCCTTAGTGATCTGCCCGGAAACGTGAGGCGCAGGCCTTACGTTTCTGCGGGGAGCTCTTGAGAGCTTAACAGCAATGAGCATTCCCAAAGCTCCTGCAATGAGGAGCGTGATGCCGATGAAAATCAACGGACTATCGTTCTCGCCGGTCTTCGGCACAGGAGCCGGGGTAGTGTTTGAAGGAGCCTTTGCAATGGTTATCGACGCAGTAGCCGTGCCGTCTGCAAATGTGATCTCGATGTTGTGACTGCCTGTTGAAAGCGTATCCAGATAGGCTGCCTTGATCGTCAGGATGAGACTTCCGGGGGCCTTGTCATAGTTCTCATCACCGATGTCAGCACCATCCATTTTTGCGCTTAGAAATTTGCCATATGTCTCACTGTCACTGACACTGCACTTTACGGTAATAACAATGTCCTTTCCGCTTCCGGGTACAAAATTGTCGCCTTCTACCGTAACAGTATATACAGGGTCTTCGGCGTACGTATAAACATATTTGGTATCACCGGTAATCTCTGTATCCGTGTCAGGAGTCTTATCCCATGCACCCTGCTTATAGCTTGCAGCAGGCTTTGTTCCACAAGCCGGGATCTGGTCAGGCGCAAGCTTAAAAGAATCTCCTTCATAACCTGAGAAGACGACTTCAATGTCATCACTTCCGCCGTTATCCCATTCGCCGTTTACAACACTGAAAGTAACCTTAATACTGATCTTATGGAGCACTGTCAGTTCGCCGTTCGAATAAGAAACGTTGTAATTGGCTGTAACGTCCTCGCCTGTGCCGTTAACTATCGTTGCTGCAGAAGGAACAAGTTTGTCACCGCTTGCCGTGATAGTTACATTGCCGAGCGAGTGGCCTGATGCAGCACCGGTAAGACTTGCATAATCCTTGCTGAATTTGGGATCCTCTGATTCCTTGACCGTCTGGTCATTCGCTTGTACTAAAGCATTTGCTTTTTCGATATTTACCGTGACACAGCTCTTTGCTGAGTTGCTGTGATCCTTGTCTCCGGCAGCTCTGTACCAGACATAATAGGGCTTAGCATCGGTTCCTTGAGGAATACTCTTGCTCCAGCCTGTTGCAGGCGCATTTGTCGCATCATCACCTAAAGCATACTGCATCTCGCCATCTGTAGCCTCGCCCGCTGTAACAAGATCCATTGCATTGCCGGTATAAGTGAGGATCTTTTCCTCCGGAGCAGTCTTGACGGTAGCTGCAGGAGCATCCTTCCAGGCTGCAACAACGGTGATCACACCGTTTTTTACGTATTGGTCGTTAATATCACAACCATTACCCGGTAAAACGATCACGTCGACGATGTCGATTCTCCAGAAACTGAAAATCTTGCCGTCGGGAGCTTCAAAGCTGCATTCCGGAAACTTATAATTATCGCCCTCACTTACTGTTACCGGTTCCATGCTGCCTGTACCGCCATTGGGATCGAATACAAGCTTATATCTCGCGATGGGAAATGCGAGGGCTTTATAGACACATTGAACTTCCGTTGTTGAAGGCTCTAACTTCGTTACCCTATTAAACCGGTCAGCAGCCATTCCGTCGGTCTCGTTGATGAAATTTCCGTTAACAGCTTTTGCAGAATCACTGTGACCCCTTAAAAGTACTGATGTGACATCTTTCCTGATGGTAACTTTAGGTGAATCAATAGCACCGTGACCACCATCGACTGTCAATGAGCCGCCCTTGATCTCTACATCTCCGATGCAGGATACTGCAGGACCTGACCATTCATCAAACATTCTTAACTCAAGACTTCCCGAACCGGTGAAGAACAGATCGGCCATGGGATTATCGATCTTTAACACATGATCCGAAGAGTTCGCATAGTTACGTGTCTGGCGAACACTGCTATCGCCCTTACGTAAGATCGTCAGATCATCTTCACCGTTATAATAAATGCATGCGTAAAAACTTGCGTTGTAGTTATATCCCTCTCCTGTGTATTTGTAACCGTTAAGCGTCAGAGTATGAGTCGCGGGATCGTAACTCCATTTATTACCCGATAAGTCGTTGCAATTAGTTGAGGTAACCTGTACTCCGCCGATCCAGAGAGGATACTTTTCCTCTTCTGCTGCCGATGCAAGTGCTGCAGGACAAAGTGCTGCCACCAGCAGGCATGTCAAAAGTGCTGCAAGAAGTTTGATTCTGCTCTTCATAAATATGACCCCCTATGTCATGCGGCACTCCGAGACCCTCAACCATCATGACCGCGGCTTATGCTAATAATTTTAAAGGGAATATGTTTTTATCTCAACACCATTTTTTCAGATGTTTGTTCAACAATAAAACATCGATATATTATGCATATGTCTATTTGCGAACAGGCACGAAATACTCTTAATCCAACTCTTTATATACCGGCTTTGTCAATCTGATCAGGCTTATAATCATTCCCGACACACCTGATATAAAGAAGATCAATGCAATCCCTGCACCGTGTCCTGTTCCGAAGATGCCTGATAAGAAGTTTCCGTTTTTCATGAATGGCTCGAAAACATGATCTGCCAGTATTCCGCCCAGGAACAATCCAAGTGGGATCGTGCAGTTCTTCAGCGTATCCTGAGCAGAAGTGACTCTCCCCTGAATCTCCACCGGAACTTTCTCGCGCATTAGTGTTGTCAGATTAACATTCATGATAACTGCTGTCACATAAGTGCCGATGTTTGAAATGCACCATATGACTGGCGAAATGGTCAGACTGTTAATTATGTTGCCCGTGAATATGAGTGCGCATGTGATGAAAACAGACCTGCATTTTCTTTTCGAGGGTTTCATGACAGTCACAATAATGCTGCCGATAAGAAGTCCCGCCGAAACCGAACTCTGAACGATTCCAAGGATACTTTGATCGTTGCCTGTTCTGCCAAGAACGAATGGAGCCATCATTCCGTCGCTGCCAAGCTTTGCAAAAAAGTTGATCACAGCTACAAAAAGCGTCAGATGCAGCAGCGCTTTATGGTCTTTCAGAAAATGTATTCCATCGAGGCAGCTTCTGATAAACGAAACACTTTTTTCTTCAGTCCTGACAGGCTCAGGGATCTTAATGAAGAACATCAATACCACAAATGCAAATCCAAAGCTGATAAGGTCAATTATAAGCACCGTTTTCATCCCGCCGAAAGCTATCAGTACGCTTCCGAGAGCAGGTGCCAGAATGCTGACCACAGAACTTGAGATTCCCTGTAATCCGCTTGCCTTCGTGTAGTATTTTTCCGGTACCAGCAAACTCGTCGCAACAAACGAAGCCGGCACCTGAAATGAATTCATCAGGCTCATCAGAGTGTTGATGATATAAAGGTGCCATACCGCAAGAGAAGATACCGAATAAAGTCCGAATATGATCAAGGTCCCTAAGGCAGCGACAAGATCCGAGATCAGCATGATCCGTTTCTTATTCCGCCGGTCTGCAACTGTTCCTGCTATGAACCTGAAAAAGATCGTCGGCAAAAAGATACACAATGTAAGAATGGTAACGCTTGAAGCAGTACCCTTCTGTTCGTACACCCAGATAACCAGTGCAAAATCAGTCATGGCTGTACCAAGTTCTGATACAGTCTGCGAAAACCACAAGATCAGGAATGTCTTGAGGTCTTTAATCGTTTGAAAAGTAAACATAGCTTTGCTCCTTTATTGTTCTGAATCAGTGAACAAGTGCAAAGCCTATATCGGACGATAATCTCTTATGAATTACCGCTTCGTACAAGTATCGTCCTTTATCAGACCTTGCACGAAGCTATAGCATCTGCTGAAAGCGGTATTCCCCATCTGGTAAGTTTCATATTATTAAATCCTCGAATAATCTATGAGTTCGAATTCTTCTGATAAATTTCACATTCATCATAACACCCTTTCAGGAAATAAAAAACCTCTCAAACTCAATGCTTGAGAGGTTATTTTTGGCGGAGAAGGAGAGCAGTAATCATAAGTGTTTTATGATCCTGCTCAGTCCTTCAATTGCACTTATGTTATAGGGCGTTCAGGCTATTCTGCCATTTTTCGATATGTCAAAACTCCGCCTGATACTCTTTTCCTTATTGCTTACGAATTGTATTAGTACAATTCGTTTATTACATTTTCCAGTATATTTGCCACGACAACTCCGGCATTATAAGAACTGGTTAAATTCTGATGGCCCCATTTATCATCAACATCATCATTAAAATGTTCATATCTATCAACTATAGGGGTCACGAACAAGACGGGGGTCCTGTCTCCCATTACAGCGTCTTCAGCCATTTTTACGACGACGTGAGTTGTTTCCAAACAGACCGGCAGTCCTACTTGCCCCTTAGCAATATATTCTTTATACGTTGTCGGGTCTGCATCACCATAAGCAGAATAGTTCACAACATTTACGACTCCAAGGCTGACAATATCCTTATCGGCACATACAAAAGGTTTGGGGTTAGGGGTCCTTGGTGTAGTCTTCATTCCGGCTTCAATCTGTACTTTTTTACTTGTTATCAAATCAAATATTTTATTATCAACCAATCCTTTATAGTACTGGTTATCGACTTTAAGATAGCTGGTTGTATTTTGATCACAGTCTCTGCAATCTCTTACAAAAAACTTATGTCCTATATAGACGCATCCGTTAACAGTTTTATACTCGTCTTCAACCGCTGGGGTCGATTCACCTGTGCTTACACTGATAATAAGGTCAATGAAATTTTTCTCAGCCTCCTGCTTGATGAGGTTTCTGACGAGACTATACTTCATCTCTGAATTAGAAGTATTTGCTCCTGCAGGGAAAAGATAACATATGCAATACTCTCTAACTGTATTCACACCGAGCTTATACATGCGTGACATATGAAGCTTATCAGGTCCAATTCCTGTGTCATAAGCTATCTCATTCAAATTTGATGCCGCATTCGCTCTGATCCGGCTATCAACTCCTGCTCTGTATCCGGCATACTCAAAGTCCTTGTTAACGAGAATCATAATGTTCATAATTTTTCTTTCCTTTCTTATTCGGATTATTGTTGCCCCAGCCAACTTTTTTCTGATCCCCTTAAGTACAACCATTACGATGGCATCCGCCGGGATGCCATGCTTCCAGGTTTCTCTAAGTCTTCATCCGGAAGCGCAGACATGTTTGTTGTTTGCCTGCTTTCATAAAACTGCTATGTTTGTGAGAAAGATAACGGATCAACCGCCATCACCCATTTACACTAAATAAAGCTTTTACGTTTGATTGCTTATTTTAAGCACTTCTCCCGAAAAGGACTTTGCTGTATACAAGGTTACTGCCGTTCCGTCATCGAAGACTGCAGTGATAATATTTTTGCCCTTGCTGAGCTTCCCCATAGTTGAACCCTTAATCGTTACGACTGTGCTTCCAGCTACGACTATATAACCTGCTAATACCCCCTGTGCCGGTATAATGCTCAGTGCGAGCACCAAGGCCGGCAAAATCAAAAATAGCTTTTTCTTAAAGCATTGTTTTTCTTCTGTTTTTTGCCTTTATCCCCCCTTTTTTGATAATTTTGTATTCTCACACCAAGCAGTTTTCCATGAAAATATAAATATTTTTTTATTTGTTGATTATGCCATATATCCGACAAATTAACAATTATCTTCAATGGGACTTCACGGATTTATTATCCTTTGACTGCGTTACCTGCTATCAGAGTTCCGTTCCGGATTCCAGATATAGGCGCAAATGAAAACCTCCCCCAGGACTGAGAAATCTGTAGGTGAGGTTTAAATACCAAATCTCAGAAGCAACCGTCTTTGCAGCGTAGCATAAACTAAGATCTGCAGTTGATCCAGTTATTCAACCTTCGCCTCCGGCGAGGGCTGGTATGCTATACTCTATTTGTAAGGAAAAAGATAATTTGAAAAAACTCGTGACAAGCACTTGAAAAATATTAGCGGGTTTTAATATTCTAGAAGTGGATTCTTTGAAAAACTAGGCTTATGTATTTTAAGGATTTGACACCATATAAATATCGTGAAAGCGAAATCGAAATGAAGAATGTTGCCTGGCTTGAAAAAGGGCATTCTTTCATTAAGGGCAAAGTTCCAGGTGAATTTAAAGATATGCTTTGGAAATACATGCTTTATCCTGTTAGTGTATGTCGTGGTTTTCAAAAATGTCCTTTCTGCTCTTTGGGTGAAAATAAGATTCCGATGACGACATATAACGGGCAAACACGCAGTGTCGGATATTATGAACTCAGAGTATGGGGAAAAGGTAACACCATCTACGCTGTTACGAGTTTGATTTTCCACTATATGGAATCTCATAGATATCAGCCGCCGAAAGAATTCATTGAAGCGGTTATGAATTCTGATGATCCGGATAATGACGAGTACTACAACAAGGTTTTGTCTTTGAAGCAAGGCCACGATTTTTGGCTTAAAACTGACAGGACGCTGGTTGATGAATCTGAAATGGACAAAAAAAGCACAGGATCATTTCCTAACACTTTAAATACCTCTAAAGTGCTTTTCTATACACCTAAAGGTAACTATGGCAGAGTGATATATGATGACGGAACAAAAGAGCGTATTTCTTATTTGGCTATATGCAAATCTGATTTAAATAGTGGTTTCTATTTATATAAATGCAATAAGAAATATCAAATAGAGTCCGAGGATTTATTTAATTCTATTGATGAATGCATGAAAGCCAAAACTGTAGGTGGAACTGATCCTGAGGAAATCGCGTGGATTAGCAAAAATGACGAGTGAATACTGTGATACTTGATATGATATATGGGTTGTATTTTATAAGCGCTGGAACGTAAACTTTTAATATCATGATGAAAGCAACAAGATTATTATTGGCAGAAATAGCCGAAGAAAAGGCGCGGACTCCTTTCCATGGTTTTGAAGAAGGCAAAGAGTCTAACCTGGGTCCGATCATTCAGCTGTTCCCTAAGTGGACGCTGGAAGAAGCTGACGGTCTGTGGTGCGCGGCTTTCGTTTATTATTGCATAACGGAAGCGGGCTTCGATATTCCGATCCGTCCGAACGAATGCAGGACATGTCATTTGGCAGGCTGCATCGCGTGGGAAGAATTTGCTCTTGGCAATCCTCAGATTGGATATTACAAAGGTGTTGCGGACTTTATTCCTGAGCCGGGAGACATTGTTCTTTATGACCGTGTTTTCGAGAACATGGAACACGACCACATCGGTATAGTAATCGAAAAGCGCGAGAATACCATCCTCGCCGTCGAAGGAAATGTTAATAACAGGTCAGTGATCATCGAGCGACCTGTGGATGAGCATATCCGCGCATTTATAAGGATTCCAAACGGCTATAAATATGGATGACATTGTTTCACAGTGGTATGAGGATACCAAGAACGTTGATGAGATGCAGGACTGGAATCCTGCATTAAAAGAATGGGAAAAAACAGTTGCGGGGCACTTCCCTTCCGGCGCAAGAATATTGGACATCGGCTGCGGTTTGGGTCGCGAAGCGTTTGCATTATGCGATCTCGGCTTCGAAGTTGTCGGGATCGACATCTCAAAAGAAGTAATAACACGCGTAAAGCAACTCTCTGCTGCTAAAGAATATAAGATATCATTTTTTGATTACGACGGAGAGCATCTGGATTTCCCTAACGAGTCTTTCGATGTCGTGCTGATCTGGGCGCAGACGCTCGGACTGCTTTATGGGGAAGCGTTAAAGAACAGGTATCTGTCGGAATGCAAAAGGGTCCTTAAGACAGACGGTCTGCTCAGTTTCTCGACGCATGATTATAATTATCTGAAAGAGAATTATCCCAATTGCCTGGATGGCCGGAAATTCTTTCCGTATGCCAATGCAGATATTTATTGGGAGGCTTTTGAATCAGATGATCTGATACAGTTCGCGGACCAGGCAGGCATGGAAGTAATCCTTTGCGAAAAGGGGAAAATATACAGACCGGAAGACGGAAC
>JAFWQC010000008.1 GCA_017509245.1 Clostridiales bacterium | reverse complement strand
GAAACGGTCTTGTTTTTTGCTTTGTCTGACATGTGTTTTGCCTTTCTGTTTCACTTCGGAACGGACGAACAAGCATCGCGTTTGTATATACAAACACAGGAAGCTTGTCAGGGACGTATCCCTGAGACCCTTGGGAAGCCTCCGGCTTTTTACTCAGTCGAGTTTTACTAAAACTCATTTGAGTAAAATCATCGCCGAATGGTTTTCGGCTGCTTTGCCTTCTCATTTTTATGAAGCAAAAAGTCATTGAAGTCTTTCCCGAAGGGTGGGGGATTGTCCCTGAACTTGTATCTGCTTCCCAGAGCTTCCTTTATGTTTTTGGCGGCGATCCTTCCCGGTTCGTCGTTATCCAAATGGAGATTTATGTAACTGATTTCGGGATAATCCTTAAGAAATTGCTCCAAAGCTTTCGGGATGGATTTTCCGCTCCCGATACCGGCTAGAGAAAGATAGCTTCTCTTGAGCCATTTCTCGCCGAACTGTTTTTCGAGGGTAGCATATGACAGAAGGTCAATTGCTGCTTCGAAGACATGAACAGTTCTTGGACTTTGGGCATTCACTATTTTGAAAGAAAAACGTTTGTCACTGCCTTTGACATCGCCTTTAAAACTGTCAGTAGTTGATCTGACTGCTCCATATTTGGGATTTCCGTCTTGATCGTAACCGATGAAAAGGACATTACCGTGTTTTGCAGTCTCGAATATGAGCCTGTGATCAATACACCACTGAACTATTTCAGGATCGATTCCTCGTCCTACCAGATATTGAAATGCGCGGGAAGGATTACTTGCCACTTCCGGCATTATGAATATCTTGGGTGTCTCGGGCGGTGGCCTGATCGATAACGGCAGCGGGTCGGTCGGATTACCGATGATCCGCGCAACAGCATCAGGGAAGCGAAGCCCTTTGACTTTGATCAGATAGTCCAAAGCAGTTCTTCCGCCAATTCCTCGTGAGAACCAACACCACTTTCCATTGTTGATCATGAGTGAGTCATGCTCAACGGTAGAATAGACATTCGCAGATACCTGTTTCAGATTGTCAGGCTCAAAGCAGGCAAGATAGGTCAGCAGATCCATCTCGCGGGCTTTTGCTATATCTTCTTTGCTGTAATGCATAGGTGCGCTCCTTTCTAAAGATTGAAATAAAAAAGCGTCCGAGTGATCTCGAACGCTGATGTGTTATATTGTCGCTTAATGATTTATGGTAATCGTATCTGTTCGGCAATTTCTTGAACTTCCGCCTCTGACAGATGCCCCATTACCGTATAAGAATAAGGAAGCGGTATCTGTGCCGGATACGTTTCCATTACCCTGCCGTCAGTCTCAAGCAGAATCTGATCTCCGACTTCACAAGTGATTTCATTTCCGAATATGTCCTTTGTCGGCATGAATGCAATGCTGTTTGGATCGGAAGAGTAATCATTCCAGCCGTAAGTGCAATATTTGATTCCGGCATTGTCCAAAACTACGTTGATAAACATCGTTTCGGAATTATAGATGGATATGACCTTGCCGTCTTCAACATACGCGACCAAATACTTTGTTCCGCCCGTAACGTCAAGCTGCCAGAGTCTCTCATTATTTGCAATTATCGGTTCACCCCAGTTTTTAATAAGGGTTTTCTCATCGACTGTATTTGCAAACTTTGTGAGTTCGTCTAGGGAGTATCTGGATACGGTATCCACATCAGGGACGCGCTTACCGCATGCAGTCACAGAAAATATGACGGCACAAACAAGAACAAGAGATATTGTTTTAATGATTCTGCTCATTTTCACACCTCCCATATAACTGTATTTACTTTATATACTACTGTGAAAGGTGTTTTGTTGCATCATCCCAGATACTTTCTGTGGGAATTCTTGATCGTCGAATCCTTAATAACCGTGTAGAGCAGGGTAGTAGAGATCTGCTGATGACCAAGGACTCTCTGAACTTGTTCGATTGGCATACCTTTCTCAAGTGCAGTCGTGGCCATCGTTCGGCGGCAGCGATGCGGATGACATTTTTCTATGTTGCAGCGCTGACCTAAGCGTCTCATCATAATCTCCATACCGCCGGTAGTAATACGGGTTGCGGGCTTTCTGATCGAAACAAAAAGAGCAGGGTTATCGTCAGTCCTTGTTGCCAGGTATTCCTGAAGATGCAGTTTGGTCTTGGCATCGAAGTATGTGATTCGTTCTTTATCACCCTTGCCGAGAACCTTAACTTCGCGTTCCTCGAAATTGACATCGTTGCGGTTGAGCTTAACAAGCTCACCGATTCGCATGCCGGTAGAGAATAAGAACTCGATTATCGCAAGGTCTCTTAAGTACTTGCAGCCGTCCCTGAGCTTTTCAAGCTCTTCATCAGAGTAAGCTGACTTAACTTTCTTGGTAATCTTGATCTTATGGATCTTCCTTAAGGGGCTGATAAATATATAATCTTCATCTTCGAGCCAATGATATAAGCTTGAAAGGTTACGTCTGATACCATCAATGGTTGCCTTGCTGACATCATGTTCAACACGATACTCTGCAAGATAGTTGCGGATATCTTCCGTAGTTATCATGCAGATATTCTTATCGACCTTTTCAATCATCTTCTCAATGGTAAACCGGTAAAGGTCCAAAGTCTTTTCAGAACGGCCTTCCAGTCTTTTTGACGCCAGAAAGGTTTCAAGGATCTCCTCTGAAGGTCTCAGAGGTTCTCCAAAGTCACTTTCAACCATTATCTCCTCGAGAATGGTATTCAGCTTGACCATCTGAGTGTTATCAATGACCTTCGACATCTTGTGAAGGATAACGTTTGCCTCTTCCTGTTTCATTTTATCTGCTCCTCTTAATCTGAAATGAAAAGGGAGGAACCCATCATTGGATTCCTCCCCGAATGCCTCAAACTCTGGCGGAGCACTTTCGCGGTGACTCTGCTTCTCGTCTGAGTCGCTTCTCACGTTCCTCTTCAACAAGCTCATTAATGCTGATATGTTTAAGAGCGAGGCACCTTGCGACAACATCTATTGCCTCAGGGCCGTATGCCATAACATTCTGCATATCCAGGCCGACCGAATTGAAGTCGGCAAGGAACTTGCTGTTAAAAAGGACGCCTTTAATGTTTTCAGCGGCTTTGCCCTTTAAAGAAGAGCAAACACCGCTGATCACGCCTGTTACCTTGTCATCCTCCCAGAGGATCCTTCTCAGGTACTCGATGTTTTCGAGCTGACGATTCGTGCAATCCGCTAAGACCTTCTTGCAGTTCTCTTTAGTCTCTGCGATATATTCATCGTAGGTCATCTTGCACCTGCTTTCTTCTCCTTAGCCTTATCGTACTTAAGACCCGTTTCGAGAACCTTGGTCTTGGCATCGTAGTGATAGCACTGGTCGGAGAGGAAGTCTCTGGGCTCAAGAACTGTCTCATTGACGTTCTTGATCATCTTGTTGAGATCCTTAGCCTTCTGTCTGCCGTCATCCTTGATGAGAATGAACTCGTGAACGGATGAAGGGAGCATGAAGAAACTGCCACCCAACTTCTCGGCTGCCTGTTCACAGAACTCGGGATAAGCTGCTACGGCCGCACCGTGGAAACCGGTCTTGTTAGTAGCGATATAAGTTACAATACCCATATCCTCAGGAGAAGGCATGTTATCTTCATTAACAAGGTGCTTTATCATGTCGAAGAGTGGAGTGAAGACGATAGGCTCATTTGCAATGGAGTTTCTCTCTGCATCAGCAAAGAGCTGATTTTCGTCAATGCCATACATTTCCATGAGAGGCTTTGTAACTACTACAACGGACTTGCCGTTATCATCGGAGAAGTTCACGAGGTGAACGCTGACTACGACCGCCATGTCCTGAATCTTTCTGTGAGGTGCTTCCTTCAAAACAGGGGAATTACCCGGAACGAGTCTAAGGTAAGTGTAGTCCTTAACCTGATCGTAGTCGGTGATGAAGGCCTTAACGTCGCCTTCCTTTGTCTCGATAACGGAAATGTTCTCCTTGATAGTGTTGCAGATGCGGTCAACACATCTTTCCATATCCACACCATTCTCGAAATCAGTGAAGATCTCCTTGAGTCTGAAAGCCATGGACATCTTGGAGTCGCCGACTGTAGCAATGAGTCTGTCGGTCATGCCGTCGGGGGAGTTGATCGTGTTGAACTTAAGTGAGATGTTCTCAATCCCTCTGTTGTCGAGCTCCTGTATTACGAGCTCCATCAATTCGTTCTTGAATGTTTCAAAATCCATAAATTTACCTGCCTTTCTCATGCATCGAGCTTTGTCTTTTCAAGCTCTTTCATCAATCCGGTAGCACCGGAACCGTTTTTTGCCTTCTTATCAAAGGCACTGCCTTCTTTTCCGCAAATCGCACTGGAATATGCGAAAAGTCTTACGCCGTTGCCGTTGCTGTTGAAAACTAACTCCGGCGTCAGCATTACTGTTTCATCTGATCTCATGTCAGATACCTCCTGTTTTATTTATTTCTGCACCCGTTTTCGGGGTTGCAAACTTGGTAATAAAAAACCTGCCATCCGGGGACAGCAGGTAAATGTTTCAGACAACCTTTACCGTTATCTGTATGTTTTCTTCACGTATCCTGGTTACGCTTCTCATCTGAATGGTTGCGTAAGCAAGACCAGTTCTGGCGTTATTGACTTCTCCAGCGAAGTCGCCCAAACGCTTGACCGTCTTGTTTACTTCTCGGGGATTAGTAGCGATCCAGTAACCGGAATCGTCGCTGCAGATGGGCAATCCTGATTTGCGCAGCTTGTTAATATAGGTGCGGACAGTTCTCGGACAGATGCCGAAGTGCTTTTCCAATACCCTGCTGTGAACCGCGTTGTCTTTGCCCTTGTGGTTCTCTGCCAGAAAGTCGTAGAGTTCTTGATCTTTACACATAAGTGATTCTCCTTGTAGTTATTCTTCAGGCATGCAGATAACGATGAACTCCGTGTTTCTTGGCCTGTATATGTTTTTGTTGTTGGGGTCTTGTCCGTAACCGCATGTTGCAAGACACAGGTGTTCGGTTTTGTAATTGTCAGCTTTTAAATACGGATCAAGTGCTGCATCTGTTACATAAGTGGTACTGTCGATCTTGTAAATGTGTCGGATGCCGTCTGTTGTGGTGACGATAACTTCTTCGCCAATATAATTCTCGAGATCCTGAAGATTCCAGAAGATCGTATGACTCTCCATTCTGTGACCAAAGAGCATACAGTTCATGGATTCCCCGATATTGCATGTCTGTGGAAACCTTCCGACACCATATCTAAGGGCAGCAGAGGAGCATGAATCCCATATGGGTTCTTTCAGGTCAATGCAGGGAATTTCCAATATGCCAAGAAGCTTTAAACTCTCATGTTCAGAGGAAAGATTCTGCATTTCTCGGATAAGATCTTCTAAAGATTTGTCCTCTTCGCCGTTTTCACCATCGACTTTAAGAAAGTCAGCTACCGGCACTTCAATCGTGATATCACCGCCGCCGTCATCGATTACGCTTTCGACAGCTTCTATAGCGGTAACAGATACCTGCTTTCGCATGAGATTCTTAATGAAATTAGTAGAGATTAGTATCACACCAGCTAAAAAAGAAGCCACTGCTAAAGACCAGACCAAGATCCTGAATGCTCTTTTTGTTTTCATAAATACCTCCTGAAATTAGAAGGACCCCGTGAGTGAGTCCCACGGGGTCCCGAGTCTAGGAAAGAAGTTAAGCAGCAGGGGGGAGGAGCTTCTTCTTTCGTCTGATGAAGATTGAGGCAACGAGTGTAGAAAGAGCCAGGAGTGCAGCTCCGATTTTGATATAAGTCGGAGTTATCTCACCAGTTGAAGGTCTGAAGTGGATCGTGATCGTCTGATCGTCATCACTGAGATCTTCGTGTCTTGCGATGAGAAGGTCTTCGGTCTGAGTCTTTTCGGCAATCTCTGTTTCCGTAGCAACATCGAATATAGCTTCGAATACAACAATTCTGTCGCCTTCCGAAAGACCGGCTGTTGAGAACGTGATGTTAACATCAACCGTTCCATCCTTAGTTGTAGGAACGAACTCAACCATGCTTACGATGGGCTGTTCGCCTTTTGTTATCGGCGTGCCGTCTGCTTTATAGAGAGTTGCAACTGCTCTGTAAGTATTGCCGACTTCAAAACCGGTATAACTGATCGTATCCGTGATGGTAATGTTTCTGACTTCTGTGGAACCGAGCCATACAGCCTTTGCACCGTCGACAGTAGCCGTAGTACTTGCTGTAGGTCTTTCAACTGTCTGATCCTTGTCTGTCAGATCAGCGTGAACAGCAACATTAACGTTCTTTTCCTTATAGGAAAGATTCTCGAATACGACGATCGTTGTCTTCTCGTAAGGAACGACAACACCCTTGAAATCAACATAGACAAAGCCGTCAGCCGTTTCTGCAGTGAACTCGGTTGATGCTGTATAAGTCTTACCTTCGTAGTCTTTGTAGATCTCGCCGGTCTTAGCGTTGTAGAGTGTGCCTGTTGCTACATAAGTCTTTCCGATGATGAGGTTTGTATAAGTTACCTTATCGCGGATATCAACTCTTTCCTTGTAGGTAAGGGTCTTTGTACCATTGTCAGCATCAGTAGCGGTTGTCTTGATCTCAGGTACATGAATTGTCTGGTCGACATCGTTAATGTCCTTGTGCTCAGCTACAAGAGTGCCAGTGATGGATGCACTGTGTAATTCCTCGTAAGCAACGAGCGTTACACCCTGAAGAAGTGTAGTGTCGAGAGTGAAAACAACCTTTACGCTGCCAGACTGAGGCTTCGGATTACCGAATTCATCCTTAACAACCGAAACATCAAATTCGGCAGAAGCAACGATCTCCTTACCATCCTTATCTAAGAGCGCTTTTCCGCTGTCCTTATCCATAAGAACAGCGGACATTACGTAATGACCAGGCAAAAGGTGCTTATAGGAAACCGTATCGACAAGTTCAGCCTTTTCAGAGTAAGAAGCAATGTGTTCTTCTGTTGCTCTGTCGACCAAAGTTGTCTTGATCTCAGGTGCTACATCGTTGTAAATGAGGACTGCATTGATATCAGCCCCATTTTCCTTTACGCCGTCGCTGATAGTAGGAGCAGCCTTTGTTCTGTTATCAGATGAGAGGTGGATTAACTTATTGCCGTTTACAACGGAATCTTCGTTTACCCAGTGAGCTGTCCAACTAGATGCAGCACCGACTTCACGGATCTCATACCAGCCCTCGGGGAGCTTGGAAAGAGATG
>JAFWQC010000076.1 GCA_017509245.1 Clostridiales bacterium | reverse complement strand
GATGAGCCGGATCACTTTGCCGTAAAGCAATATAAAAAATATAAGCTTGCGGCCGGCAAGACAGCTAAATCAATACTTATTAGCTGCGGTGCAAGGCTTGCTCCCTTTGATATCAAGGAGCTTCGTGACCTGACGGAGTACGATGAAATGGAATTGGATAAGATCGGAGAACGCAAGACTGCGATGTTCATGATCATGTCCGATACCGATGGAACTTTCAACTTTATCCTGGCAATGATGCAGTCGCAGATGTTCAATCTTTTGTGCGAATGTGCGGATGATCTGCATAACGGTAAACTTCCCGTTCATGTAAGGTTTCTTCTTGACGAGTTTGCCAACATCGGCCAGATACCACAATTTGACAAGCTGATAGCTACGATACGAAGCAGAGAGATTTCTGCTTCTATTATTTTGCAGTCAAAATCGCAGCTAAAGGCAATCTACAAGGATAATGCCGATACGATAGAGGGCAACTGTGATACCACGCTATTCCTCGGAGGAAAAGAGAAGACGACACTGAAAGAAATGTCGGAGATTTTGGGTAAAGAAACGATTGACCTCTACAACACATCGGATACCAGAGGTAACTCCCCATCCTACGGTTTGAATTATCAAAAAACGGGGAAAGAATTGATGTCACAGGATGAGATCGCAGTCATGGACGGAGGGAAATGTATCATGCAGCTTAGAGGCGTGAGACCTTTTTTCTCAGACAAGTTCGATATTACCAAGCATAAGAGATACAAGGAACTGTCCGATTTTGACGAGAAGAACCTGTTTGATGTCGAAGCGTTTTTATCGACGAAGCTTAAGATGAAAAAGAGCCAGATCATAGAGACGCATGATATGGGTACCATCGAGGATGATGCCGTAAAAACTTCATAGGGAGAAGGCTATACGGAATGGAAGAACCATGAACCTGAAGCCGGAACCGCAATTACAACTGAATAGGATGAAGCTATATGGATCCGTAAGGACAAACCTGATGCGTAAGTCCACCACACAAAAAGGAAGCAGACGATGAGCGCCTACCAAGCAAACATCATCATCTGCCCCAAGCGGGAGTGGCATAACCAGACCCTGTAATCATTTTACCATGAGAGTGAAAGATGCAGGGATTTTTTATGCCCTCCGGAAGTAACTTAAACATTTTCAAACAATCGGAAGGAGGAAAGGTCCTGCATCCTATGGTCTTATCGAGCGACAAAATCAGCGACAAAACTGGTTTTGGGTTCTGTAAAAAACAGGAAAAGGCTTGTAGATAGGGCATTTGAAGCTTCGGGACCGAAAAACAATCATGGCATTTTTTACTAACAGCGTAACAGCACTTAAAACCGTCGTAACCGCAATCGGAGCGGGCGTAGCTGTATGGGGAATCATCAACCTGCTTGAGGGCTACGGTAATGATAACCCCGGTGCAAAGAGCCAGGGAATCAAGCAGCTGATGGCAGGGGGCGGTATTGTAATCATCGCCCAGACGGTGATCCCTCAGCTCTCCAGCTTGTTCTCATAAGGAGCAGAACGGTAGATGGATTCTATCGTTGATAAGATTACCGAACTCATAAAGGAAATGCTGCAAGGCTGGGTAATGACAAACCTCGAAGGCATGTTTACCGATGTAAATGACAAAGTAGGTACGATTGCCGGAGAGGTTAGTCAGACCCCGAGTGCATGGAACGCAAGCGTTTTCACAATGATACAGAACTTGTCAGATACAGTTATCATACCGATAGCCGGGATCATAATCACCTATGTGCTTTGCTATGAGCTTATCACTATGGTGATCGACAAGAATAACATGCATGAATTCGACACCTCGCTGTTTTTCAGATATCTCTTCAAGGCTTGCATCGCAGTTATGCTTCTTAGCAAGACTTCGGATATCGTCATGGCGATTTTCGACGTGGGTGGTCACATGGTCAATGAAGCCGCAAGTACCATTACGGGATCAACGGCACTCAATGTCGGAACGACGATTCAGACGATGTTTTCAACCCAGCTCTCCACGATGGAAATCGGAGAGCTAATAGGTCTCGGCATAGAAACCATGTTTTGCAGCTTCTGTATGAAGATCATGTCAGTCCTCATCACCGTCATCCTATACGGACGTATGATCGAGATATACCTTTATGTATCGGTAGCCCCGGTTCCTTTTGCAACACTTGTGAACAGGGAGTGGGGAGGTATCGGATCGAATTATATCAAGGGAGCGATCGCTCTGGCTTTCCAGGGATTTTTCATAATGGTCTGCGTTGCGATATATGCAGTCCTGGTGAATGCAGTAGCGGTAGCCAGCAACCTGCACTCAGCATTGTGGCAGGTAATGGCGTATACCGTTGTTCTCTGCTTCTCCCTGTTTAAGACCGGATCGCTTGCCAAGAGCATATTAAATGCGCACTAAAGAATTACGGAGGTGAGATGCCTATGGCAATCGCAGTAGACGTGGCAAAAGACCCTAAAGCAATAAAGAGTAAGTTCATCGGGAACTTCACGAAGCGTCAGGTCATTTGCTTTGGAGCGGCTGCCGTGGTAGGTATCCCCTTTTATCTGCTGACAAGGAAGGTAATCGGAACGGACGTGGCTGCCCTTATGATGGTGGCAGTCATGCTCCCGTTCTTCTTTATCGCCATGTATGAAAAGGACGGAGTACCTGCAGAGCAATATTTAAAGCAGGTCATCGAGATGAAGTTCATCCGGCCCGGGATCCGCAGATACAAGGTGGAGAACTTATACGAGCAGTTAAGAGAAAGAGAAAATATGGAAAAGGAGGTGGAAGCTCTTGAAGCCAAACAAAGAAAGTGGAAAGAAGAGCGGACCGGCAAAGGCGAAGGCAGTTTCAAAAAAGAAGCAGCCCGTTAAAAGCACGATGTCGATCATGGAGAAGTTCACAGGGCTTACGCTCTCGGAACAGATGAAGCTCAAAAAGCTGAAAAAAACGCTCGCCGGTGATAATGGTAATTCCGGCAAACAGATTTCCACACAGCAGACCATTACATTTGACAAGATGTATCACGATGGCATCTGTAAAGTTAAGAAGAATTATTATACCAAGATGATCGAGTTTTACGACCTCAACTATGTACTGTTGGATGAGGATGAGAGGGCGGATATCCTGGGACTGTACTCACAGTTCATCAATTATTTTGATCCCAGTATCAGCTTTCAGATCTTTTTGTTCAACAGGCATGTAAATGAGGAAACCCTTGCGGCACAGTTTGATATATCTGCCCAGGGAGATAAGTTTGATGATATCCGTGAGGAGTTTTCGGATATGCTTAAGAACCTCTCCGCAAAGGGAAATAACGGAGTCATCAAGAGTAAGTACATTATTTACGGGATTGAGGCGGAGAACTTAAAGGAGGCAAGGCAG
>JAFWQC010000075.1 GCA_017509245.1 Clostridiales bacterium | reverse complement strand
TCTTCCATGTTCTTGATGACTTCCTTCTTCTTGTCCTCGGTGCAGTCAGCGTAGATATCCAAAGTAGTCTGAACATCCTTATGGCCCATGACCGACTGGATCACCTTGATGTTGCTTTCGTTCTCGCAAAGCCTGGTACAGAAGGTGTGTCTCAAGTGGTGTGCGGAGAAATCCGGAAGGAGCAGAGGCTCTCTCTTTTCTCTCTTCGCATTGGCAGTCTCTTCTCTATTATAGTCTGCCGTGATGTTGTGGATCGCATGATTCACTTCGGAAGGTATTGTTATCGTTCCACCGGAACTTGCAAATACGAAACCTGAATAACCATCGATCTCCTGCGTACAAAAGCCGGTGATCTGCTGGATCTGATATTCCTCCAGGAATGCATCATACACTTCCCCGATCATCGGGATCCTACGGCATCCTGCTTCCGTCTTCGGAGTGTTGATGTGGAAGTTGGTTCCCGAATCATCCACCTTTCGGTGTACAAGGCTGTGATTGATATCGATGATCCTGTTTTCGAAATCCAGGTCCTCCCATCTGAGGCCAAGGCACTCACCAATTCTCATCCCGCTTCCGATCAAAACTGTTATGACCGGTTTCCATCCCTGGTACTGATGGTTGGAATAAAGATAGTTCATGAATGCTTTCTGCTCAGGTACCGTGAGCGACTTACGCTTGGTCTTAACCCATACATGACTCTTCTTGATCTCTCCGAGAACTCCGGCTGCCGGATTTACACGGATGAGTCCGTCACGGACTGCCATCTGGAATGCCGGATGAAGCACGGTATGAACGTTATCGACTGTTGCCGGGGAAAGCTTCTCCTCTAATAAGAGAGAATAGTAGTATTCCCTTACATCCGTATAACGAACCTGTATCAACCGCCGCTTTCCGAAGGTCTCCCTGACATAGTGGTCATAGGTATAAACGTAATTCGTCCTGGTCGTAGGCTTGAGGTCGTATTTCTGTTTGATGTACGAATCAAATACCTCGTTGACTGTAACACGCTCTGCTCTCTGGGGATCCAGTCCATCCTCCAGATCACGTCTGATCTGCTGTTCCTTCTTTCGAAGTTCCACGAGATCTTTTCCGTAGACGGTGTGACGCTTTCTGTTTCTGTCAGTGTAAGAATAAGAGTAGCGTCCGTCTGCCCGTTGACACTCACCGCTTCTGAGCGCATAGCCGCGGGAGTCCTTCCTGCTCTGTGCCAATCTGTTTACCTCCTTTTTGGAGAGGCACAGCTTTCTTAGGGTTTGGTCTTGTAAAGTAGCTCAAGCGCTTCCTTAAAGACCTGTGCTTGGGTGAGATTCATCTTTTTACAGTAGGCAAAGAGCCTGTCACGTTCTGCCTCGGTGACTCTGAAGCCAACCTTGATATACTTCTTATCCTCTACCGGTGGTCTTCCAACTTTTGCCATAACCTGCTCCCTTCCGAACCTATGTCCCCATTATAGTTTATGCCCCACAAAAATTCAATGTTTTTTTTGAAAGCTGTGCATCTTATTTTCATTCCATACTGTTCCATTAAATATCTCTGAAGTTCTCCATATACTCATCGATGATCTCTGTATTTACCAGAACGATCCTCCTGATGCGGTAGATTGCTTTCGCTTCTTTGGCAAGTTCGGTAAATGCATGGATTCCCATGGAGTACATCGCTGCACCCTCATCATATTTCACGAACTTTTTCTTACCATTCGTAAAGAGTCCTTCCATATTCTCATATTCTTTTCTCTTATATCCCATGATCTTATCCTCCTTAAATCGTCTCCCTGAAGAAAATGATTGTCTTTCCTTCAAGTTTTTTTCTTGTCTTTGATACGATATTCAATATGGTC
>JAFWQC010000074.1 GCA_017509245.1 Clostridiales bacterium | reverse complement strand
GTGCTGTTCCCGATCAAGAACCTGCGCAAGATGAAGATAGCAGAGCAGATCAAGTACGAATAATATACGGAGGATATAAAGATGAATACAGTAATTGAGGTTAATAACGTCAGCAAGACATTCGGCAAGAACACAAGTCTCAACCAGGTGTTGAACGGAGCATGCATGTATGTCCAGGAAGGTGAATTCGTATCCCTCATGGGTGCATCCGGTTCAGGCAAGTCAACGCTCCTTTACCTTATCGGAGGCCTTGACAGGAGTTTTGAAGGCAGTATCTCACTTTGCGGCAAGGAGATCGGTTCCCTTAAGGATAAAGAGCTTTCAGATCTCCGTCTCCAGAATGTAGGATTTGTTTTCCAGTTCTATAACCTCGTCATGAACCTGTCCGTTGAAGACAACATCCTTCTTCCCCAGACGATGAATGGAAAGACAAAGTCATCTCTTAAGAAGGAACTTGATGAGATACTTGAGATCACGGGGCTCACAGCAAAACGTAAGTCAATGCCCAACCAGCTTTCGGGCGGACAGCAGCAGAGAGTCGCTGTCGCAAGAGCAGTTATCGGCAACCCCAAGGTTATCCTTGCCGATGAGCC
Source organism: Clostridiales bacterium (assembly GCA_017509245.1). Lineage (GTDB taxonomy): Bacteria > Bacillota > Clostridia > Saccharofermentanales > Saccharofermentanaceae > Saccharofermentans. The sequence goes on along the minus strand of JAFWQC010000074.1, from coordinate 2,955 downwards.
TACGGGAAACCTCGACAAGAAGTCCACGGGGGAGATCATGGATCTGTTCAGAAGACTCAATCAGGAAAGGGGTCTTACGATCCTCCAGGTAACCCACTCCGAAGAGTGCGCCACATACGGCACGAGAACCGTCGTGCTCGACAGCGGAAGAACAGTGGGATAATCAGTAAATAACTATTGCTCTGATAGGATAAATAAATAAAATATAAGGAGTTGCCGTAAGACAGCTCCTTTTTATTATTCTGCCGGAGGATTCCATGAGGCTTGCAGTTGTTGACGATGAGAGTGTATACAGAAACCACGTCGCCGAATTGATCTATGCCGTATACGGCGCGGAGAATGTCAGCTGTTATCTTTATTCCGACGGCAGCGAGATCGTAAAGAGCTTTGAAAACGGTTTTGAACTGGATGCAGTTTTTCTCGATATTGAGATGAAGGAATTGGACGGCATGTCCACAGCCAAGGTGATCCGTAAGTATTCAAAAGATATTCCTATCATTTTCCTTACGAGCCACACAGAGATGGCGATGGAGGGATATGAAGTCGACGCATTCAGATTTTTGAGCAAGCCCGTCAAAAAGGATAAGCTGCTGGAGACTCTGAACGAACTCGAGAAGAAGCTCAAGGTGGAAGAGAAGATCATCCTCAGAAAAGACGGTGAAGAGATAGTTTATGGAATTAACGATCTCATATATGTTGAAGCGGCTAATAATTCCGTGCGCTTTGTATTTAAGAAAGATACTATCGAAATGCGCATGAAATTTGCTCAGGCACTCGAAATGATTGACGGGATCAGCAAGGATTTCTGCAAGTGCCACAGATCCTATTATGTAAATCTTGCCCACGTTAAAAAGCTCGGCAGCGCTGATATCGCAATGGATAACGGCGACATTCTGCCTGTCGCGCGAGGCAGCGCGGCTGACGCGAAGAAAATGCTCTTCGAATACATCAGGAGAGCCGGCAGATGAATAACATTTATACTCTTCTGGCATTGCCGGTGTTCCCGTTTACCGTCATTATGTCCCTCACTTATGCGGTCAACGGCGTATTCAAATACGAATTCAAAAACAAAAAAGCAGCATATATTTTCTCTTTGGCTATGGCTGTAGTAACCGGTATAGCTGGAGACATAGGATATATCTTATTTCCCTCGCTGTACGAGACGGAAAACCTGGTAATTGACGGCGAAGTCGTCATAAGACTGATCCTTACGTTTATCCATTTTGTCGTTTTGCTGTTCATGCTCCGCGGCAAGTTCTGGAAAAGACTTCTCGCGCTCTTTCTGACCAATGAGACGATCGGTTCGCTCATTCATATATTTGAGGACGTGGAGTTCCGTCTGGTGGATCTGTTTAACTTGGAGAACGAATCCGATCAGAAGCTTGGCGCTCTGATACTCGAATTAACAACAATGACGTTAGTGTTCCTGTTCCTGTTCATGATCGCGAGGATCAGGCGGAAAAATGACAACACACCGCTGTCTCTTCCCGTACTGGGTGTCGTTACCGTATTCATGCTCCTTACGAACTCATTTATTGCGGACGAATTATACAGCCCGGTCGTTGTCGATACCGATATATCAAGACCGCTCCTGCTCATGCTGATATTAGTTACGCTGGGACTGTTTTTCTTCCTCAGGTCGACGAGCAAAGAGCGTGACAGCCTTAAGCAGCTCAATAAGATCAACGAGGAACTGATGGACACGCAGACGAAGTATTTCGAGGCTTCCGCGAAAGCAGATTCCGAGATCCGTTCAATGCGTCACGACATGAGAAACAACACGCAGGTCTTAATGCTCCTTCTGGAGAGCGGCGAATACGATAAGATGCGCGACTATCTTGAAGAGATGAGCGAAGGTCTCGCGGGCACAAATGTCAGCAGTCACACCGGCGACGTCATTGCGGATGCCATCATTGCGGATAAGAAGAAGCGCGCTGCATCTTCGGGCATTGCACTTAATGTCACAGGCGCGATAACAGATGTTGAGATCTCTCCCGTGAACATGTGTAAAATGCTCGGAAACCTCCTGGACAATGCGATCGAAGCCGCATCCGATCCGGGGCTTAAGGAGCTTGCTGAAGAATACAGAGTGATCGACCTGCAGTTTAAGCACACTGAGAATTTCTTCATGATCTCTGTTACCAATCCCTGTGTTGACCATCCGAAGATAAAAGACGGCAAGATCGTTACAAGCAAATCAGACAAGAAGAATCACGGCTTCGGTATCTCCAACATCAGAAGCGCCGCCGAAGACTGCGGCGGCGAACTGTCTGTATCTTGCGAAGAAAAGCCTTTCGGATTCCTTTTCAGGGCTGAAGTGATCATCTGATCAGATTATCTTCACCAACTGTCAACTATACTGTGAATCGTCTGAGGAATTGTGGTAAGCTGCTCGCTTACAGACGCAATAATACCAGGAACAAACAATCCGAAGATAAGCATGAAAACAAAGATCAAGATGCTGACAATTATTGCAGATGGACGCCAATCCCGGACGTGTTTGGCACCGATAATGATATAGACAACCGTCAGGATAAAGTATATAGCTATACTTTCGGCGAAAATCAAAAAGGGTGATTTTGTAGCATCCGTAACAACTATGCCATGCATATCGATATCATTCATTGCGATATCAAGAAAATTAACAGTCATGTACCAGATCAAGCTCGTAATGATGAGAGATACAATGGCCTGGATAAAGAAAAACGTTCCTTTTTTCATGTTGGTCTCCTTCGAAAATTAAGTTATATAGATTGAAAAAACTGAATTGCGTTCTTGAGTGGATTTATTAGATTTACCTGTCAAAGGTATGTCTAATATGCAAGAATCACAACTGACCACATACTAACGGTGATCTGCAAGTATTTGATGATTTTGTGGTGAATTGACTTTTATGCGTGGTGAAATGAACTGTTGATCAAAACACTGCCTCTCAAAATCTTCGACGGGTACAGG
>JAFWQC010000073.1 GCA_017509245.1 Clostridiales bacterium | reverse complement strand
ACGAGAGCAGCAAATCTCATGTTCTTACCGCCCTTAACAGTCTTGGAAACACGGCCGATGTGGATAACGCGCTCTTCGAACTCCTTATCCTTCTTTTCTTCTCTTGAAATGTTCTTAGACTCTAAAGCCATCTAATTTGCTCCTCCCGATTAGAATGAGAGACCGGCTTCTCTTGCCGCCTCTGCCAAAGCCTGTACTCTTCCGTGATAGAGATATCCGCCACGGTCAAATACTACGTCCTTGATATCCTTGGCAATAGCGCGCTCGCCGATGAGCTTGCCTACAGCCTTAGCTGCTTCGATGTTGCTGCCAACGGATACGGAGCCCTTGATCTCCTTGTCAAGTGTGGAAGCACTTGCAAGTGTAACTCCCTGTGTATCATCGATGATCTGAGCGTAAATGTGGCTGTTGCTTCTATATACGCAAAGACGAGGGCACTCTGTCGTTCCGGAAATCTTCTTCCTTACACGAACATGCTTTCTCTTACGAATTTCATTTTTATCAATTCTACCAATCATGTTGAATTTACCCCCTTTGCGCCTTACTTCTTAGCACCGGTCTTACCTTCCTTGATGATAAGGTGCTCGCCGGCATACTTAATACCCTTGCCCTTATAAACATCAGGAACTCTAAGAGAACGGATCTTTGCTGCTGTCTCGCCTACGAGCTGCTTGTCAGCGCCCTGTACGATGACCTGGTTATCTTTAACATCGATTGTGATGCCTTCGGGTTCAACCATCTCGATAGGATGTGAATAACCAAGGTTGAATGTAACCTTGTTGCCCTGCTTTGATGCTCTGTAACCTACACCGTTGATCTCCAATGTCTTTGTGAAACCATCGTGTACGCCGGTTACCATATTCTGAATGAGAGCTCTTGTAAGGCCGTGGAGTGAACGATGATTCTTATCATCGGAAGGACGTGTAACTGTGATCTGTCCATCCTCCAGCTTTACTGTGATGTCCGGATGAACATCAAGTGAGAGCTCTGCTTTGCCGCCCTTAACCGTTACATGCTGGCCATAGATCTTAACGTCGACGCCTGCAGGAACGACTATGGGCATTCTGCCGATTCTTGACATATAATTTTCCTCCTGCTCTTAAGATTTAACCTGTGGCTCCGGTATGCCGCCATGAACCACGGCTTTTCAGAGATGTATATATTTTAAGAAGATCCCTTTTTCGAGACCTTCCCAAAATTACCAAATATAAGCGAGAACTTCGCCGCCGACACCGAGCTTTCTAGCCTGCTTGTCAGTCATAACACCCTTGGATGTTGAGATGATAGCAACGCCTAAGCCGTTAAGTACGCGGGGCAGATTCTCTTTATCCGCATAAGTACGAAGACCGGGCTTGGAGATTCTCTTGATACCTGTGATGACAGGCTTTCTTCCGGAGTACTTGAGAGTGATTCTGATAATACCCTGAGTATTTCCCTCGAGCGTCTCGAACTTCTCAATATATCCTTCATCAAGGAGAATCTGAGCAATAGCCTTCTTCATATTGGACTGGGGAACGTCAACTGTGGCGTGTCCTGCAGTACCGGCATTGCGGATTCTTGTAAGCATATCTGCGATTGCATCTGTAATCTGCATAATTCTT
>JAFWQC010000072.1 GCA_017509245.1 Clostridiales bacterium | reverse complement strand
TCTGACAGACGTAAATGTCTACCTTGGCGTTTATTTCGACGGATCCTATGTTCTCAGTTTTGAGAGCCAGTTTGACTACGATGCTGCAGTTTCTTATTTTGAGAGCGAAGGCATTAAGTACTGCGAAGACGGCGAGTTTGGCATCTGTGGAGGCTTTGGGTTAATCAATAATGCCCAGATCAATCCTGATGCCACAACAAAGATTGCCGTTATCGACACCGGATCTGATATAGCCAATGAAGCAGTATCCGTCATATCAGACGACGCTTCAGATGCTAACGGTCATGGTACGGCAATGGCATCTTATGTTCTTGAGAACACGGACGATGCTTATATCATCTCAGTCAAGGCATTTGGCAGTGACGGTAAGGGTGATGTATCTGATGTTTATGCTGCTGTTCAGTATGCAATTAACAGTGATGTAGACGTCATCCTCATGGCCTTCTCCTTGAGAGATAACGGCAACTACGATGCTTTCAAAGCTCTCGTTGCTGAGGCTGAGGCAAGCGGCATCACTATAATCGCTGCTGCCGGTAACAAGAATGCTGATGCATCCGGATATATTCCTGCAAACATCAATGGTGTTCTTACTATCGGTGCCATTGATGCTGACGGATATAAGCTCTCTACTTCCAACTACGGAGATGCAGTTGAGTATTACGTTAATGCTGAATCGACATCTCAGGCAGCTGCTGTTTTTGCCGGCAAGTTTATCGCTGGAAACACAAGTGACATCGCGACTTCCTACGAGACTGAGTCTGGAGAATATGGTACGGGAGCAGAGACTCTTGATCCTGATATGCTTTCAGATGATGCCGTCTTCGTCGTTGACGAGATCACTGTTAGGAAGCCTTCTACAATTCATGCTTCCGGTGCTCTGAAGACAGCTCTCAACAATGCAGGCTGGGTAACTGTAACGGGCGTTTATACGGTAGATGGAGTTAAAGCACTCTGCATCACGCCTAAGTTCGACGATCCTGTAAGCAGCGGTTCTTACTATAAGAATCCTTTCACAGGCAAGATCACAGCTTCAGCTGACAGTTACGGAGTTCTTGATGACCTCAGAACTCTTACCTATGGTCAGGTCGCATACGGCTTGATCTGTGCAGCAAACGATTATGGCTGGTCCGGAAATGAGTATTTCATGGTGCACCTCATGAGCGGCTACCTCTTCGGCACTAAGTTCAACAGTGCTTATGCAACTGCTGACAAGAAAGCTCAGGGCGAGCCTTTCAGGGATGCCATTAAGAATTCAACTGTAAGAGCTATGGCTGTAGAAGTTGCAGCCAAGGTTTACGGATATGCAGCAGGCGCACCTGCCAACACCGATTACAAGATCTACTTCAACCCTAATGTCGGAGCACATGGTTCTGACGGCTATAGCCAGGCAGTCCTTACTGCGGATATCCAGCCTCCGTCAAAGATCACGGTAGTCAAGACTCCTGCAAACGCTTCTGCTGTAGCAAATAACAATTGCTATAGTCTTGAGGGTACGACATATGGCCTCTATACAAGCGACGGTACTCTTGTCCACACCTTTACGATCAACGCATCAGGCACAACAGAAACATACACTGTATCGGATAGAAACAAGTCCTATTACGTTCAGGAGATTTCTGCAGGTAAGGGTTTCATGCTCGATACTGAAAAGTATTCAGTAGATTTTTCAAAGGCAGTAAATGGTCTTGTTACGATTTCAGTTTCCGATGAACCTGTATTCGACCCTATATCCTGGAATATCAGGAAGGTCGATCCTGAGAACTGGAATATCGTTCCTGGAGTAAGATCTTTCTTCGGCGCTGTATTCAGGGTCTACTACTATGACAGGACGGATATCACGTCCGCAGCTGATGGTCTTGCACTTAAGGAGTCTGAAGCTTTGGCAGTAGCCGAATTCACGATCGATTCCAATGGAAACAGCTTCAGAGTCGATGTTCCCGGTTTAAAGGCAAATGCTGTTGCAGGGGCTCAAGGAAACTACTGGAGGAACTACACAGGTTCTGAAAAAGATGCACCTCTGGGAACATATGTCGTTAAGGAAGTGACAGCCCCTGCAGGTTATAACCTTCCTAATGACAATGCTAATCAGGGCATTGTTTTCAGTGTTTATCAGAGTGACAACGGCAAGTCTGATGTAAAAGCTTACTTTGGTACTGTAACCGGCAGTTCCGCTTTCGGGTACCTTGACGGTAACTATGTCGTAAATGAACCCTCGAAGTACGGCTGGGCAAGACTTATCAAGAGAGCCGAGAACACAGGAACACCTGTAAATGGCTCTTTCGAGACATCTTTTGCAGGAACAACCTATGGCATTTATGCTGACACAAACGGCAATGGTGTCTACAATGACGGCGAACCTCTTATGGCAACAGTTGTATTCGATGCTGATGGTCATATGGAGTCGGTAACCTATGCT
>JAFWQC010000071.1 GCA_017509245.1 Clostridiales bacterium | reverse complement strand
GCAACACTTCGTTAAACCATCTTTTCGCGCACGGTGCTAATATGATTACAGAAGGTTCCCCTCCTTCGAAAGATCATATTAATACGAAGCTTCCGGTTTTCTCCTCACTTTACGGAAGCTTCGTTTTTTATTGCTCCTTGATGATGTCCTTGATGACTTCGCCCGCGATTATCAATCCGACTACAGAAGGGACAAACGCGATGGAACCCGGCGTGACTCTTTTCGCATGATTTCCGCCGTCTTCAGAAGGCATCTTGTCAGTATCGATGCTTATTGGTTCTTCTTTGGAATAAACCACCTTTAGCGATTTGATGCCCCTCTTCTTGCATTCGCGTCTCATGACTTTTGCGAGCGGACAGACAGACGTCTTATAGATGTCAGCGACTTCAAAAGATGCCGGATCAAGCTTGTTGCCTGCACCCATGCTGCTTATCACGGGAGTTCCCGCTTCTTTAGCCTGAACAATGAGCTCGAGTTTTCCCGTCACGGTATCGATCGCATCGATTACATAATCGTATTCATAGAAGTTAAACTGCGATGCCGTATCAGGCATGTAAAATGTCTTAAACGTGCGGACATTGCAGTCAGGGTTGATATCGAGAACACGCTCTTTTGCAACATCGACCTTATACCGGCCGACAGACTTATGCGTAGCTATTATCTGGCGGTTGATGTTAGAAAGGCAGACTTTGTCATCGTCTATCAGATCTAGCGAGCCGACGCCGCTCCTTGCAAGAGCCTCTACGGCATAGCCTCCGACGCCGCCGATGCCGAACACAGCGACATGCGCTTTTTTAAGTTTCTCAAGGCCTTCGCGGCCGAGTAATAATTCTGTTCTCGAAAACTGCTCCTGCATATTATCCTTTATCTCCGGAACCGTTCTTCAGTTCGCTCAATGTCTCGTTCATGCTGCCGGTCCTATAGCCTGCAAGATCCATGGTAACATAATCAAAACCTATATCCTTAAGCGTCTTATATACTTCATTTCTGACGTTTTCTTCAGTCAGTTTTGCTATCTCTTCAGGCATGACTTCAATACGCGCGATGTTGCCGTGTATCCTTACGCGCACCTGCTTAAACCCGAGATCGAGCAAAAGCTGCTCCGCTCTGTCCACCATGCCGAGCTTTTTTTCGCTTATCGTCTCACCGTAAACGAAACGGGATGCAAGGCATGCAAACGATGGCTTGTCCCATGTCGGCAGTCCCATCTCTTTTGAGAGTTCCCTAATCTCAGCCTTGGTAAGTCCCGCGTATCTTAAAGGACTCTTGATGCCGAGTTCTTCAACAGCTTTAAGACCCGGACGGTAATCTCCGTTATCGTCGATGTTGGATCCTTCTGCAACATATTCTATGCCGTTTACCGAAGCAACTTCTTTGATCTTCGTAAACAGTTCATGCTTGCACAGATAGCATCTGTTCTTAGGATTACTGCTGAACCCTTCTATAGACAGTTCCTCAGAATCGATGACGAGCTGTCTTATACCTTCCTTTTCGCAAAACGCGGTGGCTTCATCAAGTTCACGCTTAGGGAAAGAGTGCGACCTTGCAGTAACCGCGATCACTTTGTCATTAAGTACATCCTTAGCGACTTTAAGAAGGAACGTGGAGTCCACGCCCGAAGAAAAAGCAACGGCGATGCTGCCTAGTTCTTTCAGGTATTCTTCCAGCTTCTGTTTCTTGGCTTGTAACTCGTCCATGGACACTCCTTTGTCTTTGCAGAAGTATTATATCACGGCACAAACAAAACGCCCCGCTCTTCATAAGAACGGGGCGCCCTTGTTATAACTTGCGATTATACTGTTTATTTACTCTTTAATTGAAATCTTTTTGTGATCAGCCTCTGTGATCGTGACCGTTTGCGGACATGAATGACATATCGTCAGCAGCATGCTCCTGATAGTCGTACCATCTGAGCGTGCCGTTGTTGATAACGACCTTGCCCTGACCGTTGTTAAAGGCAACGTCCTTAGAAGCAACGCTTCCGTTTTCTTCATACACATAGTTTGTCTTTGTGCAGTTGCTGTAGACGATCGTGCCGTTTGCGGAGTTATACTTTCCGCCCATCTTCCATACTGAAACATTATTAGGATCATCCTGATTGTGGATGGTAACTGTAAGCTTTACGTTGTTGACGTTTGTTGCATCTACAGTAACCTGAGACCATGCACCGTTATAAATACCTGTGATCAGATTTGCAGTATCCTGTGTATTTGCATCGCTCTTGGGAGCAGCTGCTAGTGTGTTTGCCTTAACTGTCTCAGTCGTCTTCTTTACTGACGGCTTTGCAGTAGGCTTAGCTGTCGGCTTCTTTGTGGGCTTTGCAGTAGGCTTCTTTGTAGGCTTGGCTGTGGGCTTGTTTGTGGGCTTAGCCGTAGGCTTTGCAGTGGGCTTTGCTGTAGGCTTTGCAGTGGGCTTTGCTGTAGTGGTTGTAGTAGCCTCTGTTTCCTTTACAGTAGTCTGCGTCGGAGCTTCCTTAAATACTGTTACGACTTTCTGTACCGTAACTTCCGTTGCGCTGGGACGTGTTGTCGTTGTAGCTGACGAGATAACAACAGGTACGCTTGTTGCGGGCTTAGCCCTCTTGTTTGCAGCGCATCCTGCGGCGAAGATAGTTGCGAATGCTGCGCCTGTTACTATAAGTACCAAAAATCTCTTGTTCATATCATTAACTTCCTTCCATTGTTTGTGTTTTTGTTTGACGGCTTGATTTAATCATTCGGCAGAAGCCTTAACAATGAACAAAGTCATGCGCATATGTTGATTTAGCAACTACCAGGGTAAGAAGTGTTGCTTAATGGCAAAATTGTTACTGAAAGATAACTAAGCCTGACCAGCGATGATCCCGGACAGTCCCAAGGTAAAATCGCAATAATTGTTGATTATTTTTATTTTATTATGTATATATATGTTTAAGCGTTTCCTATAGGAGGTATTGTAATGAAGAGATTTTTGAAACTGGTTTCTTTGACGCTCGTTTTTGCGTTTGTTGCTTCTTTATGCTCATGCGCGGCAAAAAATGAACAGCAGACTGAAACTACTACCGCAGCGCAGACAACAGAGACTACTCCTGCTGAAACGCCGGAGCCGACTCCCACACCTACTCCGGAACCCACACCTGTACCGGAGCCTACGGCTACGCCTACACCTACACCTGTACCGGTTCCCAAGACTTTTGCCAAGGTATTTTCCATGATGGCATCAACACAGGGAAAATCTCTGGAGCAGGCAGTTAAGATCACCGAAAACTTCCTGGGTGAATCTCTGGGTGAACCTCATATATATAACCAGAATCACAATTACAATGTTGACGTTACTATCGAAGGTGTTCACTTCGACAACTTCACCATCATGATCGGCAAGGGGAAATACAAAGATCAGGTTGTCTTCATCAGTTTCGGAAACTCAACGGATGACAAAGCAAAGCTTCAGGGTTACTACAACAAGTACTCAAAACTCCTGAAGAAAAAATATAAGAAGCCTGTCGACACGGTCAAGAACAAGTATCAGAAGATCACCACATATAAGATCAGCAAAAAGTATGCGACAAATTGCGGATGGTACTATGACGGTACCACCAGGAGTTTCTGGATCAACTATTATTTAAAGGCAGCTAACAAATAACAACAAAACCCGGAGATCATGCTCCGGGTTTTTTAACGGATAGCAATAATACAGTTATGCAATCCATCTGATATTAATAATCAAAGTACTGCCTTATAATGTGCTGTATTTATTCTTAGAAGGTATATATGTCGGCGAAAAGAACAGACACAGACATGACAAAGGGCAATCCTATGTCGATCATATTCAAGTTCACGATGACGCTGCTGTTAGGCAACATCGCCCAGCAGTTCTATAACATCGTGGACACCATCATCGTCGGCAGATACGTAAACCCTCAGGCGCTTGCAGCAGTCGGCGCAACGGGCACGATAATGTTCCTTATGATAGGCACCTCCAACGGACTTGTTACCGGCTTTACGATAGTTACCAGCCAGAAATACGGCGCATTGGATTCAAAAGGATTAAAGGCTTCCGTTACAAACGGCTTCTATCTTTCCCTGATCACTGCTGCCGTCATCACCACTGTCGGGCTTATATTTATGCGTCCTCTGTTAAATCTCATGAATACGCCTTCTGACATTTTCGAGTACGCGTACGCATACATCTCAACTATCTGCGCAGGCATTGTCTGCATGATCATGTACAACTACTGTGCATCACTGATGAGAGCCATCGGCAACAGCAAGATGCCCCTCATCTTCCTGCTCTTCTCTGCGGCACTCAACAT
>JAFWQC010000070.1 GCA_017509245.1 Clostridiales bacterium | reverse complement strand
GCAGGCTGGCATGGCAAGGCTCCTTCTGATGAAGAGTATGAGCAGGCTATGAAAGAGCTTGATGAGCAGTTAGCAAAATATGAAGCAGAGGTATGATCATGGGAGATATAGTAAAAATCGCTACACGTGAGAGCTATGGTAACGCACTCGCAGAGCTCGGACAGAAGAACCCCAACGTGGTAGTTCTTGATGCCGACCTCGCAGGCGCAACAAAGACTTCCACATTCAAGAAGGTATTCCCGGATCGTCATATCGACTGCGGAATCGCGGAAGCAAACATGACAGGCATCGCTGCAGGTCTTTCCACATGCGGCAAGATCCCGTTCGTATCTTCCTTCGCTATGTTTGCTGCAGGCAGAAACTTTGAGCAGGTTAGAAACTCCATCGGTTATCCACACCTCAACGTTAAGATCGGCGCTACACATGCCGGTATCACGGTAGGTGAGGACGGTGCTTCCCACCAGTGCTTAGAGGATATCGCTCTTATGAGAACGATCCCCGGAATGACAGTCATCGTTCCTTCCGACGACATCGAAGCCAAGGCTGCTGTTTTCGCAGCTGCTGAGACAGAAGGACCTTTCTACATGAGATTCGGAAGAGCTGCTGTACCGGTAATCAATGACAATCCCGACTACAAGTTTGAGGTTGGCAAGGCTGTTGTCCTCAAGGACGGCACAGACATGGTCATCTTCGCCTGCGGCGTTTGCGTTGCTGAGGCATTAGGTGCAGCTGAAAAGTTAGCAGCTGACGGCATCAGCGCAGCAGTCGTAAACATCCACACGATCAAGCCCATCGACAAGGATACTGTCCTTGAGTTCGCTAAGAAGACTAACAGAGTATTCACAGTTGAAGAACACTCCGTTATCGGCGGTATGGGCAGTGCAGTATGCGATGTCCTTGCTGAAGAGTATCCTGTTAAGGTTACAAAGATCGGCGTCTATGACAGATTCGGTAAGAGCGGCCCGGCCGGTGCCCTCATGAAGGAATTCCAGCTCGACGCAGAAGGAATCTACAACCAGATCAAAGCTAAGATCTGATATTACAAAACAAAAAACCAATAATATAAAAGGCCGGGTTCCTTATGGTTCCCGGCCTTTATTAATGATGTAAAAATGCGGTTTATCAATCCTCTTTCCCGGATTCGTCCTTCTGGACCAGAACGGCGCCGTTCTTTTCGAATATACGCTTAAGGAATAAGGAATAGAACCAGGCAATGAGTGATATGCCCATGAATACCAAAAAGCTCAGAGGGATTATGGTGAATTCGTAGATGACATAAGCCAATGCAGCAGTTAAGACGATATACATGATCGTAAGAGGAAGGTTGGATATGGCAAGAAGGAGCGAATTCTTGAGCATTCTCTTGAAGGGAGCATCAAACCATGCAATAAGAGGGAAAGAGTAAAGGGAGGATGCTGCAAGCGCGAAGAGGAAGAAGTATGCAGGATACTGAGCCCACGCATACTGCGGTTCCATCATGGTCCTTACCATATAGATCTCGAAAATGAAGAAGCCGGAAAGAACCGCATAGAGCAAAAGCATAATAGTGGAATGAAGGAAGTTTTCCCTGAAAGTCTTAAAGTATTCACTGAACACTGCCGGATTATCGCCTGCAACGATCGCGATGGTGATCCTGTACAATGCGGTAATTGAAGCTCCTAGTGTAAAGATCGGAATAGAACTAATTATAAATAATAAATTAACAATAATAAGATTACATATTGCTGTAAGAAATCTTGTAGCAGCACCCTTAGGGTTGAAAAAAGAAGAAGCCATATATATCTCCCAAATCCTTATAAAATAAATATACAAAATACTAACACATAAATAATTAACTTGCTTATAATCTTATTTGAACGGTCCGCAAAAGAACTTTTGCACGTTATGCACAAGTGCGGCTGCAAGTCATTGTGCAAAAATACATGCGACGATCAGTTTTTATGCAATTTATCTTATAGAAAAGCAAAAATTGTACAATTTATTCAAAAAAAGCAAAAATTGTATAGTTATAGATAAATTGTAGCAAGAATTGTGGAGAAACATATTCCGTTTTTGACTAATATTTACAATGTAGAAGGGCCAAGAGGCCCCGAACATAATCATTAAGGAGGAAACTTTATGAAAAAGGTTATTGCCAGTGTTCTTTCTGTAGCAATGGTCGCAGCTTTTGCAGCTGGATGCAACAAGCAGCCTGACCAGACTGCAACTGACACAACAAAAGATGGCGGTGACAAGCCGACAGAATCTGTTGTGGATCCCACAGACTCTGAGCCCGAGGATTCAGACAAAGAGACTATGACTCTTGGTTCTGGTTCTGAGCACATCAATCTCTGGTCATTCACAAACGAGGTTCCTAACATGGTCAACAAGTACATCTCTCTGCACCCTGAGTTCGGTGAGAAGTACACAGTTGATGTCACAATCATCGCTACAACAAACGGTGCTTATCAGCCCGCTCTCGACGCAGCTCTCGCAGCTGGCGGACAGGACGCTCCTGATCTCTACACCGCTGAGGCAGCATTCGTTCTTAAGTATACACAGGGCAGTGCTTCTCAGTTTGCAGCTACTTACAAGGATCTCGGTATCGATGTAGACGCTAAGATTAAGGAAGCTCAGATCGCTCCTTACACAATCGACATCGGTTCTCGTAACGGCGAAGTTGTTGGTCTTGGTTATCAGGCTACTGGTGGTGCTATGATCTACAGAGCATCCATCGCTAAGGAAGTATTTGGCACTGACGATCCTGCTGAGATCGAGAAGATTTTCGGCGCTGGTTCTCAGTCTTGGGATAAGTTCTGGGAAGCAGCTGACAAGCTTAAGGCAGCTGGATATCCTATCGTTTCCGGTGACGGTGACATTTGGCACTCCGTTGAGAACAGCGCATCTTCCGGATGGGTTGTTGACGGTCAGCTCAACATCGCTCCTGAGCGTGAGGCATTCCTCGATATGTCTAAGAAGCTTCATGACGAAGGTTTGTCCAACCTTTCTGCAGACTGGCAGCCCGCATGGTTTGCTGATATGAACGGTACATCCGAGCATAACGCATTCTGCTTCTTCGGACCTGCTTGGCTCCTCAACTACTCCATGCATGACAACGTTGGTGGTAACTTCGCTGATGGTGAAGGTACTAACGGTGACTGGAGAGTTTGCGCTCCGCCGGTTGGCTTCTATTGGGGTGGTACATACCTCATCGCTAACAAGGACACAGACAATAAGGAAGGCGTTGCAGAGTTCATCGAGTGGGTAACACTTGACTCTTCTGAGACAGGACTTCAGTATTTCTGGGCTAACGGTACAATGGTAGACGGCGAAGTCGGAACAAAGGACTGCGTATCTTCCGGTACAGTAATGGCTAAGTCCAACGGTGAAGTTGAGATCTGCGGTGGTCAGAACATCTTCCCTGCATTTATCAAGGGTAATGAGTACGCTTCCGGTAAGTGCATGACAGAGTGGGATGAGAAGATCAACCAGTACTGGAGAGATGCAGTTAACCTGTATTCTTCCGGTGAGAAGACAAGAGACGAAGCTCTTGATGCTTTCAAGACAAGCGTCAATGAGAACCTCTCATTCTAATCAGATCTAGTATTTAGATGCTGTGGCGGCAGGGTAGATCGGTATTTACCCTGCCGCTTTTTAAAACTGGTGGAGGCTGTTAAATGAGAAACAAAAAACTTGTTAACTATGCAAAATACGGATATTTATTCTCCATTCCGTTTATTCTTGCATTTTGTATTTTTACTCTTTATCCGGTTGTATATACATTTGTAATCGGATTTACGGATCTTAAGGGTCTTGCTAACACAGACTGGGGCATTCTCCCTTTCAAGGATCCTAAGACAGGTGAAGCATGGTACATCTTTAAGAATTTCAAAGAAGTACTTGGTTCCCAGACTTTTGCTAAGGCATTTAGAAATACCTGGATCATCTGGATTATGAACTTCATTCCTCAGATTACTTTCGGTC
The DNA here is from genome assembly GCA_017509245.1 of Clostridiales bacterium. GTDB lineage: Bacteria > Bacillota > Clostridia > Saccharofermentanales > Saccharofermentanaceae > Saccharofermentans. The sequence goes on along the minus strand of JAFWQC010000070.1, from coordinate 51,713 downwards.
TTTTGTTTACTGCATGGTTTACCGACAGAAGATCAAAGGTAAAGGGACAGGGCTTATTCAAGATTTTATTCTATATGCCTAACATCATTACGGCAGCAACGATCGCTATGTTGTTCAACGTAATGTTCCAGTTCCCTAAGGGACCTGTAAACGACCTTATGGGCGGTATTGCAAAGCTTTTTGGTCATACGAGAGAACCATACCAGTACTTGCTTAAGGAATGGCCTGTAAAGGGCATCATCGCCTTTATTCAGTTCTTCCAGTGGTATGGTCATACGATGGTTAACCTTATCGCAGGCGTAATCGGTATCAGTCCTGAGATCTTCGAGGCTGCTGAGATCGACGGTGCTAACAGAGTTCAGACATTCTTCAGAATTACGATTCCTTGTATCCGTCAGATCCTCCTGTTCGTCCTCGTTACTGCTCTCATCGGTGGCTTGAATATGTTCGACGTTCCTCAGCAGTTTATCAACACACAGGCTGATAACGCTGGTCTTACAACGAACATGTACATTCGTAACCAGGCATTCTCAGGTAGTTACCTCTATAATAGAGCTGCAGCAGCAAGCGTTATCTTGTTCCTGGTTATCGTCTTCTTCTCCATGATCCTCTTCTTCATTATGAGAGATAAGGATGAAGCGAGACTTAAGAAGCTTAGAAAACAAGAGCTTAAGGCTGCAAAGAAAGGGTTTTGAGGTGAGTAGATATGGCTGATGTTAGTAAATCTTCAATTGAAAGATCAGATAAGGTACTTAGAGTAATTATTTACATAGTATCAATCTTCTTCTCAATCCTTACATTATTCCCTTTCTTCTTGATGTTCATTAATGCAACAAGAAGTTCCGCTGAGATTCAGAGATATGCTGTTTCCTTTATTTCAGAGCATCCTATCCAGAATCTTCAGAGAAACTGGGCCGTATTTAATGGTAAAGACTTCCACCCTGCAACGGGTTTCCTTAACTCCTTTATCATTTCTACAGGCGCAACAATCCTTAACGTTTACTTCTCTTCACTTACCGCTTATGCTATCTCAGCTTATGAGTGGAAGTTCAGAGATACATTCAACGCTATTATCATGGCAATCATGATGATCCCTGGTACAGTTACCATGATCGGTTTCTATCAGGCTGTTTATAAGCTCGGTTTGACAAATAAGCTCTCAATGCTTATTCTTCCTGCCATAGCCGCTCCTATGACAGTATTCTTCATGAGACAGTACCTGCAGGCTACGCTTTCCATGGAAATCGTACAGTCTGCAAGAATCGACGGAGCAGGAGAGTTCAGAATCTTTAACCAGATCGTTATCCCGCTTATGAAACCCGCTATTGCTACACAGGCAATCTTCGGTTACGTAGCAAGCTGGAACCAGCTCTTCACACCTTTGATCCTTCTCACTAATAAGAAGAAGGCTACGCTCCCTATGATGGTCGACTTGCTCAATGGTGATATCTACAGAACAGAATTCGGTTCGATCTATCTGGGACTTAGCATCACGGTTCTCCCTCTTATCATCGTTTACGCATTCCTCTCAAGATATATCGTTGAAGGTGTTGCATTGGGCGGTGTCAAGTCATAAGACTTGCACTTCCATGAATTCAGTTATCTGATAGCTGAATACATCATTACATATTAATAAGCTGCGTCTTTGGACATTGCCTCCTCAAAGACGCAGCTTTTATTTTGTCCGGAAATAAAAAGCTGTCTCGAAAGATCAATTTTCGGGACAGCCATAAAATGCATTTAATAACCGGTCTTTAGAACTTTTTCTTGGTCCTTCTGATCCTGTTCCTGAACTGTGAAGGGGAACAGCCGTATTGCTTTTTGAAGCAGCGGCTTAATGAAGTCAGGTTGTTAAAACCGCAGGCCATTGCGATATCACTGATCTGAAGATCCGTATCGCTTAACTGGCGTTCAACTTCCTTGAGCTTTAATGCCGTCTGATAGTCGTTGAAGGTCATACCGGTATACTCTTTAAAGAGTCTTGCGAAGTGGAATTTGGAATAACCGACCTGGGTTGCAGCCTCATCCATCGAGATGCTCTCGGAACTGTGCATGGCGAGCCATTCGGCGAGGGTCTTGAACTTGATGTAGATCTCGCGCTGTTTGTCGTTCTGAGGCACGACAAGACTGTCGGAGTAATCCTTCTTCATGAGCATGCCGAATACATCCAGAAGCTTGCTGAAGATCGATATTTCTTTTACTGTTGTTGAGTAGAAGAAGTACAGATCGTTTATCTCCATGAAGCGCTCGAAAATAAGATTATATACATCCGGGTGTGTTTCCGGTGTTACGAGCAGCGGCTCATTGATCACTCTCCTGAATTCATCGTAGTCGAAGAAATCCTTAAGGAAATCTATCTTGAAAAGGTAAATGAACCTGATGCCCGATCTAGTACCGGAAATCTTGTGGAGCATATCCGGCGGTACGAGCAGGATCTCTTTTTCCTTGAGGATTATCGTACGGTCATCAAATATGTATGTGTATGAATTTTCGATAGGTATCGTGATCTCAAGACAGCTGTGCATGTGAACAGGATAGTCTTCAGAGCGGTTGTTGTACCAGATACGCATATTGGAACCGGGCAGAAAGTCTACCTCTTCGACATCATTGCTGACTATACGCCCAACAAAGCTCCCAATCGGCTGTTGGTACTTGCCCGGTACTGAATTGTCATTAAACTGCATAGGATCCCCATCCTTGAAAGTCAATGCTACAATTTTATAGACTCAAATTATCGTTTTCAAGCCTTTTTGCTATGAAAATAGCAAAATCGGTAAAATTATCGCTCGATGCGTGATAGATATGTGCATATCCTCAGGTTGTATAATAAATTTACTACATCTAACGGACAGGAGAATGTGCGTTATGGACAGAGAAAAAGCCAGACAAAGAGCTGAAGAATTAGTAAGCAAAATGACTGTTGAAGAGGCTGCTTCGCAATTGAGATACGATTCTCCTGCGATAGAACGCCTGGGAATACCAGAATACAACTGGTGGAATGAGACACTGCACGGAGTTGCAAGAGCCGGTACGGCTACGAGCTTTCCGCAGGCAATAGGTCTCGGTGCGACTTTCGATACCGGACTCATGGGTGAGATCGGTGATATCTGCGGTACGGAAGGCCGTGCGAAATATAATGAATACAAGGCCAACGGCGACCGTGATATCTATAAGGGACTGACTTTCTGGTCACCTAACGTAAACCTTTTCAGAGACCCGAGGTGGGGCAGGGGACAGGAAACTTACGGCGAGGATCCGCACCTTATCTCAAGGCTTGCCATTCCATTTATCAAGGGACTTCAGGGCGACGGTGAGTACATGAAGACTGCTGCCTGCGCCAAGCATTTTGTAGTCCACTCCGGACCTGAAGCCGTAAGGCATGAATTCAACGCAACGTGCTCTGATAAGGACCTTTATGAGACATATATGCCTGCATTTGAAGCATGCGTTGAGGAAGCGGAAGTTGAGTCAGTCATGGGTGCTTACAACAGGACCAACGGCGAGCCCTGCTGCGGTCACTCATATCTTCAGGAAGTGGTCCGTGACAAGTGGGGATTTAAAGGTCATATCGTATCAGACTGCTGGGCGATCAGGGATTTCCATGAACGCCACAAGGTAACAAAGAACAGTGAAGAGAGCGCTGCGCTTGCTCTTAAGAAGGGATGCGACCTTAACTGCGGCTGCACATATATCCATCTCATGAGTGCATACAACAAGGGCCTCGTTTCCGAGCAAGACATAAGGAATGCTGCCGTAAGACTCTTTACCACGAGATTCTTACTTGGCATGTTCGATGAGACTGAGTTTGATGATCTTAACTATCTTGATGTTGAGACAAAAGAGCATCTTGCCGTTGCAAAGAGAGCATCTGACGAGAGCATCGTTCTTCTTAAGAATGACGGCATTCTTCCAATTGATAAGAACAAGACGAAAGTCATCTCCGTAATCGGCCCCAATGCCGACTCCAGAGCGTGCCTTGTCGGCAACTACTATGGAACATCGTCCGAGTACATAACGGCATTAGAGGGCATCAGGAACGCCGCAGGAGAGGACGTGAGGCTCCTTTACTCAGACGGATGTGACCTGAGCCTTACAAAGCCTGACGTTCTGTCGCGTGATTACCACAGGATCGCTGAGGCAAAGGCCATCATGAACAGGTCTGACCTTGTAATTCTCGTAATAGGCCTTAACGAGACACTCGAAGGCGAGGAAGGCGACGAGGGCAACATGTACAGGTCAGGCGACAAGCCGGATCTTCTGTTCCCGAAGACGCAGCGCAAGCTTATTGATACTGTCATCGCTTCAGGAAAGCCTTTCGTTACTGTTGTAATGGCAGGTTCTGCTATGGATCTCTCAGCTCTTGAAGAGAAATCTTCTGCCATTCTCCAGGCATGGTACCCGGGTGCCTTAGGCGGTCAGTCCATTGGCGACATTCTCTTCGGCAAGGTCAATCCTTCAGGCAAGCTCCCGGTGACTTTCTACAAAGATACAAATGATCTTCCCGATTTTGAGGATTACTCGATGAAGGGCAGGACATACCGCTATCTTGAGACAGAGCCTCTCTATCCGTTCGGCTACGGACTTACATACGGTAAGCTTGATATCACATCAGTTGAGTATGAAGGCTCAGATCCGGAGACAAGCGGCATTACCGTGAAGGTTTCAATAAGCAATACCGGAGACATTGAGACGAGCGAAGTCGTCCAGGTCTACATGAGATCTGAAGATCCCAACGAAGTCAGGAATACGAGGCTTGCCGGTTTTGCAAGGGTGACAGCAGACGCGGGAGAAAATGCACAGGTTGAGATCCCCATTTCGCCTGACAGCTTCAAAGTTGTAAACGATGCGGGAGAGAAGGTAACTGCCCGGGGCAAAACCACCTTCTACGTAGGCTTCGGTCAGCCGGATGAGCGCACTTTAAGCCTTACCGGTAAGAAGTCTTTTGAGTTTACAATCTGATCGAAAATATAATAAACAAGCGCATCTTAAGGCTTTGTAACATTGTTACAAAGCCTTTTGCATATGAAGCCTGCAAATGCCATTTAATCATGATATCCGTTTAATGCTAAGCATATAACACTAATGGCTATCGGGCATGTGTATATGCTAGAATAGACTGCAGTCTAAAGAGTCTGATGTTAACTGCGAGGTCTTTGGAGGAACAATGATCGAGAATCTGTCTTATCCGCTTTTTGCGATACCTTTCATCGGTGTTTATCTTATCGTGCTGGCATTCCTGTTCGGCGCGGTATTTGCAAGTTTTATCACCTGCACAGCATGGCGTGTCGTCCGCCACGAGAACTGGATGATGGGACACAGCCACTGCGACACCTGCGGCCATGAACTGTCCACTGCTGATCTTTTCCCGGTCATTTCCTATATCGCTCTTAAGGGCAAGTGCAGATACTGCGGTTCGAAGGTTCCGCCGAGAGATCTTATTTTCGAGATATTGCTTGGATTATTATTTGCAGGAACGCTTGCACTCCACGGTGCGGTCGACGCAGTCGTCATTGCAACTCTTACATTGGAAGTCCTTCTCCTCGGCCTGTCTCTGGCAGACTGGGATTCGGGCGTTATTCCCGACGGTTTCCTCGGCGCGATCCTTGTAGTGTGGATAATTACGGTGGGCTTTATGCCTGACATGAGAAGATATGCCGTTGAAGGCCTTATTGCTTCAGTCAGCGCGGGTCTGCTCATGATAATTGCGACAGCCATCATCTCCAGGATCACGGGCTCCAAGCTCAGCTACGGACCATCAAAGCTCGTTATGTGCCTTCTGTTATTCCTTCACATCAGAGGTGCCTGCATGGCTTTGGGGATCGCGATAGTAACAGGCATTATTTTCGCGCTCGTATGCAAAGCGAAGAACAGAAAGATATCACTTGCACCGGCCATCTCGATCGGATGCATCGCAGCGCTTTTGCTTGCTGATGTGCCGCTGTTTCCGGTCGGCTGACGGTTTTGGGCCATAAGGTTTGACTTATCAGTGGCCGTCCTATATAATATGCGAGTTTGAAATCCACGCACGAGAGGGGGGATAAAGATGTCTGAGATTAAAGTTAAGGAAGGCGAGTCCCTTGACAGTGCACTTCGCAGATTTAAGCGTTCTTGCGCAAAGTCAGGCGTACTTGCAGAAGTTCGTAAGAGAGAACACTACGAGAAGCCTTCTGTAAAGAGAAAGAAGAAGTCTGAAGCAGCTCGCAAGAGAAAGCATTAATAAGACTAAGATCAGGGCCACCTTAACGGGTGGCCATTTTATTGCACAACCCTGTTTATGTAATCTTGACTCTGTTTTTGATATAATAAACCCAATAAAGATAAAGTTGAGATTTATGATATGTTATTGACCGGTAAGAACTGGCGCTTATCGGCATCCCAAAAAGTAGCGGATGCCGATACGCTCCTTAATGTTTTGCTTAAGAACCGCGGCATAACCGAAGGGCAGTCAGCAGAACAATTTTTGTCTGAGGATGACGGAATCTGGTACGATCCGTTCCTTTATAATGACATGAGAAAGGCCGTGGACATCATCAATGAGACGATGGACAGGCGCGGCAAGATCCTTGTCTACGGCGACTATGACTGCGACGGTGTTACCGCCACTTCGATCCTCGTAAGATATTTCAGAAGCCACCAGATCAATGTGCAGTACATCGTGCCGCACAGAGCCGAGCACGGCTACGGCCTTACCGAGAAGATCATGGACAAGGTCATCGAGAAAAAGCCTGATCTTGTCATTACGGTTGACTGCGGCGTAACCAATGTCGACACTGTCCAGGAGCTCAAGAACAGAGGCATCAAGGTGATCGTCACGGACCACCATAATGTCAAGGATGAGCTGCCGCCCGCTGACTGCGTCATCTGCGCCAAGAGGCCTGACAACACATATCCTTTCATCGACCTTTGCGGAGCCGGTGTTGCACTAAAGCTCGTTGAGGCTTTGGGCAAGGACGGCAGGCACAAGGTGACGGGCAATATCTGGCGCCAGGCGATCGAACTTGCAGGACTTGCGACCATTGCAGACTTGGTCTCCGTAACGAACGAGAACAGAACGATAATCAAGCGTGCTTTCAAGAGCATGAAGAATCCTTCGAATGTCGGCGTCGGCGTCATGAACGAGATGCTTTTGACTCCCGGTAAGACTCTGGATGAGACATTCATATCTTTTAATTTCGTGCCGCGCATCAACGCTGCCGGAAGGCTCTACGATTCGGCTGACGCTTTAAAGCTTTTCCTTGAGAACAATCCTACTGAGGCAAAGACTGCCGCCATGGATCTTACCAAGGAGAACGATGAGCGCAAGGAGATCGAGGCCAAGGTTTTCGATGAGGCCAGAGCGCAGCTGGAGAACCCTTCAAGGCCCGACAAATGGTCGCTCACGAACACCTGCGGTCCCATCGTCGTTTACGGCAAGGACTGGCACCAGGGCGTGCTCGGCATCGTCGCAGGAAAACTCTCGCAGTTCTATGGCAGATCGGCTCTTGTATTTACTGACGATTCGACTGAGCCCGGCTGTGCCAAGGGTTCCGGAAGAGCGTTCGGCGATTTCGACCTTTACGAATGTCTGGAGCGGATCTCGGATAAGCTCGTCAACTTCGGCGGCCATAAGAAAGCGGCAGGCCTTCTCGTAAGAAAGACCGAGATGTGTGCATTTATGGAAGCGCTCGAAAATGAGTCGGCCAGGATATTCGAAGAAAAGGGCCGTTCCGGCGAGGAGAATGAGGACGATGTAATAAACGCCGAGTGCGAGATCCTACCTGAAGGCCTGGACTTTGATTCCTACGCCGAAGTAAGCAAGTTAAGGCCATTCGGAATAGGCAATCCCAAGCCTGTATTCGTTACCAGAGGTCTTATCATCTCGAACATCGCTCAGATGAGCGGCGGAGCGCATGTAAGGCTCGATCTCACGGATCAGGCCGGAAAGATAAGTCTTTCCGCAGTCGGCTTCGGAATGGGCGATTACTATAACGTCTTAAAGGCGGGCGACAAGATCGATATTGCATATACCATTAATGAATACTGCTACCGCGGTGAGACTTCACTGAGCCTTCATCTTGAAGACGTAAGACCCGGTGTTCCGGACGGATTCATGTGGCAGAAGGCCGATATCGCGGAGAAGCTTTATTCGAGCGGACTTGCGATGGACCAGATAGCAAAGATGGCACCGGGCGAGGATATTGTTGACCTCATGAAGCCGACAGCCGAGCAGTACGGCGCATGTTATAAGGCTATCGAGAAATTCGGAGGTACGGCGATGTCCACGACCGATCTTGTTCTTCTTGCAAGATTGGTGTCTAACAATTATGATGTATCGGTGACTCCGTTCCAGGCAAAAAGATGCCTTGAGGTTTTTGCGGACTGCAACCTCATTAGGTTAAGGACTGTAACGCCTATGAGAGTATGCTTCAACATACTGAAGACGGGTGACAAAGTTAAACTCAGTGATTCTGAGGTATATAGGAGAATACAAGGTGACTAAGGGCAAGAATGACAAGGAATTTAATGCCGTAACCGAGGAGGAAGTGCAGGCTGAGGCCGAACGCGCTTATCTTCAGGACGACAGTATCAGGCCCGAGATCCCTAAGGAACTGGAAGAGAAATTCCAGGAGATCATAAAGCTTTACGACGATTATGCGCGTGCCGCAAACCTTGACGAGAAGGATATCGAAGAAGATAACCTCGAGATGGAGAAGGCTTTTATTTTCGCGTTCAAGGCACACCGCAACCAGAAGAGGAAGACAGGCGAGCCTTACATAACTCACCCTGTGGCAGTAGCGCTCATCCTTGCAGACCTTAAGGTTGATTCGGCAACGATAGAAGCGGCTCTCCTTCACGACACGATCGAGGACACGATAGTAGACGACCAGATGGTCACGGAGAAATTCGGCCCCGTAGTATGCAGCCTCGTTGACGGCGTTACAAAGCTCAATTTAAGCCTCGACAACGTGGTCTACAATTCCAAGGTCGACATCCAGGCGTCAAACGTGCGCAAGATGTTCATCGCGCTCACTGACGACATCAGAATCATATTCATCAAGCTTGCAGACCGTCTGCACAACATGAGGACATTAAAGTCCATGAGCCCCGAAAAGCAGATCGAGAAGGCTCAGGAGACTCTTGATATCTATGTTCCTTTCGCAGGCAGATTCGGTATCTATAAGATCAAGTGGGAGCTTGAGGATCTCTGCTTGAGATATCTTCATCCCGATGACTACTACGAGCTCGTAAAGCTCGTCAACGGCAACCGCGCACAGCGCGAGGATTTCATGGAGGACGTTGTCTCCGAGATCCGATCAAAGCTTGAGGAGAACGGCATCGACCATTACGACATTGAAGGCCGTCCAAAGCACTTCTACAGCATCTACAAGAAGATGCACGAGAAGGGCAAGACGATAGACGAGATCTACGATCTTTTCGCGTGCAGGATAATAGTCGACGAAGTCATTGAATGCTATCAGGTATTGGGAATCATCCACGAGATGTATCAGCATGTACCGGGGCGTTTCAAGGACTATATCGCGATGCCGAAGGAGAATAAATACCAGTCGATCCATACGACTGTCGTAAGCCATACGGGCACACCTTTTGAAGTGCAGATCAGGACATTTGCGATGCACCAGATCGCTGAGTTCGGAATCGCTGCCCACTGGCACTACAAGGAAGCCGGCAATTCTCACGAATTTAAGGCTGACAGGTTCGACACCAAGATCAACGAGATGAGGCAGATCATCGATTCTCAGAACGAGCTCACCGACTCAGGCGAGTTCCTGGAATCGTTCAAGATGAACATCGCTCCCGACGAGATCTTCGTATATACGCCCAAGCATGAGGTAATAAAGCTTCCCAAGGGTTCATGCCCGATCGATTTCGCTTATGCGATCCACTCCGGCATCGGCAACCATATGCACGGTGCAAAGGTCAACGGCCGTATCGTTCCGCTGTCATACGAACTCAAGAACAGCGACATCGTCGAGATCCAGTCCTCTTCAAAGCTCGTCAAAGGTCCTTCGCGTGACTGGGTTTCCATTGCGCGTACCGCCAATGCACGCTCCAAGATCAATGCATGGTTCAAGCGTGAAGCCCGCGCAGACAACATAGCGACAGGCCGTGAGCTTCTCACAAACGAGATCACGCGTAACGGCTTTGATCCTTCAAAGCTCCTTATGCACAAGTCTATTGAGACCATCTTAAGGCGCAACAACTTCCAGAATCTTGATGACATGTTCGCTGCTTTAGGCTACGGTTCCATCAGTGTCAGCAAGGTCTTCTCGCGTCTGCGTGACGACTATATCCGCAATATCTCCGAAGAGGAGCGGCGCGCTTTAGGTTACCGTGTCACAGCCGACGGCAACGTCGCATACAGCCCTAACGAGCTCCCGATCGAACTCGGCAAGGCTGACCAGACGCGCAATTCCAAGACCTCCAAGGGTAAGAGCACACCTGACAGCTCCAAGCAGGTCCTGTCTTATGACATCGCGAAAATCAATGCCCTCAGTGCAGACCCTCACCAGACAGGCGTTCAGGGTGCAGATCCGGCTTCTTCTGCAAATGCCAAGCCGTCCAGAGGTGCCCGTACTGATGCCGCAAGACGCTCACACAGCAGCGATACCGTTGTTGTTAACGGCTTTGATTCGATCGCCACACATATGTCAAAGTGTTGTCACCCTGTTTATGGTGACGAGATCATAGGTTATGTAACTCAGGAGAAGGGCGTAGGTATCCACAAGATAACCTGCAAGAATATCCAGAACATAATCAAGAACCGAGAAAACTCCGAAAGAGACGTTCAGAAATATCAGCGCCTTGTATCAGTCGAGTGGCTTTCGAAGGCAAAGTTCTCAAGCTATGACGTCCAGCTCGTCGTTGTCGCCATGGACCGCAAGGGTCTCCTCATCGACGTGCTCGACAAGATCAACGAAGAGAAGATCAACATCGTCAAGCTCAACACCGTCGTCTACGGTCCTGAAGCCCGCATCTTTGTTACGGTCAACATCTCCGGCAAGGAACAGCTCGACCGCACCTGCGACAGGATCCTGCGGGTAAAGGATGTTGTAGACGTAATAAGGAATTAAAAGATCATTTCTCGCATCAAAGTCCTCCGCGTGGACTAAAAAGATCATTTCTCGCATCAAAGTCCTCCGCGCTTCGCTTGTGCGAATAAAAAAGACTATTTCTCGCATCAAAGTCCTCCGCGCTTCGCTTGTGCGGAAAGATGCTCGAAATGATCTTTTGTATTTTGCTTGGATTTAAACCTTTAGTTAATTACGTATCCCCGTAATACTCATCTTCGTCATATCCGCCGACATAACTGATGTTGAAGATGACCATCGGGCGGCGGCCGGACTTGGAGTATACAAAGTTCTTTATCTGCTCACGGAAGTTGCGCTTCTGGAGGAAGGCTTCGATGCTGCCGGCTTTGGTGCTTGCCTGTTTCAAAAGGTCGTCGACCTTATCGGAGATCTGTTCGTACAAAATATCCTGGGAATCATCGTTGTCGAAGCAGCCGATGGAATTTACCGCGGGTGAGCAGGCAAGGTCGCCTGTATCCTCATTGACCGTGATAGCGATGGCAAGGCATCCGTCTTCACTTAAGTGGATCCTGTCGGTGAGGACTCTGTCATCTGCGTCCACGGTGCCCGTGCCGTCGATAAGGACAGGGGAAGCGGGTACGTGATCGGTGATCTTCATGCTGTCAGATGTCAGTTCAAGGACGGAACCGTTCTCAAGGATCTGGATATTGTCTTCGGTCATGCCGAGGCTTTCAGCCATCTCCTTGTGCAGGCAGAGCATGCGGTATTCACCGTGAACGGGAACGAAGAAATGAGGCTTTAAAAGAGTGTGGAGCATCATGAGCTCGTCCCTGTAAGCGTGGCCTGATACATGAACGTTTGCAAGTGACTGGTAGATCACGTGAGCACCCTTCTTGTAAAGTTCGTTGATGACGCGGTAGATAGGCTTCTCGTTGCCCGGAATAGGGTCAGCGGAAAGAATGACTGTGTCGCCTTTCTGGATGTCCACGGAGCGGTGCGAATTGAAAGCCATTCTCGTCAAGGCACTCATGGGCTCAGCCTGTGAACCTGTCGTGAGGATGACGATCTTGTTGTCCGCATAATTATCTATGGAATCGATGTCTATCATAGTATCGGGCTGAATGTCAATGTAGCCCAGTGAATTAGCGATATTGAAGACCTGAACCATTGAGCGGCCCGAAAGGCACACGTGGCGGCCGTATTTCTCTGCAGCCGTTATGATCTGCTGCATGCGGTGAACGTGTGAAGAGAAGGTTGCGACGATTATGCGGCCCTCAGCTTTCCTGAATAACGAGGAGAACGCTTCGCCGACATGCTTTTCGGAGGGGGAGAAGCCATCGATCTCAACGTTCGTGCTCTCGCACATGAACATCAGGACGCCGTCCTTGCCGAGCTCGCCAAGGCGCTGGAGATTTATTGTCTTGCCGTTGATCGGCGTGTAGTCGATCTTGAAGTCGCCTGAATGGACGATCCTTCCGGCGGGTGTGTTGATGCAGAGTGCATAAGAGTCGGCGATCGAGTGATTGACTCTGATGAATTCAACGGAAAAAGAATTGCCGAGCTTGATGATATCTCCGTTCTTGCAGGTCGTAAGCTTGATCCCCTCGAAGGGAACATTCTTATCCTGGAGCTTTAACTTGATGAGCTCTATGGCCATTGTGCCGCCGAATACGGGGCATTTGAATTCCCTCAGAAAATAGGGAAGGGCACCTATGTGATCCTCGTGACCGTGTGTGATGACGATGCCCCTGAGTTTTTCCTGGTTACGCCTGATATAAGTGAAATCAGGTATCACGCAGTCGACGCCCGGCATGTTCTCTTCAGGGAAGCTCATGCCGCAGTCAACGATGATGATGTCGTTATTGTATTCGAAGGCGGTCATGTTCTTGCCGATCTCGCCGATGCCGCCCAAAGGTATTATCTTTACCGGTTTGAGATTCTTGTATTTCGGATCGTTATATCCGTGTCTTTTTGAATTGCTGCTCATAATTATTCCTTTTTAACACGCGCAAAAATACCCTGCCTGAAGCAAGATGCTTTCCGCTTCAGATTCAGTATTACTTTGCGGTTACGTCACGCCAGCATGTGCTGTGGTTGCCGGTCTCGCCGTCTTCGGCATAGATGTCGATGTGGTAGCCCTTAACGCCGCCGCCCTTGTCTTCTACAGTGTAATAGCCGTCTCCGCCTAAAGGATCGTTAGCGATGTAGATAACGGTTCCTGCAGGATAGATCGACCAGTCGGCAGCGCAGGTTTGCCCTTCTACGCAGGTCGTTCCTGTAGCTGTGCTCTTGCTGTAGCCGCCGTTAGCCAAAGGCTGGGGACCGTAGAATGTGATCTTGCAGTTATGGGTCTCACCGGAAGGTGCAGGCTTCTGGCTCTCCGTAGCCTTTGTTGAGGATGTGGGCTTGGAAGTCGGCTTTGCTGTCGGCTTCGGCTTGGGTGTCGGCGTAGCCGAGGGTTTGGTCTCAGTTGTAAGAGACTTCTTTACGTAGTTGCCGTTATATGTTTTATACCAGCCGTTGGATGTTACGGCGATAACGTCGATCTGATCGCCTGTATAAACACTCTTTACTACATCGTATTCGGTGCCGGGTCCTTTTCTTACGTTGATCGTGGTCGTAGCATATACTGCCAGATATAATTCCTTCTCGGTTACGGCTTCCGTTGTTTCAGCCGTTGTAGTCGTTGTTGCCTCCGTTGTCTCGGCAGGAGTTGGGGAGGGAGTTGGTTCTTCAGTTTCAGTTGTTTCCGAGGATGATTCTGACGTACCGGCAGTCTCTGAATATTCCGTCGCAAGATCCCCGGATAAAGATGTGGTCACATCAGCTGCGCCCGTATCCTCTGTTTCTGTCTCGTCGGGTGTGGAGACTACTGTGACGGTTACTTCGACCTCCGTTACGACAGGCTGTGCCTGGACGTTATCGTAATCAAGCGCGGAATCGACTATGAATGTAGCCGTTGAACAGACCGCCACTACTATGGCGCAATTGAGCGCCGAGATCACCTTGGCGCGGGTAATGTTATAAAATTCTTTAACTCCAATGAGCTTCAAAAGCTGCTCTCTCCTTGTTCCTAGAGTCCTTACATAAAGGCATAATTCTAGAAACTATTATATCATACTTATTTTTGGGGGCTAATTCAGGTCGAAGACGGGCATTTTTGAAAGAGTTTTGCTTTTGATGAGGCAATTATTCCACATAAGTTTTAGAATAAATGTAACAGGTCTACATATAGTGGTTTCTGTTGCCTTTACCCCAAAATGCATTTTGTGTAAAGCGTTTTCGGAAATTTGTCAAACGATTGTCACAACTCTGCAAAGCATGACATATTCTAAGCGTCTATAATCTAAACACCATTGAGGGGAATTCATATGAGGGGGGATCGAAAATGTCGTTGGGACGTGTCCGCAAACCGGCTAGAAGAGCGAGCTACGGAACGACTGAGCGCGATGTTGAGAAAAAGCGCGCGAAGATCTACCTCATCTGTGCTCTGATCCTCATAATCTGCGGCATTCTGGATGTCATATTCCTGATAGGTATCCTCGATCTGTAAGTTTTAATAAATCCATAAAAACGGCTGCGTTTTGCGGCCGTTTTTCGCGTTTTCGGAAAGATAACGTGACTTTGCCCCTGTTGGAAAATTGCAAAAAGCCTACCTCTCGTATATACTTACACCCGTAATATTAATAATAATATAGGGAGCAGAATATGAGAGTTTCCGAACTTTTTTTGGCTACACAGAGAGAAATACCTGCAGATGCAGAGATTCCTTCACACAGACTGATGCTCAGAGCGGGCCTTATCCGCAAGATGGCATCCGGCGTTTATTCCTTCATGCCCATGGGCTACCGCACCTACAGAAAGGTTGAGGCAGTCATCAGGGAAGAGATGGACAAGGCAGGAGCACAGGAGCTCATCATGCCGGCACTTCTTCCTGCTGAGGCATATCAGGGTTCAGGCAGATGGGAGAAGTTCGGTCCTGAGATGTTCAGGCTTACAGACCGCGGCGGAAGATCTTTCTGCTTAGGTCCCACACACGAAGAACCTTTCACGGAAGCAGTAAGAGATTCGATCAGATCTTATAAGCAGCTCCCTGTAACTCTTTATCAGATCCAGCACAAGTACAGAGATGAGAAGCGTCCGAGATTCGGCGTTATCCGTGCACGTGAGTTCGTAATGAAGGATGCTTATTCCTTTGACGTTGACGAGGCAGGCCTTGATATCTCCTATAAGAAGATGTACGACGCTTACCGCGCGATTTTCGACAGGCTCGGATTAGACTACACGATCGTTGACGCTGACTCCGGTGCAATGGGCGGTTCAGGCTCACAGGAGTTCATGGTCAAGAGTGAAGTAGGCGAGGATGCCATCTGCTTCTGCGACGAGTGCGGCTATGCTGCAAATGAGGAGAAGGCAGGCTGGACAAGAGGCGCTGCAGATACTTCTGAAGAACTCGCGATCGAGAAGATCCACACTCCTGACGTAAAGACTATCGAAGAGCTCTGCGGTTATCTTAACTGCGGACCTGACGCTTTCGTTAAGACGATCCTTTATAACATCGACGGTAAGTTCGTTGCTGCTATGTGCAGGGGCGACCGTGACATCAACGAGACAAAGCTCGGCAACCTCTACGATGCAACAGAGATGGAGCTTGCGGCATTTGCCGATGTAGAGATGATCACTGGTGCCAAGGTCGGTTTTGCAGGTCCTGTGGGACTTAAGCAGAAGATCGATATCGTTGTCGATCCTGAAGTTACCGGCATGAAGAACTTCGTAGTCGGTGCGTGCGAGACAGACTATCACTTCAAGAACGTTAATATCGAAAGAGATTTCGAAGCTGACAAGGTTGCTGATATCACAAATGCCAAGGCAGGCGATATCTGCCCCAAGTGCGGCAAGGGTAAGCTCGGTATGGCAAGAGGCGTTGAGGTTGGACACATCTTCAAGCTTGGCACCAAGTATTCTGATGCTTTGGGCTGCGTCTACCTTGATAACAACGGCAAAGAGCACAGCATGGTAATGGGCTGCTACGGTATCGGCGTATCGAGAGTCCTCGCAGCCATCATCGAGCAGTATCACGATGACGACGGCATAATCTGGCCTTCCATTGTAGCTCCCTACAAGGTTATCGTTGTTCCCACAAAGGCTAACGATGAAGAGATCATGGGCGTTGCTGAGAAGATCTACAACGACCTTAAAGAAGCAGGATGTGAAGTCCTGATAGATGACCGTAACGAGCGTCCCGGCGTTAAGTTCAAGGACGCTGATCTTCTGGGTATCCCGCTCCGTATCACTGTCGGCAGAAGAGCTGCCGAGGGTATCGTTGAGGTCAAGAGAAGAGACTCAAGCGAGACATCGGAGATTACTGCAGAAGAGGCTGTTAAAACCGCCAGGGAGATCTGAATTTGATCCTGAAGGCTATAGTGTCGTTAATACTATGTGCTTCATTGACTTTTGGAGCTTTTCCCCGTCTGAATATGAAGGGGGATTTCACTCCTGCGCTTTTCGAAGGATACACTGTTACGCTTGCTGATGGTGAGACCGTTGAGATGCACATAATAGGGGACAGGATCGCTTTTTCCTCTTCCGTGGACAGGGAATACAGCCTGGTCATTATGAACTGCGAGGATCTTGCCGTTGTAAGGAATCTTTCAGGCGGCGGAACGTCTTTTTCCATGGATGTCGGATCTTACATCAGAGAGGATGTGCTCTATTACCTGGTCATCTATTACGATGCTTACGGTACAACGCTTCAGAGCGGGGATAACATTATCTTCAAGAACAGCGGCCGGCTGCATTTCTGGAAATCTGAGAATTATGAGTTTAATGCCGGCAGATGTGAGGAATTGTGGACTGATCAGAAGTCATTGAAAGAGTGCCTCGAGCCACAGAATGACATTGAATGTGATGATCCCGTTCTCATCAGTTATTCCGAGCAGATCTGTGAAGGCGCAGCGGACGATTGGGAGAAAGCATACCGCATCTATTCCTATATCACCGGGGAGTTGATATACGACGTTACCGAAGCTGAGAGCAACGGCAACGGATATCAGGACAGTGCCATTGACATAATCAGGGACGGCAAGGGCGTATGTGAAGGCTTTGCCAATGTCTTTGTTGCTCTGTGCAGGGCGCAGGGAATTCCTGCAGTGGTCCAGTTCGGACTGGGTTATGGCGATTATTACGAACTGCTCAACAAGGTGGGGAATTCGGGCGAATATGCCGATCACGCCTGGGCGGCAGTTTATCTTGGCGGTAAGTGGCACTATGTCGATCCGACATACGATATCTCCACCATCTTCTTCGGTGACGACGATTACGAGCATGTTGATACGTCGACCAGGTATTATCTGCTTCCGCTTGAAGCGTTTTCGAACGATCACAGGATATACGATGCCGATACAAGACACGGCGTGGAGAGTACGGGCAGCTGCGGCGATAACGCAACATATGAGATCACCAGGGACGGCGTGTGCCATATTTCCGGTGAGGGCATCATCAGGATGCCTGACGGCGTTAACGGCTTTAACAAGGTCGTTTTCGAGCCCGGCAGCAACATAACCGAGATCGGTTCGTGCTGTTTCTGCGATTGTGACCTTATCACCACGATAGTCCTGCCCGATACGGTAAAGACGCTCAACGACAATGCGTTTAATACCTGTGAGGACCTGGAATATGTATATCTTCCGGAGGGACTTATCTATATAGGGAAGATGGTTTTTACCACTTGTGACGAATTAAGCTATGTAAGAGTTCCTGATTCAGCCGAGGTCATAGGCGACTGGGCTTTTGAAGGCTGCCCCAGGTTATATATCAGCGTTCCTTCAAGATACAGCGGTTTTGCGGACTATTACAACATGAAGCCGATGTACGTTGAATCAAGATAAGGAACCGGAAGAATAACAGTTTAAGACTGTTTGGAGATTAACATGGCATATATTGAATTCCGTGATGTCAGGAAGGTCTATAAGACCGGATCTGTAAATGTAACCGCGCTTGACGGATGCGATTTTTTTATTGAAGAGGGCGAGCTCTGCGTCATAGTCGGTCAGTCCGGAGCGGGCAAGACGACGCTCCTTAATATCCTCGGAGGTATGGACAGGCTCACGTCGGGCAGGGTGTTCCTTGACGGCAAAGAGATATCCAGGCTCAACGCGAATGAACTCGCGCTGTTCAGAAGACAGAATGTCGGATTCGTTTTCCAGTTCTATAACCTTATCCCGAACCTTACGGCATATGAGAATGTCGAGATGGCGGCCCAGCTCGTAAAGGACCCCATCGACTGCGATCTTCTCATGAATGAGGTCGGGCTTTCTGACAGAAAGAATAATTTCCCTGCGCAGCTCTCGGGCGGTGAGCAGCAGCGTGTGTCCATTGCCAGGGCGATCGCGAAAAATCCCAAGCTCCTGTTATGCGATGAACCTACGGGTGCATTGGATTACCAGACAGGCAAATCGATATTAAAGCTCCTTCAGTCTTTAAGTGTCGAAAAGGGTATGACTGTCGTAATAATCACGCACAACTCCGCCCTCACGGCCATGGCTGACAGAGTGATCAGGGTCAAGAACGGAAAGATCACAAGCAACATAATCAACGAGAACCCCGTAAACGTAGATACGATCGAATGGTAATGAGTCCTTACGTCAAGACGATATTAAGATCTATCAGGATGACTTTCCCGAGATTTATCGCCATTTTCGCGATAATCGCATTGGGAGTCGGCTTTTTCGCGGGACTCAAAGTAACCACACCATCATTCGTTTATACCGCCGACAGATATGCGGATGAGTATGCGATGTTCGACTTTAAGCTCATGTCGACGATAGGATTTACGGAAGAAGACATTGAGGAGTTGGCAAAGCGGACTAACTGCGTTGTCGAAGGTGCATATTCGGCTGACTGTTCGGCATATCTTGGTGAGTCCCAGAGCGCTTCCACAGTGCGTTTTCTGTCGATTACAAAAGACGTTAACAGGTTAAAGCTCGAAGCAGGACGCCTGCCTTCAAAACCTGATGAGATAGTTGTCGATGCATACATGCTTCCGGCAGAAACGATAGGGCAGAAGCTGTTAATATCGGACGAGACGGGCCGGTCTTCACTGGACATGTTCAAATACAGGGAATATACGGTCGTCGGAACTGCGAGAACGCCGGTCTATATGAACTTCCAGAGAGGATCATCGAATGAAGGTTCCGGCAGTGTGAGCTTCTATGTTTGCGCCCTTCCGGAGGCATTCGATTCAGAATATTTCACTGAGGCATATCTTTATGCTGACACGGGTCTCTACATCTATTCGGAAGAATACAAGGACTGGGCTGAATCTGCCGAGAGACAGTACAGCGTCGCGCTTAAGGGCGTTATCAACGAGAGATTCAATTCCCTCATAAGAGAGGAGTACGACAAACTTTACGACGGCTTTAACGAGTTTAATGACGGCATAAAGGACGGCTGGGACGAGATCGCTGACGGACGTGCAAAGCTTGATGATGCAAAGAAGGAGCTGGAAGACGGCCAGAAAGAAATCGATAAGAACCGCGAAAAGCTCGATGAAGGCAAAAAGACTTTAGACGATACCAAAAAATCCCTTAACGATTACAACAGGGAACTGACTTCGACCAAGACCCTTCTGGATGCTTCAGGAGCGCAGCTCGATAAGCTGAAGAAGGACACAGACGATCTCAAAAACGAGATCAATTCAATAAATCAGGAGATCATTGAAGGCAGGAACGATGTAAGGACTTCAAGAAACCGGATACAATCCTCCAGAGTGTCTCTTTCATCACAGATATCCTCTTACGAATCCACGATAGCATCCATTGATGCAGAGATAGAGAATAACAGGGCCAAACTCGATCAGGCAACGTCTGACTGGGAGAGAATGAGCATCGAAGCCCGGATAGCAAGTCAGGAGGAGTCAAAGAAAAATAACCTGGCTCTCCTTGATGAGGCAAAAGAGAATCTTGCAGGTCTTGATACTGAAGAAGCGGAGCTCGATGAGAAAGAACAGTATCTGGATAACAGGCAGAAGGAATACGATGACAAGGTGGCTTCCTATAACACAATGTATCAGGAATACCTCTCTCAAAAGATCCAGTACGATATGGGCGTGGAGCAGTATGAGAGTTCAAAAGCTCAATACGATTCCGCATACAGTCAGTATTCCGACGGGCTTGCAGAGTATAACGACGGCGTTAAAGAACTTGATGAAGCTCAAAAGAAGATCGACGACGGCTGGAAGGAATACAACGACGGCGTATATGAACTCTGGAAAGGATATTCCGAGTTCTCTTATACGGCAGACACGGTATTCAGATCTGATCTTGTTTACGGCTTCACACTGATCGATTCAGTTGATTCCCCTGAGACATATATCCTCGGGAGAGACAAGAATACGGGCTATGTCTGCTTTGACAACGATTCCAAGATAGTAGACGGAATAGCTACTGTCTTCCCGGTGTTCTTTTTCGCGATCGCGGCATTGGTATGCTCCACAACGATGAGCAGAATGGTATCTGACGAGAGAGGCATAATCGGAACGATGAGGGCGCTCGGATATTCCGATACCGCCATCGTAATGAAATACGCGGTCTACGCGGGTTCGGCTTCGGTACTCGGCGGCGTTCTCGGATTCATGGGCGGAACCAAGCTGTTCCCTGCGGTCATATGGGAAGTATATGCGATGATGTACGGCTTTACGGAACTGTCTTTCACATCGAGCGTTCCGCTGTTTATCCTGTCGCTTGGAGTTGCCCTTTTATGTACGGTCGGAGTCACGGTATTTACCGCTCTTTCGTCATTGAAGGGAATGCCTGCCGAACTCATAAGACCGAAGGCACCTTTGCCCGGCAAGCGCATCCTTCTTGAATACATCGGCTTTATCTGGAAGAGGATGAAGTTCCTTCACAAGGTCTCCGCGCGCAACGTCTTCCGATTCAAGAAGAGAATGTGGATGATGGTCGTGGGAATCGCAGGATGCACGGCGCTCCTGATCACCGCGTTCGGCCTTTACGATTCCATATGCAATGTTGTTGACATTCAGTTCGACAACATAATGAAATACGACGTCAAGATCGTCTTCGATGGCAAGTACAGGCAGTATGAGATCGAGGATGCGGCAGCCCTTGCCCGTGAGGAACTCGGTTCGGAGTTTGATTATGCTGTCGTCAAGAATGACCAGGCAAAGAATAACGGTTCGGGATATGTCAGGGACCTTGATATGTTCATATCAGATGATCCCGGTACAGGAGAGATCTTCGGTCTTACCTCGGTAAAGAAAGGAGAGGACCTCGCCTGGCCTTCTGACGGTGAAATAGCCATTTCCGACAAGCTTGCTGATAAGAATAATGTAAAGCCCGGCGACACCATAACGCTTCTTTACGGTGACGATGAACACGAGGTCTCTCTTAAAGTTGCATCTGTCTTTACCAATTACACATTCCACTATGCGCTCATGACGCCAAACACATACAGGGAGGCTTTCGGCAAGCCTTACACGCCTGAGACGCTCCTTATCAGGACTGAAGACCAGGATCTTCAGGCGCCATATACCGTTGCTTCATATTTCTCGGATAACTACAACATCAAGACTTGGTCTGTCACATCAGATTCAAGGGAAAGTTTTGCTAAAACGATGGAGCGCATGAACTACGTCATCGTGCTCATTATAGTAAGTG
Source organism: Clostridiales bacterium (assembly GCA_017509245.1). Taxonomy (GTDB): domain Bacteria; phylum Bacillota; class Clostridia; order Saccharofermentanales; family Saccharofermentanaceae; genus Saccharofermentans. The sequence goes on along the minus strand of JAFWQC010000070.1, from coordinate 30,010 downwards.
CCGCAGCGCTCGCTTTCATAGTCCTGTTCAACCTCAACAACATCAACATCACAGAGCGTATCAGGGAGATCGCCACGCTGAAAGTAATGGGCTTTAACAGGCGCGAGACAGGCGCATACGTCACGCGCGAAAATATCCTTCTCGTGCTGATGGGCTTTGCCGTGGGCATTCCTCTGGGATTCCTTCTGCACAGGTATGTAATGGCCCAGATTGCAATGGACATGGTTACCTACCAGATAAGGATAGAGCCTCAGAGTTATCTCTATTCACTCCTGTTCGTACTCTTGTTCTCGACCGTGGTGAATCTTATCATGCGCGCGAAAATCGATAAGATCGACATGGCGGAATCCTTAAAAAGCGCAGAATAAAGGCTGCCTCCGTATCCCGGAAACAGCCTCTTATATTTTGTTTTGTCCTGCAGTTCGGATTATTTATCGTTGTCGCCGTTCATCCAGCTCTGGTGATAATTTCTTCTTCTGTATTCCTCAGGTGTCATGCCTGTTGTCTTCTTGAATACCTGGATGAAGTGTGACTGCGATGAGAAGCCGAGATAGTTTGCGATCGTTAATGAAGACTCATCGAGATGTCTTAACATGTTGCATGCAACATTGATCTTCTGGTCTCTGATGTAGTGGCTCAAAGTGATTCCCATCTCCTGCTTAAAGAGCTTGGAAAGATAGCTTGAATTAAGTGACAGAGAATCAGCGATTGATTCAACTGTAAGATTCTCCTGGATGTGGGATCTTATGTAGTCGATCGCTACGACGATATGGCGTGATACAACGCTGTTCTTTGCAAGATCGCTCATCTTGCGGCAGTAAGCGCGGATAAGTTCATCATTAAGAGATTTTACTTCCTCGACAGATGTTGCGGCATCAACGAGTTCGATATAGATATCGCTCAGATTGTATGCTACAGAGATCTCAAGACCTGCCTCAATGCAGAATCTGCTCACAAGCGCTGCAAGGATGATCGTATGGTATTTCTCGTTGCGGAGCTTGTCGGGACTTAAGGTTCCCCTGTTCTGTGTTGACACCAGCGCCTTAATGGCTTCCTCAAGGCGGTTCGTGTTGCCGCTGGCAACAACCTCATAGAAAGCGATCTCATTGTTATAGGCTTCCTGACGGTTGCCGGATTCGCCTTCGTTCATCAATCTTCTGGCAAGTTCTTTCTCGATATTCATAGGCTTGTTCCTCGTGATTGCAAATGTTGAAAACATTATGACATCTTACCACAAAAATTGTATATTTCTTTTCAAAAAGTGTAAAGCACATTTGATAACATGTTAGTGTGCAAATATCAAAAAGATTAAGAAAATAAATACTTTGACCGTAAAACCTTATTGAGTTATTACGCGAAAAGTAATAGAATTTTAAGGTAGAAATATGCGGAAGGATGTGCATGTCATGACAGATGAACTTAAAGACATAATCTATGCCGATTTGTTCAGATACACCGGTAATGCACGCCGCTATAAGAATATCTACGCATGTTATCTCGAAGAGAGAAGATCCAGCCCCGAATTCAGCTATATAAGCGTCATGAGACGCACACGTTATTATGCTGACCAGGTCAGCAGATATGACGGCATCAGGAAGAAGGTCTATCAGATCAAGTTTGCGGTAAGCAACTACAGACTTGACAGGCTCAGCCGCAAGTATCACTTCCAGATCCCTTATGACACCAATATCGGCAAAGGCTTTTACCTTGCGCATTTCGGACGTGTCATCATTCACCCCAAGAGCGTTATCGGCCATAATGTTAACGTATCTACGGGCGTTGTTATCGGAACCCAGTTCAGAGGCAAGAGGAAGGGGTCACCTCATATCGGCAATTATGTATGGATCGGTGCCAATGCTGTTATCGTCGGCAATATCAGAATCGGCAATAACGTTCTTATCGCTCCCGGCGCATATGTCAACTTTGACGTTCCGGACGGTTCCATCGTAATCGGCAATCCGGGTCTTATCAGAAGATCACCGGGCGCTACGCTCAACTATATCAATAACACGATCCTATTCGACGAATATAATGTGCGTTCGGACGGAGTCAAGCAGTGGTAGGCTCCTGATGACGGCAGATCCTTTATTTTTCAAACATAACAGAGAGCGCTTCGCCGCCGCGTTGCCTGACCGCACCGCGGCGTTGTTATTCTCGGGCGAGTGCAAACATATGTCACTTGACGAGGATTACAGATTCTTTGCCGACCGCAACTTCTTCTATCTGACAGGACTTGAGCGCGACGGATTAGTGCTCGTTATCGAGAAGTTTAACGGCGAAGCAAAAAGCCGCGTCTATGCTCCTGCCCACGATTCAATGAAAGAGCGCTGGAGAGGCAAGAGAATGGACTTTTCGGTGATCGCGGAAACCGCGGGACTTGAGATAGATGAAGTCCTTGATCTCGAAAAGTATGAGGAGAAGGAATATGACCTCATAAGCAATACGGACATCAACATCTTTCTCGACAGATCTACAGTCATGCAGAAACCTTTTGAGCTTATCAGGAAGATCGAGAAAGGCGGCCGCAAGGTAAGTGATCTTTCAAAGATCACGACAGTACTACGCCTTGTCAAATCACCTTTTGAGTATGAATCGATAAGGGAAGCTGCAAGGATAACTGAAGAAGCGATAGAAGAGATGAAGACCTTGATACGTCCCGGCGTATCTGAGTATGAACTCTATCTCAAGCTCGAGTATGAGATGGCAAAGAGAAGCTCAATGGCGTTTGCTTTCGGAACCATCGTTGCATGCGGAAAGAATGTATTCTTCCTGCACCATTCCGATCCTGAGAAAGACGGTGACGGAATAGCTGAGGAAGGCTCCGTTATCCAGATCGACGTGGGCGCAAGATTTAACGGTTACTGCGCAGATATCTCAAGAGTCTTCTTTGTCGGCGCACCCAAAGACGGTGACGATAAGCGCTTGAAATTATTAGAGCTCATAAGGGCTCTCAGGAAGGCTGCGTTCAGCTTCATTGCACCCGGCAAAACATTTGCCGCTCTTAATTCACAAATGTATGACATCGCAGGCAAATGGCTTGCAGGACAAGGATTAATACCTGATAATTTTACCGAGGAGGATGTTAAACGCTATTACTGGCATAACACCTCTCATTTTCTCGGCCTTGACGTTCATGACGTCGGTCAGAAGGATAAGGAATTCGAAGCAGGTAATTGTCTTGCGGTCGAGCCGGGTGTTTATATCCCTGAGTGGGACATCGGCTTCAGGATCGAGGACGACTGCCTGGTAACTGAGGACGGCTGCCTGCTCCTGAGCTCCGGGAAGGACAGCCCGGAGGGTATAATTGTCGGATAACGGTTCAATTGGCACCGCGGTACTTGTTGCGGTATTGATCGTGCTTGTGATAGTCCTTGTCGGAGGACTGGTTTTCGCGCTGTTCATTTCATATACCGACAAAGTCTTCAAGAAGCTCTTCAAAAGACCCAAACCTCTTCCGCAGGTCGACAGATCACCTTCAAAGATCGACAGGAGCACCATCATCGGCCGCGGCAAAAACTGGTTCTACACTTTCCATAACGAGTGGCTCGGCGTAAGGACGACATCCTTTGACGGCTGCCAGCTTTCAGGTTATTACAGACCTTCCTCTGATTCCACATGCCGCAACATGGTTATCCTTGTTCACGGCTACGACGAATCTCCCGCTGAGATGGCGGCATATGCAAGGCTCATGATGCGCAAGGTACAGTGTCACTGCATAATCACTCACATGAGGGCGCACGGCATGAGCGGCGGCAAGAATTTCACTTGGGGACTCATGGAGAGCGTTGATCTTGACGCATGGTATGCATTTACCAAAAGACGACTTGGCGACCGCTGCAGGATCTATCTTGTGGCAAGGGGCGCAGGCGCCACGGCGTGCCTTCTCGCTGCTCAGCAGAAAGGCTTCGACAGCTGCGTATGCGGAATAATCGCAGATTCGCCCGTAGCGTCGCTTACGAGCTTTCTTAAGACCACTTTGCCCCAGAGCACGAAAATATCCCCCGATGCCATAATCGCGCGCATCAGAAAGCTCGCCCAGCACCAGTTCGGTTTTGACATAAACCGTTGTGACGTCAAGGATCACGCAAGCTCGATCCGCGTTCCCGTACTGATCTTCCAGGGCGGCGAGGACAATGTGACGGTTCCTTCAGATTCCCGCGACATCTACGATAACTTAAGATGCAGAAAGAGAATGGTTATCGTTAATAACGCAAGGCATCTTGAGTGTTACGAGAGATCCCAGGCGATGTACGAGCGAGAGGTCCAGAAGTTCATCGAATCCTGCATCGTAAGACTGGCAAAAATAGGCAGATTATAACTCCCGTTTAACTGATATAATGCTTTGAAAAACCCGCAGACGGATCATCTGCAAACTTTATCCTTTTATCGGCCCTCCGCTCGATGATTCAACAAATTGCCGAGAATAAATCATATTGACTATTTTTCAATTGATGATATAACCTACTAGCCTGATACGGAACGGGTATCAGGCTATAATTTTTTATGGATGCAGAAAAGACAGTAAGACGCTCAATGATCGAAGGCAGCCTGTGGAACAAGATCCTCGGGTTCGCTTTTCCTTTGGCTCTGACGGGCATCCTCCAGCAGCTCTTTAATGCTGCGGATATTGCGGTCGTCGGCAACTTCACGGGTGAGGTGGGCAAGGCCTGCATGGCTGCAGTCGGCGCCAATACACCCATGATCGCACTCATCGTCAATTCATTCCTTGGCATATCGCTGGGTACTAATGTCGTTATAGCAAATGCGATCGGACGAAAGGATGAGGAAGCCGTTCATAAGGCTGTTCACACCTCCATGATCGTTGCCGTGATCGGCGGCATTATCGTCTCACTCTTATGCGAGCTTCTTGCCGAGCCTATCTTAAGGACGCAGAACATATCAGAAGAAGCCGTCGATATGGCTGTTCTTTATTTCCGTATCTATGTCGCAGGTCTTCCCGTGATCCTTCTCTATAACTTTGAGGCTGCCATATTCAGGGGCGTGGGCAATACGAAGACGCCTTTCCTGGCCCTCGTAATATCCGGCGTGGTAAATGTCGGAATGAATCTTCTCTTTGTCGTCGTGCTTCACCGCACAGTTGACGGTGTTGCCATGGCAACGGTCATTTCCAATGCGCTTAGCAGCGTGATCCTTTTGATCTTCCTCAGGAGGTCAAAGAGTGATGTCAAATTCGACTGGAAGAAGCTCAGGATAGATTGGCGCGTCCTCGGCAGGATCTTAAAGATCGGACTTCCTGCAAGCGCGCAGGCATGCGTTTTCTCGACTGCGAACATCATTATCCAGGCAGCGATCAACAGTCTCGGAACGACGGTCGCGGCCGCATCTTCTGCCGCATTCAATATTGAGATATTCTCATATTACGTGCTTAACAGCTTCGGTCAGGCCTGCACAACGATAACGGGCCAGAACTTCGGTGCACGCAAGATCGACAGGTGCAAGAAGACATTAAAGCTCTGCATCATCGAAGGCATAATCATCGAAGGTCTGATGGTCTTCACGCTGATCTTCTGGGGCAAGAGCCTCATAGCGATCTTCAATCCCGCACCGGAACTTGTTGAGATTGGCTATACCCGTGTTGTCCTCATAACGACGGCGCATTTATTTTCTCTGTTCTACGATGTCATCAGCGGATATTTAAGAGGCTACGGAATATCCTTGTCTCCGGCGATCGTAACGATGGTCTGCATCTGCGGCATAAGGCTCGTGTGGATCTACTCAGTGTTCACTCAGTTCCACACTTTTAAGTGCATCATGACGGTCTATCCGATAAGCCTTGGCACAACCGCATTAGCCATGCTCATCCTGCTCCTTATCAAGCGCCCGGCAAAGAAGTACTTAAAGGCCTGATTTGTCACCATTAATGCTTGTAATTCTTATGCGCGTATAGTATAGTTTTCGCGAAAATGGTAATCGGGGAGCCGTAAAAGGCTGAGAGGGAACAAACATCCGACCCGCTGAACCTGACGGATAATGCCGGCGTAGGGAACCTTATATATTTTATCTTTTGTCCTCTTGTCTCAGGTACGGCCGACAGGTTAAGCGAATCGCCCCGGTAACTTCAGACGGAGGTGTTTTTATGTCAAAACAATCACTTAAGTCCAACCGCGAGAATCTCTTAAGGATATCTACCGGCGGTGTATGTCTCGCACTGGCATTCGTACTTTCACAGCTTAAGCTCTTCGAGATGCCGATGGGCGGCACGGTAACACCGGCTTCGACACTGCCCATCATCGCATACGGCGTTGCATTCGGACCTGTGTGGGGCTTTATAATCGCTTTCACATTCAGCCTTTTGCAGCTCATCGTAGGATGGCTCGTAACTCCTTTCCAGGTGATCCTTGATTACACTATCGGATATACAGCTTTAGGTTTTGCTGGTTTTGCGGCTCTCAAGGAGGCTGACAGATCCAAGATCTCCGGTGCGCTCAACAGATTCAGAGGAGCTTCGCTTATCAAGATCTTAATGTTCACGATCGTTGCATATGTCGTAAGATGGCTCGGTTCAGTAGCTTCCGGCGTTATCTTCTATGCGGATTATGCCGCTGACGCAGGATATGACAGTGCACTTGTTTATTCCATGGTATATAACGGATCATTCCTTCTTGCAGACCTTGCGATCCTTGCAGTCGTACTCATCGCGTTATATATGGTCATTCCTTCTTCGACAAAGAACAATACGCTTGCAGTCGTTCAGAAATATATTGCTGAATTCATCGGTACATTCGTACTCGTATTCGTTGGCTGCGGCACTGCAATGACTGTAGGCTGCGACGCAGCAAACGGAAGCGGATACATTCTTACAGCTCTTGCATTCGGTCTTGTTATCGTTGCAATGGCTTACTCCATCGGCAATGTATCAGGATGCCACATAAATCCTGCCGTTTCCCTTGCAATGCTTATGAGCGGAAAGTTATCTTTTGCAGACTTCTGGGGATACGTTGTATTCCAGGTCCTTGGTGCCATCTCAGGTGCGGGACTTCTCCAGTATCTGTTCGGTCTGTCAGGCAAGATCGACATGACCGGTGTCTATGATGAGGCGGCAAAAGAGATGGCTTCATGGGGACTTGGCGCAAACGGTCTTGCAGGTGTTAACGACAGCATCGCTGCAGGACTTATCGTTGAGATAGTTCTCACATTCATCTTTGTTCTCGTTATCTTAGGCGTAACAGACAGCAAGTTTAAGCATGGTTCATTCGCCGGTATCGTGATCGGTCTTGCTCTTGTTCTCGTACACATTCTCGGAATCGGTTTCACGGGAACTTCAGTTAACCCTGCACGTTCCATCGGTCCTGCGATTCTCGCAGGCGGTGCAGCTCTCAGAAGCCTCTGGATCTTCGTCGCAGGCCCTCTTGCAGGCGGCGCACTTGCAGCTCTTGTCTACAAGGCAATTACCAAAGCCAAGGCAGAGACGGCAGTTGTTGAAGCTTCTTCTGATGAAGCTGCTGTTGAAGTTCCCGAGGAAGATACGGAAGAGTAAGCTTTGCGGGATTAGATACAATTGTTGCTAAAGAAAAAACAGTGCAGCGATGCGCTGTTTTTTTTGTGGCCGCGGCCGCTTTCAGCATACCCTCCGGAACCGTCATTTGGACACGTTTTGTAACACAAACGTATCCCAAATAAGCACCCGGCTTTGCGGCCGCGGCCGGGAAATTTTCGAGAGCATAAAGGAACCACCGTGCTGATACTGCCGCAAGTAATTATCCTGAAGATTGTTATAATTAATTAAAGTAGGAATACATTGCCGATTTTCAGACTCCAAGGGGGAAGAGATAAATGAGAATTAAATGGATCGTTTTAGGTCTTACCGTTATTTATGTGGCAGCAATGATCGCAGGCTATTTCACTGTTCCGACGTATGAGCCCAAGTTTGATGTCCCGGAATACATCAAGTTAAATTATGGAAATGATGAGACCAGGGTTCACATATATGAGAAGAAATCCAAGTATTACATTGAGTATCCGCTCGCTGATGAGAAATATGAGCTGACGCGCGAAGAGTATATAAGGTGCACGGCGATCAATCCCGATAACTTTAAGCTGAATGAGGAATACAAGCAGAGCAGTTATCCTGTTATGTCGATCGAGATCAAGTATCCGGATAAGAAGGCAAAAGAATACGATGTCTATGACAATGGCGCGTTCACGAATCCGTGCTGGCAGCTTCTCTGGCTCCGAACGATCAAGTACGGCGACCGGAAAGAAGAGTTTGGGGTAGTTAATGCTTTGGAGCAGACTTTCGATAAGTACAGGATCGAAAACGGTGCTTTCTTAAGCAACGGCCAGGTCGGAATGAGCAGGGTGTTCTACTATGGCGACGTAATGAAAGTGCTCTACGGCAAGGAAGACTGCTTTGACGAAGATGTTTACTATAAGCTTATGGCTGAACTCTGCATGATGGATCTTTATCAGGAAGGTCTTATCGATGAGAAGGATTTTACTGACGATTTCGAAAAGATGTGCGACGTGATCGAAGATACGACAGATCACACGTTGGAGCAGTACATGCTTATAAAGTTTGCATCCAATATCGCGCCTTTGTATGACAAAAAGAATAAGACATCTATGTCTGATCTTCTGTTCTATCTCACATACCTGGCGCCCAGAGACAGCAGTACGCTTGAAGAAGAATATCAGGAAAAGATCCTTGAAGATAAATACATCTACACGGACAAATATGAGATCGAAGGATATTACCGCGTTATCGAAGATGATGAACAGATGATCATCCTCTGCATAAGTCCCGAAGATAAGCTTCTGGCGGTCGTGGTTGCTGAGAGCAGCGATCCTTTGACGAAGAGAGGTTTCATCAATTCTGTTGTAGAGACGATTTTCGATGAAAAGGACGAGGACCCTTCAGGAAATCCTTACGAGACGACACACAAGCTGGCAAGAGCAGTGGTGATCACAGCGGTGTTCATTTTCCTGCTCGCAGTGCTCCTGGTCGTATCTTTTATAAGGGCTCGAAAAAAGAAGAAGGCGGAAGTTTTAGCGGCCGGAAACGTTGAGGATAAGCCTGCTATAGAACCGGCCTCGGCCGGCCCGGCAGCATCAGAAGTGCCCGCTGCTGCAACTGACCCTTCTCCCAGTGAGTGACCTGCCCGTGAGTAAAAAGACACTTTATGTTTCCGATCTTGACGGCACGCTGATGCGCAGTGACATCAAACTTTCCGCTTATACGGAAGATACCGTCAATGAGCTCGTCGGGAGAGGAATGGCTTTCACATATGCGACTGCAAGGTCTATTCAGAGTGCGCGTGAGATAACTGGCGGGCTGAGGCTAAAGCTTCCGGTGATCACCAGGAACGGTGCTGTCTTAGCTGACAACAATACCGGCGGCATTATAACGAAAGCTGTTTTTACTGCTGATGAGGTAAGTCTCCTGAAGGATTTGATCCCCGAACTTCCGGAATGCGGCTTTGTGTCATGTTTCTTCGGAAATACAATGTATAAGATGTATTGCGGTGATGAGCATACGGCAGAATTCCGTGGCTATGTTGATTACTACAGGAATGATCCCGTAATGAAGCTTGCTCCGGACTTTGAAGGCCTGTTCACGGGTGAGCCCGGATATGTCACGCTGATAGGACACAAGGATTATATTGCTCCGATCTATGAGAGGGTCAGAAAGTATCAGGGCTGGGAGACACTGTTCCAGAAGGATACTTACAGGGAGGAATACTGGCTTGAGGTATGTCCGCAAAACTGTACGAAGGCCAAGTCGGTATTAAAGCTTAAAGAAGAGCTCGGGTACGGCAGGTTAGTGGTTTTCGGAGACGCGCTCAATGATATATCGATGTTTGAGATCGCCGATGAAGCCTACGCGGTCTCTAACGCGGTGGACGAACTTAAAGCGATAGCGACCGGCATTATCGGAAGCAATGATGAAGATGCGGTTGCGAATAAACTGAAAGAACTGTTTCTTTCGGAATAAAACCAATAAGGAGACAAGCATGGGCTACATAATGGATCTCAGAAAAGAACTGGGACACAGACCGATAATACTGACGGGTGCCGGAGCATATCTGGTAAATGAGAAGAATGAGATACTTTTAGGCAAACGTGCCGATGACAAACTCTGGGACCATCCGGGCGGATCGCTGGAATTAGGTGAGAGCTTTGAGGAGGCCTGCCGCAGAGAAGTCTTTGAAGAGACAGGCCTTACGTGCGGAAAACTGGAGTTCCTGACGGATTTTTCAGGCAAGGATACGCACCATATCTATCCTAACGGTGACGAGTGCTATATTGCCGGGATAATATACATCTGTTTCGATTATTCGGGCGAGATGAAGCCTCAGGAGGAAGAGGTGATCGAGCAGCGTTTCTTTGCGCTCGACGATCTGCCTGAGGACATTGAAGTAAGGCAGCTTCCCGTAATCGAAAAAGTCAGACAGTATCTTAAAGATATGGGGCGCTTATAAGTGATAATCGATGCACACGTACATCTGCCGGTAGGCAGTGAGTACAAAGATATGAAGTCTAAGAAGGAAAGACTTCTTCTTGAAATGGAACGTGCCGGTGTTGATAAGTGCATAGCAATCGCGGATTCATGGCCGGAGAGCGGTATCGGATCAAATAGCGATCTTGTGGATCTTTTCGAAGACTGCGGAAATGTTTATGTTATAGGCGGCATAAGCCCTTTCAAATGTTTTTCTGAAACGCTCGAAAATCTTGACCGCTACATATCAGATAAAAAGATAAAGGGCATCAAGCTCTTCACGGGCCACGAGGAGTTCTACCTTACGGACGAATGCATAAAGCCTGTGTATGAACTCGCGATGAAACATAATGTTCCGGTGCTCTTCCATTCGGGCTGGGACAACGTTAAGTATGGTGATGTAAATGTCGCTGAAGAGGTTATAAAAGAATACCCTCATCTGCAGTTTGTCTGCTGTCATTGCTGGTATCCTGAGATAAGCAAATGCATGGGACTTATAAAGTATCCGAATATCGCATTTGACCTGTCATCCGTTGCTGACAATGAGGACATTCTTGATAAGATAAGTGCGGAGGTAAAGGCTCTTACGGAGAAGATCCCGGACAGGGTGATGTTCGGCTCTGACAGCTTCGGATGCAGCATGGAAGGACACATAAAGTTCGTAACAGATCTCGGGTTAGTGCCTGATATTGAACAGAAAGTGCTGGCAGATAATGCCATAAGGATCTACGGATTATAAGAGGAAAGATAATGATCGAAAGAATAAATGACAGAGAATTAAAGCAGAAGATAGCAAGAAAAGTACTGGAAGCTTTGCACGACTGGTTTGAAGTAGATGAGAGCAGGGAGAAATATATTTCAGACTGCGCTGACTGGATATTCTTTGCTGCAAAAGAAGACGGCGGATATGCAGGCTTTCTCTGCCTTAAGGAAACGGGCAGGGAGACTGTTGAACTCGCAGTTATGGGAGTGCTCAAGGAGTTTCACCGCAAAGGCTTGGGAAGGGCACTTTTCGAAGAAGCAAAGAAGATCGCAACGGAGGAAGGTTATTCGTTCATGCAGGTCAAGACCGTTAAAATGGGCGTGTATGAAGACTACGACAGGACCAACCGTTTCTACTTATCCTGCGGTTTTAAGGAACTCGAAGTCATTAATGAGATCTGGGGTGATGAGAATCCCTGCCAGATCTACATCATGTCATTGGACTGAGTATTAAACTGATCCTTCAAAGACCGAATCGCAGTATCTTACTGTTGCCATTGCATCCTTTGCATAGGCATCTGCGCCGATCTGGTCTGCGTATTCGGGTGTCATTACCGCGCCGCCTACAACGATCTTTGTATCGGGCTTTTTCTCACGCATGAGCTTTATGGTCTCTTCCATCGAAGCAACCGTTGTTGTCATGAGAGCGGAAAGGCCCACGACCTTGATGTTGTTCTCGATGGCGCAGTCAACGATCACTTCGGGCGGAACGTCCTTGCCCAGATCTATTACGTCGTAGCCGTAATTCTCGAGCATGACCTTAACGATATTCTTGCCGATGTCGTGAATGTCACCTTTGACCGTGGCCATGATGACCTGGCCCTTAGTGTTTCTGGGTTTGTCAGCCATGGCCTCCTTAACGACTGCGAAAGCCGCCTTTGCAGCATCTGCGCTCATGAGAAGCTGGGGAAGGAATATGGTCCCTGCCTCAAAACCTTTTCCGACGCGGTCGAGCGACGGAATGAGTTCGCTATCAATTATCTCGAGTGAATCTCTTCCTGAATCAAGTGCCTCTTTCATTGCTTCGGCGGCTCTTCCGACAACGCCTCTCTCGATAGCTTCTCCTAATGTCAGGACAGCTCCGGACGCAGCACCGGAACTTTTTGTGCTTGCGACAGTGGCGGAGCCGGCAACATAATCCTTGAAAGCAGTAATGAATTCCTGAAGATTAGGGTCAAGGTTCATTAACGCGTTAAATGATCTGTAGGATGCCATCATGGGGCCGTTGCAGGGGTTGATGATCGCGCAGGAAAGACCGTTCTGCATCGCCATCGTAAGGAAGTGCGAATTGACGAGTTCTCTGGCGGGAAGACCGAAGGAGATATTTGATACACCGAGGATCGAATGGCCGTCGAATTCGTCTCTTACACGTCTTACCGTATCAAGGGTCGCAATGGCGGAATTAGGATCTGAAGAGACTGTCATTGCAAGGCCATCGATAACGATATCCTTTCTCGGAATACCGTATCTGTCAGCTTCTTCGTAGATGCGCTTTGCAATAGCGATCCTGCCGTCTGAAGTCTCAGGAATACCGCCTTCGTCAAGAGGAAGAGCGACCAGAACGCCGCCGTATTTAGCAACCAGCGGCATTACTGCCTTGATGTTCTCTTCCTTGCCGTTAACGGAGTTTATCATGGGCTTGCCGTTATAGATGCGCATGCCGCGCTCTAACGCTTCGATATTGGTTGTGTCTATCTGCAGAGGAAGATTTGTAACTGACTGGATCTTCAATACAACGTCTTCCATCATGGAAGGCTCGTCGATCTCCGGAAGACCAACATTGACGTCTAAGATGTGAGCGCCGGCCTCTTCCTGCTTCAACGCTTCGGTCAGAAGGTAATCGGTATTGTGGTCACGCAGAGCCTGCTGGAGCTTCTTCTTGCCTGTAGGATTGATCCTCTCACCGATTATGACGGGCTTCTTGCCGATCTTAACGCAGTCTGCAAAGCTCGTAACGTAAGTCTCATTCTTAACCGTAGGAGCGGTGAAGGGAACTGCCTTAACCGTATTTATCATCTTGCTGATGTGATCGGGAGTCGTTCCGCAGCAGCCGCCCATAACGTGTACGCCCAGCTTCGCGATCTGCTCCATGACACTTGCGAAGTCATCAGGATCGACGTCGTAAACTGTCACGCCGTTCTCTGTTCTCGGAAGACCCGCGTTAGGGTTAACAACGATAGGAAGGGAGCAGCACTTAACAAGGCGCTCTGCGATAGGGAGCATCTGTGTCGGACCGAAGCCGCAGTTGATGCCGACAGCATCGACCTTAAGGCCTTCTAACATTGCGACAGTGCCTTCAACTCCGCCGCCCGTAAGGAGCTTACCTGTCTCGTCGTAGACCATCGTAACTATGATGGGCAGGTCGCATACCTCTTTTGCTGCAACTACTGCTGCCTTTGCTTCGTAGGAGTCGCTCATCGTCTCGATGAGGACCAGATCTCCGCCTGCCTCATATCCTGCCTTTATGATCTCAGCGAAAACATCGACCGCAACGTTAAAGGGAAGATCTCCCATAGGCTCTAAAAGCTTTCCTGTGGGGCCCACGTCTATTGCAACATAAGCATCGTCTTCACGGCCTGCTTCTTTTCTTGCCTGCTGGCAGATCTTAACGGCTGCGGTAACGATCTCTGATACGTTATCGAACTTGAATCTGTTGGCACCGAAAGTGTTGGTGTTTACGATATTTGATCCTGCATCGAAATAGCTTTTGTTAAGCGCTTTTATATCATCCGGTCTTGTGAGGTTCCATGTCTCGGGAAGCTCGCCGCCTTTAAGGCCCAGTCCCTGAAGTATGGAGCCTGTGCCGCCGTCGCAAAAAAGCCATTCTTTTCCAAGTCTTTCTCTTAAGCCCATGTTTATTTGTCCTCTTTCGAATATGCGCAGGTGTCGTGCTTGCCGCATTCTGAACAGCCTGAACAGCCAACCTTGCTTTTATCTATGCCGATACCGATAAGTGCGGTAACGGACTTTGTGGGAACCATCAGGAGTGAATCCGTAAGTTCCACGCCGATCTGTTTTGATATATCAAGAAGCCTGAACCAGTCCTTCTGGTGATCGAGCTTTAAGTCGCCGTAGCCCGGTGAGAATCTTGGGCGGAGGAAAAGACCCTGTGCCGCGTATTCCTTTTCGAGCTTGTCATTATAATCGTCTAAAAATGCTTCGATAGCAGCAGCTCCTGCTGCCTGATAGATGGAAGCGTCTGCGGAAGAGGTTACGGAAGCTCTTCTTACAAGCATATCGCAGGCAGGACCTATGGTCGCTGCCAGGAGGACCGCTCCGCAGCAGCCTTTAAGGTTTCTCGCGAGGGATTCTGAAGTAAGAACTATCTCTTCAGTACCGTTATAGACAGTGATGTCGTTGCCTCTTACTCTTATGGGGTATTCCTTTGTGACGATCCTCGGGTGCGACTGGGATTCGACCTGGTCAATTGCCTTGCCGATCCTGACCTGTGTGTCAGGCTCAACCTTTGTGATACCATGGTACCCCATGTATCTTAAGACTTCTTTTTCAGGAATTGTTACTCCTAATGGCATTAACCGATGATCCCCTTGAGGTTATAAAGTATATCGGAGGCGACGTCAGGCTTATTCATGGAATAAACGTGAACATGTGTGATGCCGTTTGCGATGAGGTCGATTATCTGCTCAGTGGCGTAAATGATGCCGGCCTGGCGCATAGCGACCGGGTCGTCGCCGAAATGGTCAACGATCGCCTTGAAGCGCTCGGGAACGCTTGTGCCGGAGAGCTGGACGGATCTTGAGAGCTGTCTTGCAGTAGTTATGGGCATGATGCCGGGAACGATAGGAACATTGATGCCGACGTCCTTAACCCTGTAAAGAAAGTTATAGAATATGTTGTTGTCGAAAAACATCTGTGTAGTAAGGAAATCACAGCCTGCATCGACCTTTTCCTTAAGGAAGTGAATGTCCTCAGACTTGTTGGCAGATTCTACGTGTCCTTCAGGGTAGCAAGCGCCGCCGATGCAGATGTCAGGATCCTGCGCTCTGATATCTCTGATGAGGTCTGATGCATGTACATAATCGTTGCAGACAACGCCGTCCTTGGGAAGATCGCCTCTTAATG
The DNA here is from genome assembly GCA_017509245.1 of Clostridiales bacterium. Classification (GTDB taxonomy): domain Bacteria; phylum Bacillota; class Clostridia; order Saccharofermentanales; family Saccharofermentanaceae; genus Saccharofermentans. Next base: position 14,709 of record JAFWQC010000070.1, on the reverse strand, counting down.
CCATGATGTTGTCGATATTGTTCCCGCGGACCTGGCTGAGCATGTTGGCAACGTGCTCTTTTGTAGATGCAACGCAGGTGAGGTGAGGCATTACGGGCACACCATAAAGGCTCTTGATGCTCGATGCGACTTCGATAGTCATCTTGGAAGTCGAACCTGCCGCGCCGTATGTCACGGACATGAATGAAGGATTCAAAGCGGCGATTGCGCCTGCTGCGGCCTTAACGTCCTCAAGGCCTGTCTCAGCCTTGGGCGGGAAGACCTCGAATGATATTGTAGGAGTCTTGTCAGCAAGTATTTTGTTAATCTTCATAAAATCAATCCCTGTTTGAACATAGATTTTTGATATAGAACGGTTGCTCTAAAGTATACCTCAAAAGTGGGTTATAGATTATAATTTTCGCAAATAATAAGCAAGAAGCGGATACCGCGTTTTTGCTTAAGGAGGATCTAAAAAATGAAGAAATTGATTTCAGTTGTTCTGGCCGTTGCGGCAACAATGTCATTTGCAACAGGCTGTTCCAAGATCAAGGAAATAAAGGAGATTGCAGAGAATTCTGACGTTGAGGCCTTAGTGTCTGCAGGTCAGGATATTTACAACGAACTCAATATCGAGGTTCCCGCAAAGGACCGCGCAGGCAACGACATCAAGGTTCCGGAAAAGGTTGAGAAGATCGTTTCGATGGCACCTTCCACGACGCAGGTCCTTATTGACCTCGGCCTTGGTGACAAGATCGTAGGCATCGACACCAATTCAGCTGCTTATGCTGACAAGCTCAAGGCAGATGTTGCCCAGTTTGACATGATGTCACCTGATAATGAGGCAATCGCAGCATTGAATCCTGATATTGTATTCACTTCGGGAATGAGCTCTGTCGGCGGCACTTCACCTTTCCAGTCTCTCGTCGACAGCGGTGTCTGCGTAGCAGATATCCCTTCACCTTCTTCCATCGAAGGCATCTGTGAGGATCTTGAGTTCATCGGTGCATGTGTCGGCAAGGGACCTGAGTCACTCGCATTATCCAAGGGTCTTACCGCATTTATGGCAGGTGTTGAAGAGGTAGGCAAGTCTGTTTCTGAAGATGAGCAGAAGACAGTAATGGTAATGATGAACGTTCCTTCCGCTGATTATCCTACAGTCTATACATTCGGCAAGGGCACTTACATGAACGAGATGCTCGAGGCTGTCGGAGCAAAGAATGTTTTCGCTGACCAGGAGGGATGGCTTGCAGTATCCGTTGAGGAAGCTATCGCTGCCAACCCTGACGTGATACTTATGGACTGCAACTGGATGCCTGATGCTGCAGATCAGGTCAAGGCTCTTGAAGGCTGGGAGAATGTAACGGCAGTCAAGAACGGCGCTGTTTATGCGGTCGATGAGGATCTTTGCTCACGTCCGAACCAGCACGTTTCCGAAGCAACGATCGAGTGGGGCAGGGTGATCTACGCTGATAAGTTCGGCAATTTCACACAGTCTTTCGACGAGATCAAGGAAGACATTCTCGAGAAGATCCTCGGATAATTTCAAGCGGGATAAAAACATGACTAAGAAGGGCACAGGACTAAAGATAGCATTATCGGCAGTCCTGTGCCTTTTTATACTCATTCTTGCCATAAGGCAGGGCAGCGTATACATCTCGCTTAAAGATCTCTTCGGCATAATCGGAGGTCACATTACGGGCAAGGGGACGCCTGACGGTATTGAGCCCATGATGGATTCGATCTTCTGGACTATCAGAATGCCAAGGGCGATAATGGCCTTCCTTGTAGGCGGTGCGCTCTCGTTAAGCGGAGCATGCATGCAGGCTCTTTTGCAGAATCCGCTTGCATCTTCCTACACTCTGGGCGTATCTTCCGGAGCATCTTTAGGCGCTGCAGCCGTCCTTATCCTTGAGATATCAGTCCCTTTTCTTGCAGGCTTTATGCTTCCGTTTGCGGGCTTTGTTTTCGGGCTTGCGACAGTAATTGCCGCACTCCTTCTCGCGTCTGCAATCGACAGAAGCGTATCTAACACGACGGTAGTCCTGATAGGCATGGTCCTGTCGCTTTTTGTAAACGGCATGATGAACTTTTTATCGACCCTTTATTCGGATCACTCCAAGCAGCTGATCCTGTGGCTCATGGGATCGTTCTCGGCCAGGGGATGGAAGCACTGCGCAATCCTGTTTCCGGTATGCGTTGTCTGCTTTGTTTTCCTTATGCTGATGTCCCGAAAATTGGACATCATGAGCTTCGGTGACCTTCAGGCTCAGGCGATGGGCGTGGATGCAAAGAAGACCAAGATCGCAGCGGTCCTTGTATGCTCGCTTCTTACGGGCGTATCTGTCGCATTCACGGGTGTCATCGGATTTGTGGATCTTGCGGCTCCCCATGTTGTAAGAAAGATCTTCGGACCCGCGCATAAGCTCGTGCTTCCAATGTCATTTATTTACGGCGGCGCATTCATGGCGCTTTGCGATCTTATATCAAGAACACTTATGTCGCCCAGGGAGATACCCGTCGGAGCTGTAACGGCCTTGATCGGAGCTCCGTTCTTTGCTTATGTTTTCTTCGCTTCAAGGAGGAAACGCTGATGGATATCATTTGTAAGGGCATTAAAGCCGGCTACGGCAAAACAGAAGTCCTGAAGGGCATCGACTTTACGGTCAGGTCCGGTGAGAAAGTGTTCATCGGCGGCGCGAACGGTTCCGGCAAAACAACTTTGCTGCGCGTTCTTGCGGGCATTATCCCCCATGAAGGTGAAGTGCTGATCGGTGGCAAAGACGTCTCTTCAATGAAGCGCAAAGAAGTCGCCAGACTCATCGCGCTCATGCCCCAGACAAGCGACATTTATTTTCCTTACACGGTATATGAGACAGTGCTGCTTGGAACATATGCATCATCAGGAAGTATGGTTTTCGCGAACAGGGCTTCAGGCGCTGAATATGCGCAAAAGTGCATGGAAGACTGCGGTGTTGCTGAACTTAAGGACAGACACCTGGATGAATTATCCGGCGGACAGTTACAGCGTGTGTTACTTGCAAGGACATTTGCGCAAGGCTCGCCGTTCCTTTTCTTAGACGAACCCGGCAATAATCTCGACATCAAATACAGGGCAGAACTCTGCGACAAACTTAACACCTGGTCTTCGGGAAAGACCGGCGAGATCGACAACACTCTGGTCGCTGTTTTCCACGACCTGGAACAGGCCAAAAGATGCTGCACGAGGGCAGTCATGCTTAAAGAAGGCCGTGTCATTTTTGACGGTGATATAACTGATGCAATGAAACCCGGAATGCTCATGAAAATCTATGATTTTGATGTGGCATCGTATATGGCGTAAGAGTGTTGAATTTCTGCTATTTCCTGCCCAAATGATTTTCGTTATGCCTGCTTTGTGCAAATTACACCCTTTAGGCGGTCTTTGGGGTATTTAAAATGTCCAATGTATTATTACAAAAGAAATATAGCGAATGATATTATCTTCTCAATAATTTATCCGGAGGGGTTGGAAAATGGGTAAATCGAAGACAAAATCCAAGCCGAAGAAGTATAAGAATTTCAGTGCTTTCCTTAAGGCTAAGGATATCAAATTCACACCAAAGACTTATTTCGTTGACGCTATGGGCGGTATGGCCCAGGGACTTTTTGCTTCGCTTCTTGTCGGAACAATTCTTTCTACATTGGCTCCTTATATTGATAAGATCGATTTGGAGTTCTTCCACAGACTTGCACACTTCCTGAAGGTTGTAGGATTTATCACAGGTGCAAATTCGCCTGTAACCGGTGCGGCTATTGCCGTTGGAATCGCTGTTGCACTTAAGGCGCCTATGCTTGTTACAGCTTGTGCTGCTTGTGTCGGTGCGTTTGCTAACTGCTATCCTGCTTATCATTTCGTATCTGCACCTGACGGAATCTTTGTTAAGACTGCAGGTCAGCCATACGCAGCAGGTCCTCTTGGAGTTTTCGTAGCTGTTATTGTCGCTGTTGAATTAGGTAAGATGGTCTCCAAGGAGACTAAGGTGGATATCCTTGTAACTCCTATCGTTTCGTTGGGCTTCGGATATCTTGTAGCTTACTTTACATGTCCTGCGATCGGTGTCGCTATGAACTGGCTTGGTCAGTTCATCAATACCACAACACAGCTTCACCCGTTCATTATGGGTATCATCATTTCTGTTGTTGTAGGCATCATACTTACACTTCCTATCTCTTCTGCAGCTATTTGCGCAACGATCGGTATCGCAGGTATCGCAGGCGGTGCTGCTCTTGCAGGATGCTGTGCTCAGATGGTCGGATTCGCTGTCGCATCTTACAGAGAGAACAAGTGGGGCGGAGTTGTTTCACAGGGCCTCGGCACTTCAATGCTCCAGATGCCTAATATCGTAGTTCACCCTCAGATCTGGATCCCTGCTACTCTGGCTTCCGCGATCACTGGTCCTATGGCAACAATGATCTTCAAGCTCGAGTGCAACGGTGTTGCAGCAGGTATGGGTACATGCGGTCTTGTAGGCCCTATCGGTTGCTTCTCGGCTATGTCTGCATCTGGCAACCTTAACTGGTATGCATGGCTCGGCATGTTCTGCATCTGCATTTTTACACCTGCAGTACTCTCTTTGCTCTTCAGCGAGATCATGCGCAAGTTAGGCTGGATAAAAGAAGGTTATATGAAGCTCCAAGGCTGATTTTCCGCATGTTTGCGGGCTTTTCAGTGCTAAAAATGCTTTGAAAATCGAATTGTTGTGTTTGTATATTTTCGCCTGATGTTTGCCGAAAAGATAAGGGCATTTTGACACAGTTCGAAAACGCAAGAGTTTTATATAATCATGTTAAGGATACCTTTCACAGGGTCCCCGCATTTAATACAGCGTTTAAATGGTTTTTTGTTTCTCGCATCGCGGCTTCCAAACGGGAGCCGCGTTTGCTGTTTATGGGATGTTTGCCGGATCATTCCTAAAAGCATACGTGCCCTTAACTATCAGCAAGCAAATAAAAACTGCCCCGGGTATATCCTGGGACAGTATAAGTGTCAAACAAAATAAATATCAGATGCCCATTGCTTCGAGTTCAGCGGCAACTTCATCGACCTGCTGTTCGCAGAGCTTGCAGTTCTTGCCGCCAAGGCTGCCGAGGTTTGCCCAGCCGTTTGTGAGGGCGCCCATGGCAATGTTCTTCATGACGTTTTCCTTGCCGATAGCTTCAGCCTTCATGACTGTCCACTTGGGACCCTCGCCCTTGAATCCTCCGGGTACGAGCTGGACCTGGTTCTGTCTGTCGACTTCGGGGAAGCAAATAACCTTGGTGAATGCGTGATCGACGAGCATCGGCTTGCCGGGTGTGAATTCATGATCTTTGATAGCCTCGAAAAGTGTCTGTACGTTGTAGCTGTTCTTGAGTACAACCTTTTTCTGCTTGATTCCTAATGCCATAAAGCACCTCCAAAAAAGATAGAAACGGAAACTGTAAGCTGCTTGAACGGCATACTGCTGCCGGAGCAAAACTCAATTTCCTTTTAAGATTGTACCAAAGTATTCCGGTTTTCGAGCGTATGAGAATAGCTTTTTGTTATATCCGTTACGACGTTTTTGAATATACCGGATTTAATATGCCTAAAAACGTCACTGTAATTTTGGTTAGGCATTTTGATGTTTATATGGTAAAAGTAGCGTAAAAGACATCGAAAACCTTGACCTGGAGGAGGACTCAATATGCCACCCGGAGGAAGAATGGGAGGCCCGTTAGGCGGGCAGTATCTGACAGAGGAAGAGAAGGCCAATCAGCCTAAAGTCACGCCTGAACTGCTCAAGCGTGTTTTCTCGTATCTGAAGCCTTATACGAAGCAGCTTATCCTCGTTCTTCTCTGCATAGTCGTATCTTCTTTCTTAACGCTCCTTCCTTCGATCTTAACAGGCAAGATCCTGGATGAAGGACTCCTTAACAAGGACCTTCGCGCGCTTGTTTTCTATATTGCCCTCTCGCTTGCCGTAACACTCGGCGCAAGTCTTATCGGCGTCGCTCAGACATACATAAACACATGGATCGCACAGCACATTACATTCGACATGAGAAACCAGATGTATAAGCATCTGCAGAATATGTCGCAGAGGTTTTTCACGTCGAACAACCAGGGTGACATCATCACCAGGATGACAAGCGATATCGACGGTGTTAAGGCGGTTATCACGAATACATTTTCGAGCATTCTCTCGAACTCCATAACGCTCATAATCGCCATGATCGCGATGTTCCAGAAGAACTGGATCCTTGCGCTGGTGGGAATCGTCATCGTTCCGCTGTTTACGGTGCCCACGAGGAGCGCGGGAAAGAAGAGATGGAAGCTTACAAACGAATCGCAGCAGGTAAATGATGAGGTCAACGGAATTCTTAATGAGACTTTGTCAGTAAGCGGCCAGCTCCTCGTAAAGCTCTTCGGCAAAGAGAAATATGAGTATGACAGATATGAGAAAGCCAACCGAAGGATGATCGGTCTGAACATCAAGGAGAGCATGGCAGGCAGATGGTTCATCGTGATCCTTACGACATTTACGAGCGTGGGACCTATGCTGATCTATCTGGTCGGTGGCATCCTCATGATGAAGTACGATTCAAGTCTTACCATCGGTGATATCACGGTGCTCGTGGCACTCCTGGGCAAGATGTATATGCCGGTTAACAGCCTGCTTAACATGCAGGTCGAATGGATCAGGTCGATGGCGCTGTTCAAGCGCATCTTCGATTACTTTGATATCCCGGTCGAGATAAAGAATGCTGACGATGCGATAACGCCCGAAAAGGTGACCGGAGACGTTGTTTTCGAGCACGTGGAATTCTCTTACGACGAGTCTAAGAAGATCCTTAAGGACATCAATTTCACGCTTAATGCGGGCAAGAGCATCGCGATCGTCGGACCTTCGGGTTCAGGCAAGAGCACGATCGTAAATCTCATTCCGAGACTTTATGACGTCGATTCGGGAAGCGTTACTTTCGACGGTACCGACGTACGAAAGCTCGACCTCAAATTCCTGAGGGACAAGGTCGGCGTCGTGTCGCAGGAGACATATCTGTTCAACGGAACTGTCAGGGAGAACCTGCTTTATGCAAAGCCCGATGCCACGGAAGAAGACATGATCGAAGCGCTTAAGAAGGCCAATATCTGGGACTTCATCGAGAAGCAGGAGAAGGGTCTGGACACCGAGGTCGGCAACAGGGGATTGAAGCTCTCTGGCGGTGAGAAGCAGAGGATCTCCATAGCGAGGATCATATTGAAGGATCCGACGATATTTATTTTCGATGAGGCCACATCGGCACTCGATTCGATATCCGAGAAGAAGATCCAGGATGCGATCGATCCGATCATCAAGAGCAAGACGAGCATCCTCATCGCGCACAGATTGTCGACCATCCTCGCGGCTGACGAGATCCTCGTGGTCAAGGACGGAATGATCGCCGAAAGAGGTACTCACAAAGAACTCCTCGGCAAGGAAGGCGTATACCGTGAACTCTACGAGACGCAGTTCAGCAAGGCCATCATGGAAGATGACGGCGTGTCTGAATTAGAGCAGTATATCTGGGGTACCCAGCCCGCTGACGAGCCGGCCGCAGAGGATTGATCCGGGATATTTGTCCGCATAACTCTGAGCGAAGCAGTTTTGCCGTGCTCGAAAAAAGGACACAGCCCATAAAGCAAAAATATTGAAAATGTCCAAAAAATTCCCCGCGGGTGCCCCCGATTCGTACATTCGTCAATGACTGCTGCCCACTTTTAAAAATCAAAAATATAGTATAATTATTTCTTGGTTGATACCAGGAGGATAGATTAGAAATGACACAACCATTTTCAGCAACGGCTGAACAGGTAGCACAGGAATTAGACACCGATCTGGTGAAGGGCCTTACTTCAAATGAAGCATCGCTCCGTTATGCCAAGAACGGTCCCAACTCATTAGGTGAAGAAAAGAAAGTACCGCTCTGGAAGAGATTTCTCGCGCAGTTCGCTGACGCGATGGTAATAATCCTCATCGCGGCTGCGGCACTTTCGGCATATATGGCTTTCAAGAGCGGCGGCGGATTCGAGGAGTGGATCGACGTAATCGTCATCCTCGCGATCGTAATCCTTAACGCGGCATTGGGCGTATATCAGGAAGGCAAGGCAGACCAGGCACTGGCTGCTTTAAAGAAGATGAGCTCTCCCCAGACAAAGGTCATCCGTGACGGCAAGATCGTCATGGTCGATTCTGAGAATGTCGTAGTCGGTGACGTCATCGCGATCGATGCAGGTGACTCCATCTCCGCAGACATGCGACTCATCGAATCAAGCTCGCTTAAGGCTGAGGAAGCATCTCTCACAGGCGAATCCGTAGCAGTCGAAAAGGACGCAACACTTGTCCTTCCCGAAGACTGCTCACTCGGCGACCGCAAGAACATGCTCTACATGGGCACAGCTGTCACATACGGCAGAGCAAGAGGTGTTGTAGTTGCTACGGCGCGTGATACCGAGCTCGGAAAGATCGCCGACAAACTCACTAATATCGAAGACGAGGCAACACCTCTTCAGAAGAGCCTTAACAAGCTCGGCAAGATCCTTGCAGTCGTCTGCATCATCGTATGCATCGTAGTCCTGCTTGTGGATATCTTCGTTCAGAAGCTTCCATGGGAGGACGCACTCATGACTGCTGTCTCACTCGCAGTTGCAGCGATCCCTGAAGGCCTTGCTGCAGTAGTTACGATCGTTCTTTCGATCGGCATGACCAAGATGGCTGAGAGCAACGCTATCGTAAAGAGACTTCTTGCTGTTGAGACTCTGGGCTGCGTTGACGTTATCTGCTCGGATAAGACCGGTACGCTCACACAGAACCAGATGACGGTAAAAGTCATCTATGACGGCAATAAGAAATACAACGTCGAAGGCGGCGGATATGCGCCCAAGGGCAACATCGTCGACGAGGGCGGCAAGCCCGTCAAGATCGAAGGCGTTCTCAACACACTGATCCTTTCATCGGTTCTTTGTAATGACGCTTCCATCGTTACCCACGGCGAAAATGATTATTCCTGCATCGGCGACCCCACCGAGGGTGCTCTTACGACTCTCGGCATGAAGGCAAGAATGCTCCGCGAGGAGACGATGCACACATATCCCAGAGAGACAGAGCTCCCCTTCGATTCAGACCGTAAGATGATGACCACATACCATTCCGGCATTGAGGAAGGCAAGTGGATCAGCTTCACAAAGGGCGCTCCGGACATCGTTATCTCCCGCTGCTCATCCATTCTGACACCCACAGGCGTTCAGAAGATGACCGAAGAGAAGCGCTCGGAGATCCGTGAGATCAATCACAACTATGCTATTCAGGCTATCCGTGTGCTCGCTTTCGCAACAAAGGAGCACGGTGACGGATCCAAGGCAACATTTGCCGACGAAGAGAATATGACATTCCTGGGCCTCATCGGCATGATCGATCCCGCTCGTAAGGAAGCCAAGGATGCTATCGCAGTCTGCAAGGAAGCAGGCATCCGCGCCGTCATGATCACAGGCGACTTCAAGGATTCGGCAGTCGCGATCTCCGATAATCTCGAAATGCGTGACGCCGACCACATGGATGCTTATTCCGGCGAAGAACTCGACAAGATCTCTGACGAGGAACTCCTCGAGGTTGTAGAGAAGACAAGCGTTTATGCACGTGTGTCACCGGAGCACAAGGTCCGCATCGTAACCGCACTTAAGAAAAATGACCATATAGCTTCAATGACAGGTGACGGCGTCAACGACGCCATGGCTTTGAAGTCCGCTGATATCGGCGTCGCAATGGGCATCACCGGCACGGACGTTTCCAAGAACTCCGCCGACATGATCCTGATGGATGACAACTTCGCAACGATCGTAAAGGCCGTAGAGCAGGGAAGGACCATCTACTCGAACATCAGAAAGTTCGTCGGATTCCTCCTCTCATGCAACGTGGGAGAGATCCTCGTAATCTTCCTGCTCTCACTCGTTCCGAAGTCTCTGGTACCCGGAATCGCAGCTCCTTTGACCGCGATCCAGCTCCTCTGGCTCAATCTCATCACTGACTCTTTCCCTGCCCTTGCCCTGGGCCGCGAAAAGGGTGAGCCCGGCATAATGAAGCTCCCTCCGAGATCCAAGAACGAGCCCATCATCAACAAAGACATGATGCGCCACATCGCAATGCAGTCCATCGGACTCTTTGTATCCGTAGCTGCAGCGTTCATCATCTCGCTTATGAGCATGAATAACGGAAACACATTCTTCTATTCAGGAATCCTTGCAGATGCGGCAGCCAAGGGCGTTCATCCCATCGACATCGCCCGCACGGTAGCATTCGCAACCCTGATCTGCGCAGAGCTCTTCAGAGCATTTGCCGCCAGATCCGAGAGGATCTCAGTCTTCAAGCTCGGACTCTTCTCCAACAAGATGATGAACATCGCCGTCGGACTCTCGCTTGTAATGCTCATTGCAGTCATCTACATCCCCGGAGTTAACAGCATTTTCAACAATGTGGCGATCAACCCGCTTGCCTGGCTCGTCATCATTCCGCTGGCAATTCTGCCGTTTGCGGTAAGCGAGATCAGCAAGCTTACAAAAAGTGGTTTGCATAAGTAAAAGCCATGTGTTATTATTCATAGGCTTATTTAGTATTGGGAGGCTTAGGACCGATGACAACATTGAATATCGTTCTTTGTATTGTAGATATAATCCTGGCAATTGCCATTATCGTTCTCTTTCTTGTTCAGGAAGGTAACGACAGAGGTATTGGTGTAGTAGCAGGAGGATCTTCTGATTCTTACTACAACAAGGCTAAGGGAAGAACCATGGAAGAGCAGCTCAAGAAGGCAACAGTTATCTGCTGTGTTCTTTTCGCGATCGTTTCGGTCGTCCTCTACCTCTCCATCGCTAAAGCCTGGTAATAGTTTAGAGTTTGTATTGAACTAAAAGGACCGTTCCGGATGGGGCGGTCCTTATTTGTTTAAAGTTTTGTGATTGGGGCGGATGGGAGATCCGGGACAGTTTATAAGGCATTCACCGGATACTTCCGGTATTTCTTCCGGCTATAGCCGGAACTTTTACCGGAACTTTTCGATCGCTTGGAAAGTGAACTGAAGATACTGCAGTTGTGATCCATGCAAAAATGTTTAGGCAAGGAACAACTCCAAGTAGTAAGATATAAAAAATGTATTTACGAGGAATCAGAGATGGATAATAAGAGAAGACCGGGATTTGCCGAGAGCATGAGCGCTTCCCAGAGAAGAAGGAACCGGATAATAAAGGCTAAAGAGATCCAGTCGGCGCTCCCGCCGACTCTGGCTGATATGGCTCCCAGGGGCCCTCTTCAGGTTAAAAATCAGGTAATAGGTATTTTGCGGCAGTCCCCTTTGGGCGGCGTGGTCATTCCGGACCCTTCGTTCAGGAGCACTGATTACGGCGCGATCGAGATCGACAGGAATCACTTGAACGGCGCACCTTTTGACATGGCTGTTGTCTGCGAAGTCCTCAACCCGGACTGTGACAGGGGAGACTGCAGAGGAACCATAATAGAAGTCCTTGGCGACATGGGCAACAACGATGTCAGGATGTTGACTGTCTTAAGGCAGTTCGGCCTCTCGCAGACTTTCCCGGAGAAGGTAATTAAAGAAGTAGAGCCTTTGCCGGTCAATCCCGATCCGGAGCAGATAATTAAGGAATTAGCAGCAGGAAGGCGCGACAGGCGTGACCTCCTGACAATAACGATTGACGGCGAGGATGCCAAGGATCTGGACGATGCTATCTCGATCGAGAAACTCAAAAACGGCAACTTCAAGCTTTATGTCCATATCGCTGATGTCTCAAATTATGTAAGAGAAGGAACTGCTCTTGATATGGAGGCATTTTCGAGAGGCACATCGGTATATCTGGTGGACAGGGTCATTCCGATGCTCCCGCCTAAGCTCTCGAACGGTCTTTGCAGCTTGAATCCGAACGTCGACAGACTTGCCATGACCGCAGAGATGCTCGTTGACCGCGAGGGCGGCATCTATGGCGGCGAGGTCTATGAGAGCGTCATCAAGTCCGACAGAAGAATGAGCTATAACGAGTGCTACAGGATCCTGACAGAGCCCCGCCCCGAAGACGATGAGGAGTACGGTGAGATCATCCCGATGCTCATTCAGATGAAGGAACTTGCGGAGATCTTAAAGTCAATGCGCGAGAGGCGCGGAGCGATCGGTTTTGAGATGCCTGAGACAAAGGTCATCCTGAACGACGACGGTTCAGTAAAGGATGTTAAGCCTTACCCGATCAACTTCACCAACGGCATAATCGAGTCCTTCATGATCTGCGCCAACGAGTTCATCGCGAAAAAATTCTTCGACCTCAAATATCCGTTCGTCTACCGTGTCCACGAGGATCCAGATCCTATCAAGATCGCGAGGTTCTCAAATATCGCAAGGTATTTCGGTGCTTCCGGAAGGCTTATGGGCAGGATCAAGCCCCTTGATGTTCAAAGATTCATGGACACTATCGGCGACAAGACGGCGCTTCCGGCTTTAGATGAGCTGCTCTTAAGGTCGATGGCCAAGGCAAGATACTGCTCGGACAACTTAGGTCACTTCGGCCTGGCGTCCAAGTTCTACTGCCATTTCACATCGCCCATCAGACGTTATCCTGACCTTTATATCCACAGGATAATCAAGAGCTATCTGCACGGCGAGAATTCGAGGAGCCACTTCGCGGGTCTGGTCGACAACGCTGCCGAGCATTCTTCGGAAATGGAGCGCAATGCGGTCGACGCCGAGCGCGCGTCCGACGATATCAAGATCTGCCAGTACATGGCTGATAAGATCGGTGAACATTACGACGGCGTTATCTCGTCGATTATCGACGCAGGTTGCTTTGTCAGGCTCGAAAATACCATCGAAGGATTCGTTCCTTTCAGATCTTTGCGTGACCACTATTTCTTTGATGAGAGATCCTACAGGGCGATTGGCGCTCACGGCGGCAAGATCTTATCGATCGGCATGCCTGTCACCGTCGTTGTCGAAAAGGTCGACACTGAAGAGAACAAGATCGATTTCTCATTCGAATACGGCTTCGAAGAGGAGCGCGATCCCAGCCAGAGACGCTTCGAGAAACCCGTCAAGAGGGGAAGAAAAGGCAGTAAGAATTCCCCCAAAGGACGTTCCGGCGGCTATGCAGGTTCAAGAGGACGCTCTGCAGGCGGTTCAAAGAGCGGCTCAAGGGGCGGATCGAGGAGCAGTTCTGAAAGCTTCAGCGGGTTTTCGGGAAAGCCGAGAAAGGGAAGAACGGGCCGCGGCGGCTCAAGAGGCAGAAAATGAAGAGTTTACTGATAAAAGACACAACAAGGGAAGAGCGTGAGCAGATAGTTGCGGATTCGATCGGTTATATCGACGGAAGCTGTGACGGATGCATGGCAGGTCTTGCTGACATGTATCAGGATTACATTGAAGGCAGGCGTGAGATAAAAGACATCAACATGGAGTTCAAAGCTCATTATGAATCCGGCGATGACGGCCCTTCAAGGAGCTCCTGCGGTTATTCCAAGTGATCGTTGACGGTTTGTGTTGACAACGGCCGTTTATTTATGTACTATTACGCATTATGCGATGACGGAGACCCCAGTAGCCACGGTATGTCGCCTTCAGAGAGCTTTGTCCCAGGGCTGAAAGACGAAGCGGAAAGAGGCCGGCGGCGAATAACAACTCTAACAGCAATCCGGTATAAAGAGATTCCGCAGATCTGGCGGAGTAAATCAGGTGGCACCGCGGACATGTTATGTTCGTCCTGAACTTAAAGGAGATTTAAGTTCGGGGCGTTTTTTGTTTCCCCGAAGAAAGGATTGGAATATGGCTAACCAGTACAGAGACAGGATCATCAGCTCTTTGTCAGAGAAGGATGTAGGAACAGAGCTCAGAGTATGCGGCTGGATCGAGAACATCAGAGATCACGGCGGTGTATCTTTCATCGACTTGAGAGACATGTACGGCACATTACAGGTCGTTATGCGTGACACGAGCCTTCTTGACGGGCTCGTAAAGGAAGAGTGCATCTCCATTCAGGGTAAGATCGAGCACAGGGATGAGGAGACATATAACCCCAAGATCGCTACAGGTACGATCGAACTTGAGGCTCATTCCGTTGACGTTCTCGGCAAGGTTTACAGCCAGCTTCCTTTCGAGATCATGACATCAAAGGAGATCAGAGAGGACGTAAGACTTAAGTACCGTTATCTCGACCTCAGAAACCAGAAGGTTAAGGACAACATCATCTTCAGATCCAACGTTATTGCTTTCTTGAGACAGAAGATGACAGAGATGGGCTTTTTGGAGATCCAGACTCCTATCCTTACATCATCTTCACCTGAGGGCGCAAGAGACTATATCGTTCCTTCCAGAAAGTGGAAGGGCAAGGTCTATGCGCTTCCGCAGGCACCTCAGCAGTTCAAGCAGCTCCTGATGGTTTCCGGATTCGATAAATATTTCCAGATCGCCCCCTGCTTCAGAGATGAGGACGCAAGAGCAGACAGATCACCGGGAGAGTTCTACCAGCTCGACTTCGAGATGGCTTTCGCTACACAGGAAGACGTCTTCAGAGCAGGCGAGGAAGTGCTCACAGCAACATTCGAGAAGTTCGCTCCCGCAGGCGCAAAGGTAACACCTGCACCTTATCCGGTAATCTCCTACAAGCAGGCTATGGAAGAGTTCGGCTCAGATAAGCCCGACCTC